>JAFUWF010000022.1 GCA_017483575.1 Bacteroidales bacterium
ACCATGCGGTCCCGCAACACCATGGGATATTAGTGGAAATTTCTCTCCGTTATCCCCCTGTACGAGGCAGGTTGCATACGCGTTACGCACCCGTGCGCCGGTCGCCGGCAGTGTATTGCTACACCCCGCTGCCCCTCGACTTGCATGTGTTAAGCCTGCCGCTAGCGTTCATCCTGAGCCAGGATCAAACTCTTCATTGTAAGAATTGCTTGTTTCAAGTTTTTACCTTTTTGACTCGTCTCGTGTCTCACACCTCCCCACAGGAAGGTGTCCGACACACGCTATCTCTATCTTCTCATCCGTTTCAAAGTTCTTTCGTTTCAGTGACCTCGTTCGGTCGAAAACGGGTGCAAAGATACAACCTTTTTCAAAACCCACCAAATATTTTTTTGATTTTTTTTTGAAAATATTTTCGAAACGGTAGTTAATCAGCAATTTGCAAACGAAAAAAAAAATTTAAAACCTACGGATGTTTCTGGCTTTTCGGCATGCAAAACGCCCCAAAACGGGCCGCATTTTTGCAAAAATCGACACATCTACGATAACAAAAACGACCATTTTTAAATATCTCGCTGATTTTTAAATAATTAAATATTTCACACCCTCTCAACGCCCACCACAATCCGATACTGGCGGTAACAAAAAGAAATCCAATAGTATACTATATAAATAAAGAATAAAATTGCACCGGCGATGGGATATTCGAATTTTATTCGTACATTTGCAGAGTTAAAAAGAACGGAAATAAAATCTTAAAGCATTGAAAACAAAAATACTAACCATTGCCGCGACAGTCACCATGCTGTCCATTTCCTCGCAGACGAGCGCCCAGGTGGCGTGGGACGAGGTATTCAACAAGTTCAAAATCGAAGCCCGCGCCGACGCGGAGTACACCAACCGCACCACCACCATCGACGGCGACGCCTTCGGCGACCCGGGTCACCTCTACGGTATCCACGGAAAATACTTCAACCTCCACCTCGGCGGCAACCTCGGCGAAAACTTCAGCTACTATTTCCGCCAGCGCATCAAGGCCGAAGCCGGCACGGTGAACTTCTTCGACAACACCGACTTCCTCTACCTCAACTACCGTCCCACACAGAACTGGCAGCTGCGCTTCGGTAAGGACGCCATGGCCGTGGGCGGATTCGAATACGACGCTCCCCCCATCGACGTGTACTACGAGACCAACATGTGGGACAACTTCTACTGCTTCCAGCTGGCCGCCAGCGGCGCCTACATCACCGACGACGGCCGCCAGACCCTCATGCTCCAGGTCTCCCAGTCGCCCTTCGTCAACTTCTACGGCTTCACCTGGGACGCCGGCCTCTTCGCCTACAACCTCTACTGGGCCGGAGCCCTCGGCGAGCACGTCAGCACCCTCTGGGGCATCAGCATGATGGAGCGCGAACGCGGCAAGTTCATGAACTTCATCTCCCTGGGTACCAAATACACCTCCACCGACGGCACCCTGGACTTCTATGTGGACCTCATGCACCACGCCCTCGCCACCGACGACTGGGGCAAGAACTTCGGCGTCGTCAGCCGCTGGAACTACCACGTCAACGACTCGTGGACCCTCTTCATCAAGGGCAGCTACGAGCAGAACAAGTCGGAAGTGGACCTCGACAACGCTGCCGTGAGCATGGACTTCCTGATGCCCCACGCCGGCCACAGCTACGGCCGCTACGGCGCCGGCTTCGAGTACCACCCGAAAGGCCTGCAGAGCGTGCGTCTCCACGGCTACCTGGCCGAGATGACCGACAGCTACACCAACACCCTCGACCAGGACGTCACCGAGCACTCCCTCAACGTCAACCTCGGCGCCACCTGGACAATGGACATCCGCAAACTCTTTAAGAAATAAGCCCCCATGGAAGAAAAACACAACCTGCTGAGTTCGCTGCTCTCGGTGGTCGACCCGTTCCAGGTATTCCGCCACCACGAGACCCATGAGAAACGCAACCACAAGCCCCGCCGGCTGAAGTTCACCACCAGCCGCAGCCTCGAGGCCCTCATCTTCCTCGTCTGCTTCTTCGCCTTCTTCGGCTTCCTGGCCTACAAGATGACCCTGCCGCACATGCTCAACACCTTCATGCAGACGGCCTACCAGCTCCTGCTGGAGACGGTGTTCTACATCATGGCCATCTGCGTGCTCATGGGCGCCATCTCCAAGCTGCTGACGGAGTTCGGCGTGGTGCGTCTGATGGAGAACATCCTGCGGCCGCTGATGAAACCCCTCTACAACCTCCCCGGCGTCGCCGCCCTGGGTGCCGTCATGACCTTCCTCAGCGACAACCCCGCCATCATCTCCCTGGCCAAGGACAACAACTTCGCCCGCTACTTCAAGAAATACCAGCTGGTGTCGCTCACCAACTTCGGCACCGCCTTCGGCATGGGCCTGGTGGTCATTGCCTTCATGACCGGCAAGGGCTATGGCAGCGGCGCCCTGGTGGGCCTGCTGGGCGCCATCATCGGCAGCATCATCAGCACGCGCCTCATGCAGCGCTTCACGCTGAAGAGCTACCCCGAGATGGACAGCCCCGTCACCGAGGCCGAGGGCTCCGAACAGAACATCTCCTACAAGAGCGAGGGCTCCATCTTCCAGCGCTTCCTCAACGCCATGCTCGACGGCGGCAAGAGCGGCGTCGGCATCGGCGTAGCCATCATCCCCGGCGTCCTCTGCATCTCCACCATTGTCATGATGCTCACCTTCGGCCCCGCGGGCGAGAACGGCGAGTACCTGGGCAAGGCCTACGAGGGCGTCCCCGTCATCACGTGGCTGGCCGACAAGGTGAACTTCATCTTCTACTGGCTCTTCGGCTTCGAGAGCGGCGCCTTGGTGGGCTTCCCCATCACGGCCCTCGGCGCCGTGGGTGCCGCCCTGGGCTTGGTGCCCACCTTCGACGCCACCGGCATCATCAACAACAACGCCATCGCCGTCTTCACGGCCATGGGCATGTGCTGGAGCGGCTACCTCAGCACCCACACCGCCATGCTCGACTCCCTGGGCTACCGCAAACTCATCGGAAAAGCCATCGGAGCCCACACCATCGGCGGCCTTTGCGCCGGCATTGCAGCCCACTGGCTATGGGTTTTGATAAGTCTAATATTCTGATTTACAGTATTGACCAGAATAACCCTCACCAAAAATGGTGATAAAATTTGGCCATATCAAAAAAAGTGTGTAATTTTGCACCCGCTTTAAAGCAAAAAAAATGATCATTTATTAATCCTAAAAAAGAAAACAAAATGGCTTACAGAATCACTGACATCTGCGTTGCTTGCGGCACCTGCATCGACGAGTGCCCCGTTGGAGCTATCAGCGAAGGCGACATCTACAAAATCGACGAGAACGCTTGCGTCTCCTGCGGTACCTGCGCTGGCGCTTGCCCCACCGGCGCCATTGTGGAAGGCTAAGCTCACAGACCGACAATCAGAAAAAAGGAACCATCCTCACGGGTGGTTCTTTTTTTTTTGTATCCCCCTGCCCTCCCCCATCCCGCCCACCCCAATAAAACAGCCGGCCTCGCCCGAAGCGAGACCGGCCTCCATTAACCAAAAATAAACGCTATTTTGTCATGAAGAAGCGGCGTGCCGCATCTCAACAACACAGGTTTCTCATTGTTGGGGGGCAGAGGGATACTGCCAGTAGCCGTCGATGCTGCAGCTGAAGTCGATGAAGTGCAGACCTTCGCCAGCCTCGGCGCGGAAGATATCGAGCATCTGGCCGCTGGCGGTGAGAGTGACCGACTGGGAAGTCATGTCGAAAGCAGTGACATTGATGCTATACTGGCAGTTGCCATTGGACTGATAGTGGGGCGAATCCCAGGTCTGTCCATTGTGGCTCACCTCCATAAAGTCGTTGGCAGTGGCAGCGAAGCCGCAGTTGGCTCCCTGGTCGGCATTCTGCGTTCCGGTCTGAGGAAGGATCCAGGCAACAAAGATAGCATCCTCCTCGCCACCTTCTCCAGTGAGGATCTCCAGGTCAAAGAGGTTGCCACCGTCACCACCATAGCTGATGAGAGCTATTCCGGAATAGGTAGTTCCGTCAACGGTAAAGATTGCAGAGAAATCGCCGGGGGTATCGCCGCCACCGGGATAGTCACCACCGCCGGGATAGTCACCACCGCCGGGGTTGTCGCCACCACCAACGGCGGTGAAGATAGCCGTGTAGACCTTGTTGCCGGTCACGGTAACCATGCGGGGATTCACGGTGCTGCCGTCGTCCCAACGGGAGAACTGGTAACCGGTCTCGGGGGTACCATAGATACGGACCTCGGTACCTTCGGCATACTCGCCGCTGCCATAGGCTTTGCCCATAGCCTCGTCGTTCGATTTGACGGTGATGGTGTACTTGCCGTCAGAGCTATCGTCCGAGCAGGCAACGAACATCGCGCTGAAGCAAAGCACCATGCACAGGGATTTGATTACATTTTTCATTTGTCTGAAATGTTTTTAGATGGTTAATTAATAAATGTTTTTAAATGTTTTCTTTCTGTTTCGGTTTCGGCGGATTGAGCGAACGGACCAGCTGCGCGTGCTCCTCGTCGCCGGCGTAGAAGAAGAGCCAGAGGGTACGGTGGGGCATGTCGGCGCGGAGGATGTAGCCTGCATCGCCATGCATCCGCGAGAAGCGGTCTATCGCCCGCTGGCGGGCCATCTTGCGGGAGAGGGCCGAATCGCCCATCCGGTCGGCGCCGAACACCACCATCGGGTCGGCCGCCAGCCGCGCACTGTCGCCAAGCACATCGTGCATCAGCACCTGCGAGACGCTGTCGACGTATCTCCTCACGGCCTTCTGTCCGCCCATCTTCACCTCGAATGGGATGGTGGCGGGGCTGATGATGACACCGTGGGGCTTGCCGGCCAGCGTGTCGCTCGCGTCCAGGATGTCCTCCGGAGCCACCACGCCGAACTCCTCCTTGAGCCACTCCCACTGCTCGTCGTCCTCGGCGCGGAACATGACGGCATTGTAGGTGCGGTCGCCACGCTCGTAGTCGCCGATAACGGCCACCGTGAGGTTCTCCGAGCGGTCGGCATAGTGCTGGTACATGTCCATCACCGACGAGGTCAAGTCGTCAACCTTCGCCGAGCACGAGACAAGGGAGAGCGCCAAGGCCACCGAGGCAAGCACTATGTACAAAGTACGGTTCATAGCTGGTCCACATAACTGTTGAACGAGTCGATGACCCCTTCGGGGGCACACTCGTGGTTACACACAAAACGCACCTCCTGGTTGCCGTAGGGCACCGTGGGGAGTGTGGCGGCATAGCTCTTACGCGTCAGGGGGATGAGCAGCAGGGCTACGCTGGCCGCAATGCCCAGCGGCAGGGCCAGCCGCGACGACAGCGAACGCCTGGCCGTTGCGGCGCCGGCCATGGGGGCCGCGGCAACGGCCTTGGCCACCATCTGCTCCAGCTGCCTGTCGTCCAGCGGGCACCGCACCCCGAGGCCAACGGTCGCGGGACGGTTCCAGAGTTCGTCGAAGGTTTTCTTGTTGCTATTCATATCTTTTTTCAATTCTTGGTTCTCTATCTTTCTCAGTATTCGTAGTTCTCGCGGAGCCACTCGCGGGCCTTTGCCAGCCTCCGCGCCACTGTGGGTATGGAGCATCCGCATATCCGTGCCATCTCTTCCTGGCTGAAGCCATGGAGGTAGGCCATCACCAGCTGCTCGTCGCGGGGTCCCAGCTGTCCCACGAGCTGCATCAGGTGGTCGTGGTCCTCGGTGTCGGGAGCGGCCTCGTCGGGGCGGTAGGGCTCGGCATCGGCCTGAGGCTGGTTGCTCATCTTGCGCTTGATGGCGAGGAGGGTGTTGGTGGCCAGGCGGTAGACCCATGTACGCTCGCTGCTGTCACCGCGGAAGGCATCCATGTCGCGCCAGAGGGCGCAGAGCACCTCTTGGAAAGCATCCTGGGTCTCCCAGGCGGCGCTGAGGTTGTAGTCGCTGCACACGTGCCAGATGAGGTCGCGCTGGCGTTCAACGAGCTGGTGGAATTTCTGTTCCCTTTCGGTCATCCCTTTGCCGGACGGCTGGCCCTCCGGGAGTGTTTAGTGAATCTTGTGGAACACAACGGTGCCACCCACCTGCTGGGGTTCCTCGCGCGAGAAGCCCACCGGGAATCCCACCTCCATGGTGTAGGTCATGTTGTAGGGGTCCACGGTGATGTGGTCCGTACCCTCCTCGAAGGTGACGCTGCCCTCCAGGCCGTCGAACTGGTAGGTGAAGGCGAAGGTCTGCGGAGCCTGCTCCTGGCCGCCCACGCTCAGGGCCATCATCATCTCGCCCTGGTTGTTCTCGTTGAAGTCCATGGTCATCGTCATCACCGCCGGCAGCTGGCCTGCCTGGGGATGCGTCACGTAGTCGGTGCACGAGCCCTGCCAGGTGGTGTTCACCATGTCCACGGCGGCGGGATCCTGCTGGCCGGAGTTGTTGCTGTTGTTGTCGTCTTTGTCCTTGCTGCAGCTTCCGAGGCAGAGTGCCACGGCGGCGAAAAGGAGGATTGCTATTTTCTTCATCTTGTATCTGTTTTATTGATTAATAACTCTGTTTTTCACTTTTTATTGTTTCACTATCTTTTCCGTGCTTACGCCACGGGAGGTGAGCGTGCGCAGCACATAGACGCCTGCCGGCAGCGTCTCCACCGTGGGGCGGCCACCCTGGCACGCCGAGAGCAAACGGCCGCCGAGGTCGTAGAGTTCCACACGCAGGGGAGTCTCCTCCGCGCCGTCTTCGGGGCGGTCGATGCCCACATGGGCGCATGGCCAGCTGACGGTGTGCGTGCCGCCGTTGCGATAGGCGTACTCCACGCTGACCAGCTCCTCGTCGTACTGGTTGTAGACAAAGTAGTCGATGTAGCGGTCGGTGCTGCCGCCGGAATGGAACACCACCTTGAGCTCGTCGGGAGCCACCTGGACGGTCTCCGTGGCCTCGTAGCCGGAAGAGAGCGTCGTGGTGCCGAAGACGAATCCCGACGCACTCTCGAAGCTCAGGTACGCTCCGCCCTGCCATCCGGCATTGCCCGTGCTCTTCATCACCACATGCACCGGGCAGTAGTCCTCCTCGCTGTAGAAGGTCTGCACGGCCGTCAGGGTCACCGTGCGGCCCTCCTGGATGAAGGTGACGGTGGCGCGGCGCTCGCTGCCCGAGGTGTTCTCGTCGGCCGTGAGGGTCACCCATCCGGCGCGGCCCGCTCCGGCGGTGTCCACGTGCAGCCACGGCTGGTCGCAGCTGGCGCTCCACGGGGCGTCGCTGTAGTAGCTGTCGGCGAAGAGCACGCGGCCCTCGCCGCCACTGCGCACATAGGTCACCAGCGTGTCGCTGACATAGATGCCGTCCTCGGGCACGGCGCCCAGGAGGGCCTGGTTGCTCTGGTTGAAGTGGTAGACGGACCCCACCTGGCCCGTAGGGCTCACGTTGGGGCAGATGTCCTCGGTGGTGTAGTAGCCGTCGCCGTTGCCACTCCAGCCGAAGTTGAAGTGGAACCAGATGTCGCCACCGCGGTACTCGAAACCGTCGCACACAAAGCCGTGGCCGCCCTCGGGGGCCACACCGCAATAGACAATGGGGTGCCGCAGGCGCAGCTCGTTGGCGAGGCTGTCATTCCAGGCCTGGTCCGTCCATCCCCCTTCGGTACGGTAGATGGGGCGCATCTGGCGGCTGTAGTGGAAATAGTCCATCAGCGAGTTGTTGATGCTGGGATAATGGGGCATGCTCACCAGTCCCGCGGCACCGCTGCCGCCGTTGGAGGGCGAGTTGTAGCTCATGTGGAGGCTCACGCCTACGTGGTACATCAGCGTCGACACGGCCACCTGTGCGGTGTGGCTGCTGGTGTAGTTCACCTCGGGGAGCATATTGGGCCAGTCGTAGAGCGTATGGGCGAAGTCCGCGCTCTGGTTGCCGTAGGCCGTGAGGCTGTAGCTCTCCTGTCCCTCGCCGAAGGCGGGGAAGCACCAGTAGCGCATGAACTGCGACTGTGCCGTGGCGGCGCAGCCCGTCACGGTGCCCTGTGGGCAGAGGAGGCTGTAGCTGCCGTCCTGGTGCCAGCGGGTCTCCAGCAGGGGGCCGATGCTCTCCTCGTCGCTGCCGTCCTTCAACGGGCTGCCGCCGAGCAGGGCCTGCCAGCGGGCGGCATCCTCCTTCGAGGGCTCCACGTCCTGGAGCACACCCTCGGCGATGAGGCCACAGGAGGCCTCCAGGCGGGCTGCCAACTGCTCGGGCAGGGCCTCCGGCGCGATGGGCGACGTGGTGGAATAGGCCAACACGGGGCGGGCGCAGTCGTCGGCGGACAGCACGACGAAGCCGCCGCCGTTGCCAACGAACAGATACGCCTCGCTGTAGGCCCACCGGGCCTGCTGCAACGTACCCTTGGCCCCGAGGGCCGACTGCCAGAAATGGGTGGCGGCGCGCAGCGCATCCGCCGGCGAAACAGGTTTGGCCTCGGCCACAGCAGCGGCCAGGCACATCAGCATGAGTATGGTATTCTTCTTTTTCATTCTGCTTTATTAGGTGCAACAAAACGGGAAAAAATATCACACCCCCAAACTTTTTTTTTCTGCCGCCCCTAAAAAATACTTGTCCCAAAACCCTGCCCCATAGGCCCTTTCCTCGACCCATGTCATATAGTATGCATATAGTATTCATATACTTCTCATATAGTATTCATATACCGTATATAAATACTATATGAGAAGTATATGAATACTATATGCATACTATATAAGAACGGTCGAACAAAGTACCTATTTGGTGCCTGTTCGACCGTATCGAATAGGGATAAAAACGGTTATTTTTTGACGATTTTTCTCACGGCGATGCCGTTGGCGGACAGTATGCGTAGGTGGTAGATGCCGGCGGGGAGGGCGGAGAGGTCGAGGCTGTTGGCGGAGGAGTGCAGCAGGCGGCGGCCCTGAAGGTCGAGGAGGTCGATGCCGAGGAGGTTGTCGGTGTCGACGCGGAGGAGGCCCGTTGTCGGGTTGGGGCCGATGGAGACCGGCGCCTCGTCGGCGTCGGAGATGGCCAGGTGTGCGCAGGGCCAGGAGAGGAGCTCGTCGGCGCCGTCGAAGTAGGCGTTGTTGACCTCGACGAGGACTTCGCCGTACTGGTTCTTGATGCGATAGTTGATGTAGCGGTCGAGGGCGCCGCCGCTGTGCCAGCGCACCATGACATCGTGCGGAGCCACGCGGACGGTGGCCGTGGAGGCGCCGCTGTTGGCGGTGTGGCGTGCCGTGCCGTAGAGGAGGCCGCTGGTGGATTCGAAGCTGAGGTAGGCGTCGCCGGCCCAGGGTTCGTTGTGGGTGTTCTCCATCTCGACGGTCAGGGGGCAGTAGTCGGTGGCGGGGTCGTAGGCGGCCTGGAGGATGGTGAGCACGGCGGTATGCGGGCCCTGGGAGAGGGTGACAGTGGCCGTGCGCTCGGCGCCGGAGTTGTTGTCGGAGACGCTGACGGTGATCTGGCCCAGGTGGTCGAAGTCGGGCTCGCTGACGACTACCCAGTCCTGGCTGCTGGCTACCGACCACTGTCTGCTACTGGTGTCGCTGGTGCTGATCCATACCTGCTGCTGACCGGCGGCGCGGCCGAAGTCGAGCTGGTTGGTGTTGAAGTAGACTCCGTATTCGGGCTGGATGCCGAAGACGCCGTCGTTGGCGTTATTGAACGAGTACATGCCGTAGTTGATGGCGCCTACCTGGTAGAAGCCGTCGCCCGCACCGTCCTCGCCGAGGTTGAAGTGGAGGTAGTGGCGGGTGTCGAAGCCGTCGCATACAAACACGTGTCCACCCATCGGGCCCTCGCCGCCATAGATAATGGGGCGGTGGCAACGCAGCTCGGCGATGAGGGTGTCGGTCCAGTCGCTGTTGGACATCGTGCCCTTGGCCTTGAGCGTGGCGGTGTTGCGATAGTGGAAGAACGATGTCAACGCTGGGGCGAGGCTGGTCATGACAGCTCCGCTCAGCGAGGGGCTGTAGCTCATGTTGACGGCCACGCCACAATGGTACATCAGCGTAGCCACAGCGGTTTTCTGTGCGGCGGTGCTGGCGCCGGTGAGGCGGTTGGGCATGTTGGCCCAGTCGTAGCGTGTGTCGGCGAAATCGGCGGTCTGAATGCCGTGTCCGTTGGGGTCGTTGTAGCTGTGGGTGCCGTTGCCGAAGGCGGGGTAGTTCCAGTACTTCAGCACCTGGGCCATGGCGGTGGCCTCGCAGCCCGTCATGCAGCCGCTGGGGCAGAGCTGGTTGTAGGGCGAGGTCTGGTACCAGGTGGTGGCCAGGAGGGGCCCTACGGTCTCTTCCTCGCCGTCCTTCATGCTGCCGCCCTTGGACAGGAGTTCCCACTCGTTGTGGGCGGGGAGGTCGGTGTGGCGGACAGCCTCGACCTCGTTCTGGTAGACATAGAGGAAGTCCGTCATGGCGGCGGGGGGCTGGAGGGGGTTGAAGGAGCCGCTGGTGGAGTAGGCCAGGATGGGGCGCGCCACGTCGTCGGCGGCCACCATCACCCATCCGCCCGCCTCGGACATGAAGAGGTGGACGGCGTCGTATTGCCATCCGGCATGCTTCAGCTGCACGTCGGCCTTGCCGTGGAGCGTGGCCGTCCAGAAGTGGTGGGCCACGGTGGAGGCCTTTTCAACACCTACCGGTGCCGCGCTGACGGCACCGGCGAGCATTGCTGTTGCCACGAAGAGGAGGATTCTTTTCATAGCCTGCGTTTATCGGGTCTGATGAAGTGTGGTTTCGCCGCCGTAGGGATAACCGGAGTCACCCTCCTCATGCTGTACGTAGATGACGAGGTTGGCCGTCAGCGTGCGGTTGATGGCATCGGTGGTGAAGTTGACGTCGCCGAGGTATTCGTCGCTCAGCTTGCCGGTGCCGGTGGAGGGGTTGTAGGTGTAGGTCGACGACCAGTCGTAGGGGGTGTTGTCGAAGGCCTGGGAATCGAAGATGAACATCACGGAGGCACGGCCGTTGGCGAGGAAGTTGAGGGTCCAGCGGATGGACAACGGCATGGTGCCCTGCGGGGTCTGTGTGGTGGTGGTGTAGGAGCCTTCCCACTGGGTGCCCTCGAGGGACTCGTAGGTGGGCAGGTCGGAGCCGCTCACGGTGTTGTCTTTATCGTCGTCGCTGCAGGCTGCGAAGCCCAGGGTGGCGGTGGCCATGAGGGCCACGAACATGTACTTGAAAAACTTTTTCATTGGATTATGCTTTTTTAAGGATTGATGCATTGTTTATCTGACTTGGTGGAGGGTGGTCATGCCGCCGTAGAAAGTGGGCTCGCCACCGGCTTCATGTTCGGCGTACATGCCGAGTCCGGCACGGATGGTGCGGTTGTAGGGGTCGAGGGTGAAGGTGTCGCCCACGATATCCTCGCAGTCGAAGGTGCCGGTGAAAGTGGCGGGGTCGTAGGTGTAGGTGCCGTGCCAGTCGAAGGGGCTGTCGGGGGTGAGGGAGGACTTGAAGTTGAACATGACGTCCATTTGCCCGTCGGCGGCGAAGTCGAACGTCCATTCCAGTGTTACGGGGATGGTGCCCTGGGGCGAGTGGGCCACGGTCTGGAAGGTGCCGGCCCATTCGGTGTTCACGAGGCTTTCGAAGGTAGGCTCGCTGGTGTTGCCTCCGTTGTTGCCGTTGTTCTTGTCGTCGTCGCCACAGGCAGCGAGGCCCAGGGTGGCCGTGGCCATCAGAGCCACAAACATATATCTAAAGATCTTTTTCATTTTTGATTTTTCATTTCTCATTTCTTCACGATGCGTTTCACGGCCACGCCGTCGTCGGTCACCACGCGGAGCACGTAGATGCCTGCGGGGAGGGCGGTGAGGTCGAGGGTCGGGAGGGAGGAGCGGAGGGCCATGCGGCCGCTCATGTCGAGCACCTCCATGCTGCGAAGCCCCTCGGCGTCGATGTAGACGATGCCGGTGGTGGGGTTGGGGTAGGCTGACAACTGCACGTCGGCCACCTCGCCGATGCCCACGGGACTCTGGGGGCCGTCGGTGCCGGGGGTGGTGATGTTGAAGTAGTAGTCCCAGCGGGAGAGGCTGCTGCCGTTGCGGGAGAAGAGGGTGTTGCCGTCGGCGTCGGTGACGCTGATAGTGCCGCTGACGCCGTCGCCGCCCACGTCGGTCAGGCGGAGGCGATAGACGCCGGCGGTGGAGGGCGAGAGGGTGTACTCGACGGTCCGGTTGCCCTGGTTGCTGAGGCCTGTGTTCTCATAGTAGTAGGCGCAGGAGTCGTAGCCCAGGAGGGAGAAGGAGGTCTCGGTGGGGTAGCCGTCGTAGTGGATGGAGAGCGTCAGGGGGCCGGGGGCGGTGTAGAGGTCGAAGTCGGCGATGGAGAAGGTGGACTCCTCGCCGGAGAGGCTGACGGTCTGGCCGTTGCTGCTATAGCCGGAGAAGACCACGGAGCGCGAGGCGCTGTAGTGCTGGTGGTCGGCGGGCAGGGGGTCGAGGAGGTAGAGGGGAAGGTGGATGGTGTCGCTGACGTAGGCGGCGATGGTCTTGGAGGAGGTCAGCGGGGTGCCGTCGACGGTGAAGGCGAGGTTGCTGATGGGGTTGGCGGTGCAGTTCTCCACGGTGACGTAGGGCTGCACGCCGACCACGCAGACGTCCTGGTCGACGCCGACATAGGAGAGGCGGGCCTTGTCGGCGGCACGCACGGCCTCGGTGACATTGAGCACCTCCTTGTGGTTCTCGCAGACGAAGACGAGCACCGTAAGGTCGTCGAGGTTGGTGATGTTCACGCCGCCAAGGGTGTTGGGGACGACGTAGGCATACTCCTTGGAGAAGAAGGAGCCGGCGGTAGTCTGGCTGATGGTGTCGCCCCACTGGCCGGTGAGGAGGTCGCGGAGCATGTGCTTGTGGTTGTACTGGCCGTTGACCATGTTCTCAGGATAGTAGGAGGAACCGGCCTGGGAGCTGAAGACGTTGCTCTGCAGGAGGGCGACGTTGAGGAGGTTGAAGTCGGTGGCGGAGTTGGCGGTGTAGTAGACCTCGACGTTGACGGTCATCAGGCGTGTCTCGGGGTCGATATTGACTACAGCGGCGACGTTGACGGGGGCGTCCATCTGGAGCACCTGGGGCACGTAGCGGTAGTTCTCGCCGGGGTCGATCTGGATGCTGCTGCCCTTGAAGGCATGGCGGTTGAGCGTGGAGGAGGGGTAGCCCTGGATGCCAGCCTGCTGGGCGAGGGCGTTGCCCCACTGCGTGGTGTAGCGCGAGGCGAAGGAGCCCTGGTGGATGTTGATGCCGTAGACGTGGCCGGGATAGGTGGCCATCATCTCGTCGACGAGCTTGTGGCCCAGGGGGCAGTACTGGCAGTTGACGCCGGTGTACTCCTCGATGAGGGCGTTGCGTTTCTGGGGGGTGGTGGGGACAAAGGTCTGGGCGACAGCGGCGGAGGCCGTCAGCAGCAGACCGAGGAAAAGGATATTTTTTTTCATTTTTCAAAAATGTATTTATGCCATATTAGGTGCAGCGAGGAAGGAAAAAATATCACGGGAGGTGTTTTTTTTAGTCTTCTGGCTTTACACACTCCTCCGGGTTACACACTCCTCAGTCAGCAGCAAGCTGCTGACAGCTCCCCTAACTTAGGGGAGCAGCCAGATAGTTCACATGCACCACGATATCACTATCTCAGCTCCTCCCCTAAGTTAGGGGAGGGGGACCGCCGCTTGCGGTGGTGGAGGAGTGTGTCGGGGTAGACTACGTGGTGGAGGTTTCCGCTATCTTGTCGACGTTCATGCTGCGGGCGGAGGCGTCGAAGATTTCCTTGTAGAGGCCGCCCTGGCGGTAGACCTCCTGCGGCGCGCCCTGCTGCACGGCATGGCCGTGGTCGAGGACATAGAGCATGTCGCTGTCGATGATCTGGCCTATGTTGTGGCTGATGACGATGACCGTGCGGCCCTGCTTGATGGCGTCGATGGAGTTCTTGATTTGCTCCGTGGCGATGGCGTCGAGGCTGGCCGTGGGCTCGTCGAGGAAGATGATGGGCGGGTTCTTGAGGAACATGCGGGCGATGGCTATGCGCTGCTGCTGGCCGCCGCTGAGGTTGAGGGCGTTGCCCTGGAAGCCTTCGGGCAGGGCCATCACCTGGTCGTAGATGTAGGCCTGACGGGCGGCCTCGTAGACCTCCTGCTGCGTGGCGTCGGGACGGCCGTAGCGGATGTTCTCCTCGACGGTGCCGCTGAAGATGTGGTTCTTCTGGAGCACGAGGCCTATGTTGTCGCGCAGGGCCTGCGTGTCCCAGTCCGCGAGGGGGACGCCGTCGAGGGTGATGGTGCCGCTCTGCGGAGTGTAGAACTTGTCCAGGAGGTTGACGATGGTGCTCTTGCCGGCGCCGCTGAGGCCCACGAGGGCCGTGGTGCGGCCTGGCTCGATGGTCATCGAGAGGTCGCGGATGGCATGGGTGCCGCCGGGGTAGGTGAACTCCACGTTGCGCAGCTCGAAGCGTCCCTGCACCCGCTGGCCACTGGCCACTGTCCACCGGCCACTCTCCTCCACCTCGTCCTCGGCCTCCAGCAGGCCGAAGAAGCCCTCGGCGTAGACCAGGGCGTCGTTGAGGTCGTCGTAGATGCGGTGCAGCTGGCGGATGGGGGCGCTGACGTTGGAGAAGAGCATGACGTGGTACATGATTTTACCTATGGTCATGCCGGGGTAGTCGGTGAGGACGAGGTAGGCCGTAAGGATGATGATAAGCACGGTGCCTATCTGCTCCACGAAGGTCTTCAGACCCTCGTAGAGAAACGAGATGCGGCGCGTCTGCATCTGCTGGTCGGTGCTCTGCTCCTGCAGGGCGGCCTGCTTGGCGGCCTCCACCTGCTCGCGGTTGAAGGACTTGATGACGCCCATGCTCTCGATGATGTTCAGGATGCCGTGGCTGAGCTGCTGGTGGGTGCCGAAGACACGGTGGCGCCAGCCCTTCATGCGGCGCCCCTGCACGGCGGTGATCCAGAAGTAGACGGGGATGATGACCGTGGCCACCAGGCCCACGTAGACGTTGGCCGAATACATCAGCACCAGGGCCAGCACGGCGCTGGTGAAGAGCGGCAGGATGTCTATGAAGAAGTTCTTCACCGTGTTGCTGAGGCTCATGATGCCGCGGTCGATGCGTGTCTGCAGCTTGCCGGGCTCGTTGCCCTCCTGGCTGAAGAAGGCCATGCGGAAGGTCAGTATGCGGTCCACCACGCGGAGCGAGAGGTCGCGGCTGACGTTGATGCGTATCTTCTCGCCGAAGATGCGCTGGCCGAAGGTGACGAGTGCCGACAGCACCTCCTTGCCCAGCAGCACGGCGCTGATGACGAGGAGTATCCTTGCCGCCGCACTCCATTGGAAACCGCCCTCGAGGTGCAGCAGGGCGTTGATGGCGTCGACGGCGCGGTCGAGCACCACGGCGTTGACCTGCGCCATGAGCGACCCCACGAAGGTCAGCACCAGCGTCATGGCCAACAGCCACTTGTAGGGCAGCACAAACGGCAGCAGCTTCTTCAGCAGCCCACCGATGCCCATCTTGCTTTGTGTATTGTCCTGTTCCATATTTTCCGGCTGCAAAAATACACAAAATGTTTCACATGCAAAACATTTTTCCTCAAGATGCCACGCTCCAGCCATACTTAAACATGTTCTTTGGGCGAGGCTAGGGCAAGAATGGAATTTCTTCAAAAAAAAAATAACACGGAAACACAGGACAACGGCTAGTGTTTAAGACTGCGAATGAGTTTGATTAAGTGGAAGAAAATGAGACCGAGGAGGAAGGCGATGAGGAGGGGATTGAGGGAGGGTGTGGGTTTAATGTGGTTAATGGGCTGAATGGGCGTGGTAGTGGTCTCTTTGTTGCTGGTGGTTTCGGTCTGGGTGGTTTGGTGGTTGAGGGTGGTGGCGGTGCGGTCGGTGTTCTTTATCTTCTCGCGGTCGGTGGTGGTGGTGAGGCGCGTAGTGTCGCCGTCATTGTTGGTTTGGACGAGGATGGTGGTGGCCTCACGGATGGTGTCGTGGAGGGTAAGGGTGACGGTCTCTATCACAGTGTCGTGGACGGCTTCATTGTGGGTCTGCTGGGTGACGGTCCTGCTGCTTCTGCAACTCACTGTAAACAGGGCAAGCGTCGCTATGAGGGCAGTCGTTAATCCTTTGTATCGCATTTTTCAGATGGTTTACTTCGGTGCGTAATTCCCTGACTTCACGCCGCAGGGGATCGGCGATGTTTTCCTTGAACTCGTCGACGTACATCTTCGACAGATTCATGTCCTTTTGTCGATTGTCGGCCTTCAGGCTTTCGACCTCCTGCCTATGACGGCGGCGGTCGAATAGCCAGCCGCCACCGGCGACGAGGGTTAAGGCGGATAGGATGATGTTCCATAAATTGTTCATGATGTATCGGGTTTTTGTGTCGCCCCTACAGGGCTCAAATGAATGGGAATCGGTTTTCCGTGGGTTTCGCTGCGCTTCACCCACGGCTAAATTCTGTCGCCCCGATGGGGCTTTTGATAGCTACAGCCTACTTCTTTGCGCCATTGCTGGACGCTAAAACAAGGGCAGGCTTTGGCGGCGTATTCGTTGTGTCCGTGGATAGAGGTTACACTGTGCTCCTCCATCAAGTCTTGCACCAGCTGGAGCAGAGCAAGACGCTGGAGAGGGGTGCGGGTGTCAGCAGGGCGACCGTCGGAATCAAGGCCGCCGACATAAGCGATGCCGATGCTGTGGGCGTTGTGGCCTTCGGTATGTGCGCCGGGATGTTCGACAGGACGGCCAGCGTGGACGCTGCCATCGGGGTAGATGACATAATGATAGCCGATGTCGCGCCAGCCGAGGGTACGGTGGTATTTCCTTATGGATTCCACCGTACAGATGGCATTGGGGCGCGTGGCGGTGCAATGGATGATGATTTCGGTGATTGTTCGCATGGAGGTGGTTTTTTGATGGGGTAAATGGGGCTAATGGGCTTAATGGGCGAAACAACGCAAGCAAGCCGACTGCCCGCGGTGCGGTCGGCTTGCTTGGTTAGGGTTAGGCGGCGGTGAGGTAGAGGATGTTGACGGTGTCGCCTTTGGCGTAGTGGGAGGGGTCTTTGAAGGTGAGTTTGGTGTCGGCAAGGGTGTAGTCGGTGGGCGGCTGCATCAGGCCGTTGACGAAGACTCCCACAGCACTATCGCCATAGGGCGGCTTGGTGAGTGTAATCTCGGCGGTGAAGTCCACGCTGTCGAGGATGAGAACAGGGGGATTGGGGAAGGCGATGCTCTTCTCCGTGGCCACGACCTTGCCACTGGTGAGAGCGAGGCTGACAATGGCCTTGGTGGTAGTACCTGTTCCGGCGGTGTTGGTGGTGTTGACACCTGTGACAGGGAGAGCGGTCTTGGCGACCTTGACAGCGGTGCCTTCCTTGGTGACGGCAGAGACATACTTGCCTGTTTCTGCACTTCCACCAGTGACGGACTGGAGAGTGCCGCCTATGGCGCCGCTGACGGCTTCGGAAATACGTGCGTCGGTGGAGGCTGCTGTGGCCAGGGTGTCGGTCAGGGAAGACCAGTCGTCTTTGGGGTCGGGCGCAACAACGCCGTCGATTTGTTTAAGTTTGAGTTTCTGCATAGTCTTTTACTTTTTTTGATGGGTTTAATGGGCGATATGGGTTTAATGGGTTTTGCTTTTCGTTGCAATGATATTGCAACATACTTTACAAATCTGTTTTAATGGGTTAATGGGATGGCTTTGAGGATGATTTCGTCGTCGCTTTCGATGCCGAGAAGTTCGAAGCCATCGGCGGCATTGTCTTTGACCAGCTCCTTGTAGTCCTTGCCGAGGGTGTAGCGGAGGCCGTTGACATAGACCTCGGAGGTGCCAGGGACGAAAGGCTGACGGGCGATATAAAGGCCGTTCATGAAGTCGATGCTGGCGGCCCGAATCTGCTGCGGCAGCAAGTCGGAGAGATGGACTTGTGCGGCATTGCCCTCGTCATCATAGCCCAGGGTGCGGAGCTTGGGAAGGTCGCGACGGTCGGCGACAGGCAGGGTGGTAATCTCTAAGTCTTCCATTGGTTGATGTTCATTTTGATGGGTTTAATGGGTCTAATGGGCGGTGGCTGAAGCCACCGTTACATCTTAACTACTGGTGAGGGTTAGCCGGTGGCCACGGAGGACGAGGGCGCGTCCTCCGTGGAGCAGTCGGCGGAGGGTGGGCAGTCAGGGCGTGACAGGGTCAAGGCCTACGACTTCGGGCTGGAGATAGACGGCGGCGGAGTTGATGCCACCATAGCTGTTGGCTGCGGCGGTGAAGGCCGTGCGTCCCTGATAGGTGGCAAGGGCCGAGTTCTCGACAAAGAAGAGCTGTGTGCTGACCTTCAGGGCGCCGTCGGCAGTCTCGCGGCTATGCACCCAGACGGCGGCGCCGTTGGTGATCTGCCGCGAGGTGGCGAGGCAGTTGTCGGTCACGGAGAAGCCAATCCTATCCACGACATCCCACAGCTTGGTATCTTCGGCGGTGGAGAGCACGACCTTGTAGCCCTTGATTGTGGCGCGAGGGGTGCGCGTCACGGTGTCGATGGACTGGATGCCATGGAAGAAGGTGAGCTGGTCGCCCTCGTAGAAATTGTCGTTGTTGTCGATGACGGCCTGTGAGAACTGGCCGACGGTGGTGTTGGCATCGATAACGAGGGAGCCCAGCCGGATGCTGCTCACAAGGATGTTGGAGGCGTTCTTGGCCATGCTGATGCTCGGCAGGCTGCCACGCGTGATCTGATATGGTGCGAGGATGGCGCCGCCGTTGAGCCGGATGGTCTTGGTGATATAGACCTTGACCACGTCGATGTTGGCCTGGATGAAGGCGTTGAAAACGGACATCTGGGGCGGCAGGTTCTCATAGCCACGGCGCAGCATGCTGTCGAACTGCTTGTAGATGGCGGCGAGGTTGCCCCACTGGGTGCGACGGTCCATCTGTCGTGCGCTGCGTCGCGGGATGGCGGGCTTGACGGGCAGTTCGCTGATGACGGTACCCGTGCGGGTCTGGCGGTAGAGCAGCTGGCCTACCTTACCACTGATTTTAGTGTTTGCTCCAAAGATTTTTCCCATTGTGTTTTTCCTTTCTGTTTTTTAATGTTAAACTTTTGTTAGCTGTCTTCTCGGCGTGTTCCATATGTGCACCTATGGTTCGCTTCGCTGACATTGCTTTGGCTCGGGAGAGAAAGCGAGCTTTCTTTCCTCTCGCTTTACGCAACGTTGAGCTTTGAAAGACGGCGCAAAAGTACAGGGGTAGGATAAACCGAAATCGGGATATGTCGGGATTCGGTGGAGATTTGTGGTGCATTCGTGCGGCATTCGTGCAGGATTTATGCGGGTTTCATGTTGAAGTTTTCGTGCTTTCAATACTAAAAAAATAGCCAGTTCGCAAATAATTTGTATCTTTGCGCTAACAAATAATTCATACGGAAGATGTACAAAAAACTAATATTCATACCGTTAATACTGACATTAAGTATTGCGGAGATCAAAGGACAAGTGGCGGTATCGCCAGCCATATCTATCAAAGTGACGGACACCGCTTTTGTGGATACAGCGAGTGGAAGCATCCAAAATATACCGCTGGCGCAAAGCAGGATAACCAACTATAATCCGTCCGTATACGTCGCGGACAGCACACCATATTTCATCTATGACAGTCTGCGGACCGGCGGAACAGCCACCATCGTCACCGTCTACGAAACCGACGAGGATAGTATCGTCGGCCTGTGGCAAATCGGCAGTGGCGGAAACCGAGCGTTGTGGCTCAACTCGCAGCGTGTAAGCTATGAGGATTTCGCCATCACCTATCGAACCTCTACCGAGCGGGGAGTGGTTATACACACCATGCATTACAATTATCCCGAAACGGACAGCAATTACGACGGCCAAGACACCCTCTTCCTCGGACGCGAGGGCGACAATCTTGGCGACAAGAACCTCTGCGCACTGCTCTACTACCCCGGCCATATCAGCAACACTTACCAACGCCAACTGGAATCGTCACTCGCCGTCCGTTATGGCGCATTACTCCACGGCGCATACATCGACCACCACGGCGACACACTGTGGAACCCGCTCGGCGACGACAGCCTCTACAGCTTTGGAGTCTGCGGCATAGGGCGTGATGACAGCCTCTCAGTCTTCCAGCCCAAAAGCATTATCCGAAACGGCATACTGGCTATAGAGGCCGTTGACACACTTGTCGACCTTGACTATGTAATGCTCGGCTGCGACAGCAATAATGTCTTCGACCTTGCCGACGATTTTGTTATTGTAGATACAATCCCCTGCCTTGCCGTAGCCCGCCAGTGGAAACTCCGCGCCCATACCAGCAATGACACAATCCATGTCCGCCTAACCCCCGACCTGTCGTTGCCAGCAGGCGTTCTTCACCTTATGCTCACCACCGACGACGACACCATTATACTCCCCCCTGACACTGCTAATACATTTACCTTCACTCTCGCGGAAGGACAGGACTACTACATCACCTTGCTTATCGAGGCTGCTGCTCTTACAACAGGTTCCAAGGGAGTAACGGGGAATAACCATAGTGACGAATATTCAGATGGCAGCGAACCGTCTACTTTTATCGCCCCCAATGCCACATTCACTATTTCCCCCAATCCCACAGCTGGCCATTTCACCGCCATTGTCAACCAGCCTGATGAGGACATCATCAATATTCGTGTCGTAGATGCTCATGGCCGCATTGTGGACCAAAGTACCACCACCGAAAAACATTCGCAATATCAATACAAGGGCTTGCTGAAAACTGATGGCATTTATTACGTGACCATCACCAGCAACGGCCAACAAAAAACCATCAAACTAATAGTTGTTAAATAAATCCACAATCTTAGAAATCATACTATATGAAGCGAAATAAATACTGTTTGCTTGTTTTTCTGTTAGTGACTTGTGCGCTGGTGGTAAGCTCCTGCAAAACTAAGCATGTAGACACCAACTTTACGAACATTGCCAACAATGATACCATAATTAAAGATACAGACACGCTCATGTCAGACAGTCTTATTGTCCAAGCAGAAGATAGAACTTTGGCTGTGCCTGTCGGTCGTGTTGTAGGAAGTAAGCGAGTATCATCCAATAGTCCAACTACTATCGCCGCAGAGAATGTAACGCTCCTCATTGACAGCGGCGCAGTAAGTCGCGACGTGGAGATTTCCATCCTTGCCACTTCCGAGGAACAGTCCGGCACAATTCCCGACCACCTCGCCAATCTCACTGCCGATGGTGCAGTCTACCGCATGCTGCCCGACGGTCAGCTGTTCGAGCGTGACATTACCATCGCCATGCGTTACGACAGCACAGCGCTGCCATATGGCTACACCGCCGACGATATCTACACTTTCTTCTTCAACGAGCAGACCCACATGTGGCAGCAAGTGGAGCGCGACAGCGTCGACACGCAGAACCAAATCGTCTACTCGCGCACCAACCACTTCACCGACTATATCAACGGCGTGCTGAAGGTGCCGGAGAGCAGCGACGCTATGGCCTATACGCCCACCAGCATCAAGGACCTCAAGGCCGCCGACCCGCTGGAGGGCATCACGCTCATGGCACCGCCCGAAGCCAACAGCAAAGGCACCGCCAACCTCACCTACCCCCTGACCATCCCCGCTGGTTGCCATGGCATGCAGCCACAACTGGCGGTCTCCTACAATAGTGCCGGCGGCAACGGCATCCTCGGCCTCGGATGGAATCTCCCCATCAGTGAAATCAGCATCGACACCCGTCGCGGAGTGCCGCTGTACAGCGACACCTTAGAGTCAGAGACTTACATGCTCGACGGCGAGGTACTGGTCACTTCCTATACCGATGAAAACAATGGCCTTCTCCACCTAAACAGGCCGGCCTACGCAAGGAAATGGAAGAGTCGCGAGAATGGCCGGGTACAATTCTTCACCCGTGTTGAAGGCGCGTTCAAGCGGATCGAGCGTTATGGGACTTCTCCCCAGAATTACCGGTGGGTCGTAACCGACAAGAACGGCACCAAATATTACTATGGCAGAACGTCCTCCTCTTGTCTGAGAGACGGCAAGGGTAATATTGCCAAATGGTGTCTTGAAAATGTTGAAGACACCTACGGAAACGCCATCTCCTATAACTATTTTGAATATGCTCCACCTTCGGCATTGATCAAGGCCAAATCCGCCAAACAGATACTACTGAGAAACATTAATTACACTGGATATTGGAGGAACGGAGTCAAAACCGACGGGAAATACAACATAGACTTCAGCTATGACACCGCCAAGCACGATGCTGTCACCTCGGCCCGATACGGCTTCCCTGAGGCCAATGCCGTACTGCTCGACCATATCGATGTCAGTTACAACGGCATGCCTATAAGATCATACTACTTCGGCTACAAGTTGGGAGTCTACGAGAAGACGCTGCTGTGCAATATCATAGAGATAGACCCTGTGGCGAAAGACTTCGGGTGTATCGATTGCGGAGATGATTCCTCGGAAGGGGAACAGCAATACCACGAGTCCATCATTTCTTGCTATCGTGAGACCCAAAAATATATCGACAGTCTGAACTGGGCATGGTATTTGTATCGTCACGGGAAAGGCGAGATGCCGACAGAAAGCCTCTCCGATATATCTATACGTTATTATGACTGCCTGCTTTCCGACACGGTGGATGACTATTCCGACCACAATATCACAGGTAAGATTCTTACCAATCCTGTCTACTTACGCAGTGTATATGACCGTTGCTACGCCACTGAAAGCCACTGTAAATATCTTGGGTTCAACGAACACCGGTTTGAATATTCGGAACGGCCGCTACAGATGTTCTCCGACGTTTCCTACATCAAGAATGAGAACGGAGAGAGCGACAGTTTGGAAGGTTCGTTGTTCCTTATGTCAGGCAGCCCCGGACCCATTGATGGAACCAGCACAAAATCTTGGAATATTGGCGGTGCTCTCGATGTGGGCTATGGGTGGAACACCATCTTGAAAAACATAGCAGCAGGAGGTGGCTATACCTATAGCACGAGCAATTCAGAGGGCCTCATCTCGCTTATCGACCTCAATGGCGACGGGCTGACCGACAAGATATACAAGAGGGACGAAAAGATATACTATCGTCTTCGAAAGACAAACCCCGACTCTATCGAGTATTTCTCACAAGAGACGTTGATACCCGACATCGACGACTTCCTCTCTTCAACCTCCGAGAGCGACTCTTGGATTGTGGAAGGCAGCCTCAGCGCCGGATTGGGTGCCAGCTTCGGCCTGAACTGGACTGACGGCTACAGTACCGTCAAGACATATCTTTGCGATATGGACGGCGACGGACTGCCCGACATCGTAAGCAACGGACAGACATACTACAACCGAATCAACGACCCTGACAAAGAAGATTTCGTTGCCGAAGGACAAGACGAAGGATTTATCGTAATCTCATCGTGCGAGAAATACGACACTATATATCTCGGACAGCCTGTCGACGAATGGATATTTGAGGACTATGTCGATTCATCCATCACTATATGCGACACTACTGTCAAGATTTGCCCGAAATGCAAGATACCCAATTGCGGAGAGCATCCCACTGAATACGAAATAATATGCCATCCCTACACCTACACACGCCCGCGGCCCTACAGTCCCAACTTGGAGAATGTACGCTTCTGGGTGGCACCGCGAGAGGGCAGAATTCGCATCAAGGACACCGTCCAGATGCACCCCCTGACCACGACGATGGGCGACGGTGTAAGGCTTATTGTACAGTATCGTGAAAACAGCAATTATCTGGCCAATCAGATTATCACCCCAGGTACCGACGCCAGTATCATCGACGACACCTTCTATGTCTATAAAGGCGACAAGATATTCTTCAGAATGTTGTCGCGCGACAATCACACGGCAGACCGCCTGCGGTGGAACCCTGAAATCTATTATTTCGACGAAACCTACGGAATCGCCGACGGAGTGGACTCGACCCACTTCTCGTACGAGGAGGACTACCTTCTCAGTGGCTACCAGAAAATAAAAATGCCTTTCGATGCCCAAGTACGTATCGAAGCAACGGCCTACGACAGCACTGGCAGTGGACCTCTTTATACAACAACCCTGAAAGTTCTTGTTAATGGAGCTGACTCTTTGCACTTTGATATTGATGGAACCAACGATCCTCAATCCAGAACCATGTTATTGCACAAAGAAGATTCCATTCAGGTGCATATCGAGGCCTCCAATGACATCAACTGGAGCAACATCAAGGCCCAATGCAGTATCCGCATTCTCCAGAACACCTCGACCAATCCCGACGACACGGGCTTTGTCTGCCTCGACACCCTGAGCCACCCCGGCGACACAGTCTACTTCTTTGAATACTGGCCTCACATCCAGAAGCTGGTAAACACGGCCAATCAGACCGACATGTACCGCAACTATACCAAGGAAGAATATGGTCAGTTCGGCACCATGTACCGCAACTGGGGACAATTCGGTTTCAAGTCATCTGGAGAATCTAGCGTCATTCATGAAAACCTGTTGAATACGTCAGACATTACCAATTTACCAACAGGTTCCTCGGCGTATACTAGTTTGCCCGACAACCCAACCATAACACTCAACGACCCCGACAATCCCGAGACCAATGTGAATATAGGGAACAACCTACCCATCTACAATCCCCTTGCCGCCACCTTCTACCCCATGCTGCCCGACTTTAAGCATGACTGCTGGAGTGCCTACAGCGACTACGCCTACGTTGAGCGCAGCTTAGTCTCCAATGTGCCGCACCCTGCCGACGGGATGACCATCACCCAGATAGACAGCATGACGTCGACAGACGTGATACCCACTGGAACCGTCAGCCCCTATGCAATCAACAAGCAAACTTACAACAAGAGTTTCGGCATCAGCGGTTCCGTGTCGCTAAACCTGGGTGTTATAAATTTCGACGGAAGCAAGAGCCGCACCACATCGGAATCCCGGCAACTAGCCGACATGATGGACATCAATGGCGACGGACTGCCTGATGTATTGTCCGAGACCCGCGTACAGTACACGCACCCTGCCGGTGGACTCTCCAGTGTAAAAGACACTCTCGGATACGGCGATGCCTATGTTGAACACTCCTACGACACCATCAAAGGCGGCTCGTTTGGCGGAAGCGCCATCTATATGCACTGGCAACCGTCACGCAGTTCGAGAACCACCACCAAGGAAATCTCTGGAAATGTCGGTTCCAATACCTCCGAGACCGAAGGTACCGGCAATAACCACGGCACATGGATTGATCTCAATGGCGACGGGCTACCCGACAAGGTACTACAAACTGGAGGAAAAATATATTACTATCAGAACATTGGCTACGGCTTCATGCCAAAAACCTACTTCTGCGACAACCTGCTGCGCCATTCAGCCAGCAAAGGCTCTTCCGGCGGGGCAAGCCTCAGCGCCGCCTTCGAGAAAGGCTGGTGGAACAAAGAAGGCGCCTTGCTCAACCAGCTAAACGAAACCTATTTCCCAGAGATCCCTACGTTGACCAATGTCCCCAGAGTTCCTTTCTTGGGCGACACAGCCTTCGTCAACCGGTTGAAAAAAATTCTTGAGAAACAAGCCCACCTGACCAAGCTGAATGTAAGCATCTCGGCAGGATTCGGCTCTTCGACCTCCGAGAACGAGAACGACATTGCACCCATCGACCTCAACGGCGACGGTCTGCCCGACCGTGTCATGAAATACCGCAACGGATATATCATCTATTTCAACACCGGCAACGGATTCGACGGCAGCTATGCCAGACTACTCCTAGGCAACAAAAACCATAACATCTCAATGTCGACAGACTTGTCCGGCGCCATTACAGCTGGAGTCACCTTGGGCATCATACCGCTGAAGATTGAAGTCAATCCCAAGGGCGGTCTTTCCCGTAGTTTGAGCCGAACCACGGCCACCTGGATGGACATGAATGCCGACGGTGTTCCGGACTACGTATGGGATGCTGGCGACGACTATATCGGCGTGAAATACTCCAATTTGGGAAATGCCAACAAACTCGTCGGGGTGACCCTGCCGTCAGGGGGTAGCTACCAGATGGCCTACCAGCTGAACGACGACGGTCCCAAGAGCAATATGCGCCACTATGTAATGTCTTCTCTCACCGTCAAGGACAACCGCATGCAGGCCCCCGACCTGCACCGCTCGTTCCAATATACCAACCGCTATTACGACCGTATCGAGCGCGAGGACTACGGCTATGCCGAGGTGGTGACGCAAGAGGACAGCGCCACGATCACCGATTACCGTCACACTGTGCAGGAATATCACAATAGGGACTATCTCTTCCAAGGTCTCTGCTATAGCACCTCGGTCATCGACGGGCAGACTGGCGACACTCTCAGTGGTCGGCGAACCGAATATCGTCTGTTTGAAATCGCGTCGGGCAACCTCATCCCCGACTCCCACCCGGGATGCCACGGCGACGGCTACCCTGCCGTGCTCTCCGACAGCACGCTTTATTACGATGATGGCCAACGGCAGATTGTCTCGCGTCTGCGCTTCGGCTATACCGCCCTCGGCAATATCGACACGGTCTACGATGACGGCGCCCTCAACGACCCGGGCGACGATTATGTTGCCGCCACCGTTTACGGCTATCTGCCCGACTATATCTCTGTCGTGACCGACGAACATGTGTTCCACGGGGGCAACACTTTCCGCTACCGCAAGGCCACCCACTACCCCACAGGCGACATCCAGACCCTGACGTTCCAAAACAACGCCGGTGGCGATGCAGTCCATGGCTTCAAATACGACGGCTACGGCAACATCGAGCATTGGGAACATCCCGAAAATCACCAAGGTCAACACTTCTTTATCCACTACACCTACGACAACGAGACGCATTCTCTGCCTACCGAAACCACCAATGCCTATGGTTTGACTTCCCGTATTCTCTACGACTACCGTTGGCAGAAGCCTGTCTGGACCATGTCGGTGAACAGTGCCCAAACCGAATACAAGTACGACAGCAAAGGTCGACTGTCCGAGCTCTACGCTCCCTTCGAGTACGGCACTCCACATCCCACCATCCGCTACGATTACTACGACCGTTACCCGAAAACCAGTGCCTACTGGACAGACAGCAACCTCTGGGCACGGACGCTCAACGACAACAACGGCGCTAACTATATCGGCACCGTCACTATCAGCGACGGCCTCGGTCGTCCTCGTATCGTGAAGAAGGAGGCAGTCGTCAATGGCCTGCCTATGCGCATTGTCGGCGGCTACGCCGAGTTGGACGCTCTCGGCCGCAAGGTTCGCGAATACTACCCCGACACGGAAGCCCTCAGTGCCCCTGACTCGACCTTCAACTCTCCACTTTCCACTCTCAACTCTCAACTATTCTACGACCGTCTCGACCGCGTGACGAAGACCATCTACCCCGACGGCACTTTCTCCACGTCTGATTATACTGTTGGCAACGATGCCGACGGCATCCTGCGGCTCGAAGTGGAGGCCACCGACCAGAACAGACATATCTCCTATGTCTTCTCCAATGTCCGCCAACAGCCCACCACTTCGGTCGATCCCCTCGGTGCAGCAACGGTGTTCCACTACGACCATATTGGCCAGTTGCAGGAAAGCATTGACCCGGAAGGGCACAGCACATACCATGCATACGATATGCTCGGTCGCCGCACTGGCCGCATCCATCCGTCGGCGGGGCATACCCAGTGGGACTACGACGCAGCAGGCAACATGCTCCTTCAGACACAGAACGACGGCCAATGGATTGAATACAAGTATGAGTACAACCGCCCTGTCCATATCAAGTATTCCAATCGTCCGTGGAACAATGTGTGGTACAAGTACGGCAGTTCAGGGACAGCGGCGGGCCGCGTCGTCTGTCAGCAGGACGCCACCGGCGTGCAGGAATTCCGTTACGACTCGATGGGCAACGTCACCTTCAACCGCCACACCTACGTCCAGCCCCACAACCCGAGCACCTTCACCCTCACCACAAAGTGGAAATACGACAGCTGGGGACGTATACACAACATCGTCTACCCCGACGGCGAAAAGGTGGAATACAGCTACGATTACGGCGGTTTGCTGCAAGACATACAGGGCGATAACACCTATATCGAGTCAATACAATATGACCATTTTGGCCAGCGCACTTCGATGGTGGATGGCGACAACATCAAGACAACCTACACCTACGACACAGTCTCACGCCGGTTGATACACCTGCGAGACAGCTCCTCTGTCACCGGAGAGATACTACAGGACAACACCTACAGGTACGACCCTGTGGGCAATATCATCTCCATCCAAGACAGCGGACGCAACCAGCGCACCCAGATTTATGAATATGACGATGCCGACCGTTTAATCCGCTCTGAAGGCCGGATGCCGCATGAATTTAGTACGCTGGGATTGTACGACTACATTAGCAGCTATGACTACTCTGATGCTGGCAGGCTGAATTACAAGGCTGTCACCAGCAATCGCTATAACACAGCTTTTGGGGCATATAGTGTACAATACAACAATGAATACCGTTATGATAACCCGAACAATCCCTTTGCCGTAACAGAGATACATGGTAATGATAGCCCCAACTACATTTTCAAGTGGGACGACAATGGCAACATGATCTATGCCGAAGGCGGGAAACCTTATTTCGACCGCAGCCTCTGCTGGACGGAAGATAACCGCCTACAGGCCTTTATGGAGCGCGGCGACGAGGGTGGCATCGCAGCCTGGTACAACTACTCCGCCGACGGCGAGCGCAACTTCAAACTCACCTCGCCGCGACTGGACATGCAGCAGAACGCCACGCTGTTCGGCAACCCGCCGCTGCTCATCCCCACGCTCTATGCCTCGCCGCTCATCACGCTGACTGCCAAAGGCTATACGAAACACTACTTCGAGGAAGGCCGACGCGTGTGCAGCAAGCTCGGCGGTGGGTTCCGCAGGCGCGTCCCGGTGGTTGCTATTGACAAACGAGTGCCCGAACTGGCCTACGACTATGATGAACAGTTCCACCATCAGCATGACGGTGTCGAAGAGACCTTCGGCAACTGTGTCGGAGCCTGGCCGGAGCTGATTGACAAGTACGACCTCCACATGATGCTCCTAGATTACAAGGGAGATGAGAAGCCGTTTTTCTACCATAGCGACCACCTCGGCTCCGCCGCCTACCTGACATCAGGAGGCCATGTTACGCAGACGCTCAACTACCTGCCCTACGGTGAAGACTGGGTGGATATTCAGAACAACCTCGACCCCCGCCTTGGCCAGTACACTTTCAACGGGAAAGAAAAGGACTACGAATCTGGATTCCACTACTATGGGGCACGCTACTACTGGAGTGAAGTGCTGACCGGATGGTTGAGTGTCGACCCGATGATGGATAAGTATCCAGGAATTTCCCCGTACAACTATTG
>JAFUWF010000023.1 GCA_017483575.1 Bacteroidales bacterium
ATCTTTTTCAACATCTCTGTTTTCCGTCGAAAGCGAGTGCAAAGATACAACCATTTTCCAAACTGACAAAATATTTTTTCAAAAAAATTTCCATCCACGAACGAAACACCTGAAAATCAACCATCACAAAAACAAAAAAAAATTCAACCAACATCCGAGAACGCCCCGAAAAACACCCCTCCCCAACCCTTTTTCCTCCAAAAATCCGACCTCACAGGAACGAAAAACGGCAAAATCAGGCCAAAATCAAAATATCGCACTATAAATCAACAAGATAAACAATTCCTATACATATTGAGCGCATAGTAATTAATTTACTGATAACCTATCACTCACATCCAAAATCCGCATCAAAAAAAAATAGGCGGCTGAAATGGTATCAGATTGTTGTGAAATAATGTCAATGATAGCTGCAATAAAACACATTATGAGCATACCACCAAATAAACTAAAGAAATTTATAAAAAAGATTTGTAAATTTTGAATAATTTGTCTATATTTGCAAAATACAATATTTGGGACAACAAATTGTAAAACACTCATTATTCGCACATTAAACAAACAACAAAAACCCTGTAAAAGTAAGATTATCAAAACCGGAAACCAACGATGACTAGGTTTGGCATAAAAAACATACGACTCCTGTTCCTGCTTGCACTACTGCTAACGGGTGTGAGCAGCATGGCGCAAAGCTGGAACATGCAGAACCATGACACCGTGAGGATTGACGGCTGCCAATACAGCAACGGAACGATATACGACAACGGAGGAGCCACAGGCTACTACTCCGATTCGTTCGACGGTTGGGTAATCATTGAGAGCAACGTAGGCGCAAGCATCCATATCATTGGCAACTACAACACAGAATCGGGAGCCGATTTCATCAACATCTGGGACAACACAACACTGGTGAGCGAGCAAGTGAGCGGATCAGGTTCAATCAACGTCACCTGCTCCACGGGACGCGCCGTCATCAGATTCACCACCAACCCCACCAGCAACCGCAGTGGCTTCAACCTGAGCTACAACATTACCGGAGGCCCCAACAGTTCCAATCGCATCAACAACCTGACTGCTAGCAACATCACCACCACCGGGGCCACCCTGCAATGGAGCAGCGGCAGCAGCGGTCCGTTCCACATCGTGTGCGACAACCTTTTGGACAACGCAATCACCACATCATCAACGACCTATACGCTGACCAACCTGAGTGCCAACTCGCGCCATACGGCGAAAGTCTATGCCGCGGGTATGGAGGGCAACCGTTGCGCACAAGGCATCGTGCAGTTCCGCACGCTCTGCGGAACGGGACAACTGCCTCTGACAGAAGACTTCAACGACGTCACCACCGACCAGATGCCCCCATGCTGGACCCGCAGCGTAAACTTCGACGATGCACTTGCAATGCCGCGCGTGGTGGAGTATGCCAACGGAGAAAAGGCACAGATGCTGAGCTGCGGCAGTAACAACACCGCAGGTCATTTCGGCATGGTGATTGCACCAAAGACCGCAAGCAACGCCAGCGCATGGCAGGTGCAATTCCGCATGATGGTGAGCCATCCCTACACGAGGGTGATCGTAGGTTTTTGCGACAGCACGAGCGACGAGCAAACCTCCTACGGCTTTACGCCCGTGGAAACCATCACGCCGACCAGCAACGGCTGGATAGCCTACAGCCGCAGCTACGCCGTCCCCACCGGAGGCTGCCGTCTGGCCTTCCGCATGGAGCAAAGCATGCAAAACGGGACAGGACGGATGGCCTACATCGACGACATCAACATCAGCACCTGTGGCATACGGCAAGCCCGGGCCATCCACGCCGACACCACGAGCCTCGAACTGGTTTGGGACACCATGGGGACCCCAGATGTCTCCGTGACATTATCCCCCGTTTGGGGCACTGGCGCCACGCTGACCCTCGAACACATCACCTCGCCGCTGACCGTCTCCGGACTGACTCCCGGCACCGAGTACCTGATAACATTCTACCCCTCCTGCGACGGCAGAATACAAACCCCTGCAAGCATCGAGGCCAGCACCCTTGCCAGCGAAGACTTCAGGGACGACCTCTGCCTGCTCCTGAAAGACTGGAACAGCACCACCGGAACCTTCGACCTCGCGGAGGGTTGGACCACCCTGTGCCCCTCGAACAACGCCCCCTCGAACAACGACGATGTGTTCCACCTTGCCAACAACTGCTACCTCATATCGCCTCCGCTGAATACCATGGGCGGGAAAGAACTGATGTTGGAGTATCTCAGCGCCAACCCTTCGACCGACCGCGTGGTGCTAGGCACAATGACCTATGCCGACGACCTCTCCACCTTCACCCCCATCGACACCATCGAGGCCATCAACAGCCCCTACTACAGCGACACCGCCGTCCGGCTGCCCGCAGGCATCACCGACAACCATCTGGTCCTCAAAGGCCTGTGCTACGGCAACGGATACATCAACCTCCGCTCGCTGAGCCTCAATGCCGGCCATGTGAAAGAGGTCGAAGTAGTGCGTGTGAGAAGCACACAGGTAACGCTGCAATGGTCCGCCCCCTCTACGGGAAAAGTCTACATCGAGTACTACACCTCGCCCACAGGCACACACTACCTTGACTCCGTGACCAATACCACCCAGGCCACCATCACCGGCCTGACACCGGAACGAACCTACTTCTTCCACCTCTACCTCCCCGGCACCGAGCCTTGCCCCTACGTCGGCGAGCTCAGCGTGGTCACCGCCCGCCGCGACTACGACCTGCCCTACTGCGAGGACTTCGAGGAATTCCAATGCAACGAACTCAACGGATGGACCGTCCGAAACAGCCTCTACGAATGCCCGGCGAAATCGGTAGAGTACGTGCACTCAGGCTCCTACAGCCTGAAACTGGCCGCCACCACCGGCGACTACTATTCCACCATCGCCTTGCCCCAAATAGACAGCGTGGCGGGAAGCATCATGAGCTTCTGGGCTTACACCCTGGCACCCGCAAGCTCGGTAATGGTGGGCTACTACCCCCTGGACGGCGGCGGATTTGTCGCCATAGACACCATCGCCATAGCCCCCTACATCGGCTGGCGACACTATGTCTGTGTCCTGCCTCCAAACATCGACGGATGCCTGGCGCTGAGGTACAAACTGACCGGATGCGCCGGACTCTACTATGTGTGGATCGACGACATGACCGTCAGCTCCGCCAACTACAGCGACTACACCTTCGCCAACCTGCAATGCACCAGCGTCGACGTAGTGTGGCACGGGATTGGCACCACAGACAGCCTGACGGTGAGGCTCACCTCCGGGAACAGCACTATCACCGCCACCGGCGTCCCGGACACCATCCATGTATCGGGACTCTCGAGCTCTCGAGCATACGAATGCTACATCCTCCCCCACGGCAGTTGCTGGGTCTACGCAGGCAGTTTCTACACCATGAACTGCGGCGGCGGTGGTGGTGGCGGCGGCGGTGGCCAGCCGGAGGGAGAAGGCGATGTCGACACCATCATCGGCGGCGTGGTTATCCATCCGCAGCGGTGCAACACCATGGACGACCTGCTCTCCTACGAACTCCCCCAAGGGTGGCTCTTCTCCGACAGCCTGCTGGCCTCGCTTTCCGACGACGGCAACGGGGGCTACCACCTGCAGATGCTCTCCCCCTCCGCTCCAGGCTCCTGGAGCACCGCAATGTTGCCCCCCTTTATATACAACACGCTCTATTTCATAGCCCGCGGCCTCGGCGAAGGGACAAGGCTGGCCGTGGGCGGAGACACCGTCACCCTGGACACCGTGTGGCGCTCCTACGCTTTCCCCTCGTCACGCCCCACCACCATTAGCATCAGCGGCGGCACAGGATGCCTGCTGGACAATGTAGGCCAAAGCTTCTGCCCCCATGTGAGCTTCAACGTGGAAGGCAACGAGGTCACCTGCAGCGTCGCTGGCGGCGTAAACCACGAATACATCCTCTACCTGACCGACCCCCAGGGCAACACAACCGGCCAGCACATCACCTCCACTCCGTTCACCCTCACCAACCTGCAACCCCTCACGGAATACTCCGCCCGCTGGGAGTTCCTCTACCTGGACATGAGCTGTGTGCCGTCGTTCCCGCTGCAAACCGAGGCCATCCCCCTACCCTACTGCGCCAACTTCGAGGACAACAACAATACCCTGCCCGCGGGCTGGACCGTCACCGAGCGCGACGGGCACAACGACATTTCGCCGGGCGGCACCAGCCAGATGCTCTTCTCCGCCGGCAGCAGCCAGTGGAACTACATCATCCTCCCCCTCATGGAGAGCTCCACCTACCTGCAACTCAGCCTCTACGGAAGCTTCACCGGCCAGGACCTCCAAATCGGACACCTCGCCTCCGGCACCGACACCTCCACCTTCGTCCTCGACACCGTTGCCCCTGCCTACGCCATGAACCCGCTGACCGTCTACAGCTTCGGCCTGCGGAACATCGGCAGCCAACGGATAGCCTTGCGCTATCACGGTTCCAGCCTGGCCATCCAGCGGCTGGGCCTCTCGCTCGACCCGAAGCTGCACTTCCACATCTTTTCGCCCGGCACCCTCACCATCAACGCCGAAACCAACAGCAGCTACCTCCTGGGCACCAACAGCTCCGACGAATGGCCCGCATCCCTCATCCGCACCGTCAGCACCAATCCCACCACCGCCGCCTTCGGCGACAACGACCTCTTTGTAAAACAGTTCGGAGGCCTTTCGGACTGCAACTTCGCCTATCGCATCCCCCGCCCCGCCACCATGACCATCCCCTTCTGCGACAACGTGGACTACGACGGTCTCGGCGACTTCTACTCCCTCTTCCCCACCAGCAGCTACTACGTCAGCTTCACCAACACCGACGGGCGCTTCTGCTACCAGATGACGACCCACACCCACGGCCCCACGCTTTTCGTCTTCCCCTACCTCTCCAACAGCAGCATCTCCAACATCAAGCTCTCCTTCGACGGCAAAGCCGCCATCCCCGGCTCCTCCATCGAGGTAGGCGTGCTCTCCGACCTCCTCGACACCACCTCTTTCGTCCCCATCGACACCGTCACCTTTGCCACCAGCGACTGGCAGCGCAAATACCTCGACCTCAGCAGCTACAGCGGCAGCGCACGCTGGCTGGCCTTCCGCGCCACGAGCAGCCTTCAGCAGGGACCCTTCTATTTCAACCGCATACGCTTGGAGACCTGCTTCCTGCCTCCCTCGGTGACGGTCCGTGTGGAGAACTACACCGAGGTGGTGGTGGAAGCCGAAGCGGGCACGACCGTCAACGGCCCCCTCTGGATTGAATACTGCGCCGACGGCGTCCTTCCGGGCACAGGGCCCTTGCTGCACTTCGACTCCCTGCCCGCACGCCTGTCGCTGAACCCCTCCACCACCTACACCATCATGCTCTACTGCAGCAACAACCGCCAGGGATGCTACGGCCAGAACGTCGTCTCCACCCAGGCCCTGCCCATCTACGCCCCCTCCTGCACCAACTTCGACAGCGAGAACCTCGGCGTCGTCCCCCAGGGGTGGCACTCCGTCTCCGGCTCCTCCGAGGTGGTGCGCACCACCTCCCACTCGCCCCTCCGCTCGCTGGCTGTGCGCGGCACCGTGGCCACACCCACCGTCCACGCCACCCTGCTCAGCGATGTGGCTGCCGGCTTCTGGGTCAAAGCCACAGAGACCGGCGTCTACCTCATCGTGGGCTGCATGACCGATGCCTCCAACGCCTCGACCTTCCATCCCCTCAAACTCATCGTGCCCAAACAAGTTGGCGTATGGGAATACCACATGGTCAGCTTCGACGACGCCCCCGCCAACGCCCGCCACATCGCCTTCCGCAATGCCTCCGGCAACGCGGCCAACCTCTTCGTCGACGACCTCCTGCTGACGCGCTGCACCATACACGACCTCAGCATCCAGAACTTCGGCAACGCCTCCATCGAGGTCGCCTGGCATCAACTGGGCAACCCCGACGCCACCATCAAGGTGCTGGACCTCACCATCTCCTCCTCCCAGGTCTACGACCTTTCCTCCGTCGCCACCCATTCGCTCAGCATCCCCATCACCCCGCAGCACAACTACCAGATCACCATCCACTCCTCCTGCCCCGACGAGGAGATGTCCTGCGCCGTCCCCTACAACGACACCCTCAACATCGAAGTGCCCGCCGGCGGCTTCGGCTGCATCGACCCCACCGACCTGACCCTGGCCCAAACGGGCTATTACAGCGGCACCTACGCCAACCCCTACGCCAACCGCGGCGCCATCAACTTCGGCCCCCAGCAGGCCGCAAGCCGCCACACCATCCATACCGACACCACCGAGCGCGACCCCCGCACCGGCGGCCTGCTGCGCACCATCCCTCCCGGGCACGACGCCAGCGTGCGCCTGGGCAACTGGAGCACCAACACCTACCTCCCCGAAGCCGAAGGCATCATCTACAGCATCCTCGTGGACACCCTCGACTTCTCGCTCCTCCTGCTGCGCTATGCCGCCGTGCTTCAGGACCCCATGCACGCCCCCGATGACCAGCCGCGCTTCCGCCTCGAGGTGCTGGACACCAACTTCAACCTCATAGACCCCCTCTGCTCCGCCGCCGACTTTATCGCCAACCGCAACCTCGGATGGAACCAGGCCGACAACAACGTCCTCTGGAAGGACTGGACCACCGTCGGCGTCGACCTCTCAGCACACCACGGACAGCAAATCTACCTCCGACTCACCACCTACGACTGCAACGAAGGCTCACACTATGGCTACGCCTACTTCACCCTCGAGTGCATGCGCAAGAGTCTGACAACCGAGAACTGCGGCGAAGGCGACACCAACATCTTCACCGCCCCTGCGGGTTTCAACTACCGCTGGTACACCACCACCTCCAACGCCACCCTCTCCACGGCGCAGACCCTCGTCATCCCCGCCACCCTGAACACCACCTACCTCTGCGACCTCTCCTTCGTCGGCGACACCAACTGCCGCTTCACCCTCAGCGCCTTCGGCGGCTCGCGCTTCCCCATGGCCCGCTTCGACACGGTGGTCTCCTACTCCGACTGCCGCATCAACGTCCAGTTCGTCAACCGCAGCACCGTCACCTCCGACGGCATCAACCCCGTCCCCACGGGCGAAAGCGCCGAGAGCGCCCACTGGGACTTCGGCAACGGCCTTGTCTCCGACAGCTACCACGGCTTCTCCTCCTACGACCAGCCCGGCACCTACCTCGTAACCCTCATCGCCGCCATCGGCGACGGCGCGTGCACGGACACCATCGTCGTACCCCTCACCGTGGACTTCCCCTCCCATGCCTTCGTCACCGGTCCCGACACCCTCTGCTTCGGCGACCTCGACACCCTCCGCCTCTACGGCGCCACCACCGAGGACACCCTCTGGCAATGGGCCGGCGGCCTCCAGGTCATGCCCCTCTCGCCACAGACCTACCACGTGGGCGACAACCTCCTCTCCGCCATCAGTTCCGACCCCTACGGATGCACCCTCGGCCCTACACACCTCCTCCATGTCATCCCCACCCTCACCCGCCTCGACTCCCTCCGTATCTGCACCCCCGAACTCCCCTTCTCCTATGCCGACACCCTCTTCCTCCCCGGCACCACCCTCGCCGACTACCACCAGTACGGCACCTCCGTCCACGGATGCGATAGCAGCTTCCACCTCCACCTCCAGGTCGTCCCCACCACGGAACACACCGTCTTCGACACCACCAAAGCCTCCATCTGCGACAACCAGCGCTACTCCTTCTTCGGCACCCCCTACAACACCCCCGGCGAACACTTCGCCAACGCCGTCGACAGCCTCGGCCTCTGCGACAGCCTCCACAGCCTCCTGCTCGACGTACGCCCCACCTCCGCCGTGGACACCGTTGCCAACGCCTGCGACCGGTTCACCTGGCACCAGACCCTCTACCTCGCCGACACCGTCGTCTCCCGCCTGGACACCAACATCCACCTCTGCGACAGCACCACCACGCTCTACCTCTACGTCCACCCCTCCTACGAACTCAACGACTCCATCGTCGTCTGCCACAACCAGCGCTACGTCTACGAAGGCATCGACTACGAAGGCCCCATCGCCTTCCCCGCACCCCACTTCTCCATCCACCACTGCGACTCCCTTGTCCACGTAACCCTCTACGCCTCCAACCCCCTCTTCCCGGCGCCGCCCGTCGTCAGCCTCGACTCCCTCGAATGGTACCCCTACGACACCCTCCTCCTCGGCTGCCAACCGCAACCCCTCCACCTCGCCGACACCTCCATCTCCGTCAGCCGCACATGGACCCTCTGGAACCCCGACAGCCCTGCGGACACCCTCACCTCCGGCCTGCGCAACTACGTCCCCATCCTCGACACCACAGGCATCTTTGGTTTCCAACTCATCACCGTCAGCGACGAAGGCTGCCGCGACACCGTCCGCAACGATTCCCTCCTCTGGGTCTTCCCCTCGCCGCACGCCTCCTTCATCTGGTCGCCCGACCATCTGTCGATGCACAACCCCGAGGTCCGTCTCTACAACCAGTCCTCCCCCGAGGGCACATCCTTCCTCTGGCTCGTATCCAAAGACCTGAATGGCAGCACCTTCGACACCCTCCTCGACGAAAGCCCCTACTACGCATGGGAACGCGCCATCGAACCCGGCGAATACCCCGTCAGCCTCGTCGCCTACTGGCTCCACCATGGCCCGGACACCCTCACCGTCGTCTGCACCGACACCGCCACCGTCCCCATCGCCATCGTCAACACCTACCTCCAGTTTCCCAACTCCGTCACCCCCAACGGCGACGGCATCAACGACCTCTGGATTGTCGTCAACCTCCTCGAGATGGGCGAATACAGCATGAACGAGCTCTGGATCTACGACCGCTTCGGCGCCCTCGTCTACCATGTGGAGGACATCCACCAGCTCTCCGACTTCTGGGACCCCAACCAGACCAACTCCCCCGACGGCACCTACTACTACCGCTTCAGCGCCAAAAACAACTTCGGCCTCGTCAAGCGCAACGGCGTCATCGAGGTCTCCCGCTAGCGTGGAGCGACGGCATCATGGAGCGCCGGCGTCCCGCCGGCAAGTACCCCCTTGCACTCATTCCGCGTCCCCAAACCCACCAACTCCCACCCATCTCCCACCGTGGTGGGACTTGGGTGGGAGTTGGTAGGGAGTTGGTAGGGTGTTGGTAGGTGGTTATCAGGTAGTTAGCACCTACCGGACTACTTATTGTTATTTAACGATTATTTCATCCGTAAAAATATATGACGGTTGTCCCGGAGCGGGGTGCCACGAGGGGAGCGGACCGGGGTTGGGGACGACGATTCTTAAAAATTGAGAATTGAGAATTGAGAATTGAGAATTATTGCTTGCGCCAGCCGAATTTTCAATTTTCAATTTTGAATTTTCAATTTTCGTAAGGTCGACAGTGCAGGTCTTCAGGTGCATGCCGGTCTCGCGGGGGTCCATGGCGAAGTGCTTGTCGGCCACGAGCTGCCACGTTTTGCCGTCCTTCGAGGCGTAGACCTTGATCTGTGTCGGGGCCAAGATCCAGTCGAAAGTGTTCTGCATGAAGCGCATGGAGATTTCGTGGAGCGCCGGCGTCTCGCCGGCAAACTGAAGGGTAACGTCGATGCTGTCGCCCCAGTAGCCCTGCCAGTGGCCGTCGGCGTAGGTGGCGTTGCTGCCCAGCTGGCCGTCGATGAGGGCCTCGGGGCCGCCGCCGCTGTAGATGGCCTTGTAGTCGCTGTACTGGGTGCCAAGGGTGATTTTGGCCCCCATGGCGAGGTGGCTCAGCAGGTACTGCTCGCTGACGACGCCTTCGCCGTACTCGTTGTAGCTGATGGCCTTGATGGTGGCCGAGCGCTCCAGCGGGAAGGAGCCTTCGTAGCGGGTCGCGCTGCTGTCGGGCTCGCTGCCGTCGAGGGTGTAGTAGATGGGGCGGTTGCCAAAGAGGGTACGGAGAGAGACCATCGGGAATTGAGAATTGAGAGTTGAAAATTGAGAATTATTGTTTGCGCCAGCCAAATTTTCAATTTTCAATTTTGAATTTTCAATTTGCACAAACACATGCCTGTCAAGCTCCAGAACCTCGCGCGCCAGGGCGTCGTAGCGGTTGCAGACAATGTAGCGCTCATATTCGCCGTTCTCCTGGTCCCACAGGCGAAGGTATTCGCGCTTGAGGTCGAAGAGTGCCTGAAGGTAGTCCTCGGCATAGGCACGGCAGTCGCTATACATCGCCGGCTCGGCGAGGGCTTGGTGGATAGCCCTTCGCAGGTGGCACTTCTGTGCGGTGACCTGGATGCGGTGCAACGCATAGTGTGCATGTGGATTGGCCGCAGAGTCGACATGGATGCCGTCAATCATATGGCTAACCTCCTCTATGCGCTCGCCCATCGCCGCACCCGTGTTGTCGGGGTTGAAGTTCAGCAGCGGCTCCATGAGGGCGGCGCTGTTGTACCAGTCGCCGACGGTGGGGTTGTACATCAGGGCGCCGACGGCGTAGAGCTGGCTGGTGAGGCTACCGCCATCTCGCTGCTCCCCTAAGTTAGGGGAGCTGGCCGCACGCAGTGCGGACTGAGGAGTGTGTCCACCGTAGAACAATCGTTCAAAATTCTGATTAAAAGCCACCTCCCTCTGCCTGAGTTCCTCGGGGTCGTCGGTTTTGAGCGGGTTCCAGGCCATCTCGGCGGCCCAGTAGAGGGCGTGCCAGCTGTTGTCGAAGAGGGCCTCGCCGTTGTCGTCCCAGCAAGTGAGCATGGCGCCCTCGGCACCGTCGCGGTAGCCGTCGCGGAACAGGTTGCCGATGTTCTTCACGTAGCGCTGCGGCGTGGAGGTCATGGTGCCGCTGTGGCCCGACGAAGAGACTACCCAGAATGGATTTCCCTGTTCCTTGAAGGGGCGGATGAGGTGCGTGAAGCTGTCCAGCGGCTCGTAGGCCCACATGAGGTAGACCATGTCCTTGGGCAGCTGCTTCATCATCGCAGGGTTCTTGGCCACGATGTCGCCCCACATGGCAATCCTGATTGCGTTAGTGCGTGATTGCGTTAATGCGTTAGTTCCTTCGGACTTCACCATCTCGTAGCAGCGGTTGATGAAGTCCACATACACCTGGTCTGTGCCTTTCTCGTCGACGAGCCGCTTGGCGCGGCCGGTGCCGAGCTGCTCAGTCTCGTCGCAGTTGATGATGAACAGGGGTGAGTTAGGAATGCGCTTATAGGCCGCGGCGATGCGCTGGCGCAGGAAGTCGTAGACGGCGGGGTTGGAGGGGTCGTAGTTGGCCTTGGAGTCCTTCATGTGCTCGTAGAAGGGCACGCGCAGCGTCTTCTCGGCATGGGCGAAGAGCTGGAGGTTGATGACCTCGTCGGGGTGCGGCGGGCAGTCGGCGAGGTAGGCCGGCGCCAGGTCGGGGTACTCCGGCTGGTAGAGCGTGTGCTCGGTGTAGTAGTTGCAGAAGTTGAACTTCAGCGCATGCAGCGTCTCCCACTGCCTCTTGCGGTAGGCGGCATGCGGCACGGGCCCGCGACTCTGGTCGTCCATCCAGCCGCGGTAGCGGTAGGCAGGCCAGTCGGTGATGGTGCAGCACGGCAGCGTGTCGTGCAACTGGCGCAGCTGGGCAAGGGTCATGTAGGCATACTCCTTCCCCTGCTTGTCTTCATACCTGATGGTGATTTTCTTCGGCTCGATGGTGAGGCTGTACTTCTGGCTCAAGTTGCCAATTCCTTCTCCCCGCCCCCAGAGCACCCGCACTTCCTTCACCTTGGCCTTGGCCAGCACACATTGTTTGCCACCCTCGGCAAGTTCCACCTTCTGCGGCGTGGGGATCACCCCCAGATTTACCTGCTGCTGGCCACTGGCCACTAACCACTGGCCACTGGCCACTAAAGTAATCAAAACAACTATTATCCGTTTCATAACATTAATTTTTTTTTCAAAACATCAATACCTTATTCCAAAAAACTGTTGGGATTTGTCAGGAAATCGTAAAGTCCAACGAACATGATACCGTCGTCGTTCTGGTAGCGTAATGTCGAGTTCCATGTGACGACTACCTTGCGGAAACTGTCGTTGATTTTACGAAGCGAGAGCAACTCCTGTTCTCGCTTTTCGTCGCCATCGACACTATACGCGGACTGTATGTAATAGCGTCGGAATCCTTGGTTGCACACAAAGTCGACCTCCAGATGCCGCCGTTCGCTACCGCCGTCGCTCTTTTTCACCATTTCGCTTACTTCGCCGACATCAACATCCATACCCCTGCGACGCAGTTCGCTGTAGATGAGATTTTCCATCAGGTTAGTCTCTTCCATTTGTCGGAAGTTCAGGAGGGCGTTGCGCAACCCGAGATCCTCGAAATAGTATTTCGCCGGGGTGTCGATATATCGCTTGCCTTTAATATCGTACCTCATGGACTTCTCTACCACAAATGCATCCTGCAGGTAATCCAGGTAGTTCTTTATTGTGTCCTGCGTAATGTCGCTGTTCTTGACGCTTTTGAAGGTGTTCGCCAATTTCCTTGGATTTGTCAGCCCTCCTATCGACGAGGCGAGGATGTGGACAAGCTCTTCAAGGTCCTCGTCCAGCTTTATATTGTAACGTTCCTTAATGTCTTTCAGATAGGTGTGGGTGAACAATGCGCGCAGGAAGGTGCGTTTCTCGCCCGCGCTCTTCATAAGAGCCACTTGGGGCAGGCCGCCATAGGTCAGGTATTCGGCGAGCTGTTCTTCCTTTGACAATACCTTTTTTTGCTCGATGCCGACAAACTCTGAAAAAGATAGCGGGTGAATGTGTATTTCGTCGCCACGCCCACGGAACTCCGTTATGACATCCTTCGACAAGAATTTTGCATTCGACCCTGTGACATACACGTCGGCATTGTGAATGTGGAGATAACTGTTCAGTACATCTTCAAAGTCTTTGACATGCTGCACCTCGTCAAGCAGTATGTAATACATCTGGTCGTCCACCATTCTGCCGTCGATAAACTGCAATAAGTTGTCCGGGTCGCGAAGGTTCTTCCTGCGCCGGTCCTCAAGGTTTATTTTAATGATATGGTCATCCCTCACGCCTTCTGCCATCAAAGCATTGGCGAACAACTCGAACAGCAGATAGGACTTGCCGCAACGACGCAAACCCGTAACAACTTTTATCATATTGTTATGTCGCCGTATCATCAACTTATTCAGAATATAATCCCGTTTTATCATCTTAATCCCATTCGATTTTTCTGTAAACAATTACATTTTTTTCGACTGCAAAAATACAACTATTTTTGAATCCGACAAAATAATTCTGCTTATGTCACGGTAAACATGGCATCGAACTTGTATTTTTTGACCGACTGCCTTGTTATTGGTGGATTTTTTCTTCTGTCTGTGAAAAAAATACTATCAAACTTACCGTACAGAAAAACGATTTTTTCTCGTTTATCTGTACAAAATTTGTATATTTGCATTTTGGAAGCAGTAACAATACAATGAAACAAGACGCTCTATATCAAATAGGTAATACACCTTTCCCCTGCTCGGTACTCTCGTCGATTTATCCAGATACCAAGCAGATAAGCGACAAAGCACGACGGCTGGAGCAGGAAGGCCGAATCATTCGCCTGAAGCGGGGACTTTATGTACGAAGCGCAGAAGATGGTGCCACACTGATTCCATCCCTTATCGCCAACCACATCTATGGTCCGTCGTATGTCAGCATGCAGACGGCGTTGCGGTACTATGGCCTTATTCCGGAACGTGTCTATGAAACACAGTCCATGACCACCAAGCACAGCCGCACCTTCGACACCCCGCTCGGACGATTCTCCTATCTGTCTTGCTCTGCCGACTATTTTCCCATCGGAATCCGTCAAGAGCAGGAGGCTGGAGCCACCTATCTTATTGCCACGCCAGAAAAGGCCCTGTGCGACCTGCTGCTGAAGGCTGCCGGTGTCAACGCCTCCAATGTTAAAAGTCTCCGTACATTTCTTGAAGCAGATCTGCGTTTCGAGATGGATGCCTTAAAAGATTTCGACACAGGGATTCTGACTCTGTGCCACAAACACGCATTGGTAAAGAATGACATGATACAACAGTTAATAAACCTTATAGCAGATGAACAAAGATATGTTTGAACAGATGCTGTCGCGCTATCCGATGAACAGCTCCGACGACCGACGCAACGCTACCTACGAGGTGATGCAACAGGTGGTGTTATGTGGACTCTATCGTGGCGGTTTCTTCAACCAGGCTGCCTTCTATGGCGGCACGTGCCTTAGGATATTCCACGGGCTGGAGCGCTATTCTGAGGATATGGATTTCACTTTGTTGCACAAAGACGAGACCTTCTCGCTGGAGAGATATTTCCCCTCGATAGTCGAAGAGTGCAGGCTGCTTGGCAGGGAAGTGACCATCACCAAGAAGGACAAGTGCAACTTCGGCAAAGTGGAATCGGCATTCCTCAAAGACAATACCGATGTCTACAATCTGTCTTTTGCAACGGAGAAGAGTCTGAAGATAAAGATCGAGGTGGATACAATGCCTCCGCTCCAGTTCGCCACCGAAGAGCGCTTGCTGCTGCAACCCTTTTCGTTTATGACACGTTGTGTGACGTTGCCAAACCTTTTTGCAGGCAAGATGCATGCTCTGGTCTTCCGTGGGTGGCAGAACCGCGTGAAAGGACGCGACTGGTACGACTTCGAATGGTACGTACGCAACGGCATACCGCTGAACTTCGCGCATCTGCAAGTGAGAATAAAAGAGTTCAACGGGCTGGATGTAGACAAAGAGCAATTCCTTGAGATGCTCAAAGCCCGCCTCGCGTCCGCCAATATCCAGCAGGCCAAAGCCGACGTGCTGCCCTTCATCAAGAAACCCCGCGAATTGGACATCTGGAGCAACGTCTATTTCCTCCAGTTAGCCGGGATGATACGGTTTGAATAACCCCGCCGCAGAGCGTTTGTATGTCCCTCCTGACCTTAGACCAATGACCGTCCGCCTTCTTGGTGGGGTCTGTCTCCCTTCTTGGTGGGTTCTATGTAGGTCTTGCGAAGGCATTGAGAACCTGCACAATTTGCAAATGACCACACAAGATAACCAAAACACAGATTTCCAGCATTATCACTCCAGGATCCCTCGGCGACCCCTCGGCGGTGTGTCGGCAGTCGTCTTATTTCTTTTTCCACGCATATTTGCCCCCCAGATAAGACAGATATACTCATCTACGCAAAAAGAGAATATCTTATGCACGAAAGATATACTCCTTTCGAGGGAAAATATACTCTATTTTAGACTATCTGTTGCCTTTGGCGCGGTTATGCGTGCGGCAAAGCATCTGGCAGTTGTCTTCTGTGGTGGCACCGCCATTGCTCCAAGCCGACACATGGTCGGCCTCCATCTCCTTTTCGCCCCATATCTTCGTGCGGTGAGCCTCGTGTCCCATGGCGCACAACGGGCAGTTGCTCACACCACGACGGCGGGCATCATCGGTTTGCCGCTTGTACACACGTCGTTTGATGGCATCATCAAACACCCTCACGTCTAATAGACGCGTATCTTCAGCGCCACCAAGCAAGTATTCGAATACCCCTTTGCGGTTCTTCACACATGGGTCATCTATCAGTTCGGCGGCTTTCTGCGTCATCTCTTTCTGGTTGTAAGGAGTGTCGTGAAAGTCGTCGTACAGTTGTCCCCATCTCAGACCGCACATCTCGCTGTAGCAGTCTGCAAAGATGCTTTCTACCCATGCAATAACATCGTTGAAATGCATTTGCAACTCATCAATCTGCGTATCACGGCGATGCGCCTGCATATATTCCTCCACCTGCCCATGGCTTACCCAATCAAGGGCTGTGTTAAGGAAGTCCTGCCGTTTGACGGAACCACGAACGTATGCACTCCATTTCTGCACGTTGGCATTGCGACTGTTGGAAAAAACGGCGCGAGCCTTGGTGACGAACGGCCCACTGTAGACGGCGTTCAGTTCCTCCTGTTCGTTGAGCGGAATGCCTGCGATGTTGATGGTATGGAACCATTGTTTTATCTCGCTTTCGGTGCCTTCGCATTCGTAAACCAACAGTGTGGTGTTCTCAATCAGTGCCTGTTTGTCCTTTGGCAATGCGTGGAAGCGGTAGGGCAACTCGTTGCTCATCACCGAGAACTTGTCGGTCAGAAACCGTCCGAGCGAGGTGATGCGCTGTTGCCCGTCCAGTACCTCCAGCCTGCCGTCAGGCAGACGGTTGAAGTAGAGCAACCCAAGCGGGTATTGCTTCAACACAGAGTCGATGACTGCCACCTCTTTTTTGCCGTTGTCTTCGGCATAAAGGTAGTTGCGCTGATATTCAGGCTGAATGGTCAGCCTGCCGGACAGTCCGTACAGCCCTTTCTCTTCCAGTTCGTTGTACACGAAGCCGTCGCATAGATCTGCGACGGTGTATTGTTTTAGTGTGGTTTTCATACTTAGTTAGTCTTTGAACAATCCGTTACCACTACCAAAGTTGTATTTTGCGCCATCGGCAAGAATGGTCAATATCAAAATCAACGTAATCATAACTTATTATTGTTTAAGTGTTTTGTAATTAGATGATTTCATTCAGACTGTCGATTGCTTCATCAAGACTGGTGACGGCGTTGTCCAGTGCGTCGATGGCCTCTTGCATTTGTTCGCCACGTTCGCTCTCCTGCAGGCCTTCGGGCATGTTGTCGTACTTTTCTTCCTCGTCGTCCTTCATGGATTCGAATTTTGATTTGATTTCTTCAAGCGAAGCAATGTGTTTCGCAATTTCTTTTCTACCTTGTGCGTTCATATTATTATTGTTTTTTGCGTATTAGTATTCTTGCATAGGTCGGTTTGCCATTGATGGCTCCCTCTTTGTCCTTTATCAGGCCGTGAGGCTTGATGGGCACGGTGTCATCCCTACGGAAATCATTAGCGTTGAGAATCTCGAACTGCTCGATGCAATATTTGTCCAAGAAAGATATGGGCACTCCCATCACGCCCGTATAGTCCGATGGTATAGCATCAGTATAGGGAACCTCAATTGCATCATAGTTGTCGTATCGCACATAGGCGTTTTTTTGTCGCAGGTCTTTGTGCTTGCTGTATTTGAGGTTGTCTTCCATTGTCATCAACTCTAACTGCTGATGCAATCTTCCGTGGTCAAGATTCGTAAACCAAACACTTGGCGACCGCCCAAGAATTTCTCCGTTCACCACTTTGTATTTACTACCTTCCTTACCATTCTCGGTAAACTGTTGTTGTAACTCTATCGGTATTCTAAATAGAATATCTTGGCTCATAGAGGTCTTACCAGTCCACATATTACCAGTACGGATATATGGAAATAGTTCTTTATAGGTAACGCAGTTCTTATTGGCTATCATTATGAATTTTTTGCCAGTATCTATCACCCACGCGAAGAATTCGCGAAAGAGAGAGAACGGAGGATTTGTGACGATAATGTCTGCTTCGTCGCGGAGTTTGGTTACCTCTTTGCTACGGAAGTCGCCGTCGCCTTTAAGGTAGTCCCATTTCAAGTCGTCGATATCGATACGACGGTCTCCGTTTCCATCGCGTTCGAGGATGAATATCTTGCCGTGGGAGCGGGTTTTCTTTTTGTCGTAGCGAGGCGAACGCGTTTCAAACTCAGTCTCGAATAGCGACAGTTGCACACCGTAGAGTTCCTGCTTGCGCTCCACAGCATAACTTGTGCTGATAAGTTTCTTCAGCCCCAGCCGCTCGAAGTTCTGCGCAAAATACTTGGTAAAGTTGCTCCACTCTGGGTCGTCGCAGGGCAACAACACCGTCTTGCCTCGGAACACATCGGGGTTGTAGTCGAGGTAGGCTTCCACCTCGCGCTCTATGTCGTAGTATTGAGTATAGAACTCATCCTGTTTCGCCTCACGGGCATTGGTCAACGTACTGTTAGCCATTGTTGATTGACAGCGTTTTTGTGCATTGCCATCAATCACAATTGGATATAAGAAAGGTGTAGACCTTTCTATCACATTCACGAGGAGCCTCGCATGAACCCCGCCTGTACAGTTAGATTAGCCCACACCTATTGTGCGAGCATTAAAATATACTGTACAGCAGAGTACGTTCACTCTCTCCGTGAACTATTATCCAAAAAGAAATCTCCAGTTTGCGAGGCTTTTGATTCGAATGTGAATAATAGTAATGCTGTTATTAATTCATTTTCAGCCTCACTCTCTCGAGGCATTTCGGGTGCAAAAGTACACAATATTTTTCACATGGCAAAAAGAAAATGCCTCCGACAGGGGAAAAACAGTCGGAGGCAGTGGGTTGAGATGTATGAAGTCCGACGGACTTGCAGTGTAGGATTACCGTATTTACTGCGGTGTTAGAGCGGAGGGACCCAGTATTTGATTAGAATTTAAGTAAAGGGGGAGTAAAACATAGAAGCCTTATTGCAGGCAAGCCAGGTAGCGGTGGATGGTCTCTTCGATGCCGAGGTAGAGGGCATCGGAGATGAGGGCGTGGCCGATGGAGACCTCGTCGCACCAGGGGATCTGCTGATGGAAGAAGGCGAGGTTTTCGAGCGAGAGGTCGTGGCCGGCGTTGAGGCCGAGGCTGCAGTCACGGGCCACCTTGGCGGCCTCGACGAAGGGGGCGATGGCCTTTTCGAGGTCGGAGGTCGGAAGTCGGAGGTCAGAGGTGGCTGCCGCGTGATAATCTCTCGCGTAGGCCTCGGTGTAGAGCTCCACCCGGTCGGTGCCAATCTTGGCGGCCATCTCGATCATTTTGGGGTTGGCGTCGATGAAGATGCTGACGCGGATGCCGCACAGCTTGAACTCTTTGACAACGTCGCAGAGGTAGTCCTGGTTCTTCACGGTATCCCAGCCGGCGTTGCTGGTGAGCACGCCTTCGGCGTCGGGCACCAGGGTCACCTGCGCAGGACATATCTCCTTCACCAAGTCGATGAAGCCATAGGGACGGCTTTTGGACACACCTTTAGGGTTGCCCTCGATATTGTATTCCACGCCTATCAGCGGCTTGATGGCCAGTGCGTCGGCGTAGCGGATATGGCGCTCGTCGGGACGCGGGTGGACGGTGATGCCCTGGGCGCCGAAGCGCTCGCAGTCCACAGCAAACTTCAGTACGTCAGGCGTATTGCCACCGCGGGCGTTGCGGATGGTGGCCACCTTGTTGATATTGACACTCAGCTTTGTCATAATGCAAACTCCTTCTTTATTGTATCTACCATGTCCAGTTTCTCCCAGCCGAAGAACTGGACTTTTTTCTTGTATGCCTTGCCCTGCTCGTCGTAGAGCGTCACCATTTCCTCCTTGGGGTCGCGGCCCATGTGGCCGTAGGCGGCGGTGCGGCGATAGATGGGATTCTTCAGTCCGAAGCGCTGCGTGATGGCGAAGGGGCGCATGTCGAAGAGTTTCTCCACGCGCTTGGCAATCTCGCCGTCGGTCAGTTTCACCTTGGCGGTACCGTAAGTGTTGACATAGAAGCCCACCGGCTGGGCCACGCCGATAGCGTAGGCCACCTGCACCAGCACCTCGTCGCAGAGACCCGCCGCCACCATGTTCTTGGCGATATGGCGTGTAGCGTAGGCCGCCGAGCGGTCCACCTTCGAGGGGTCCTTGCCACTGAAGGCACCGCCACCGTGGGCACCGCGACCACCATAGGTGTCGACGATAATCTTGCGACCCGTGAGACCCGTGTCGCCGTGGGGGCCGCCGATGACGAACTTGCCAGTGGGGTTGACGAACAGCTTGTAGTCCTTCTTCTCGAAGAGGGCGCGGTTCTTGGCATTGATACGTGTCAGCACCCTCGGTATCAGCACCTCGCGCACATCCTTCTCTATCTGCTTGAGCATGCGGCGCTCGGTGTCGAACTCGTCGTGCTGGGTCGACAGCACGATGGTGTCGACGCGCAGGGGCTTGCCATCGTCGCTGTATTCAATGGTAATCTGGCTCTTGGCGTCGGGGCGCAGGTAGGTCATCTCCTTGCCCTCCTTGCGGATCTTGGTCAGTTCCTGCAGGAAGATGTGCGCCAGCGTGATGGGCAGCGGCATGTACTCGCGCGTCTCGTTGCAGGCGTAGCCGAACATCATGCCCTGGTCGCCGGCACCTTGTTCCTCTTCCTTCTTGCGGCTGACACCCTGATTGATGTCGCCGCTCTGGCCGTGGATGGTGGAGAGCACGGCGCACGACTCCGACTCGAACTTATACTCGCCCTTCGTGTAGCCGATCTCTTTGATGACGTCGCGCACGGTCTCCTGGATGTCGACCCAACCGTTGCAGGTCACCTCGCCGCTCACCACCGCCAGGCCCGTGGTCACCAGCGTCTCGCAAGCCACATGGCTCTCGGGGTCGCGGCGCAGGAATTCATCCAAAAGCGCATCGCTAATCTGGTCGGCCACCTTGTCGGGATGGCCCTCGGAAACTGATTCTGATGTGAAGAAATAACTCATCTTTGTTACATTTTTAGTTAGTTTATCCCATATTCTAAATGTAACAGATTTTGGAATGAAGTCGCAGTTGAACAACGCTTTAGCATTTTTTCAAGTGGTTGCAATCATTACAAATCTATCCACATTTGCGCCTGCAAAGATACAACTTTTTTTTGACACAACAGTTTTTTTTTACACATCCCTGTAGTCTTCCCCCTCCATACAACGTATTTATATATACCCTACCCTAAATCCTAAAACCCGAAACGCCACTCCCGTCAAAAACCGGCAACCCTCCACTTTTTTTTCTACCCCATGATTATATTTTTGAAAAAAATGGCCCTAACCTGACGAATGAACAAAGACAAAGACACAGCATTTGCTGAACTCGTTGAACGGCAGCGCACCCTCCTATGGCACGTCTGCTCCGACTACAGCCTCAGCGCCGCATGGACCGTCGAAGACGCCATGCAGGAAGTCCTCTGTGTCCTTTGGAACGACTTCGACACCTTCCAGCACCGCAGCTCCGAGAGCACCTGGGTCTACCGCGTGGCCACCACCACCATGCTCCACCTCAAGCGCCGACAAGTCAACCAGCCACAGGGCGAAATGCCCGAACACCACAACCCCGCCGCCGAAGACAACGAGAACTACCATCACCTCCTCCAACTCATCGACAACCTCCCCGAACAGGACCGCCAGATTGTCCGCGCGCACCTCGACGGATTCTCCCAGATAGAAATAGCCCGCATCGTAGGCTGCTCACTCCCGACCGTCACCCGCCACCTCGCCCGCAGCAAAAAAATCCTCAGGAAACAATACGAACAAACAAGATAAAAAGACGACCAAGAAGATGAAGTCCGACTTCGACATGCAATGGCACATCCGGGCCCACGAATTAGACTCCAGCCGCTGCCCCCTGGACGGCGACCAACTGGCAGCCATCATGGCCCGTGCCAAAACAGCCACACCCTCTCTCACCCACACCGACCTCTTCCCCCAGACCTCCGGCATCAGACCCCTGTCCTCCCTCCTCCCCCTCGCCGCAGCAGCCTGCCTCGCCCTCATCCTCTCCCCCCTTTTCAGGAACCTCCACGCCTCCACCGAAGACCAGGTGACCCATCGCGGCCTTCAGGTCTACTTCGCCTGCAACAACAGCTGCAACGCCGACAACGTCCTCGATGCCCTTGACGCAAAGATATCCCGCACATGAAAAGACACGTTCATATCATAGCCCTTCTCCTGCTCTCCCTCCTGAGCCTCCCGGCTTGCTCCCGCAAGGAGCCCTCCGAGGCCATGACGGCCGCACGGGCCATGTATGAACGCTACGCCAACATCAACCCCCTCCTGACCGTCGCCTTCATCGGCGACTACCACCCCGACCCTTCCAGCACCTACAACGCCGTCATGTTCCATGCCGACGACGACACCACCTGGCAATGGATACAACACGAATTCGGCATCAACGACCTCCAGCAGGTCCTTCCCCCGGAGCTCATCCCCGGCGACCCATCGAACATCATCGTCTCCTCCATGTTTATCGTCCCGGACAGCGCCGAATACGTACACCTCATGTCCCACTCCCCCTGCGACTCCGACATCGACCTCATGCAAGCCCTCGCACAGCTGCTGCACATCGAGATGGACAGCCAGAAACTCCACATACTCCTCTCCGACCCTGCCGACCTCCCCGACCAGATGGTCATGCAAACCGCCGTCGGCGAGTTCGCACTCCAGCACCAACAGCACGGCTTCCTCGTCAGCTCAGAACAGGACACCCGCACCCTATGGCTCTTCTTCTACTCCGACGAAGAAGAAGAGCAAGCCATCATACGCATATTGGAAAACCAACAACATAACAAATGAAAAGACTCACACTAATCCTGGCCACCGTGGCCCTCTCGCTTGCCACCGCAGCACAAACCACCATCCAGAGGCGCACCATCCTCGAAGAATTCTCCACCGCCCAATGTCAGTACTGTCCTCTCGGCGTGGAATACATCAAAGCGGGCCTCTCGGACCGTCCGGACGTCATCTGGATAGTCCACCACGCCGGCTTCCTCACGGACAACATCACCGTTCCAGCCAGTTCCGCCCTCACGTACCTCTACGTTGGCGGCAGCTACGCCCCTGCCTTCATGCTCGACCGCACCATTCCCTCCAACCCCGAGGATCCTGCCAGCCCGGTTATGGGAGTGGTCGACAGCGCCGACTTGGTGGCATATATTGACGAAATCAACGCCCTGCCCTGCTACACCACCATACAGCTGCGCGACGTCATCTACGACCCTACGGAACGCCGCCTCACGGGACGCGCAGAGGGATGCATCAACGGCCAGTTCGATCCGGAATGGACGCTCCTCTCCATCTACATCGTTGAGGACAGCATCCGTCTGCCTCAAGCCAGCCCCAACGGCATGATCAACAACTACATCCACATGCACGCCGTACATGGCGCCCTCACGGAGAAGAACGGTTCCACCCTCGACTTTGCCGACGACGGCTCCTTCTCCTTCGTCTTCGACAACATCCTCCCCTCCAGTATCGTACCCGAACACAGCCACCTCGTGGCCCTTGTGCACGAATACTCCCGCGGCAACCGCGCCGCCAACCGCGTCCTGAACGCCACGACGATGGAAACCACCTTTACCGGCAGCCCCCTCCTCGGCATCGGCGACACCCCGGTCCACAATCCCCGCACCTCTTCCCTCGCGCTTCACACCTACCCAAACCCCGCCGATGAGCAGGTGGACATCGTCTCCGATTCACCCATGCATCGCATCATCCTCTCCGACATGGCAGGTCGCCGCCTCATCGACATGAAGGCCGAAGGGAATACCTGGCGCCTCGCAATCCGCCAACTCGCCTCCGGCGTCTACACCCTGGCCGTTGTTACCGACCAAGGTATTGCCACCCAGAAAATCATCAAAAAATAAACAAAACACACAAAACACATGACAAAGAAGATCAAACGACTGATGCTCGTGGCCGCCACCCTGATATTGGGTGCCGGCATCGCCACCTCGTGCGGCAAAGACGACGAGAAACCGACCGAAAACAACATCCCAGAATTCACCATCGCCGACCTTGCCGGCACCTCCTGGAGCGGCACCTACATGGATGTCCTCTACCACAACGGACAGCACCAGATGCTCTTCACATGGACCCTCGACTTCAACGCCGACGGCAAAGGGATGGTCATGATGGAAGTCACATCCCCAGTCATCGAGGAAATCGTCGAGGAATTCCCATTGACCTACACCTACGACGGCGTCAATCACGGAGAAATCACATACACGGGTTACGAATTCGAGTACACAAGCGAATTCGTCGTCGACGGCCTCAACCGCTCCCTCGACGCCAACCTGTGGATGCACTTCCGCCTGTCGGAAGACGACACCGTTGGGCAAGGAACCCTCTTCGGCGGCCGAACCACCCTCTACAAAGTTGAATAATGAAACGAACTGTATCCACCTTCATAGTAGCCTTGCTTGCATGCACGATGTTCTGTTCCTGCGGCAAGGAGGAGGAGGCGTCGACACCACAGGCCGAGTTTCCCACCCTGCCGTCGCTCGTCGGTACCGAATGGGAAGGCACCTACCTCTCCCCCATCGAATTCCAGGGCAACAGCATCACCATGAAGCTCGTATGGACCGTGGATTTCCTCAGCGACACCACAGGGTCACTCCTCGTAGAAATCTCCAGCCCGTTCTCGCAGACCGAATACAACGACTTCGCCTTCAACTACTCCTTTGACGGCAAAACCGAGGGCCACATCTACGCCGGCGGCGAGGCAGAGCCCTTCATCGTCGACCCTTTGAACCAGACCATCACGATAGACATACAAATGCCTGTGGGTCTAGGCGACGAGGCCGAGCAGGCCATCCTCGGAGGAGTCACCACATTGTACCGATTAATATAAAAACATTAAAAAATACACGGATTATGAAACACGTTTTAAGAACCTTCGCGCTGCTCTTTGCAGCTGCAATGACCTTCACGTCGTGCTCCGACAAGGACAACGACCTGTACACCATCATCGTCTCGGCCAACAACTCGGACTGGGGAAGCGTCTACGGTGGCGGCAAATACGAAGCCGGTACCGAAATTCAGATTGCCGCTTCGCCCGTGGCGGGCTACAAGTTCGCCCGCTGGAACGACAACAACACCGACAACCCCCGCACCATCAAGGTGACCGAGGATGCCGCCTACATGGCCATCTTCGAGGACATCAATGGTGGCGGCGACAACCCCACTCCCGGCCCCGGTGGCTACGACACCATCCCCCACGACAGCACCTCGCACGCCTGGATTACCTTTGGCGACACCACATGGGCAGGCCTCACCGTGGTCAAACAGACCGGCAACGGCTACCACCAGCTGTCGCTGATGGCCGACGAGAACGCCGAGGGCCCTACCCTCTCCTTCACCTTCCCCGGCACCACGGGCACTTTCACCTCCGCCAACAGCAACATCCTGTCGGTCTACTATATGGAACATGGCTTCCAGGACTTCGTCGAGGTGAACGGACAGCAGTATCCCCGCTGGCTCGCTGTAGGCAGCTACACCGTCAACATCATCGAGTACGACCTCAACGCCGGCTACGTCACATGCACCATCGAAGCCGAACTGCTCAACATGGAGAACGAAGGCCAAGGCCTTCCGCAGGAGTTCAAACACCTGACAGTCGACATCGAGAAGATGTACTTCCTCAGCTACAATTGATTTAAAATGTTTTCAGGTGAAGAAGGGACCCGCTATACCGAGGGTCCCTTCCTTTCTAAATAATAAAAAAGAACACAATTACTATGAAAAAGAGCATACTCACCCTGGCCACCTGCCTCGTGGCCTTATGCACCCTGGCGGCACCCGTGGAACGCAGCACCGCCCGACAGGCCGCGGAGAGTTTCCTGACGAATACCCTGCATCTGAAAGGCGCAACGGAACTGGCCGACCTCAGTTCGCAATGGAACTACCGCGGGATGTACCTCTTCACCTTCGGAGAGGGCTTCGTCATCACCTCGGCCGACGATGCCGCACGCCCCATCCTGGCCTATTCGCTGAATGGTGCCTTCAACCCCGGGCGACTGTCGGCCACGCAGAAAGCGCTGCTCGACACCTACGAGGCCGAGATAGCCCTTGCCCGACGCGACCACCTTCCGTCTGACCCCTCATGGCAGAAGCTGCTGCAGGGGGAGAGCCTGCTGAAAGGCGCAAAGGACGCTCCCGTGGCCGTAGGGCCGCTGGTAGCCACCCGATGGGGTCAGTATGCACCCTATAACGGCATGTGTCCCAGCAATGTGCCTTCGGGATGCGTAGCCACTGCCACCAGCCAGGTGATGCGCTACTGGAACTACCCCGCCTTCGGCCAAGGAAGCCACTCTTACAACTGCGCCACCTTCGGCAACCTCAGCGCCGACTTCGCCCACACCCTCTACGATTGGGCCAACATGCCCGAGACCGGTGGCAGCAGCACCGCCGAACGCACAGCCCTAGCCACCCTTACCTTCCATGTGGGCGTCAGCGTCAACATGGACTACAACTATACCCAGAGCGGCGCCACCACCGGCGGTGGCGACAACTGCGCCCTCGAGGCCTTGCGCCGCTATTTCCACTACAACAGCACCTCCATCAGCTATCACAGCAAAGGTAGCCTGAGCGACAACGTCTGGACCGACTTCCTGATGGCCGAGCTGCAACAGCTGCGCCCCATCCTCTACGATGGCACAGCCGGAGCCTTCGGCGGCCACTCCTTCATCTGCGACGGCTACGACTCCTTGCGTATGCTCCACTTCAACCTCGGCGAGTTCGGCGAGGGAGATGGTTTCTACGCCATCGGCGCCATCGTCTATATGCAGTACAACCTCAACGGCAACAACTCCGCCATCATCGGCATCCAGCCCGAATACGGCATCTACGCCAGCGACACCGCCCTGACCTACCACCGCCAAGGCGGCGCCCAGCAGGTGTGGGTATACGCCAGCGACACCGCCCGTCATCCTTGGAGCGCATCGGCCAGCCAGGACTGGATCTCCCTGTCGGACACCTCCTTCGCCACCCTGGGTGCCATCACCGTAACGCTAACAGAGAATACCACAGGCAACGAACGGACCGGCACGGTCACCCTGCAGCAGGGCAACTTCACCACACGGTTCACCGTCAAGCAGGCAGCCTTTGACGAAGAGGACTTCTGTCCCCTCACCGTCTACATGGAAAGCACTCGCAACCAGGCTTGGAGCAACGGCGCACACATCTCCTTCGAGTCGCCCACTGGCATGGTCTATGCCACCGCCGCGCACTCCGCCAACGGCAGCAGCTCCTCCCAGACCGTCAGCGTGGCTCCGGCCAACGTCGTGGTGAAATGGAACGCCGGCGGCCCTCTGGACCGTTACTACAACTATACCGTCGTCAACGCCAACGGCGACACCTTGGTAAATGTCAACAACGCCTACTACAACGGCACCGACGTGCTGCTCCAGCACCCCTGCACAGGGGTAGGCATCGGCCACGAGGTTGGAGAAACGACGTCAGCGGTCAGCGTGTACCCCAATCCCGCCACGGACTTCCTGAAGGTAACCTCCGATGCAACCATCCTCAACGTGACGGTGACGGATGCATCGGGCCGCATTGTTTACCGCAGTCCACGAACGTACATTGACACGCACACCTGGCCCGCAGGCCTCTATATCCTCCAAGTGCTCACCGAACAGGGCTCTGCCTACCAACAGGTCGTCATCCAATAAACCCGCATCGATTATGAAACGCATACTGACAATCCTCGCAGCCATACTCACCCTAGGAAGCACCTTTGCAGGCCCCCTCTCGCCCGAAAAAGCCGCCGCGCTGGCTCGCCACTTCTGGCACACAACCCTGCATCAGACCGCCACCCTCCAGCCCGCCTGCGGCAAAGACTGGGCCTATCCCTCCATCCTCCTTTTCACCTCCCCCGAGGGCGGTTTCGTGCTTGTGAGCGCCGACGACAACGCCAAGCCCATCCTCGGCTATTCCGAGAAAGGAGCCCTCGACCCCGACAACCTCCCCGTACAGCTGCAGGAGTGGCTGGCCGTCTACCAGCAGGAAATCCATTGGGCCTCCCGGAACGTGAAACAGATAACCGACACCCCCGCCAAATCCCACCTCAAGCAGCAACGCTCCGTCGCGCCCCTCCTCTCCACCCTCTGGGACCAGTACCAACCCTACAACGCCCTCTGCCCCTCCGGTACCGTCACCGGCTGCGCAGCCACAGCACAGGCACAACTCATGAAGTTCTGGAACTTCCCAGCCTTCGGCAACGGTTCCCACTCCTACCTCCACAACCGCTTCGGAACCCTCTCCGCCGACTTCGCCCACACCCTCTACGACTGGGACCACATGCCCGATAGCGCCGATGCCTTTGCCAGCAGCCAACGCCAGATTAACGCTGTCGCCACCCTGATGTTCCACATTGGCGTCAGCCTGGACATGCTTTACAACTCCCCCCAAGCCGGCGGCAGCGCGGCGGCAGGCCTCGCAGGCATCCCCGGCTACGCCAGTATGGACAACTCCCTCAAAGACTACTTCTTCTACAACCCCTCCATGCGCGTCATAACTAAAGCGCAGGGCTTCACCGACGACAGCTGGCGCGACACCCTCATGGCCGAACTCGACCTCGGACACCCCATCCTCTACACAGGCTCCTCGCCGCAAGGCGGCCACGGTTTCGTATGCGACGGCTACGACACCCTCGGCTTCCTCCACTTCAACTTCGGCTGGAGCGGCGAAGGCGACGGCTACTACGCCATCGGCGCCATCACCCCCGGCATCGGCCCCGACGGCTCCCATATCGAGTGCAACTTCAGCTCCAACAACCAGGCCCTCCTCGGCGCCGTACCCGTCTACACCATCCGCCTCAGCGACACCACCAAGGCCTTCCTCCGCGAGGGTGGTTCCGACTCCCTCCTCCTCGCTCTCAACTCCACGCTGGACGACTCCTCCTGGACGCTCTCCTGCGATGCCGACTGGCTCACCGTGACCCACGACAGCATCAACCCCGTGGGCTGGATCCATATCTCCGCCTCCGAGAACACGACCGGAACACAGCGCACCGCCACCATCCACTTCCGCCAAGGAAACGAAACCGCAACCCTCCGTGTCGTGCAGGACCACTACAGCGTCTCCGACTATTGCCCCGTCACCGTCGTCATGGAAAGCCGACGCGGCAACGGATGGCTCGGCGGCGCACACCTCACCCTCCAGTCCGAGGGCGGCCTCGTCTACGGCACCGCCCAGCTGGCCGGAGGCTCCCTGGACTCCCTCGTCATCCCCGTTCCTCCCCAGCCCCTCCGTGCCGTTTGGCACTCCGGCGGCGGCACCGACCGTTTCGTCAACTACACCCTCATCGGCCCCGACGGCAATGAACTCCTCCACGTCGAAAACGCCTACCTCTCCGACGACCGCTTCCTCCTCCCCTCCCCCTGCTCCTCGCTGGGGCTCAGACCTCAGATCTCAAACCTCAAACCTCTCGTCTACCCCAACCCCGCCAGCGAATACGTGGACATCGTCTCCGACACCCCCATACATCAAATCCTCATCCTCGACCTCTCCGGCCGTCAACTCCACTCCTCCTTCCCCTCCGCCGCCTCCTGTCGCATCCCCATCCACCACTACCCCGCCGGACTCTACCTCCTCCGAGTCATCACTACTCAGGGAACCGCCACCCAAACCATCCACTTCACCAAATAATAAAAAAAGAGGGCCGTCGCCGGAATGGCGACGGCCCTCTTTTTTTATTCCCTTCGGCAGATTAGAACCTAGAACACATAGCCCACACCTACCGTCAGGCCGGAAACATCGTTCGTATTATTCCTTCCTTTTTTGATGCCAAGCCACAAATATTATTTAATAACAAAAAATTATGCAATAGCAATACAAGAATATAAAAAAAATACCCGTTGGCGGAATTAAACCAGTGCATATTTGACTCTACCAATCGGCTGATTGTTTAGGTAATTAATGTATTGGGCAACGGTCAGTGCACTGATTTTGCCGATGATGCGGGCAAACAGGCCGTCGGTTTGTTTTGCATAGTTGCGGATGACCATGTATTGGTCGCACAGTTGCGAGAACACCGTTTCGACGCGCTTCCTCGCCTTGGCAAACGGTATGAATGTCGGCTTCCATGCTTTCTGGTTGAGGCGATACGAGCATTCAAGCCTGATGTTGGCAGTCTCGAAAAGGTCAAGCTGCACACTCTCGCTTATGTAGCCCTTGTCCCCGAAGATGCTGCAATCGTGATACAGCGGCTTGATGTCGTTGAGATAATGCAGGTCGTGGACACTTGCCTTCGAGAGGTCGTAGGAATGCACTACGCCACTCAGCCCGGTGAGGGCGTGGAGTTTGTAGCCGAAGTAATACACGCCCTGCGAGGCGCAGTAGCCGAAGCTCGGCGCCGTGTCGGGAGTGGTTCTGCCCATCTTGCAACGTTTCCCTCTCGACAGACGGCACACTTCGATAGGCTTGCTGTCGATGCAGAAATAATCCTCGCCGCCGTCTATAACGGCCACCAGCCGCTTGCGGATGTCCTCGCACAGGCCGGCGGTGTACTTGCGGCGGTCGTTGTACTGTCGGCGTGAAATCAGGTTCGGCATAAGCTCTCTGTGGTTTTTCAGCATCGAGAACAGGCGGCTCTCGCTGTCGATGCTTTCCGTCTCGGCCGTCAACGCCAGCGCGATGACCTCAAGGTCGGAGAACTTGGGAACGACACCCCGTCGGGGCATATTGCCGTGCTCGTTGACCAAATCTTTTGAGAAACGCTTGCACACGTCGAGAATTTTTCCGAACTTTGCAAAAAAGTTGTCCATATCAGATTGATGTAATTGCTTCTTTATTTCAATTACAAAATTACTGAAAATCTGCAATATGTACAACTTTTTCTTCATCTATTTATCAACAATTCGCTTGTTATTTAATTCCGCCAACGGGTAAAAAAAATGTATTAAGGCATTAATTTTTTCCCAATTTAGAATTTTTATTCAAAAAAAAGTATATCTTTGCCTCGTAATTTAAACAAAAAAAACATGCTAGAAAAAGACATCGAGAAAATTAACAATCTCATATCAAGGAAGAAAAACTATGAGAATTGCATCAACTGCCTCAAACATAGTCACGGCCCAATTGTTGTCACCAACTGACAAACAGGACATACCGACTTTATAGATGGAAGACGTTTTGCCATGATAAGCCGGACGGAAACAAACTCGGTGGGTTTTATCGACGAGAAAGCAGAGCCAATAATGCGATCCGTTTTTGAACAACTATTAGCTGAAGTACAAAAAGAAATCGATGCCATCGAACTAGGTAATACCCCTGGTAAAGAGTCAGAAGTCAAAAGTTTCTATACAGAAGTGGTTAATCCGGACCAAGAACGATTCAAAAAGGAAATCGGAAACAATCCTTCTTCTATTGTAAAATGGGTAATTGCTATCCTTATTGGTGTTTGCCTCCTACTCGCACTTAGCATTTAACAACCCAACTCCTCCCCAGATTTCAATATTTGTCTTCTCATATCTTGCAAATGGGTTGTCTCCCCATCGCCACCCCTCCGGCATATTGGCCCTATATATCCTATCCAAATCGCTATTTTCCTTGGCAAGTACGATACAGATATTTATGGACTTCATGCAAAGTTTGAACATGCTTGTATCCAGTAAACCACAATCATGCAATCTGCACATCTCTTCACTATAGTATTTATAGGGTATCACATGTTCAAATCGGAGCCTTGTTGAGAACTTACTACTATTAAAGAAATCGTCGATTTTCAGACCTTCACAATGTAGTATTCCATCATCATCAAGAATTGTAAAACAACCTGTTTCGTATATTTCTCGAATAAGAGGTCTGATTGTCAAAGGATGAATTGAAGCACGTTCTCGCATCACCATTTCCATAGCGTTCTTTGAGAAATAAACACCACCTACAACAGCATCTTTAAGTATGTACTCCAAATCATCAGCATCAATATAATCCTCCTTTCTTAAATCCATCCACTTTTCGACATATCGATACCTATCCTCTAAAGACCGGTTATACCACCTGTCGGGATTTTTATATTTATCTACGTTATTGGGCATACAATTATCGAATACGATTATAGTGGCAGGTAAGGAGCTCGCCATTATCGTCGTACAGGTGCAGGCCCGAACCCTCGCAGTAGCGCCACACCTTGCAGCTTGCACATTGGTCCTTCTTGGCCCACGAGCGGTCGCGCATCACCCGGAAACGGTTCTCCCACACATCCCAGAAATCGTCCTTGTAGATATTCCCCTGGTCCATGTGGCTGCGCACCGACGTGCAACCGCTGATGGCGCCGTCGCAGCGCACACTCGCCACATCCACCCCGCTGCGGCAGTGGAAAAAGTGGTCGCGCACACGCTGCTCATACTCCCCTAGGAATCCCTCGCAAGCATAGCTTACATGGAGGGTATCCGACCTCCGACCTCCGACCTCTGACCTATTGCGGCACTCCGCAATAAAGTCCAGCAGTCCTCGGAACTGCTCGTCGCTAAACTGCAACTCCGCATTGCCTGCGGCACGCCCCATAGGGAAAATGCTGAACAATCGCCAGGCCCGTACGCCCAGCGACACTAGGTACTCTTTGAATTCCTTCAACCGCGGATAGTTGCGCGGATTCACACACGTAACCACATCCCACAGAATATCCCTCTGCTGCGCCAGCAGCCGTATGGCATTGCTTGCCCGCTCGAAACTCTGCGGATGGCGCCGTATCCAGTTGTGCTCCTCCTCGAAACCGTCCAAACTGACAGTGATCGAATGCATGCCGCTGGCCAACAGCGACTCCAGCCGTCGCTCGTCCAGCAGGAAACCGTTGGTCACCAGTCCCCAGGGGTACTCGCGCCGGTAGAGTTCCAGACCCACCTCTTCAAGGTCCGGTCGCAGCAACGCCTCGCCGCCGGTGAAGATAACAAAGACCTTGTGCGTGTCGACATGCGGGCTGATCGCATCGATGACCCGCAGAAAATCCCCGGCAGGCATGTCTTTCACCGTGGGCTGCACCTTGCAGTCCGATCCGCAGTGGCGGCACGACATGTTGCACCGCAACGTGCACTCCCAGAAGAGGGTCCGCAACGGATGTAGCTGCGCCTCGTTGTGCCGCAGCGACCGCTGCAGCTCCAATCCCATCCTCTGCCTGAGCGACAATCCCATACAACCAGACAGCCGATTATTTGTTCTCCAACTCGATATCCACCTCTTTGTTGTACGTGCCCTGATGCCATCCGTTCGCATCGGTGCGGTCCACATCGTCGGCTTCCACCTTCATGTCGACCACCTTGTTGCCGAACTCGCCGTTCTCCTTGCCGTCCACGTCGCGCACCAACAGGCGGACCTGCTGCTGCGGCAAGCCGTTGTTCTGGATGGTGAAACGCCCCTCGTCGTCGGTACGTACGGAGGTATTCTCCAGATAGCGTTGCACATTCTCGGGGTCGCCCTGCAGCTCGCCGTCCTTCACCTCCATGCCGCGGTCCAGCATATTCACGCGGATGTCGCGCACCGGACGCCCTTCGGCATCCCGCACCTGCCCGCGAATCATAAAATTCATACTCGGCACGCCGTACATGAGACGTATCTGTTGATTGTCCTCAAAAGTGGGGGCTTCCGCCTGAGGCTCTGCCAACTCCTTGTTGCTGTGGCACGAAGAGAATCCCATGGCACCCATCAGGGTGACCAAAAACCAGTTCTTTATCTTAAGATATTTAATTTTCATATCACTTTAACGCCGCCATTTCAGAAATATTGTGTATCTTTGCAAAACATTTTTATCGAAAAAAATACCGACCATGAGCAAAACCATCATAGCAGGACCCTGCAGCGTGGAGAGCCAAGCCCAGCTGCGCGAAGTGACGCTGGCGCTGAAGGCCATGCCCGAAGTATCAACGATTCGCGCCGGCGTGTGGAAACCCCGCACACGCCCCGGAGCCTTCGAAGGCCTCGGAGAGCCCGCCCTGGGCTGGATGCGCGACCTCAGCGCCGAACTCGGCGTGCACTACTGCTGCGAGGTGGCACGCCCCGAGCACGTGGAACTCTGCCTGCAATACGGCATCGACACCCTCTGGCTCGGCGCACGCACCACCACCAACCCCTTCATGGTCGACGAACTCTGCCAGGCCCTGCGCGGCAGCAGCGCCCACCTGCTGGTGAAGAACCCCGTCTGCCCCGACGTACGCCTCTGGATCGGCGCCCTGGAACGCCTGCACAAGGCTGGCATCGGGCATCTCACGGCCGTGCACCGCGGCTTCAGCATGTACAACAACCACGGCTACCGCAACGCACCCCTCTGGGAGGTGGCCATGGAACTGCGCCGCGAACACCCCGAGCTGCCCATCCTCTGCGACCCCAGCCACATGGGCGGCAGCGCCGACCTCATAGCACCCCTGGCACGCGCGGCACACCAGCTGGACTACGACGGCCTCATGGTCGAGGTGCACCCCCACCCCGCCGACGCCCTCACCGATGCCCCTCAGCAAATCACCCCCCAGACCCTGGCTGCCGTGATTGCCGACTGGGCCACGGCCCCACACCCCTCTTCCGCCACCAACGCCGCTCAGGCCCTCGAACCCCTACGTCGCAAAATCGACGACATCGACCACGAACTCGTCTCCCTGCTCTCGCAGCGCATGGCGGTATCCAAACGCATTGCCTCCGTCAAACGCGACGCCCACCTGCCCGTCTACCAGCAGGCCCGATGGGCCGACGTGGTGAACGACCGCCTGCACCAGGCCACAGCCCTCGGCCTCGACGCCGACTTCACAAAAGACCTGCTGGAGAAGATACACGCCGAGAGCGTCCGCGTGCAACTGGAGGACTAACACGGCCCCCCGATACAATAAAAAAAAATGCCCGGAACAAAGTCCAGGCAGTCAAATAACTTTTTATCTCTTTTATTCGGCAGGAACCACGGAGACGAAGCTGCGGTCCTCACGGCCTTTGTGGAATTTCACCACGCCGTCAACGAGGGCATAAAGCGTGTGGTCACGACCCATGCCGACATTCTGGCCGGGGTTATGGGCGGTGCCGCGCTGACGGACAATGATATTGCCGGCGATGCACTTCTGACCACCAAAAATCTTAACGCCTAAGCGTTTGCTTTCGGATTCGCGACCGTTACTGGAACTACCAACACCTTTTTTATGAGCCATAATATACTGTTTTTAAAAGGTTAGACACTACGGTTAATTAGTTGATGCTATCGATTTTGATCTGGGTCAGATAGTCACGATGGCCATTCATTTTCTGGAAGCCCTTGCGACGAATCTTCTTAAACACCAAAACCTTATCGCCCTTGAGGTGGCGGAGGACGGTGGCCTTTACATTAGCACCAGCAATGTAAGGTTTGCCAACCTCGACGTTGCCATCATTGTCTTTAAGCATCACGGTGTCAAAAGAAACTTCGCTACCCTCGTCGTTCTTCAGACGGTTGACGAAAATCTTCTGATCTTGGGCGACCTTGAATTGCTTGCCTGCGATTTCTACGATTGCGTACATTTTTAACTGTTTGTTTTTTAATTACTTTCACTAATCTTCAGGGCATTTTTCTCCCTGATTTCGGACTGCAAAGATACAACTTTTTTCAGAACTGGCAAAATATTTTTTTCATTTTTCATACTTTGAAGGTTGCTGCGGGGCTAGCAGGCGTTGGACTGCCGGAGGGGGAAGGAGGGTGGGTCCGGAAGGGTCGGTGACGACGGGGAGGGTGTCCGGCCAGAAGGTGATTTCGCTCTTGGCGGAGCCTGCGAAGATGCCAAGGGCGCCGTCGACATTGCCGCGTACCTGCCCCTGCTCGGTGAAGAAGCTGTTGGAAGAGCCCTGCCGGGAGACGTCGATGAGGTATCGCAGGCGCGCGAAGGTCATGCTTTCGAGGGTGACGGTGTATTCGTGCTTGAAGGGTTGCACCTCGTTGGTGTCGATGAGGTGGAGGATGCTGATGGAGGCGTGGTAGTTCCGTCCGTCGATTTGACTGTCGTTGAAGAAGTTCCGTGTGTATAGGTAGCCAAGCATGGGGATGCTGTAGGAGGCGTCACCGGTGATTTCGGGGTTGGCTCGTAGCATATAGTAGGTGGCGCGGACGGTGTCGACGGTGTCGAATTCCTGTTTCCATTCGTTGAAACGGATACCGCTGTCGCGGACCATGACGCGGAGGTTGTAGTATTCGTCGACGCCGGGATGGTCCTGAAAGTCGAGTTCGGCCTGGTAGTAGCGGAAGGTGTGGCCGAGTTCCTGGTTATAAAGTTGGATATTGGAGAAGGTGGGGATGTAGGGCACATAGGTGGTGGCCGTGGCCTGGAGCCCGCCGGCGGAGGCCTGGAGGCTGAGGGTGTCGCCCTCGGTGCAGGTGTAGGGGAAGAAGTATTTGCAGTTGGCCACGGAGTCGGGGCTGAGGGGGGCTCCATTGACGAAGAGGGTCACCGAGGCGCCGTCGAGAGGCTGGTTGTTGGAGGGGTCGAGGAAGAAGCGCGTGTGGGCGAAGTAGACGAACGCGCGCTTGCCGGCCTGGGGCACGGCGTTGACCACGAGTTGGGCATCGGCGGGTTCGTTCTCGATGTCGAGGATCTTCTCGCACGAGGAGAAGAGAAATGAAAAATGAAAAATGAGAAATATAAGACCTGTATGTGTTATCTTTTTCATCTGATTATTCTGATTATTCCGATTACTCTGATTATTCCGATTACTCTGATTATTCTGACTATTTCGAGAAACTAAAAATACAGCGTATATCCGAACGAGGGGAGCACGGGGAAGATGCTGAGCTGCATGAGGGCGGAGGGGTAGCCGTTGTAGCTCTCGGTGCGCGACTGGTAGAGCATGTAGGGGTTCTGGCGGTTGTAGACGTTGTAGACGCTGACGCTGATGGTGCGGCGAGCGCGCTTGAACTTACGGTGGAAGTTGGCGCCGATGTCTAGACGGTGGTAGTTGGGCATGCGGTAGTTGTTGCGTCCCTCGACGACGCTGATGCTGTTGCGGCCGGGGGTGTCCTCGTCGTAGTCGTCGGGATCCTCGAAGGCCGTGGGGTAGCTCTGTGTGGCCAGGGAGGCGGCGTTGCCGGTGGAGAATACCCAGGTGGCGCTGAGGTCGATGGTGGGGCTGACCTTGTAGGAGAGGACGATGGAGAGGTCGTGGCGACGGTCGTACTTGGCTGGGAAGGGGTTGCCACCGTTGATGACCTGCCCCTCGCGGTCGAACTGGCGCATGGAACGGCTCCAGGTGTAGCCAATCCAGCCGGTGAGGTCGCCGAACTCGCGCTGGATGAGGAACTCCACGCCGTAGCTCCAGCCGCGGCCGCTGTAGACGAGGTTCTCCCAGTTCTCGCTGGAGCCGAAGAAGGTGGCGCCGTCCTTGTACTCGATGAGGTTGTCCATGTGCTTGTAGTAGGCCTCGATGGAGAAGTCGGCGATACCGCTGAGGCTGTAGCTCAGGCCGGCGGCTATCTGGTCGGAGGTCATGGGCTCCACCTTCTCGGTGACAGGGACCCAGAGGTCGGTGGGCAGGGTGACGGAGGTGGTAGAGAGGAGGTGTACGTACTGCGTCATGCGGGCATAGCCGGCCTTGAAGGAGAGGTCGGGGGTGATGAGCACACGGCCGGAGAGACGCGGCTGGATGGAGTGGTAGAACTTGTTCTGCACGAAGAAGCCACTGAGGTGGAGGCCGTAGTTGAGCTTGACAGCCTCGGTGATGGCCCAGTCGTCCTCGATGTAGGCCACGAACTCGTTGGCGGGGACGGTGCTGGAGATGATGGAGGAGTCGATCTGCAGGGGTTGGTTCATCTGTATGGAGTCGAAGTAGTTGACGCTGGCGTTGGCCACCTCGGGGGTGAACCAGTGGCGGGTGGCGGAGGCTCCGAACTTGACGATGTGCTCAGGCGTGGGGGTGAAGTCGAAGTCGGACCGCAGCGTGAACTCGCGGATGCCGGAGTTGTAGTCGCCGGTGACGGTGGAGGCATTGGGGTCGTTGGGGGTGGCCAGCTTCTCGACGGAGCCGATGATATTGTTCTTGTACTGCGTGTAGGAGGCGGAGAGGTTCATGAAGACCTTGGGGGAGAGTTCGTAGTTCCAACGCAGGGCTCCCACGAGGTTACCCCAGAGGGTGGAGAAGCCGAGGTAGATGTCCTCGTCGAGGGCGGTGACGGTGTGCACCTTGCCGTGGATTTTGTCGTCGCCCATATAGAAGGAGGCGTAGAGGCGGCTCTTGTCGCTGAACTTGTGGGTGAGCTTGGCGTTGATGTCGTAGAAGTAGTAGCCGGCATCGAACTTGGCCTTCTGCGCCAACTCGGGGGCGGGTTCCTCCTCCTCGGAGGTAGCATCGTTGAGCCACATGATGGCGGGGATGACGAAGAGCTCGGCATAGGTACGGCGTGCCGAGAGGGAGAAGGTAGTCTTCTCCTTGACGAGGGGGCCTTCGAGGTTGAACTTGGCGGAGATGAGGCCCACGGAGAGGTTACCGTGGAGTTCCTTGTCGTTGCCGTTGTTCTGCGTGACGTCGAGCACGGCGCTCAGACGGCCGCCGAAGCGGGCGGGGAAAGAGCCTTTGTAGAGGGTGACGTTCTTGACAGCATCGGTGTTGAAGGTGGAGAAGAAACCGCCCATGTGGGTGACGTTGTAAAGGGGCACGCCGTCGAGGAGAAAGAGGTTCTCGTCGGGGCCGCCGCCGCGGACATACATGCCGCTGTTGCCCTCGCTGCCGCTCTGCACGCCGGGCATGAGCTGCAAGGCTTTGATGAGGTCGGCCTCGCCGAACATGACGGGCACGGACTTGATCTTCTCCACGGTCATGACGTTGGCGCTCATCTGTGCGGAACGGACATCGCCGGTACGCTCGGCGGTGATGGTCACCTCGTTGAGGGTGACGCTGGAGGAGAGCTTGATATTGAGTTCTCGGTTGGCGTCGAGCCTGAGGTTGAAGAACTGGGGTTCGTAGCCCACATAGGTCACCTTGAGGTCGACGGAGTCGCGCTTGACGGTGAGGGAGTAGTGGCCGTAGACGTTGGTCACGGCGCCCTTGCCGCTGCGAGTGTCGAGCACCGTGGCGCCGATGAGCGTCTCCCCGGTCCGCGCGTCGGTGATGGTGCCGCTGACGGTGGCGTTCTGCGCCGCCAAACCCACGGGGAGCAGCAGCAACATCAGAATGAGTCCCCATCGCAAGCCCCGCAGGGGCGCAGGCCTACAGGCAGGGGTTTCAACCCCTGAACGCAGGGGCGCAGGCCTACAGGCAGGGGTTTCAACCCCTGCACTCTTGAACCGCAAGAGTCCCAGAAACCCCGGAGGGGTGACAGGATTGTTACTGTAAAAATGCATATCCTTCTGTTGTATCTATTTTATACGCTTTCGCAAACAATTCCACTTCTTCGCGAAAACTCTTCTTCCTATGGTGTTCCTCCTGATTGGCGATATAAGCAACCGTTTTGTCCATCAAGGATGGGCTGACCGAAAAAGCGCCGTAGCCCTCCTGCCAGGAGAATTTGGTATAACGTGGGGACAGCCCCTTTATCCACTTGCTGCTTTTGGCCTTGACGGTTCGGACAAAATCGGCCACAGCAACAGTAGGCGGAACCGATACCAAGGCATGGACGTGGTTGCTTACGCCACCGACAATAAACGACATACCTCCAAGAGAGCGCACAATTCCACCGATGTAGTCAAACAGACGCGGGAGGTCTTCATGCGCGACTGTCACCCCGTCATGTTTGACATGGAACACCAAGTGGATATCGTTCTTGACAAGTGAGTTGGGCATAATCTGTAAAACTGTTAAAGGGTCCTTCCACCCCCATGGGGGTTCCGGACTCGTTGTTGATATCGTGTGCAGGGGTTGAAACCCCTGCCTGTATGCCTACGCCCCTACGGGGCTTGTCCGCCGCATCCAGCTGGGCCAACAAACCGACCACGGTGTTATTCAGCAGCGGATGCACGTAGTCCGGCATGATTTCCGCCAGGGGTTCCAGGACGAAGCGGCGGAGGTGCATACGGGGATGGGGGATGGTGAGGTCGGGGGTGTCTATCACGTCGTGGTCGAAGAAGATGAGGTCGATGTCGATGGGGCGGGAGTGGTATTTTCGGGCGGCACGGAGCGCTGGCGGAGGAGTGTGTACCCCACCCGGGCGCACACGTCCCAAGTCAGCCTCGATGGCAAGGGCCTCGCGGAGGACGTCGTGGGCGGAGAGGGGTGTCTCCACAAGCAGACCTTGATTCAGAAAATCCTGCACCCTAGACACCTCAAACTCCCCCCACGGCTCCGTCTCGTAGACACGCGACAAAGCAACGACAGAGCCGATACGCTGCCGTATCTGCTCTGTCGCTTGTTGTATCAACAGCCGGCGGTCGCCTTGGTTGCCGCCGATGAGAAGTGCTACCCGGTGCATCATCCACAATGCAAGAACCTCTCGACGAGGGCCAGGGTCTTATCGGAGTCTTTGCCGATGTCGGCGCGGAGGGTGCGGTCGTCGAAGGCGCGGAGCTGCTTGATGATGCCGTCGATGAGCGCGGGGGCGAAGATGCCGTCCTGCTCGTAGAGGGCACGGTCGCGCTCCAGCAGGTCGGCGCTGGCGGCGCAGCTGTCGGGCAGCACGTCGAGGCGGCTGAGGACATCCTCATGCTCAAAGATGTTGACGCTGACGTAGCGGTCCTTGGCATACTGAATGGCATCCTTCATCTCGAAACCGTGGCGGGCGGCGACGGTCATGCCGGCCAGCAGCAGGTAGACGTTGGCGGAGCCGTCGGGCGTGCGGAGCTCGATGGTCTGCTTGTAGGAGAAGTCCACGGCATCCTTGCTCTCCAGGGGGTTGGCATGGGCCATCATGTTGCCGCTGCCCTTGTTCCAGCCCAGCGGCACGCGCACCATGGCGGAGCGGTTGCGGTCGCCCCAGCAGATGTTGGTGGGGGCCTCCTGGTGGGGCACCAGACGGAAGTAGGAGGTGGGGTTGGTGTTGCCAAAGGCGGTGAGGGAACCGGCGAGGCTCAGGATGCCGGCCATGGTCTTCAGGGCCACATCGCTGAGGCCGTTCTCGCCGACGTACATATTCTTGCCGGCCTGCGACACGCGGGTGTGGATGTGCATGCCGCTACCGGCCTTGCCGACGGTGATCTTGGGGGCGAAGGTGACGGTGATGCCCTGCTCGTAGGCCAGCTCGCGCATCATCCATTTGGCGATGACCAGCTGGTCGGCGGCAGCCTCGAGGTCGGTGGGAAGGAATTCAATCTCGTTCTGCTCGTACATCAGGTCGCCGTGGGTGAAGTTGCCCACCTCGCTGTGGCCGTACTTGATTTCGCCACCGGCGGCAGCAATCATGCGCATGGCCTCGGTGCGGAAGGTCTCGAACTTGCAGAAGGGCATGGAGACATGGTAGCCATGCTGGTCCTCGGGCAGGTACTCAGACTCCTTGGGGGCGATGACGTAGTACTCCAGCTCGCCCATCACCTGGAACTCCATGCCGCCGGTGGCCTCGCGGAAGGCGCGGGCGGCTTTCTGCAGGGTGTGCTCGGGAGCCATCTCGAAGGGCTCGCCGTCCTTGTTGTAGAAGGAGCAGAGGATGTCGAGGGTGGGCACCTCGGTGAAGGGGTCGAGGAAAGCGGTGCGGAAACGGGGGATGACATAGAGGTCGCTGTTGCCGGCCTCGATGTAGGGGAAGAGCGAGCTGCCGTCGACGCGCTCGCCGCTGGTGAGCACCTCGTCGGCATGCTCGAGGCTCTGGATGACGAAGTTGAGGGTGTGCAGACGCCCGTCGTCAGCCATGTAGCGGAAGTTGATCATCTCTATCTGGAACTCCTCGATGACCTTGAGGATGTCGGCCTTGGTGAATTCTTTCATAGGCTTCTCGAGGAAGCTCACCAGGGGGTTGGGGTTGAATTTCAGCTTTTCCTGTGTCATGATATATATGTTGATTTTTAAAATTAGTTCGTAAATAACGAGAAAAGCATGGGTTTAGTATGTGGGGGAGGAAATAATTATTTTTTATCGTACCACAACAACGCGGCTCGCAGCCGCCTCCCCGACCTTTACCATGTACACCCCAGAGGCACTCACGGCAATCTCCTCAGTCTCCTCGGCGGCAGCCAGCTGGCGGACGCAGCGTCCGTTGACATCGTAGACGCAGACATCGCGCCCCTCGGCGCCACGGACCACGATGCGGCCCTCGGCGCTATAGACGGTCACGTCGGCACCCTCGACATCAACGATACCCACACTGGCCTCGAAGAGAGCAACGAGGTGCACATCGGCGCTGACGGTGAAAGTATAGGGGTTGTCGGTGCTGACGTCGGCTCCGCCATCGGTCCAGCGCAGGAAGCGGTAGCCGTCGGCAGGCGTGGCGCTGACGGTCATCACGGTGCCTTCAGCCACCTGCCCCGTGGGGACACTGCTGCTGACGCTACCCATCCGGGCGTCGCCACTGCTGACGTCGACCTCGTAGTAGGTCACCTCGGGCTCGCCGCTCTCGCTTTCGTAGATCTCCACGTCGTCGATGGCCAGGAAGTCGGCATCGTAGCTGTTGTAGTGGTGGAACGCCACGTAGACCGCCTGGCCGGCATAGGGCGTCAGGTCCACCGTGCGCTGCGTCCACTCGCCGTTCAGCGCGGTGGGCTCCACGTTGTCCAGCTGTATGGTGAAGCTCGCCACCTCGTTGGTGGTGGTGGAGATACGCACCTCGTAGTTGTCCTCGGGGTATTCGCCGTCCACCGCGAACCACCAGCTCATCAACAGCGAGTCGCTGCCGGCGGCGGGAAGCACCACCTGCGGTGAGACAAGCCATGCGTCGGCATTGACGGCATGGGTGGTGTACGACACCGACATCGCCATTCCGCTTCCGCTGTGGGAAGCCAGGTAGCTGTCGGAACCCTGGTAGAACCACGGCTGGCCGTCGGCACTGTTGCTGACCGTAGTCCAGCAGCCCAGCCCCTCGTCGAAGCTCTCGGCATAGGGCAACGTGCCAACGGGGCTGCACGGCGTGCGCACACTGAGGGTGGCAACATCGGCCGTGTCGCCGGCCGAGCAAACGGCCACAACGCCGAAGACATAGTCCGTGGCGGCACTCAGGCCCGTGAAGGTATAGGTGCTGTCGGCAACGCCGGCCTGCACCGGCACGCCGTCGAGGAGGATGTCGTAGCTCCCCGCCGTGGCCGTCCAGCGGATGGTGGCCGTGGTCTCCGTCATCGAGGCCAGCTCCACCTGCGGCGTGCTGCAGCTCGGACAGGCATCGGCAATCGTCAGGAAGGTGTCGCCGTCCACCATGTTCGTGCCACTGGCGCAGTCGTATATCTGGGCTCCGCCGCCATTGGTGACGGTGAACGATATCATGCCCGCAAAACCGTAATCAACATAGGGGGTCTGGTGGTAGACGAAGGTGATGGGCACGCCGCTGCACACGCTGATGGTGTCCGAGGCCATCATGGACGAAACATCGTAGAAACTCTCCACCACGGCGGCTCCTTGCATCACGTCGATGCCCGCACCCAGCAGACCCGACTCGCCAGTGACGATGACAATGTCGCACCGGCCGCCGCCACACTCCGTAACCACCTGCACCGTGCCGCGGGCCGACGTGTCGCTCGCCGAGCATATGGCTTCCACGCTGACGGTGTAGTCCGTCGAGGCTGCCAGGCCCGTGATGGTATAGCTGTTGTCGGTGATGCCCTGCGCCTCCACGATGGTGTCGTTGACATACACGTTGTATCCTATGGCATTGCCCTCCGTCCAGCTGATGGCCACGGCATCCGTCCCCACACTGTCCACCGTCACCACCGGCACCAGGCAGGCCGGACACGGGGTGGCCAGCGTGAAGAAGGGGCTCGTCTGCGGGAACTGGTCGGCCTCCTCCATGGCACAGGCAAACACCGAATCGCCGCCGCCGTCGCGCACCGTGAAGATAGCCTCCTCGTCATATTGGCCTCCGTGCCACATCAGCGCCACGGGAGCCCCGCTACACACCTGCACCGTGTACGTCTCGTTGCTCACGGCGCAGGCCACCGTGCCCATCTCCGTGCCCGACTGCACAACGCTGATATAGGCGCCGTTCCAGCCGTCGCTGTAGTAGTCCGTGCAGTAGAAGCTGAGCAGGCAGCTCTCCGCTCCGCACTCCGTCAGCGCGCTGACGCTGACGGCCTCCGAGGCATCCTCCGGCGAGCAGTTGGCCACCACGCTGAAGGTATAGGCCGTGGCAGGGTCGAGGTCCTCCACCTCGTACTCCGTATCGCTCAGCCCCACGGCCAACGCCACGGTGTCCATGTACACCGTGTAGGTGGCACCGTCGTTGGAAAGGTCGCTCCAGCTCAGCCACACGCTGCCCGTGCTAGCGCTGTCCACGGTCAGATTGCTGACAGGCAGGCAGTTCGGAGCCTCCGTCACCACCAGGCTGTCAATGTAGAGGTAGTATTGGTCGTTGGACGTGCACTTGATGGCCACGTACTTGATGCCCGGTGCCGACAGAATCTCGCTGTAGCGCACATACTGCCTTCCGGTGGCGATATCGGTCACCTCGGGCAGCCAGGTGAAGCTCGACGGGGCATTGCTCGTGGTGGAATAGCCCACCGCGAAGCTCTCCGGGTAGCCGTTGTCCTCGTTGGCATAGCTGAATTCCAGCTGCACGCCGTCGCCCGTACCCGCCAGCAAGGGCGAGACGAGGTACTGCGGAGGGTTGGCGCTGTAGTAGAAGCGGAAGGCACTGCTGCCGCTGTAAGGGTGGGAACTGTTGAGACCCGTGCTAGCGGCCGTCTGCACCGTGGTCCAGCAGCCGTAGTTGCCGCCGGCCTCGAAGTCCTCCACATAGGGAAGCACCGCGGGCGCACAGGCCGTCTGCACCGTCAGCGTGGCCACAACGCCGTCGCCGTCCGTGCAGTTGGCGCGCACACCGAAGGTGTAGGTCGTCTGGCCGTTCAGCCCTCCGACGGTATAGCTGTTGGCGGCCACGGCGGAGGCTACCACCGTCCCCACGGCCATGTCGTACACCGTATACGTGGCTCCCGCCACGGCATCCCACGACAGCGACACCGTTGTATCCGTCGTGCTGTCCACCTGCAGGTGCTGTACATCGCCGCACTGCGGCAGCTGCTCCAGCGTCAGGTCGTCGAGGGCCAGGTAGCCCGTGCCGCCCCTCAGCACCACCAGCGCCACATACGCATTCGTCGACGGCGACCCCGTCAGCGGCACCACGCAGTGACGCATGTCGGTGCCCTGGACCTGCACCGTGTCCACCAGCGTGAAGCTACCGATATTCGAAGGGTCGCTCACCGTGCCCACATACAGAACGCCGTTGCCCGTGGCGCTGTTCGTGCGGCACCAGAAGGAGATCCGGTTGCCATCCATCGGGTACGCCGTCACGTCCAGCTGCGGCAGCACCACGGCCTGCGTGTCGGGGTAGCTGGCGCTGCCGCCGGGATAGAAATACAGATAGCGCGTCCCCGAATGGGCATACGCCGAATTGGTGCTCGCGCTGTAGGGGTAATACGTGTAGCTCCCCGAGCCGGTGGAATAGCGCTCCATGCACCACGGCAGGCGCAGCGCATTGGTGCCGCCCTGCAGCTCCTCGTTCTCGAACGTCCAGGTATGCGGCAACGCTCCCAGCACCCCGCACTCCGTCCGCACGTCGACCGCCGCGGGCAACGACTCCGCGCCGCCACCGCAATGGGCCCTGACGAGGAAGGAATACTGCGTGTTCGGTGCCAACCCCGTGGCCGTGAAGAAGGTCGCCGTGAGGCCGCTGGCCAGCAGCGTGTCCGCACCGCCGGCGTTCATGCTCACACTGTAGGTGGCACCGCTGTTGTACACGTCCACCCAGCTGATGGTCGCGCTGGTCTGCGCCACCGTATCCACCGCGAGGTTCGTCAGCCTGCGGCACGTCGCCGCCGCGGCCTCACAGCCCGCCAGGCGCATCACCGGACGGTACTGGTACCTGGCGCTCGAGCCACCGTACGTGGCCGACCCCGGCACGGGATTCTGGCTGTCGCTGTAGCGCACCAGGGTCTTGTACTCCGACCCCGTGCTGCTCGTCGCAAACTTGCGCGACGTGCCGTCCTGGCCCGACGAGTTGTCGTGCACTATCACCATCAGGTTCCCGTCGCCGTCGTAGTAGAACGGCGTCGACAGCGCGTAGTTGTTCCACCCATGCACGCAGCTCAGCGGGCCCTGGTACACCAGCACAGCGCTGGCATCCACCACCTCGTAGTCCGACGTCGAGGCAAAACCACCCTTCTCCGTATACTTCAGGTAAATCCTCACATCCGAGGCGAACGACATCGTGTTCATCGAGCCCAGGTAGAACCCTATCGTGTCTATCGTCATCGCACCGGCAAACTCCTCGGCATCGAAAATCATCTCGCTCAACGAATAATTGTAATAATTGTTCACCGGCGCCGTATACGCCGAGCCTGTGCTGTCGCCACTGGCCACCACCACGGGCATGCACTGTGCGCCCGCAACAAAAGGAATTGCCAGCATCGCGGCAACCATCAACGTTCGTAGGTGTGTCTTCATAATGTTTAGTGTTTTATTTTCAAAGTGCAAAGGTACAAACTTTTTTCCACTCCACCAAATTTTCCCCTAAAAAATACTTGTCCCAAACCCCTATCTACCAGCCCCCTACCTCGACACTTCTCATACAGTATGCATATAGTATACATATACTTCTCATATAGTATTCATATACTGTATATAAATACTATATGAGAAGTATATGTATACTATATGTATACTATATAAGAACAGTCGAATAAAACAGCTCTTTGACCCGTGCCCAGAGGGGAGGGCGGGGAAAGGGAGAGAGGGGTGCAAAAAAAGGGCGAGCGCCGGATTTACTCCGGCGCCCGCCCCAGCTATGGCCCTACTCGAGGGCCTGGCGTAATCTGTGGTTAGCGAACCACGACGACACGCTTGGCAGGAGCGCTACCGACCTTGACCAGGTAGACACCAGTGGTGTTCATGGTGAACTCCACGGTCTCGGTGGCGGCAGCCTGCGTGCGGACGACGCGGCCGTTGACATCGTAGATGTAGATATCGAGGTTCTCAGCACCCTTGACGATGATCTTGCTGTCGGCGCTGTAGATGTTCACGTCGGCGCCGTCAACATCCTCGATACCGACCTCGTCGGCTTCGAAGTAAGCGGTGAGGGTGACGTCGGCGATGGCGTTGAACTCGTAGTGGGCGTTGGTGGTACCATCGCTCCAGCGGACGAAGTGATAACCGTTGTTGGCGACAGCCTCGAGGGTCACGACAGCACCATGGCTGTACTCGCCGCTACCGGTGACGTAGCCCATGGTCTCGTCGTTGGCGGTGGCGTTGATGGTGTAGGTGATGGCCTCGAAGTTGGCGGTGAGGGTGGTGTCGGACTCGACGACGATGGTGACGGTCTCGGTGGTGGCACCGTTGCTCCAACCGATGAAGCGGAAGCCTTCGTTGGCCTCGGCAGTGGCGGTGAAGGTCTCGCCAGCGGCGACGGTGATTTCACCGGCGGGGTTGACAGAGCCCATGGCGCTGTTGTTCACGTTGACGGTCACAGTGTAGTTCTGAGTCTCGATGGTGAGAAGGAGGGTCACAATGCTGTCGCAACCGTTGACGGTCTGGCCGTTGAAGGTGTACTCGCCACTCTCGGTGTAGACAGTGTCGTTCCACTCGTAGCTGCCGGTAGCGGTGGCCTCGATGGTGGTGTTGACGCTGTTGTTGATGGTGAGGTAGAGAGTGACCGTGCTGTCGCAACCCGTGGCGGTACCCTGCTCGAAGGTGTAGAGGTAGGTGCCGGTGGAGGTGTACTCAACATTGTTGGCATTCCAGGTGTAGGTGTCGCAAGCGGTGTCGAAGACGGTGACGTCGACAGCCTGGTTGATGGTCAGGTGCAGGGTCACGATGCTGTCGCAGCCGTTGGCGGCCATGAGGTTGAGGGTGTAGTCGCCACTCTGGGTGTAGAACTCACCGTTCCACTCGTAGCTGCCGCAAGCCGTGGCGTTGCTCTCGCCGCCGATGGCGGGCTCGTTGATGGTGAGGATGAGGGTGACGACACTGTCGCAACCATTGGCGGCGGTGAAGGTCTGGGTGTAGACACCTTCCTCATCATAGGTGATGCCGTTCCACTCGTAGTCGCCGCAGGAAGAGGCGGAGATCAGCTCGTCGTAGGCACCATTGATGGTGAGGTTGAGGGTGGCAGTGGCGGTGCAGCCGTTGGCATCCTCGATGCTAGCGGTGTAGGTGCCACTGGTGGTGTAGGTCTGGTTGTTGACGTTCCAGGTGTAGCTCTGGCACTCAATAGCGGTCTCGGTGGTGTTCACCGGGGTGTTGATGGTCAGGTGCAGGGTGGCCACGCTGTCGCAACCATTGCTGGTCAGGCTGGCGGTGTAGTCGCCGCTGGCGGTGTAGGTCTGGCCGTTCCAGGTGTAGCTCTCGCAGGCAACCTGGGTCTCCTCGCCGCTGAGGCTGAGGGCCTCGAAGGTGGCCATGACGGTCACGTTCTCGGTGGCAGTGAAGACATAGGGGTTGGCGGTGCTGACGGTCTGGTTGTTCACCATCCAGCCAGTGAACTGGTAGCAGTTGTTGGCGGTGGCGGTGAGGGAGACCTGGGTGCCGTCCTCGTAGGTGCCGGCGCCTTCAACAGTACCGTTGACGGCGACAGCGCCGATGTAGTACTGGGCGGCGGGGATGGCCTCGAACTGGGCGGTGAGCTCAACATCCTCGATGACGACGATGGTGCGCGGGTTGGTGGTCACGTTGTCGCTCCACTGGGTGAAGTAGTAACCCTCGTTGGCAACGGCCTCGATGGTGGCCTGGGTGCCGTAGGTGTACTCACCGGCGCCGGTGACGCTACCCATGGTGGCGTCGGCATTCAGCACGACGTTGTAGGGCAGGGCGGCGAAGGTGGCAGTGAGGGTGACATCGCTGGTGATGTTGAAGCTGTAGGCAGCGTTCTCGGAGAGGACAGTGCCCTCGGCGTCGGTGTAGCTCACGAAGCGGTAGCCGGTGGCGGGAACGGCATTGAGGCTGACGAGGTCGTTCTCAATGAAGTCGCTGCCGGTGCCGGAGACGGTACCGTTCTCAGCGATGACGGTGACAGTGTAGGTGGCATCGGTACGGAAGCTGGCGACGTACTCGGTGGCGCCGTCGACAGTGACAGTACGGGTGGCGGTGGTAACACCGTCGTTCCAGTTGGTGAAGAGGTAGCCGTCGTTGGCAACAGCGGCAATCTCAACCTGGGTGCCATAGGGGTAGTTGCCGGCGCCGGTGACGGTACCGCGCTCCTCCTGACCCTCGGCAACGGCGACGTTGAGGTCGAAGTTGTCGAAGTTGAAGTTGGCGATGTAGTCGGCGGCGGTGGTAGCCTGGACGGTGGCGGTAGCCTCGGTGGAGACCTCAGCGCCGTTGAGGGTCCAGTTCTCGAAGATGTAGCCGTACTCGGGAACAGCGTTCAGGACAACATCCTCCTCGTAGGCGGCGACGTAGGTGGTCTGCTCGGCATCATCGTTGATGTAAGCGGTACCCATGACGTCGTTGTTGCTGGCCACGGTGATGGCGAAGCCGACGAAGTTGAAGTTGGCGGTGAGGGTGGTGTTCTCGGTGATAGCCATGGTGTAGGGGTTCTCGGTGGAGACTTCCTCGCCGCCCATGGTCCAGTTAGCAAACTCGTAACCGGGGTTCGGGGTGGCGGTGAAGGTCACATCGGCGTTGGGCAGCACGGTGGTGTGAGCAGGTATGGTGAACAGGACAGTGCCGTCCTCGACAGTATTGAGGGTGCTTTCGGCCTGAGTGTAGACATCAGCACCATTGTAATTGACAGTGAAGGAATTCTCACCATCATAGGTACCGGAATGCCAGATGAAGTCGACAGCGGCATGAGGATCGACGCTGCAAGTGTAGACGGTGCCATTGGCGCCATTGGCATGTGCGATGTTCAGCACTTCGGTGCCATTCTGCATGACGCTCAGGTTGGCGCCACCACCCCAACCATCATCCCAACGGTCGCTGGCAGAGATGGCGATGCTGGCGGTAGTGCCATCGTTCCACTCAGCGGTGCCCTGTTCGGCATCGGCCTCGACAGCGACCTCGTAGCTGTTCACGAAGAAGTTGGCGGTGAGGGTCAGGTCGCCTTCAACGGTGATGGTGCGCTCGGCGCTCTCTTCGCCATCGCTCCAGTTCACGAAGTGCTGGTGCTCGGCGGGAGTGGCGGTGAAGGTGAGCTCGGTGCCATAGATGTACTCGCCGCTCTCAGCGCCTTCAATGGTGCCGAGGGTCTCGTCGTTGACAGCCAGGACGACATTGTGAGTGTCGATGAAGGCGACGGCATTGATGGCTTCGGGTTCATTGAGGAAGGTGACGGTCTGGGTGTAGGTGGTCACGTTGGCATCGTTGACAACGAAGTGGTAGTGCTCGTTGGCGGTGAAGGTCAGCTCGACCTCGGTGCCATAGTAGTACTTGTTGCTGATCTCGGTGGCATCCTCGGGGATACGGCCATCGACGTCCTCCATGTCGTTGGTGACGCTGACGGTACCGTTCTCGACGGTGACGTTGAAGTCGTAGGTCTGGAAGCCGAAGTTGGCCTTGTAGGTGTTCTCGGCATCGGTACCCTTGACGGTGACGGTACGGGTGGCCTCGGCGGTGACGTCGTCGTCCCAGCCGGTGAACTCGTAGCCGTGGGCAGGAACAGCGGAGATGGTGACCTCGGTGTTGTACTCAGCGGTGGCGGGACCCTCGACAGCGCCGCGGACGGCGTTGTTGACCTGGTAGGTCATGGGCATCTGGTCGCCATCGAAGAGAGCGGTGAGGGTGCTGTCGCCAGCAACATAGATGGTGGGATTGGCGTCGGTGCCAAGAGCGGTGACGGTGTCAACATTGGCGCCCTTCCAACCTACGAAGTGGTAGTGCTCAGCAGGAGTAGCGGTGACGGCAACAGAACTGCTGAAGGCGACATCGGCGCTGCTGGTAGCCAGCGAAGGCACAGAGCCGGGGGCAGGAGCCTCGAGGACAACGAAGTCATCGATGTACAGCACGTACTTGTCATATGCAGTATACTTGATGGCCATGTACTTGGTAGCAGCAGGAACCGTGGTAGCATACTGAGTGTACGAAATGTTGTTCGTGAACACCTCTGTCTCCCAGGTGAAGCTGGAAGGATCGTTGTCGGTGGTGGAGTAGCCGAACTGGAACGACTCGGTATAGGTAGCGGACTGAACCTTATAGTTGAAGGTGACAGTCAGATCGCCAGAAGCGTTGAATTCGGGCGAGATGAGGTACTGCGGCGGGTTAGTGGAATAGTAGAAACGGAAACTACTAGTATTAGTAATTCCAGTGCTGCTGTGGCAGCTGTTCAACGTCCAGTCGCCAAGGCTCTCGAAGGTCTCGTTGAAGATTTCGACGGGATCGGGAGCGTTGTTGGGATCGTCGACATAGACGCCACCCATCTCGATATCCTCAGTGTTGGCAGTGAGGGTGTAGACCTCGAAGTCGAGGACAGCGGTGATGGTGCTGTCGGTGGTGACGGCGAAGGTCAGGGGGTTGGCATTGCCAAGGCTGTTACCATTCTGATCCTCCCAGCGGAGCAGACGGTAAGGCTCAGCCACGGTGGCAGTGAGGGTCACCTCGTCGAGGTACTCGACATCGATGTTGTCCTCGGTGGTGCCAGTGATGGCCACGGTGCCGGTAGCGCCATGGTTAAGCTGGGTATTGGCAACAATGTGGTAGGTGTTCTTGGCGAAGTTGGCGGTCAGCGTGATGTCGCGGAGGATGGTGACTTCCTGAGGATTGTCGGTGAGGTGCTCGTCGGCGCTGTTGGTCCAATCCACGAAGTGGTAACCGTAGTTGGCCTGGGCCTTGAAGCTGGCAGCCGTGTTGTAGGCACCCTGAGCGGTAGCCTCAGAAGTGAAGTTGTTGACCTCGGGACCGGGAACGTAACTGTAGCCGAAGGTGGTCTTGGGCATGAAGTTGCGCTGAGAGGCAGAAATAGCATCCACACTGCCGTAGTTATAGCCCTGGACACTGGCACCAATAACGCGCTGGCCGTAGAAAGTCGTGCCGGGATAGGAGCTGCTCACTTCGTCCTGAATGAACTCGACAAGCAGGTTGCCTCCGTTATAGGTATAAGGAGTAGCGAAATTGATAACCATCTGGCTATTGGTGACGTTCACAGTGCCTTCATAGACATTGGTGGCGCCGCTCTCGAAGCTGCTCAGCGAAGTGGAAGCAGTCTCCTTGAGGTTAACCTGCCAATTACCATTAATAGTAGTGATGGAAGACTGAGAGGTGTAGAAGGTCATCTTGCTGATGGTGGAGCCTGTGACAACGCCAGCCTCGGCCATCGTGGCAGCAGGATAAACCACCTGGCTGCGCTGGTAATCGTCGGCACAGTAGCCATAGACAGGAACATAACTATTTGTGTTGGTACCATCGGCGACGGTAGCCTCAGCGTTGATGGGCTGGGCGTTGGGATCGAGCAGGCCGATACCGACACCACCCATGGCCTCGTCGTTGACAAGGGCGGTCATGGTGTACTGGTGGACCTGGAAGTTGGCGATGAGGGCAGTATCGTCTATGACGGTGTAGCTGTACGTGGCCTCAGTGCTGATGACATCACCATCGGCATTGGTCCAGCTGACGAAGTCGTAGCCGTACTCGGGAGTGGCCACGAGGGTCACAGTGCTCTCGAAGTCGACGGTGGCAGAGGCGTCGTCGTTGACCTTGGCGCTACCCATGGTGGCGTCGGCGCTGGCAACGGTGACGGTGTACTGGTCGCGCTCGAAGAGGGCGGTGAGGGTGGTGTCCTGAGTGAGGGTGAAGATGAAGTCGTCGCTAGGATCGGCAACGGTAGTGCCGTCGAAGCTCCAACCGGCGAAGACGTAACCGTGCTTGGGGGCGATGGTGGCCTGGAGCTCGGTGTTGTAGTCGTAGGTGTTGGTAGCGGAGAGCTCGATGGTGTCAGCGGTGGGGACGAGAGCGATGCTCTCAACCTCGGCATCCTTGTAGACGAGGGTCACGGTGTGGGTGTCGATGGCGAAGGTGGCGGTGAAGCTCACAGGCTCGGTGAGGATGAAGCTGCGGGGGTTGTCCGTGTTCTCATCCTGCCACTGCACGAAGTGGTAGTGCTCCTTGGCGTCGGCCTTGAGGGTGACGGTCTGGCTGTAGGCCAGGTTGACGGGGTTCAGAGGCTGGTCGTTGATGGCGACGGTACCCATGTTGGCGTCGTTGGCCTGGGCCTCGACGGTGTAGTACTCATAGTCGTAGACGGCAAAGAGCTCGCGGGCCTCGCTGGCGAGGACGGAGATGCTGGCGCCGTTGACGTCGGTGTAGATGTCGTACACATCGCCGGTGGTGGGTTCCTCGTAGGTGGCGGTGAGGTCGAGGTCGTTGCCCTCGGCGTCGACCCACTTGGAGAAGTTGTAGCCGTTGTTCTCGCTGGCGGTGAGGGTGACATATTCAAGATAGTCGACGGTCTCGGTGCCGGAGACGCGACCCATCATGCGATAGTCGGCAGCCACAGCACCGGTGACGGTGAACTGGTCTTTCTTGAAGTTGGCGAAGATGAGGGTGTCCTGGGTGAGTTCCATGGGCAGCTCGACGGTCTCGCCCTGAAGGTTGGTCCAGTTGTCGAACAGATAGCCGTAGACGGGCTCGTTGGTGAGCTGGGCGTTGATCTCGGTGAGGTAGTCGTAGGTGAAGCTGGCATCGTTCTCGGAGACCCAGGCGCCGCCGCGGATGTAGCCATCTTCGTCAGGATTGACGTCGATGTAGACGGTGTAGGGCAGCGGGCTGACGGTGGCGGTGAGGACGGTGTCCTCGGTCACCTCGAAGGTGAAGGGGTTCTCGGTGGAGACAATCTCGTCGTGCTGGTTCTTCCAGCCGGCGAAGCTGTAGCCGTAGTCCTCAGTGAAGGAGACGGTGGCATAGCTGCCGTGGATGAAGGGCTCGGTGGCCTCGGCGCCGTTCTCGTCGGTGACGACGGTGGTGCCGTGGCTAGCATCGGCCACGGTGGCAACGATGGTGTGGTTGTCGCGCACGAAGTGGGCCACGAGGTTCAGGGCCTCGAAGACCATCTCGCTGTACTCGGCGTTCTGGCTCAGCCAAGCGGTCTGGTCAGCATAGGTCCAGTGGCTGAACACCCAGTGGTCGTTGGCGGTGGCCGTGAAGGTCACGTTGTCGCTGAACTGGGGGCTGAGGCTGCTGGCGTTGGCGACACCGGCCTCGACGGGCTCGGCAGCAACGCTGACGGGATACTCGGTGAAGGAGAAGTTGGCGGTGAGGGTCATGGGCTGCTCAACGGTGACCCAGTAGTCGGCAGAGGTGCTGACGAGCTCGGTGCCATTGTACCAACCGGTGAAGTTGCTGTAGCCACCGGGGACGGCCTCAGCGTGGACAAGCACCTGGGTCATGAAGTCGACGGTGACGCTGGTGCCCTCGTAGTCGGCGAAGCTGACGGAACCCATGTCGACATCGTTGGAGGCGATGGTGAGGGTCATCTGCTCGGCATCGTAGACCGGGGTCAGGACGATGTCGTTCTCGACAGCGAAGGTGTAGGGGTTGGAGGTGCTGAGGACCTCATTCCACTCGTAGACGTAAGGATCAACAAGGTCGGTGATGGAGTAGACACCATTGTTGAGCAGGTCGTTGGCCTCGTCAAGGGTCATGGTGGTGGCATTGACATGCTCACCGTTCTCACCATAGGAATCAAAGATAACAACGTCATTGTTCTCATCGAAGGTGAGCATCACGGTGGCATCGTCGAGGGTACGATTGAGGAAGTAAACGCGCTCGCTCAACTGACGAGCAACATTCCAGGAGACGAAGGTGTAGTGCTCGTCGATGTCGACGGCCTCAACGGTGGCCTCGGTGGTGTAGGCGAAGCTGTTGGTCTCGTTGCCCTCGGCATCCTTGACGGTGTAGGTGGCAACGGCGGGACCGTTGACGGTGACGCTGTAGACATCGGGCTCGAAGACGGGATGGAAGGTAGCGTCAGCGATGACACGGTAGGCGCGCTCGGCGTTGGTCATGTCGTCGTCGGCCCACTTCACGAAGTGGTAGTGGGGGTCGGCAACGGCAGTGAGGGTAGCGGAGGAACCGAAGGTGTAGGTGCCCAGGCCTTCGACGTGACCGTGCTCGGTCTCGGCAGCGACCTCGTAGGAGGCGATGCCAAAGTGGCCGATCAGGCTGTAGGGCTGCAGGACCTCGTCGATGACGAGAGGATTGTCGGTGCTGAAGACGGTGCCGTCCTCGTTGCGCCACTCGATGAACTGGAAGCCAGTGTTGGCGGTGGCGGTGAGGGTAGCGGTGGTACCGTAGTCGTACATATTATTATTATAGGGGCTGTCGCCGGCCACAGAACCCATGCGGGCCTGGTTGGCGTTGGCGGTGGCAACATTGACCTCGAACTGGCCATAGCCGTAGACGACGGTGAAGGCGGTGTCACTAGTGACAACGACCTCCAGCTCGTTGGTGTCGGTGGCGATGGGTTCGAGACCCTCGACGCTGGTCTGCTCACCGGCATACCAGGCGGCGGTGCGCATGTTGGTGGCGGGGGTGGAGGTCAGCAGGACGTTGTCGCCCCAGTGGATGGTGGTCGGATTGGTGGCAGCGGTACCCATCCCGACACCGGCGTCGGTGGTGAGGTAGGTGAAGCTGACGGTCTGCTCGGGAGCAGGGCCGATGTAGAGGGTGTAGTCCTCGGCGGCGGCATAGGTGCTGGTGAAGCAGGCGTCGTGGGCGCCTTCCTCATTGCCATCGACATAGCTGTCGAAGTAGCTGTCGGCGCCAGCCACGCGGATGCGGTAGTAACCCTCGGCAGTGCCCTCGGGGATGGCGATGGTGGCGTGGAGGGTGGTGGGACGGGTGCCGGCGGCCTCGCCGGTGTAGACGATTTCGCTGTCCTCGAACTGGAGGTTGTTGTTCCAGTCGACCCAGACGATGGTGCCGTAGTCGTAGCCAGTGCTCCAGGTGATGTCCATGTCGAAGGACTCACTGCCCAGGATGGCGGCGCCAATCTGGTCGTGGTAGTTGCCATAGAAGGGAGCGCTCTGGGGATGCGTGTCGTTGTTGACAGCCATGAAAGTACCGAAGGAGACATTGATCAGACCCGCACCGTCGCGCGACGAGGGGTTGGGCTGGCAATAGCCGTGGGTGTAACTGATAGAGGTGGCGCGGGCCAGGTCGTTGTTGCCGCAGTCGGTGACAACAGAGAGGACGTAGTCCTGATCCATCTCGAGACCAGTGAGGGTGTAGGGCGAGGTGACGCCGGAGGCGACGAGGGTCTCGCCGTTGTAGACATTGTAAGTCACATCGCCGGTGTTCTCCACATTGCCTTCCCAAGCAAGGGTGGCGGTGGTGGTGGTGAGGGGAGTGGCGACGAGGTCGGTGGCAGCCCAGCAAGAGGGGATCTGCTCGAGAGTGACATCATCGAGATAGACGTAAGCATAGGAAGAGCCCTTGTCAACACGGAAGGCCACATAGGCGTTGGTGGCAGGGGCGCTGGTGAGCTTGACGGTGTACATGGCATAGGAGGAGGTCAGCTCGACGGTGCTGTCAAGCACGAAGGTGCTGAGGTCGGTCGGGTCGCTCATGGTACCCACCTGGATGCTGGTGGCACCGCTGTAGCGGGCCCAGAACGAGACCATGTTGCCATTCATGGGGTTGACAGTGGGGTCGACCGGAGGCAGGATAGCCATCTGGACGTTGGGGTAGGAAGCGTTGGTACCGGCATAGAAATAGTAGTAGTTGCTACCACTATGAGCGGAGCTGGTGCTGGTGGCGATATAAGGATAGTAGTTGTAGCTGGTGCCATCGTTGTAGCGGCTCCAGCAACCGGCGATGGCCTCGAGGTAGGGAGTGCCACCATAGGTATAGAACGGCTCGTTCTCGAAGTCGTTGGTGTAGGGGAGCGCGATGACGTCGCAATCGGTGTGGATAGTGACGGACTTCACGGCCGAAGCGTCGGTAGCAGAGCAGTTGGCCTGAACACCGAGGTTATAGTTGGTGTTGGCGTCGAGACCGGTAACAGTGTAGGTGTAGGTACCGGCGGGGACCGTGGCGATGGCCTCACTACCATTATAGATGGTATAGGAAGCACCGGTGTTGTTCAGGTCTTCCCAGGTAAGGACAGCGCTGTGGGCGGTGATGCCGGTAGCAGCAAGGTTGGATACCACGCGGCAGGTAATCGGGGTGCCGCCGGAGAAAGTGAAGGTAGTCTTAGGGATGAAGTTCTGGACAGAACCCGTGACGTTCTGCCAAGAAGAGGAGTTATAGCCCTGCCAGCTAGCGCCAGCAGAAGTGATGCCAGAGAATGTGCACGCCTTATACGAGCCATCGGCATCGCTATAAATCTCAAGCAAGAGGTTACCACCGTTGTAGGTGTAAGGAGTGGTGAATTCCACAGTCATGGTCGACTGGGTTCCGTCGAGGGCGCCGTTGTAGACAGTGACGGCATTGGTGACATCGCCCCAACCCGAGAGGGTGCTGGCGGCGACCTCGGTCAGCCGTACAACGAAGTTGGCGCTACCCCAAGAGCCTGTGGCCGGACTGGTCAGATAGAAGGTCATCGAGGAGATGGAGCCTCCATTCATACCAACAGCCTCAGCCCCCTCCTCAATCAAGGAGGCGGGATAGATGGTCTGGCTGCGCAAAAAATCATCTGCATAGTAGCCATAGACAGGTACATACTGGTTAGTAGTAGTACCATCGGCAACCGTCAGCGTGTTCTGCGCATTTGCGACCCAGGGCACTGCTAAGAATGCCATCAGGGCCAAAGTTCGTAGAAACTTTTGCATGATGTTTGTTTTTTTGGTTGTTAATAAATTAATTGAATGATACATTTGTTTGTTTGTTTTATTTCTTACTGATTACTACAATCAACCATTCTCGTCTTCAGAAACTGGTCAAGCGTGACAAGATTCAGCTTGGGGAATGCCGTTGTGTGGAGCGCATTGAAATGCCGGTCCTCCGACACCAAGTAATCCGCACCGGCGGCAAAAGCACAATCGACAAACTTGTTGTCGTCTGGGTCGTCAGTGATGAGTCCAAGGCGGAAATGCGGATCAATAAGCTGGACATTTTTTTTGTTCAAAATAAGGAGAACCACATTTTCTGCAATCGACGGATTTATCTGCTGTCCCAGAATTTCCTGATACTCATCAAGAATCTCATCCGACACACACAAGTCAAACCTCCCGCCAAGGAAAGCATCCCATATCGGGCGATAGGGGCTTCTGCGGGCAATGACCTGCAACAGGCAGTTGGTGTCGATTACTACTGGATTCATGATTTATTTGTTGTACGGTGTACGAAAATGCGATCCACGAAGTTCATTCATTCTTTTCTCATCCCACTGACCACTCTCCCACAGTGCGTCCATCTCATCGTCCACCTGCTTGGCATAGAATGCCGCAAGTTGTTCCCTGAGCTGTTCGAGCCCCAGGGCCGACTTGATATGTGACACAAGATTGAACACATGTACCTGTGCTGGGCTAAATGTGATTGTTTCCATATTCATTTCCTTTTTATTACAATAGTTCCTGCGCCTGAGCGGCCCACGGCACTGCTAAGAATGCCATCAGGGCCAAAGTTCGTAGAAACTTTTGCATGATGTTTGTTTTTTGGTTGTTAATAAATTAATTGATTGATACATTTGTTTGTTTGTTTTATTTCTCAATTATTCGTGTATTCAGTACTCTATTAAATCGAGACCTTGATTTCGGTAAAACCAGAATCGAGTATCACTCGATAGGAGGGGTATCTGCTCGGTGATGGCGTGCGAAATGATGACATGGTCGCTCGGGTCTCGGTGATCCTGTTCTTCATTTAGTATCAGACGGGAGTAGGTGTACCCTACGTGGTCTCGCAGAGGAAGGAACTCTATCTCAAGGTCCTTTTCAACAGTATGGATGACATCATAGGCCGTTTTCCACTGCCTGGAGAGCAGTTTCTTGTTATTGAAGTGCACCACCAACTCGCGCATAGTCTCAAAACTGGCACATAACACATACGACGGGTCTTCCAGCATGGTAATGACGTTCTTGTCAAGACCATCAAAGTCAACCAGCATGTCGATGACGACACATGTGTCAAGCATCAGTCTTTTCATCTTCCAATCAGTCGTTAGTGTTATTCAGAAACTTCACACTCTTGACGTTTCTTGTTGCGATAGTAGCAAAGCTGAGACCGCAACTCGGGATCTGTCACCTCGTAAATCATGAACTTGTGGGCCCTGGCCCATCTTGCCGTTCTTGAGATACGCCTCTTCGGGCTTGTTTCTGTCATTGTCTCTGTCATTGTTTCTGAGTGTTTTTTTCTATTTCTATTTATTGAATCTGATTAATATTATTTGTTTTATTTCTCAATTGTTTTCTGTCCGTTTTCCTATTCTTATTTGTTACCTTTTTGTTTTTTTCCGTTACTTTACTATTACTTTTTTTGCCATTGCGGGCATCTTTTTTATCGTTTCGGGCGCCATCCACACACTATCAAACGACACAACAGGGCGCAACTCGCCCAGCACTCCTCATCGGCACGAAACAGAATAAGCAGTTGTTTTTTAGTATTTTGCAGTTACCACGGTTTGCTATCAACATAGCATAACGTCCTGCAAAAATACAAACTTTTTTCCAAACGGCAAGATTTTTTTTTGCCGACCCGCGTTTTTTAACGTTCCTGTCGCTTGGGCGAGGCCTGTCGAGGGTGGTTTGCCGGGGGGTATTGAGATCAAGCCTCTCCGTGGTTTCTTATGATTATTAAAATAATGAAAACAATAATATTGTGTTTTCATTTGCTTTTTTACCGTTGCAGAGGGACAATATTTATTTTCTTTTTGCGTTATGGAGAGCAGAAACTTAAAAAATCATAGTAATATGTTCAAGAAAGAGACTTATATGGCTCGTCGCGAGCAGCTGCGCAAGGACGTGGGTCGCGGCATCATCATCATTCCGGGCAACCACGAGGCCCCCTGCAACTACAAGGACAATACCTACTGGTTCCGTCAGGACAGCACGTTCCTCTATTTCTTCGGGCTTCAGCGCGAGGACCTGGTGGGAGTGCTGGACTGCGAGACGGGCAAGGACTACCTCTTCGCCAACGACTACGACATCGAGGACATCATCTGGACGGGTCCGCTGCCCAGCGTGAAGGAGCTGGCCGCCAGCGTGGGGGTGGAGAACAGCGGCGACATGAAGGCCCTGGCCGAGTGCTGCCAGAAGGCCGTATGCCGCGGGCAGCGCGTGCACTTCCTGCCGCCCTACCGGGCCGATATCCGCGCCGACCTCGCCGCATGGCTGGGGCTGGACTACAACGCCGTGAACAGCTACGCCTCGATGGAGCTCATCCTGGCCTGCGTGAAGCAGCGGAGCATCAAGAGCGCCGAGGAGATTGAAGAGATAGAAAAAGCCATCGCCACGGCCTACAACATGCACGTGGGAGCCATGAAGCTGGCCATGCCGGGCCGCTACGAGTACGAGCTGGCAGGATTCATGGAGGGCGAAGCCTGGAAGGGCAACGGGCCCGTGAGCTTCCCCGTCATCATGACGGTGCACGGCGAGACGCTCCACAACCACGGGCACAACAACCGCCTGGAGGTGGGCCGCATGCTGGTGATGGACGCCGGCTGCGAGACGCCGATGAACTACTGCAGCGACATCACGCGAAGCGTACCCGTGGGAGGAAAGTTCAACGAACGTCAGAAGGCCATCTACGAGATTGTGCTGGCCGCGAACATGGAGGCCGCCCGCGTGACGCGACCGGGCATCACCTACAAGGAGGTGCATACCGCCGCCAGCCGCGTGCTTGCCGAGGGTTACAAGGGTCTGGGCATCCTGAAGGGGAGCGTGGACGACATCGTGGCCAACGGAGCCCACAGCCTGCTGATGCCTCACGGCCTGGGCCACATGATGGGTCTCGACGTGCACGACATGGAGAACTACGGACAGATCAACGTAGGCTACGACGAGGAGACGCGCCCGAGCGAGCAGTTCGGCCTGGGAAGCCTGCGCTGCGGCCGTCGGCTGCAACCCGGCTTCGTCATCACCGACGAGCCCGGATGCTACTTCATCCCCGCGCTGATAGACAAATGGCATGCCGAAGGCACCAACAAGGACTTCGTGAACTTCGAGGAGCTGGAGAAATGGAAAGACTTCGGAGGCATCCGCATCGAGGACGATGTCCTGGTGACCGAGACCGGCGCCCGCGTGCTGGGCAAGCCCATACCGAAGACCGTGAAGGAGATTGAGGAGGTGATGGGATGACCCAAGTAGAGATAGTGCTTGCCAATACGGGCGAGCGAAAGATGGTGGAGCAGGGGACGCAGGTCGCCGAGCTCGCCGCCGAATACGTGAAAAAGAAAACCGCCGAGGACGGCAAGGCCCCGTGGCCGGTGCTGGGCGCCTTGGTGAACAACAAGGTGGAGCCTCTACAGTACCGCATCTACAACCCCAAGGTGATACGCCTGCTGGACATCACCGACCGCCAGGGCTTCCGCATGTACCGCAACGCGCTGTGCATGATGCTCTACACCGCCGTGCACGACTGCTACCCGAAGGCGGCGCTGAGCATCGACCACTCCCTCCAGAACGGCTTCTACTGCCGCATAGAGAGTGCGGTGGAGGGCTACACGCTGCCCGAGCGCATGGAGGTGTGCCGCACGGTGAGAGACCACATGATAGAGATGCAGGAGCAGGACATCCCCTTCACGGCGAAGACCATGCTGCTGAGCGACGCCGTGGAGCTGGTGCGTCCGCGCCACATGCCCAAGACCACGGACCTGCTGGAGCACCTGAACCAGCTGTACATAGAGATGAACTTCCTGGGCGACACCGTGCACAAGATCAACGGCAAGCTGGCCCCGAGCACGGGCTGCCTGACGACCTGGGACTTCCGCCAGTACGAGGACGGCTACATGCTGCAATGTGCCGACCCCGAGCATCCCGACAAGCTGTCGCTCTTCCAGGAGACGCCGAAGCTCTTCGCCATCTTCCGTGAGCACCACCAATGGGTGGACCTGCTGCACACGCCCACGGTGAGCGACTACAACCGCATCGTGCACGACAAGGGCGGGCAGCACCTGATCCTGCTGGCCGAAGCCCTGCACGAGAAGAAGTATGCCGAGATCGCCGAGCAGGTGGCCAAGAGCGGCGCCAAGATGGTGCTGCTGGCCGGCCCGAGCAGCAGCGGCAAGACGACATCGTGCCGCCGCCTCAGCGTGCAGCTGAGCGTGCTGGGCTACGACGTGAACCAGCTGTCGCTGGACGACTACTTCCTGGGACGCGACCGCACACCCAAGCTGCCCAACGGCGAATACGACTTCGAGAGCATCGACGCCCTCGACATACCGTTGCTCAACGAGCACCTGAACGCCCTGTTCCGCGGCGAGGAGGTGAAGATACCCACCTACGACTTCAAGAAGGGCGAGCCTTTCTACAGCGGCAAGACCCTGAAGCTGGGGCCCCGCAGCATCCTGGTGGTGGAGGGCATCCACGCACTGAACCCCAAGCTGACGGCCGACATCGACGAGGGGCTGAAGTTCAAGGTCTACGTCAGCGCCCTGACGCAGCTGGCCATCGACGGGCAGAACATCATTCACGGCACGGACAACCGCCTGGTGCGCCGCATTGTGAGAGACAACAACTTCCGCGGATGGAACGCCCGGGAGACGCTGCACCGTTGGCCGGAGGTGGTTCGTGGCGAAAGGAAACATATCTTCCCCTATCAGGAGAACGCCAACGTGATGTTCAACTCGGCCCTGCTGTACGAGCTTGGCGTGCTGAAGCGCTATGCCGAACCCTTGCTGAAGCAGGTGCCGGAGAACTGCGAGGAGTTTTCGATGGCCAAACAGCTGCTGGACTTCTCGGAGCTGGTGGAGCCGATAGACGATAAGTTTATCCCCCACAACAGCATCATGCGGGAGTTCCTGGGAGGAAGCGCGTTTGAATACTAGGAGTGAGAGGGAATGAAAGGAAGTGAAAGGATTATCCTAAGGTAATTGAGGATTTGTCCCGTCAAGGATTATGGGAGCGCGGAGGTAGATGCCTTCGCGCTCTTTTAGTTGGGCCTCGATGCGGGGCCGGAGCTCCTCCTCGGGGAGGCCATGAAGGATGGGACGGGGATTGCGGCTGCGGAGGGCGCGAAAAACGAGGTCGTCGACCGACATGCGGAGGTAGATGGCGATGCCGTTGGAGAGGATGAAGTCCATATTGCCGGAATGACAGGGGGTGCCGCCGCCGGTGGCGACAACGACGTTGTCGAGGGAGGCGGTGGAGCGCAGAATCTGGTTCTCCAGCTGGCGGAAAGCCTTCTCACCGAAAACAGAGAAGAAGCGGGGGACGGTATAATGATAGCGCTCCTCGAAGGCCCGATCGAGGTCAAGGAAGTCCATGCCTTTCTCAACCGCCAACCGGCGCCCGAAGGTGGACTTGCCCGAATACATATAGCCGACGAGGTAGTACTTCATTTCTCCATCAGTTCGCGTGCGGTTTGAAGGGCGGCGGGGGTCGGAGGATCGGAGCTGAGCATAACGGCGACCTCGGTGAGGCGTTCGTCGGAGGTGAGTTGACGGATATGGGAGACCGTGCGGTCGGCGCCGTCTTCTACCCGCTTGTAGACCTTGAGGTGCTGCGAAGCACGGGCAGCGATCTGCGGGAGGTGGGTGATGGCGACGACCTGCATGTGCTCAGCCATACGGCACATGATGTTGCCGACGGCAATGGAGATGTCGCCCGAAACGCCGGTATCGATTTCGTCGAAGATAAGGGTGGGGATGAAAGTTGGCAGTTGACAGTTGGCAGTTGGTAGGGACTTGATGGCCAACATGAGGCGCGAGAGCTCGCCGCCGGAGGCTACCTTGGCGAGGTCACGGAGTTCGCCTCCCCGGTTGGCATTGAAGAGGAAGGACACCGCATCGTGCCCCGTGGGGCCGTAGGACTGTGTAGGGGTAAGCAGGACGGAGAAACGTGCTTCGGGCATCCCCAGGTCGTGCAATACGGGGATAATGCCTTCGGCCAAACGGGAGCCTGCAGCCTGTCGTGCAGCGGTAAGGATGTCGGCAGCCGACTGCGCCTTGGCGAAAGCCCTGTCGACCTGCTCCATGAGTGCATGGATGCGAGCATCGAGGGAAGAGATGGACTGGAGTCGGGCATCGAGGTCGTCGCGGATGGCGATGAGGGCATCGACGCTATCGACACCGTGCTTCTTCTGGAGCCGATAGAGGAGCGCTAGGCGGTCGTCGACCTGCTGCTGCCGTTCGGGGTTGTAGGAGACACTGTCGGCCAGGGAAGAGAGGGAGGAGTTGATATCGTCGAGCTCTATGAGCGCGGAATCAAGCCGGGAGAGAAGCGCATCGGCCTCGGGATGGAACGACGCGATGTGTGAGAGGGCGTTCTTGGCCTGACGGAGGCATGGGAGGATGGCCTGCTCGGAGTCGTTGTCGAGGAGCGAGGCTGCTTCACCAAGACCTTCGCGGATGGCCTCGGCATGGGCAAGAAGCTGAGACTCCTGTTCGAGGGCCTGCTGCTCGTCGGGGATCAGACGGGCCTCGGAGAGTTCGTTGAACTGGAACTGGAGATAGTCCTGTTCCTTGCGATTCTGCGCCTCGGCAGAGGTGAGGGCTTCGAGGTTGCGCTTGAGGGAATAATATTTGGCGTAGGCAGCCTGATAGGCGGCGAAGGGGTGACACTCTCCTCCGTCCGACACCATGGAGTCGAGAAGGGTGAAGCGGAAAGCGCTATCGGCGAGGGTAAGGGTCTGATGTTGGGAGTGTATGTCGACCAAACGGGTACCCAAGGAGCGGAGGAAGGGCAGCTGGACAGGGGTGTCGTTGACGAAGGCCCGGCTCTTGCCGGAAGGGGCAATCTCGCGACGGAGGAGGAGATGGTCGTCGTAGTCGACATCGGCCTCATCGAACAAGGGCTGAAAGCCGAGGTTGGCGATATCGAACTGGGCCTCGACGATGCATTTGCGTTCCTTGTCAGCCAAAACAGCAGTATCGGCGCGCTGGCCAAGGAGCAGGCCCAAGGCTCCGAGGAGGATGGACTTACCCGCACCCGTCTCACCGGTGATGACCACAAATCCAGATCCGAAGGAGATGTCCGACTCGCGAATCAGGGCATAGTTTTCTATGTGTAGGCTGAGGAGCATATCTATTGCAGCATGGGTATAATACGTTCGAGTGCATTCATCAAGGCATCGACCTCGTCGCGGGTGTTGTAGACGGCGAAGGAGGCACGAACCGTTCCCGGAATGCCGTAGCGGTCCATGATGGGCTGGGTGCAATGGTGTCCGGTGCGGACCGCCACCCCGAGCTGGTCGAGGAGCGTGCCGACATCGTAGGGGTGCACGTCGCCGATGAGGAAAGAGAGCACAGAGGTCTTGTGGGGGCCTGTGCCGAAGATGCGGATGCCGTGGATTTGCAGGATACGCTCGGTGGCATAGCGCAGCAGCTGGTCCTCATGGGCGGCAATATTGTCGATACCGGTTTCCTGCATGAAGGAGATGGCTTCGCCGAGACCAATGACATCGCCTACGGAAGGCGTGCCGGCCTCGAACTTGAAGGGGAGTTGATTATAGGTGGTGCAGTCGAAAGTGACGGTTTCTATCATCTCTCCCCCACCCTGATACGGCGGCAGTTCGTTGAGAATCTCCTCGCGGCCATACATCACGCCGACCCCCATCGGTCCGTACATCTTATGCCCTGAGAAGCAGTAGAAGTCGCATCCGAGGGCCTGCACGTCGACAGAGAGATGGGAGATGGCCTGTGCGCCGTCGATGAGCACGGGGACACCATGAGAATGCGCGATGCGGATGATGTCGGCGATGGGGTTGACGCTGCCGAGGGTATTGGAGACGTGGTTGACGGCCACTATGCGGGTATTCTTTGTAAACAGGCGATCATAAACCTCGAGGTCCAGCACGCCCTCGTCGCTAAACGGGATAGGCCGCAAAACGGCACCGGCGAGCTGCCAGGGGACGATGTCGGAGTGGTGCTCCATACCGGAGACGATTACTTCATCGTTTCCTACAAAGTAGCGTTTGGCGAAAGAGGAGGCCACGAGGTTGATGCTCTCAGTGGTGCCACGGGTGAAGACAATCTCGTGGCTGTAGCGGGCATGGATAAGTTGCTGCACCTGACAACGCACCTGCTCATAGCGCTCGGTAGCCATAGTGGCTAGATGGTGGGCCCCACGGTGGATATTGCTGTTGAGATGACGGTAGTAACCGTCGAGGGCCTCGATGACCCGCAGGGGCTTCTGCGTGGTGGCCGCGTTGTCGAGATAGACCAGCGGGCGACCATGCACCTGGGTGTCAAGGATAGGGAACTGGGATCGTATATCGGAAGGAATCATTTCTTACGGTTTTTCTTGATGAAATGGCGTGCCACAAAGAAGATCACGACAAGGACGAAGATGACGACGATGGCGTAGCTGAGGAGGCTGCTATAGCGCTCGATGACGCTGGGGTCGGCCGCCTGATAGGCCAACCAGCCCAACAAGGCCAGTACACAGTTCCACACAAAGGCGCCGATAGAGGTGTAGAGCGTGAACGAGAAGAGGTTCATCTTGCTCAAACCGGCGGGAATGGATATAAGTTGACGGATAACGGGGATGAGACGTCCGACAAGCGTAGAAACAACACCGTGGTCGTTGAAGTACTTCTCGGCACGTTCCATCTTCTCACCCGAAAGGCTGAGCATGTGGCCCCACTTGCTGTCGACGAAAGCGTAGATGATGGGCCGCCCGAGCCAACGCGAGAGGAAATAGTTGATAAGGGCACCTATCAACGCTCCCAGTGTGCCGAAGACGACAACAAGCCATATCTTCATCCCGCTCTTGCCTTCGGGGTTGGCAGCGACATAGACTGCCGGCGGGATGACCACTTCGGACGGGAACGGCACAAAGGAACTTTCTACGGCCATCAGGCCTCCAACGGCCCAGTAGTTCATGTGGGCGTCGTACCATTTCAAGGCTGCAGCCACAAATCCCGACGAGGCTGTATCGCCGCGCACGGCTTCCGCCACGCCGACAGTTGCCGGGGCAGTCCCTGTTTCCTGCGCCATCAGGGGCTGTCCGGAGAAGAGCGACAACAAGGCCGCTATTACAAGTATCTGTTTTCTATTCATCGTGATGTTTATTGTTTTCGGGTGAATTGGCATACGGGTCGGCCGGCACAAGGGGCCCGAGCAACGGATGCACCATAATCTCGGGGCATATCTCCGCCAACATGGCGGGCGACACATCGGGAAGCATCTTGCGGGCACGGTTGTAGCGGTTAGTGTAGAAGTAGCATGCCGCAAGATAGGTGCTGTAGAACGTATCATGGGGATAGGCCTCCAGCGACTCTTCGGCAAAGAATATCAGGATATCGTAAACCTTATGTTTATAAAGGAACTGAGTGTAGATCTGGCATTGCGGCTCGGTGTAGAGATTGGACGTAATCAGTCGCTCGAAGAAACCGGAAGCCTTGTTGAAATCGCCCGTAGCGTCGTACACCATAGCGGCGGCACAAAGCACTTCCGGGTCGCCCTCCGGACTGTCTGGCATAGGATAGGTATCGTCCAGCAGCACAGCCCGCTTGACGGAGGAGAGGGCCATGGCGTTGTCACCCGTTTCCATATAACAAAGGGCAATCGCAGCATAGGCCTCAGCGTCGTTGGGATTATCGTCGATGGCTTTCTTGAAGTAGGCCATGGCGGTGTCGTAATTGGCCTCGCGGGCATAGAGGTTGCCTATGGTGCGGTAGACCTTGGCACGGTCGTCGCAGTAGTCGAGCACCCGTATCATGGTCGTCACCGCCTCGCTGGTGCAGCCCATGAAGTCCTGCGTCTGCGACAAAGCGACATAGGCATCCACATAGCACTTGTCGATGGCAATGGCGAACTCGAAGGCATCCACGGCCTTCTCGTAGAGCGTCAGGTCGCGGTAGGCACATCCCAGACAATACCAGGCTTCTTTGCTGTATGGGTTTTTCTTCACATAGTTGTCCAGATAGTCTTCCGCCTGCTCGATCCTGCCCGACACATAGGAGACATCGTAGTAGTTGTAGATGGTGATATCGTCGCAAGAGTCACTCTCCATGGCCTTGCGATAGAAGTTGAGGGCCGAGTCGTAGTCCTTCAGTTTGTAGTACTCTTCCGCCATATTGGCATAGACGCGTCCGAGCATCCAGCCGTCGCGCGCAGCCTCCTTGAAGTAGGCAATGGCTTTCTCCGACTCTCCAACGGCACCGTTGGCCACCCCTAGGGAATAGGCCACATCGGTGTTGTCGGGTTCTGCCTGGCGCATCTGGTTCAGCACCTTGAGGGCCATCCAATATTGTTCATGCGACATCATGAGATGAGCACGGCGAAGCCGGATAGTAGTGCTGTTGGGATAGAGCTCTTCGGCGTACTCCACAGCACGTTCGAGGGGTTTCAGGTCATTGACTTCAAAGTAATAGTCTATGATAATCTCCATTTCGTCGACATCAAAGAACTGGGTCCTGCCCTTGAGAACCGTATTCTCAAAGTCGAGCACCAGGTCGCGCACCTCATCATCGAAATTATGGAATCTGTCTTTTTTCATTTAGAACGAGAATCTGACTGTCAAACCGCCTTTAGTTGTTGAATTGGGATAGGAGTTGGAAATGTAGGGTGTATTGATATTGGTCTGGAAGAAAGCCTTGAGGGTGAGCGTGGTGGTCAGCGCATACTCGGCGCTGAGCTCAGCCATCCACACGGAGCTTCCGGACGATATCTGGGAGAGGTTCTGATTGATTTTTCGAATCGTGGTCTTGTTGGAGTTATAGGTAAGGTTCAACCGCACCACCAGGTCGCTCTTCAGCTTGTGGGTCTTGTCGGCGAATTTCACATCGAAGGCAATGTCCTTGAAGGTATAGCCAGCGCCCAGCGTGAAGCCGCTGCGCATGGTCTCGGTGAGCTGGTTGTTGCTGAAGGATAGCATCAGCGTGCGGTTCTTCTGAAGCGAGAAGTTGAACTGGAAGCTGTTGACCATGTTCACCGACACACGGATCAGGGGGTTGAACTGCTCCGTGATCTGGACGCCCTCCATACTCACCGGCGGCACATAGTCGCCCGTACTGTTCAGGATGCTCTCCGAACCGTAGTCGTAATCCTCCACGTCCGAGAGGGTGGCGTCGGTGTAGAAGTTGCCCACGCTGTAAGTGGATGCATAGCGATGCGAGAGGGTGATGTTGGTGAACCATTTCTTCAGGAACTGAATCTTGTTCAGTCCGTTGTAGTTGATGTTCCAGTTGGGCAACGGGAACGACTGGAACGGCGAGAAACCGTAGCTCTTCGCATCCTTGCCAAGATAGGTGGCCAGGAACGAGGTGAGTAGCACCGTCTGCGAATTGGCACTGTAGCCTGCGGGGTAGTAGTTGCCGTTCATGGTATCCAGCACCAGCTGTTCGTTGTACGGGTCGCCGTTGGCAGCTGCCAACCGTTCTGCTACTATCGAACGGTTCTCCAGAAACTCCGCGAAGAGCGCATCCGCATCGGAGAACGCCGTCAGGAAGCTCCAGGTCGTGGTGTTGTAGCTTCCCGTCATGCGATACGACAACGGACCATCCACGAAGTCCCTATCCGAAAGGTACTTGTAGTAGTATTCCTCGCGGTTGTTGTAGTTTTGCGATGCCGTGATGGCTATCTTGAAGTCCCGTATGGGCTCCACATTGGCCTGCAGCGACAAGCGCCGGTCTGTCGTCATCTCATGGGGCGAGTTGAAGAGGGTGTCGCGCGAGAGGAGGTCGTTGCTCCTTAGGCTCTCCGCCACGTCGAAGTCATAGCCCAGGATGTATCCCGCTCCGGGGCTCCAGTAGGTCTGCGGGTCGAGGCCAACGAATCGCGGCTCGCCCATATAGCCCGGCAAACGCGAACCATTGGTGACGCTGTACTGGACACTGGCATCTTTCACGCAGGTCACCAGTCGCAACCCGAAGTAAGCCACCTCCTTCAGGATTTCCTTCAACCGCTCATGTCGCAGGCTGTCGGCCATGGCGATAGAGTCTTGTGCGCTGATTTTGTTCTTTCCACGGTTGTTGTTCTTGGCAGGCTGGCGCTTGGGACTCTTCTGTGCATTGGCATCCTTGAGGAGCTTGAACTTGGAATAGAAGGTGCTGAAATTGGCATTCAACGAAGCCTGCATCGTCGTGGACCCCTGCAAGGTGGCTCCCATGCTCTGCAAAGCCTGCGTGGTGCCTTGGTACACGTAGTTCGTTCTGTAGCTCAACGGCGCACGAAGGAAGTCCAGATAAGGCAACTTGTTCACCGGCAGCTCATACGTGACGTTCACCGTCTGCTGGAAGTTCTGCATGGTGCCTCCGCGGGCAATGGATTGCCATATGGAGTCCGTCGCCGGACCGTCGATACGGCCCACCGGTTCCTCAATCCTTGCATTGGCGTTGGCCGAATACTGTATGTGGAATGTCCGCATCAGGTCGTACTGCAAGCCATACGTCCGTTGCCACGTAAACTGCTTGAAGTACGTCGGCTTGATAATCACCAACGCCGCACTCTTGTTCCTCAGCAACGTCTCCTCATAGTCGCGATACACCTCGGTCGAGAAGCTCAGACTCTTGGGCAGGTAGTAGAAGTTGAAGTCTTTCAGTATCTTCCACGCCTTCCCTTTGAAGAGTTTCACCTTGTCGAAGGGTTTCACCGGTTCGGGTTGCAGACTGTAGTTGTAGGTGAAGCCCCCTCGGTGCTGGTCCTTGCTGTAGCTCTCTATATCCTCGTCGCTCGTCCTTTCGCGGCTGTAGGCGTATGAGAAACTGAAGTTCTCAATGTCGTAGATGTGTGGCTTCAGGTTGTCCTTCCCCACCCTGTCTTTCCTGATATTGGTCAGGGTCAGGTTGGTAGCCGACTTCCTCCGCTGGGTCATCTGCTTCACGCTGTCGCGCTCGGCTTCACTGTTGTAGGTTGCCAGATCGTCGTACAGCAGCACATCGGGGTTGTACGGATTGTATTCCGGACTGCCAATCTCGCGGCTGTAGTCCAGGTAGAGCGGTATGTGCATACCCCATTCCTCCGGCAGGAACTTGCCAAGCTCCATGTCGAAGGTGGTCTGGAAGGTGAAGGTGTTCATCAGTTCTTCCTTGATGAGCGGGTCCTCCAGGTTGCCGAAGTTAGCCGTGGTGTAGGAGCCATAGACCGACAGGTTGCCCACATCGGCCAGGTTTGTCCTCGCCAAGGCCATGGCGGCCCAGCCGCCCTTGTTCAGGTAGTCTGTCAACCGCAACTCGTTGATCCACACCGTCGCCGACTTCGGCAGCATGTTGTTGCCGTCGGTGAGGCTCTCCTTCTTCGGGTTGCGCACGCCGATCATGATGACCTTCACCTTCCCAAGGTTGGGCGTACCGAGAACGGTGTATTTCTTCCCGTCCACCATCTCGCTGTAGAGCAACGTCGGCGAATAGCCACTCTCGCCGTTGCGTATCTTGTGATTGCGGTTGGTCTTGATTTCGGTGAGCTTCTGCAGGTCGATGTCCACGTTGTTCTCCCTCGGCCAGATGGCATAAGGGTCGTCGCTGGGGGTATACCACGGCGTGAGCTTCAACGGCAACTCGTACTCATAGTAGTTGCTCGTGTAGTCCGTTCCCAGGCGCACGAAGACCATCAAGTCATCATCCTCCAGCTGGTCGGCGGCATACTTCTTCTCGGCATGAACAAACATCTTCACATGGCCATAGTGACGCAGGTCGTAACTCGTCGACCTGTAGATGGCTCTTGCATCGCCACTGGCCAGACCATCGACGTCGAGGGCAATACTCTGTTCGTTCAACTGGGTGTAGCTGTTGCCGCTCGAATACCACTCCTCGCGCTCGATTCCCGGAGGCAGGACGTAGGGCACTGGGTCGCGGCTGCCGTTTTCTTCAATATTCACCGTGGCGATGTTGAAGCTGGTGTTCTCGCTCGTACCCGTGGTGTAGTCGCCCGGCTGCAGCAGGTCTTCGGTATACTTGCGCCAGGTGGAGTACACAAGGTCCATCGTGGCAAAACGCAGGATGACGGGCTCCTCGAACTGATTCAGGAACACCCTCATGAAACGGATGGACTGGTAGCCGTTGATGTTGCCTATCTTGGCGTCCGGTTCCCGTATCGGAATGCGGAACTGATACCACTTGCAGGTGGTGGACTCGCCGTTCTCCAGCTGCACATTGCGGGCCTCCTGGATGTCCACGATGTGGTTCTGGCCTATCACCATGCTTTCCGGGCGGAGGTCGATTTCGTATTGGTAGTAGTTCTCAGCCTCGCTCAGCGTGTTGTCCTTGTTGATGTCCTCCACATTGGGGTAGGCACTGGCGCTGGTCATATACTCCTCGTCGCTGTCATCGTCCACTGGCGAGTTGCCTTCGGGGTTGTTGTATTTCTTGTATCGGTCGTTGACCTTCACGTTGTTGTTGTCGTACTCCGTGCTACGGAAATACATGAAGTCGTCGCCCGACGGGTCCTCGGCAGCCTTCTGGTAGGCCCCGCTGGCGGTGCCGAACCGCTGCGCTATCTCGTCCAAATACCAACGGAAGAAGGTCTGTTCGTCATCCAGACCGTGGGTAGAGCCCAGGCCGTCGTAGCCCACATCCTGGTACATGCGGCTCTGGGCGTCGTTGTCGAAGGCATTGACGATGGGCTGCGTCGTCGGCACACGCCCCCAGATGGTGGTGTCCACATTGACCACCGTGGCGCTGGTAGGCAATCCGTTCTCGAAACTCTTGCGGCCGTCGCGCAGAATATCCTCGCTGATATCACCCAGGTTGAAATACAACTTACCACCCTTATGGTTGGGATTCTCGATGAAGGGGTCCATCAGCCAGAACTCGATGGTCTCGATGTTCTGGGTCTCGAAGTCGGTATAATCCAGTTTGCGCATGATACCGCCCCAACGGCTGGCGGGGTTCGCCAGGGTTCCGCTGTCCGTGATACCGGCACTGTAGGCCGTAGGCGACACATCATAGTTGTACGGGCCGCGTTCTTCGGGGTAGTAGGCCAGGTTGAGCTCATACACATACGTCGGTTGGCCCGCCACACGGTCTTTGTTCGGGAACACCTCCTGCTCGTAGATGCGGCGGGAATAGGGTTTCGACAGGTCGTCTCGCGTGATGTTGCTCGGCCGTGTGGCAGTCTGGTAGAAGTCGTTGCTGATGCGATACCAGGCCAGCTTGGCCCTGTTCTTGCCGTAGTCCAGCCCGCTGCCTGGCGCCGTCTCGGGGAACATGGCCGTACCCAGACGCCAGTCCTGCGGCGTACTGGCCAGGAACCAGGAGGTGACGGTGGTGAGGTTGATACTGCTCTCCGCACCCTCGAAGTCGTCCACATAGCTCACACTTCCCTCCTCGCTGCCAGTACTGCTCATGCCGGGAATGAAATGGGCGAACTCGGCCGTCAGGCTCAGGTTCGACGGGGCCTTGGTGTCGATTCCGGGCAGCAGGTCCACCAGCTTGGTCACCAACGGCACCTCGCCTCGCCAGTTGACGTCCAGACCCCAGATGCTGTTGCTCGTCGGCTCGTCGCCGAAGTTGTTCTTCTGCGTCAACGGTTTCTCGTGCAGGTTCATCACAGTGGCACCGATGTTGAAGTCCTTCTGCACCTCATAGTTCAAGTGCAGGCCCAGCATGCGCTTGGTAGTCATGCTGAACGAGTTGTTCTCCGAGCTCACGCTGATGGGCGTACCGGAACTGAGAATGCTTTCGTTGATGATGCGCACCGTTCCCATCGTGTAGTCCACCGTGTAGTCCACGTTCTCTATCAATGGCATGCCTCCAGCCGTCACCGTGACGCTTCCGGGCGTCACGCTGTAGCCCAACGATATCTCGCCGCTGACACTGCTGGTATAGTAGCCCTCCAGGTAGAACCTGTTCCGCTCGGCATACTGCTGCGCAAGGGCCTTGGTCATCGTATACAGGGAATCGAAACAGTACTTCCGCGCCATCTCGTCGTCGCCCAGCAGTTCCCTCAGGTCCTTGCCGAAGGGTTCCACATACGGGAAAAAGACGCGGCCCGTCGAGGCCTGTATCAAACCGCCCTTGAACGCCGCCGAGTCCATCCAGTCGAAAACACCGTCGGCATAGTAATAACTCTGGCTGGCATCCATACGGTCCAGGCCGAAAATCTCAATCAGCGGAATGCCTTCCTTGGGGCCTTCCGTGAAGAAACCTACGCCAACACCGCCATCTTCGCTCTCATACAGCACGTTCAGCCGGAACCCGTCGCGGCTCAGCTGACTGCTCTTCAGGAAGTAGACGTTCTTCATCATCAGTTTCCACAGCGGGCTGTGCGTGTCCACGGTGGTACTCTTCAGCAACTTGACGATGAGCGTATTGGGGTCGTTGACACCATCGGTCGTCAACTCACCCACCTGGTAGACGGTAGTGTCGCCCACCACCTGGTACTGGTAGGCCACAGCGAGCACCTGGTCATTGCTCAACGGCTGGTTCAGCGTGATGAATCCAAGCTCGCGGTTGAAGGTATACTCGTTCTGGCTCAGCAGGCGGGCGCTCTCCACCTTCTCGTAGTCACTGCCGGCCGTGAAGCCTGCGCCCTGCATGAAACTGGTCACCGAGTTCACACTGCGCACGCTCGAAGGATTGACCACCGAGAGCAGGTCGTTGGCCCTGTTGTCGGGCTTCACCTTGCCGTTGCCATGCACCCGCTGGCTCCAGGGTTCACCCTCGCCGAGGTCCGTCAGGGCCAGGATGTTTCGGTTCTGTGTAACGGCGGCACCCACGTTGGTCCTCCACACCTCGATGCGGAGGATACGGACGTTGGTATTGGCCACCGGCAGGGTGCTCATGGCACGGTTGTAGTTGTCGTAGAAGTACTGCGCAATGAAGTAGTGGCGGTTGTCCTCATATTCGTCGGCGCGGATCTCGAACTCATGGCTGCTGGCGCCACCCTTCACCTGCATGTTCTCCGTGCTGGTCTCCTTCTCACTCACCACGGCATCCACCGTCAGCTTGCCGAACTTCAACTTGGTATGGAATCCGAACAGCTGCTGGCTACCCTGAATAAGCGTGGTGGTCAACGGGAACGAGATGTCCGCCGCCTCGAACAGCTGCAGTATATCGTCCTCCTTGCCCTCGTACTTCAGCTTCAGCTGGTTCTCGAAGTCGAAGGTGGCATTGGTGTTCTGGTTGATGTCGAAACTGATAAGGTCGCCGATTTTGGCATTGAGGTTGATCTGGAGATTCTCGTCGAAATCGAAGGTCGTCACACTCCTTTCGCTGGCATCGCGCTGGGGGTCGTCGCGGTAGTTGTTCACTATCTGGAACGTCAACTCGGCACTGCCGCTGGGGGTAATCTTGATCTCCGGCTTGCCCATCAGGGATTCCAGTTTCTGGCTGATCTGGTTGAAACCGGGAATCTTGCTCAACAAACCTCCCTCACTGTTGTCCAACACCGTGCCCCCGCGCTTGTCTTCCCAGTACTGGCGCATCAACTGCTCCATCTTCCAGTCCTCATAGTCTTCGAAACTCATGTATTCGCGACCAATCTCCACGTCGCCCACCATCTTCACCTTCACATAGTCGCCGTGCTCGGCATCGTACACCACAGTGTCATGCACCCCTTTGGGCGTATAGCCACTGCCCATCGGTGTGTAGTTCAACGAGTCAGACTGCGCCCACGCGCCAGCGTGCACACACAGTGCCACAGCCAAGAGTAGTATGTATCGAGTTATTGCTTTCAAAAGTCCTTTTTCTCTTTAACCCTACCAAAACGCAATTCCCCGACAATTATTGTATCGACGATATAATAAATTTATAAAAAATATTAAAACACCAATAACCCCACACCCCAACGGAATTACAGTCTCCGCAGGCCTTCCTTGATAATCTCCTCCACCGTCATCGGGCTGCCGTCGGCATTCTTCCAGTCGGTCGAGGTCAGCAGTTTCTCCACGGCGGGCTTGGCGAAGCCCAGCATCGTCAGCGCTGTCATGGCCTCGTCGCGGGCCTGCGTGTTCTGTCCACCGCCCACCGGCAACTGTCCACTCGCAACTCCGCCCACCTTGTCGGCAAGTTCCAGAACGATACGCTGCGCCGTCTTAGCGCCGATACCCTTCACCCGCTGCACCTTCTTCACATCCTGCGTCTGGATGGCTTCCCGCAACTCATCCACTGTCAACGACGACAGCATCACCCTTGCCGTCTGGTTGCCCACGCCGTTCACTCCCACCAGTATGCGGAACATCTCGCGTTCCGCCATCTCGTAGAACCCGAACAGCTGCTGTGCATCCTCCCTCACCACATGGTGGGCGTAGAGCTTCACCTGCTCGCCCTCCGCACGCCGCAGCGCCTCATAGGTGTTCAACGTGATTTCCAACAAATATCCCACTCCTCCACAATCCACCACCGCCTGCGTAGGCTCCAGCGAGGCCAACCGCCCCTGAAAGTATTCGTACATAAACGTCTCCTGTCTTTTTAGTTTCTATTTTGATACAAAGCCTTGAACATCCGCAAAGTGGACTTATTGGCATTAAGCATCTCGCCAGCCTCAAATCCACACTTGTTGTAGAATCCAATGGCCGAATAGTCTTCCGTTTTATACGCCTCAACAGTCAAAAACATGCACCCGGCAACATTTTGACGACGAACCATGTCCTCAATCCCGTCAATGAGTGCAGACCCTATGCCTTCCTTTTGATAACGCTGATCAATGGCAATATAGGATATCTCCACTGCAGGATAATGGAATTTCGCAAAAAAGGTGTCTTGATACTCGCCTGTAATGTCAGGCATATTGGCCGACTGTCCCAAAAGCATTTCTTCCAAAGAATCGTCATCGAGTGCCAACGAATCGAAACCCAGCGCAAACATCGCCACAACCTGACCGCCACGTCTGACAACGTAGGCCTGGCAATAATGATTCTCAATGCTTGAACTTAGGTGCTTTTGGATAAAGTCGTCCATTCTGGCAACACCACACCTAAACCCAGCCAGTTCGGACACATCCTTGAGATGCCTGACCACAAGGCTTTCCTTCCCTGCTATTCCCATATAACGCTGTACCTCGATTGTTTGGATTCCCGTGCCTCCTCAATGCCTTTCCCTTCAATCATCTTTCGCACCATCTCCAAAATCCGCTTGGCGAAATCACCCTTTACAGGTTCCCTTCTTGTGTTTATTCCTAGCATTTTTCTTCCTCCTTTGTTTTAACGATGCAAAGATACGCTTTTTCTCTGACATGGCAAAATATTTTTTTCATTCCTCCGGAAACTGATATCCAATCCCCGCCGCCGGACTCCCTTCCTGCAGCGTGTAGTCGTCGTCGTAGGGGGCGGTGAAGAGCGGGTCGTCCCCCCATTCGCCACCCTTCACAATGCTATGCAAACCAAGGTTGTAGTTCATCTCGTAGCCCTCCAGCTCGCTCAGCAACACCTCCTTCTGGTAGGTGCCCCAGACGATGCAGTCCCTGAAGTCGGCCTTCAGCAGGTTGCCGCCCACGGCCTCGCCGCCCTCGATGGCATTGTTGGCCAGCACGATAGTCTCTATCTTGCGGGCGCTGTAGCTCCAGTAGTTGGCGAAGGTACACTGGCGGAAATCATAGCTGCCGCCCTTGAGCACCGTCAGGCCCGCCAGGCAGTCGTAGACCAGCAGGTTGCGCCCCGTGATGGTAGCCCCCTGGCCAATGAGCGCGCAGTCGCTCATGTTGCGTATCACCGTGTTGCTCACCGTCAGCTGGGCTCCGGGATAGCACCGCAGGCCTCCCACGCCGTTTTCCACCACGGCATGGTCTATCACATTGCCAACGCTGTAGTTATAGAACCACACCGTCTGCCACTGCCCCGGCAGGAACGAGTACCACCCGTCGTGCCTCACCGACGAAAACACCACCGGCGCCTCCGCCGAGCCCAGCGCCCGCAGGTGGGCATTGGAGTCCACTATCAGCATGGCTCCGGGACAGAAATAGAGCTCCTCGCCGGGATTCAACGCCAGCGTGTGTCCGTCGAGCACCGCAGCGGGCTCCACGAAGACATGCGGCCGTGTGTGGTCCCACCCCTCGCAGTCGATGACCGCGAACCAGGTCGAGTCGCCCGCACCGCGGCGGTGGTACACAGCATTGCGCCCCCAGGCCGTCAACGGCAGACGTTGTCCGTTGCCGAAGAGGATGGCATCCTCCACCAGGAACGGCTGCGTGTCGTCGTTGGGATTGATATTGGCCTGGACAAAAATGAAGATGCTGTCGCCAGCCTCCACCTCCACATCCCTGGCCACCAGCGACGTGTCGCCGTCCACATTCAGGCGGAAACGGCTTCCGCGGCCGCCCTCGAGCGTCACCGTGTTCAGCCTCAGGTTGTCGTCCGTGCGGTTGTACACCGTCAGCATACGCGTAGGCGTGCCAACGGTGGTGAACACCGTGTCGAAGGACAGCGTGTCCGCCGAAAACTCCAGCCGCACACTCCCGTCGTCCGTCGCGAACCCTTCGCGTTCGCACGACACGGACACCCACGGCATCACCGCCAACAGCATTATGTATAAAAACTTTCTCATCATCAAAAAAAAACATTTGTCTTACACTCCTACACTCCTCCACTCCTATACTCCTACACTCCTATACTCCTACACTCCTATACTCCTACACTCCTACACTCCCCTCTACTTCAAATACAAAGAAAACACCTCCTCCAGCCTCTTCGCGCACACAGGGCAGAACGGCGCGTAGTCCCTCATCATGCACCGCATGGCGGGACGGTAGACGCCCTCGTTCGCATACCCCGCGCCCTCGTACACCCCCAGGGGGCCGCACTCGCTGCGCGGCACATCCTGGTTCTCAGGCGTAGGAATCTTCACCTCGGCCGGTAGCATGGACTTCCACTTGCGGTCGAAAGCCTTGAGGTTCGTGATGTTGGGTTCCAGGGGTTCGTAGTCGTTGATATGGAGGTTGCCATAGGCCAGGTCCTCGTCCACATACTCGTCCGCCAGCCCACCGAAGGAATGGCCGAACTCATGCGGCAGCACATACTCCGCCAACCGATGCATACTCGTGACGGCATAGAAGTTGTATATGGCGCCACCGCCATAGGTATCGCTGTTCACCATGATGATGATATAGTCGCACGGCGTTGTGCCCAAGGCATCGTGCAACTTCCACAGGCTGAAGGTCATCAGGTAGCGGTCGATGCCGAAGGTGCCGAATTCGGCATCAACGTCGGCCTTCACACCGTAGACATTGAAGTCGTTGCGATGGTTCTTGAACGGCTTCTGGCCGAAGAGGATCTCCTTCATGCGGTAGTAGTCCACCCGCAACTGGGGGTCGCTGTCCGAGTCGTACCCCTGGGCCACAATGACCACATCCACCTTGTCCTGCGGGTCGCCGTGCAGCTCCAGGTCCGTACGAACGCCGATGTGGTAGTTGAAATCCAGCTCCCGCTCGCCGGGGTCGAAGGGAACCACCGTCTGGTCCACCAGCTTCATGTGCTCATCCCTGCGCTGCAGGGCAATGTTGACCTTGCGCTTGGGCATCGGCAACAGCAGCGTCTCTTCGAAACGCGCCTTCACCTTCTTGCCCTTGGCAGTGCCCTTGTACTCGCGGAAGAGGTTGCTGTAGCCCTTGGAATAGAGCACCTTGCCACTCTTGGCATCGCGCATCTCCACGCGGTAGTCGCCGTTGTCGAAAGGGTCTATCAGCACCGTGCGGCTGCCGTGCCAGTCCGCCGAGCGGTCCAGCCAGCGGCTCACCCACACCGTGTCGCCCTCCGCATTGCCCTCGCGCGAGCAATCCAGACGCAACGTACCGCCGGTAAAATACTTGCTGAACTTCACCGTCTGCGCCCCAACCTCACCCTGCACCATCGCCATCGCAGCAACGAGCAGCAACATTCCAATCTTATATTTCATCTTTTTTTTTTAGATTTTGGTTTCCCAATAACGCCGCATAGAAAGAATTATTGTACACACCATAAAAAAAACATCCTCTTGCAACACACTCCTCAGTCAGGCGCCAGCGCCTGCCAGCCCCCCTGACTTAGGGGAGCAGCCAGATACCTAATGATGCCAATGTCACAATCTCAACTCCTCCCCTAAGCTAGGGGAGGTGGACGCCCGCAGGGCGGACGGAGGAATGTGTAAAACCAGACGGAGAACCATATCAGAAAAACCCCACACAACACCCTACCAAACAGCCCCTTACATCGACCCATGTCATATAGTATACATATAGTATTCATATACTTCTCATATAGTATTCATATACAGTATATAAGAACTATATGAGAAGTATATGAATACTATATGTATACTATATAAGAACAGTCGAATAAAGGGCATCGAAAACGCCTCTTTGACCCCGTTGGTTCGGATGTGGGGCGAGGGGCGTATCCGCGGAGGGGCGGAGGAATATTTTTTTGCCATGTCGATTATTTGTTGTACTTTTGCACTTTCGAAAGGAAAAGGAACTTATGATTATCAAACTCTACAACGGCAACCCCAACGTGCGAGAAGTCAGGCGTATAGCCGACATTCTGAAGGACGGCGGCATCGTTATCCTGCCCACCGACACGCTGTATTGTTTCGCCTGCAGCATGGAACACAAGAAGGCCGCCGAGGCCATCGCCCAGCTGAAAGGTTTCAAACTGAAGCAGGCCAAATATTCCATGCTCTGTGCCAGCCTGAGCCAGGCCTCGGAGTATGTGCGGCCCATGGACCGCGACACCTTCGCCCTGCTGAAGGCCTCGCTTCCGGGCCCCTACACCTTCATCATGGAGGCCGCCGGAAGCGTGCCACGCAACTTCCAGAATGCCAACAAGACCATCGGTATCCGCGTGCCGGAGAACGACATTACGCGTGCCGTCATCGAGGAGGTGGGCTGCCCGCTCATCTGCACCTCGGTGCGCCCCTTGGGCGAAGAGGACGAACCCGAGAACTACTGCGACCCGGAGCTCATCCACGACCGCTTCGAGTCGCGCGTGGATGCCGTGGTGGACGGCGGCATTGCCGATGCCGAGCCCTCGACGGTTGTCGACTGCAGCGACGGCATAGAGCTTGTCCGCCAAGGAAAGGGTCCGTATGAAGGTTGAGTTCTATTCCAGCCGTAGCGGGTGCATGACCCGTTTGTTGCTGCTCTCCATCGCCGTGATGGTGGGGGCGTGGCTGCTGCCGGGCGTGGAGGTGACGTCGTTCTGGGCGGTGTTCTGGACGGCCATCGTCATCTCGTTGCTGAACAATATCATACGTCCCGTGCTCATCGTCATCACGCTGCCCGTGACGGCCGTGACGTTGGGCCTGTTCCTCTTCGTCATCAACGCCATCATCATCCTCATGGCATCGGCCATGGTGAGCGGTTTCCACGTGGACAGTTTCGGCTCGGCCCTGCTGTTCAGCCTGGTGCTGATGGCGGTGAACTACCTGCTGGAGCTGCCGAACAAATACCTCGACCGCCAGGACCTCAGCCGCTCAGCCACGCCGCCTCCCAGCCATGCCGACGACGATACCGACGACGAGGGCTTCACCCCCTACGAAGAAATCAAAGATTAAATTGGAGCGCCGGCGTCCCGCCGGCATATAAAGAAAAGAAAACATCATGAAACAAATCACCAAAGCCGCCGAGCTCACCGCTGCGGTGGAAGAAGCCAAGAAACAAGGACTCGAAATAGGCCTCGTGCCCACCATGGGAGCCCTCCACGAGGGCCACCTCTCGCTCATCGAGCGCGCCCTGAAGGAGAACGACTTCGTCGTGGTCTCCCTCTTCGTCAACCCCATCCAGTTCAACAACAAGGAGGACCTGGAGAAGTATCCTCGCACCATCGAGGCCGACCTGGATTTAGTTAAGAGTTTAGAGTTAAGAGTTAAGGATGCTTGTACGGACAGGCTCATTGCTTTCACACCTACCGTCGAGGAGATGTATCCTCAGGGCGAGCCCAAGGAGGTCTACCACTTCGGGCCCGTGGAGGAGGTGATGGAGGGTCCGCGCCGTCCGGGCCACTTCTCGGGCGTCGCCGTGGTGGTGCGCCGCCTCTTCGACCTGGCGCAGCCCAAGCGTGCCTACTTCGGCGAGAAGGACTACCAGCAGATTGCCGTCATCCGAGCCCTGCTGGAGCAAATCAAGTACCCCATCGAGCTCGTCCCCTGCCCCATCGTGCGCGCCGACGACGGCCTGGCCCTGAGCAGCCGCAACATGCGCCTCTCGCCCGAGGCCCGCGCCATAGCCCCCACCATCAACGCTACCCTTGAGCAGGCCGCCGAAATGGCCGAGTACGAGGACGTGGACGATGTGAAGGAGTGGGTGGTGGACACGCTGGCGTCGTTCCACGAGGTCAACCCCTCACTCTGCCCCAACGGCTTGAAGTTCGAGCCCGAATACTTCGAGATTGTCGACGCCCGCACCCTCCAGCCCATCGACAGCTGGGAGGCCGCCGGCGACCTCGGTGCAGTGGGCTGCATAGCCGTCTGGCTCGACGGCGTGCGGTTGATAGACATCGTGAAGTTTTAAATGATATGAAATCATCCTACCTCGGAAAGAGCGTCTGCCGGCAGCTGAAGGCTGTGCGCCAACTCATTGCAGAAGAAAACGACATCCCGCTGGAGCAGCGGGAGTGCACCTACGACGGCCCGTGCCGCGGCACCTGTCCGCGGTGCGAGGCCGAAGTGCAGTATCTGGAGCGGTCGCTGGCCGAGAAGCTGCGTCTGGGCAAGGTGGCCACGGTGGCAGGCCTGGGACTGTCGCTGACAGCTTGCGGCCACGGCGGCCCGCAAGTGAGCGCCAAAATTCTGGACGAGGGCGAGGTGGACACCACGGAGGTCTACGAGGTTGACGCCGACAGCAACGAGATTCCGTTCCAGTCTGTTGACGACCCCGTGCCGCCCGAAGTCACAACGGAGGGCGTGGTGGAATATACTACCGGCGAGGTAGGCCTCCCCATCGAGTGCCCGGTGCCCACCGACGGCTCGGAGGATCGCTTCTACCTCAATTACTTCACCGACCCACCCGTCAAGGCGGAGTTCCCCGGCGGCAAACAGGGCCTGCGACGCTGGCTGGCCCGCCACATGCAGTATCCCGCCGAGGCACGAGAGAAGGGCATCGTGGGCGAGGTGGTGGTGGCATTGCAGATTGAGGCCCAGGGCTACATCAGCGGCTACCGCATCATCAAAGGTCTCGAGGGCGGAGGCACCGAGGAGGCCAAGCGCCTGGTGCAAACCATGCCCGACTGGAAGCCCGCCGGCGTCCCCGGCAAGGGGGCCGTGCCGTCGATCGTCATGCTGACGATACCGTTCATAGAGCTTCCGGTCGCAGAGGGCGACGTGGAAGTGGTTGACGTAATTGTCGAGGAGGGAGGAATTGAGGACCAGATTTTCACCGTCGTGGAGGACGAACCCTCTTTCCCCGGCGGCATGGAGACCCTGTACAAGTGGATCGACAGCCACCTGCAGTATCCCGAGCAGGCCCGGGAGGAGGGCATCGAGGGCAGGGTGTACGTCACCTTCGTCGTGGAGACCGACGGGACGCTGAGCAACGCCCGCGTACTGCGCGACATCGGCGGCGGGTGCGGCCAGGCAGCCATACGGATGGTGTACGCCATGCCGAAATGGGAGCCCGGTCGCCAACGCGGCGTGCCCGTCAGGGTGCAATTCAACCTGCCGGTGAAGTTCAAGTTGGAATAGGCCAATTTTGGCTTCATTTGCCCCAAAAACACCACCCCAAAAGCACGTATACAGCACCCATGGCAAGATTTTTTTATCACCGCAACAAACTGATTGCTTTCTGTTTAAAACAAACCTTACCAACGTGATTGAAAAAAAATTTTGCCAGTTCGGAAAAAGTTAGTAATTTTGCACCCGTTTTTGAGAGAAAAACAATACCGATTGTCCTATGGTGTAACGGTAGCACATCTGACTCTGGATCAGCTTGTCTTGGTTCGAATCCAGGTAGGACAACAAAGGAAGCCCCGAAACATAATTCGGGGCTTTTTTGTTATTTTGTTTCTCCATATAAAAAAATATTCGTACCTTTGCAGTTCAGAATAGAGAAGAAAAAGATGAAAAAAGCATTCGTATTACTCACGCTGATAGCGGCTACGGCCACCTTCGCCGCCGCACAGCAGAAAGCCCTGCCGGGCAAATATGCCGGCAGCCACACCCTCACCCTCTTCGATTCCACCGGAGTGTATATGGAGGAGTCGGGCCTGAGCCATGTGCTGACGCACAAGTGCATAGAGATGTACTCCTTCGAGGGTTGCGCCGAATACAGCACCTACAAGATCGACTACGACCCCCTGTCGGCCTACTGCGACATCGAGCGCGTGCTGGTGCACCGCCAAGCCACCGGCAAGACCGACACCCTGCTGTGGCCCGAGCGCGAGGGCAATATCCCCGTGTACGACTACGTGGCCCCCGCCCGCATGATCTACTGGGGCGCCAGCCAGAAGATGGTGCAGATTGGCCGCCTGAACCTCGGCGACCGCCTGGAGATTTGGACCTACAAGAAAGGCTATACCTACGCCCTGCTGGCCGATGGTGCCGGCGAGACGCCGGCGCTCCAAGGGCTCAACGGCACCTTCGCCGCCCTGCCCGACAACGACGACCGCTATGTGCCCCCCATGCGCGGCCACTTCTACGACATCGTCCCCTTCTGGAGCGACCAGCCCGTCAAGAGCAAGGTCTACATGCTCAACATCCTCGACACCAAGAGCCTCCAGTACAAGGTCTACAACGGCGAGCTCAACGTGAAGCGCGAAGCCGCCGACGAGGAGGGCCGCACCCTCTACACCTTCAGCAACAAGGAGGACATCATGCCCCTGAAACGCGAGCCCCGCGCCTTGGCCAACAACGACATACAGTGCAAGCTGCTCCTCTCCACCAGCCCCGACTGGCAGGCCAAGAGCCGCTGGTTCTTCGGCGTCAACGAGGACTACGGCAGCTTCGCCGCCACCCCCGAGGTGCAGAAGAAGGTCAACGAGCTGCTCCGTGGCGCCAAGGACGAGATGGACAGCATCAGCCGCCTGACCCACTGGGTGGCCGACAACATTCGCTACGCCGGCATCTCCATGGGTGAGGGCGAAGGCTTCACCCTCCACAACCAGAAGATGAACTTCACCGACCGCTGCGGCGTCTGCAAGGACAAGGCCTCTACGCTCATCGGTTTCCTCCGTGCCGCAGGCTTCAAGGCCTACGCCGCCATGACCATGGCCGGCGAGCGCATCGACCGCATCCCCGCCGACCAGTTCAACCACTCGGTCTGCGCCGTGCAGCTGCGCGACGGCTCCTTCCGCATGCTCGACCCCACATGGGTGCCCAACGTGCGCGAACTCTGGAGCAGCGCCGAGCAGCAGCAGGGCTACCTCATCGGCACCGCCGAGGGTTGCGACCTGATGGAGACCCCCATCTCGCCCGCCCAGAACCACTACATACGCATCATCGGCGAGAGCGCCATCGACATGCAGGGCACCCTCACCGGCACCCTCACCATCACCGCCGAGGGGCAGAGCGACGCCGCCGTGCGCGGAGTCTTCAGCGCCCCGCAGACACGCTGGCGCCAGAACCTCGAGCTCAAACTGCTCAGCATAGCCCCCAACGCCGAGATCGTCGACATTCAGTACAACGACCCCGACCACTACCTGGACCACCCCGTCTCCATCACCTACACCTACCGCATCCCCCACTACGCCACCGTCGACAAGGAGGTCATCTCCTTCATTCCCCTCTCGGCGCGCAACTTCTTCCGCCGCGCCATGGGCCACCTGAACTTCAACCTCAAGGCCGAGACCCGCACACAGCCCTTCAGCGACCGCTGCTCGCGTCTGGTGGACATTCGCGAGACCATCACCCTGCCCTACGCCCCCAAGCAGTTCCACTATCCCATGGTGGACGGCATTGCCGACCCCGCCGCCAGTTTCGGCTGTGGCTTCCAGATGGAGGGCAACAAGCTCAGCTTCGGCGAACAGGCCGTCTTCGGCAAGCGCATCTACGAGGCCACGGACTGGCCCGCCTTCCGCGCCAGCGCCATGGCCCAGCTCAAGGTCTCAGAAACTCCCGTCATTTTAACCAAATAAGATTCAAACGATATGAAAAAGATACTTTTTTTAGCAACCCTGCTCTCCGTTCTCCACTCTCCGTTCTCCACTCTCCGTGCCCAGCAGCCCGATGCCATCTTCAAGCAGCTGCGCTATGAGTGGACCATCAACGCCGACGGCACCAGCGACTACCACTATCGCCACGAGGTGCAGATCCTCCGCAACCGCGCCCTCACGGCCTACGCCGACAAGGGCGAGACCTTCGTGGTCTACAACCCCGACCTCGAGGAGCTGACCGTCAACGAGGTCTACACCCTCCAGCTCGACGGCACCCGTATCGACATGCCGCAGAACGCCTTCGTCTACCAGCTGCCCTCGGAGTGCGCCGACTGCGGCCGCTTCAACCACATGCGCGAACTGGCCATGGTGCACACCGGCATGGAACTCGGCTGCCGCATCATCGTCGACTACACCATCCACCGCCGCTACAACCTCCTGCAAGAGAGCATCCCCCTGCAGCGCGAGTGCCCCGTGGAGAAACTGGAGATTGTGGTCAACAACAGCAGCAACTTCGAGGTGAAATACGACACCTACGGCGAAGACTACCTCAGCTTCCCCCGGAACACGAAAGTCGACATGGAATACATCGAAGGTGTACGCAGCAGCACCGAAACCCGCACCTACACCAACATCCCGCAGGCTCCCGCCGAGCCCAATATGCCCGCCGACATCATCCCCACCCTGCACATCTACAACGGCACCCCACAGCACACTCCCGCCTTCGACCAGAAGCCCTTCAGCGAGGCTTCCGACGTCATCGGACAGCTGATGAACGGCCGCAACGCCCAGGAGAACATTACCAACATCCGCAACTACGTGGTGGACAACATCCACCTCAACGACATCCATCCCTCGCACCTCGGCTACGTCCACTCCACGCCCTTCGAGGTGTGGGCCTCGGGCTGCGGCACCGCCACCGACAAGGCCGTCTTCCTGGCCGCCGTGCTCAACAACGAGGGCTACACCGCCCGCGTCATCGGCGAGGACTACGACCAGGTGGGCGTCATGATCGACACCGTGGAATACCGCCTCGACATCCGCAGCAAGGCCCCCATGGAGGTCAACGGCGAAGCCAAGGACGAGATGGCCACCTACGAGCTCACCAGCACCGTCGATGTCTCCCCGTACCTCGACACCCTCGAAGACGGTTTCTTCCACCTCAGGGCCTTCTTCCCGCTGCCTGGCGAGCCCTCGGTCAACGCCACCTCGCTCCCCCTGCAGCGCACCACGCCCCTCGTGGCCTCGGCCTGCGACCTCCGCAGCGACCTCACCTACACCCTCCCCAAGGGCCTGAAAATGGTGGGTGGCGAGGCCAAGCAGGAACTTGACTTCCCCGGCATCGGCAGCATGCAGGTCAGCGTCAAGCAGAGCGGCAAAAAGATTCGCGTCGTCCGCAACCTCAAGATTGACCACAGCACCATCAAGGTGGAGGAATACACACGCTTCCGCCAGTTGCTTGCCGCCTGGCAAACCATCGAATACCTATCCATTCTGCTCCGGCAGAAATAAAACAGCAACAACAAAAAAAGGCCGCCCTGCGATACGGGGCGGCCTTTTTTTTTCTTCTATCTTAGTCGTTGGTTGATCACTCCGCTGAAGGTCACCGGCGTCTCGTCCATGGTGCACGAGAAACTCAGCACCCCCACGGCTATCGAACCGCTGAGCTTGCGGATCAGGTACTCCGGATAGGGCTCGCCCACCGAGGTGGGGACAATGTTGTAGCACACCATCGTGGTGCGTTGCGGCAGGAACTCCAGGTGGATGTCGGGCAACGTGAGGTCGATACGGTAGTGCCCCAGGCGGTCCATGAAGACATTGTGGACAAAGACCGTGGCGGTGTCGCCCGTGATGGTCAGCTTGACGTATACGTCCTTGTGGGTCTCCTGGCCCACCTTCATGGTGCCGATGTAGGTCTGCGCGCTGGCCGCCAAACCGAACATCATCAGCAATGAAAGAAACAATGCACGTTTCATATCTCTACTTTTTTATAACATTCATATCTTTATCAGGTTGCCCAGGATGTCGCGCGTGAGGGTACGCGTGGCTGCCGAGGTGGCGTTTTTCACCACCTTCTGCGTCGTCGAGGTGCGGCTGTTGGTCTTCTTGCCGGTCACCTTGTCGCTGACGGCGGTGCCTATGGCCGTGGCCGCTGTGGCGGTAACGGCGGTGACAACGGCCTTCAGCACCTTGGAGAAGATGCCTTTCTTCTTGGAAGTCTCGGCCTTCTGATCAATCTGATTACTCTGATTATTCCGAGTACTCGGAGTACTCCGATTACTCCGAGTATTCTGAACACTCTGATTGCTTTCGACCAACTCGGCCTCCTCGGCCTCCTTCAGCAGTACCTCGAAGGCGCTCTCGCGGTCGATCATCTTGTCGTATTTGCCAGCCAGACGGCTTCCGCGGATGATATCGCCACGCTGGCCTTCGGTGATAGCGCCGATCTGGCTCAACGGGAACAGCACCTTGGCACGCTGCACGATGCCCGGGGCACCCTTCTCGTCGAGGAACGACACCAGCGCCTCGCCGGTCTCGAGGCTGGTGATGGCCTCGTCGGTCTTGAACGCGGGGTTGGGACGGAAGGTATCGGCAGCGGTCTTCACGGCCTTCTGGTCCTTGGGCGTATAGGCACGCAGGGCATGCTGCACGCGGTTGCCAAGCTGGCCAAGGATGTTTTCGGGGATATCGGTAGGACTCTGGGTGACGAAATAGATGCCCACGCCCTTGGAACGGATGAGGCGGATCACCTGTTCAATCTTGTCCGCCAAGGCCTTCGAGGTGTCCTCGAAAAGCATGTGGGCCTCGTCGAAGAAGAACACAAGCTTGGGCAGCTCCATGTCGCCCACCTCGGGCAGGGTGCTGTAGAGCTCGCTCAGCAGCCACAGCAGGAAGGTCGAATAGAGCTTCGGCTGCATCATCAGCTTGTCGGCCGCCAGCACATTCATAACACCCTTGCCGCCCTCGGTCTGGAGCAGGTCGTAGATGTCGAAACTCGGCTCGCCGAAGAACTTCTCGGCGCCCTGGTTCTCCAGCTGGAGCAGCGAGCGCTGGATGGCGCCTACCGTGGCGGTGGAGATGTTGCCGTAGCGGGTGGTATACTCCTTGGCATGCTTGCTGACATAGTCCAGCATCGAGCGCAGGTCCTTCATGTCGAGCAACAGTAGCCCGCGGTCGTCGGCAATGCGGAAGACGATGTTGAGCACGCCGTCCTGAGTCTCATTGAGGCCCAGCAGACGCGAGAGCAACTGCGGCCCCATCTGGCTCACGGTGGCGCGGATAGGATGGCCCTGCTCACCGAAGACGTCGAAGAAACGCACCGGGCACGCCTGGAACTGCGGCTCGGGAATACCGAACCCGTCCTTGCGCTTCTCGATGAAACCGCTCATGGCACCGGCCTGGCTGATACCGCTCAGGTCGCCTTTCATATCGGCCATGAAGCAGGGCACGCCGGCCTGGCAGAAGGTCTCGGCCATCACCTGCAGGGTGACAGTCTTGCCGGTGCCGGTGGCACCGGCTATCAACCCATGGCGATTCGCCATGCGTCCACAAATAGAAAGCGCACCCTCATCGCAGTGCGCTATATAAAGTCCTTGTTCTTTACTATACATATTTCGTTTCGCTTAATTCGACGAATTCGCCGACCATCTCATGCAGTCAGAAGGTCCAGTTGAAGCCCAGCTTCAGCAGCGTGTTCTCCCAACGGAGCACATCGGTGAAGGAATTGAGGCCGGCATAGAACAACTGTGTCTTGCGCTCGATGGGTTCGATACCGCTGATCTCGGGATCGTAGGTCTCTGTCTCACTGATGAATCCGATGGACAGCAGGTCCAACATCAGCTCGGCGCTCAGGTGCTCGGAGAACTCATAGATGAGCGTCGGACGCACACTGACGCCCCACGTCATGTCTTTCACATGGTCATCGTAGGGCTCCACTTCGAGGTATTCGTTGGGGTTGGGGTAGGTCGTGGTGATGTAGCTCTCCTCATACTTGTTGGGACCCAGCATACGCAGGCTGCCCTGGAGCATGAGGTTGAAGTGCATATTGCCGAAACGGAGGAACTCCCACTTCACCTGCGGTGCAACAAACCAGCCCTCGCGCAGGAGGTTCTTCTTGTGGTCGGTGACGTTGATGTTCATGCCCACCTGCCGGTAGAAGTAGGTATCGGTGGCCAACAACGTGTCGAACGAGCAGTTGACATAGCCGCCCATAACGCCCACATAGAGGTTGGGCAACACCTTGTAGCCCGCCTGCAGAGCGCCCACCATGTAGGACGCCGTGGTCTCGTCGTTGCTGATCGACGTGCTGCTCTTCTGCCAATAATATCCGCCCTGAAGGCCGAGCACAAACTGTGCCTGTGAAACCGTGGCAACAGCCACCGCAAAAGCCAAAAGTACCACTTTCTTCATCTGTTTATTTCGTATTTTTCAAAATGCAAAGATACGAAGAAAAAATGAACTATCGGCCGTCAACGCAATATTTTTTTTATATTTTATAGTAACCACATAGATTACAACATTTTACAACCCTCCCCTTTTCCCACCCCTCCCCCACCCCGCTTCCCTTCGTCCAAACCCCTGTCCCACAGCCCCCAAATTCGACCCTTCACATATAGTATACATATAGTATACATATAGTTCTCATATAGTATTCATATACTATATATAAGAAGTATATGAGAAGTATATGTATACTATATGTATACTATATAAGAACAGTCGAATAAAGTACCTTTTTGACCCCTGTTATTTACGCGAAAGAAAGTTTTTTTTGCCATGTTGGGAAAAATGTGTATCTTTGCCCCGAAAACCAAAGTCTAATCCAAAAGCCTAACACCTGATGGAGAAGAAGATAGGGACAATCACCATACTCATACGCGACCGCGAAGTGTCGCCCTTTGTCAACAAACTGTTGTCCGGATATGCCGATATTATCCTTTGTCGGCAAGGACTCCCCTTTCACGACCGGCCCGTGGCCGTTATTTCGCTCATTGTCGAGGGCGAGATGAACCGTATCAACGCCCTTACCGGCAGCCTCGGCCGCCTGCAGGGCTTGTCGTGCAAGGCCGTGGTGGTGTAGAAAAGAAGAAAACAACAATCCTAAAAATAGCAAAACACAATGAGACATCAGAATTTTATCGATCGCGACAAGCTCTATGGCATGCTGGAGAACAATGCCCCCAGCGAGAGCCAGCTGAACGACATCCTCAACAAGGCCCGCAAACTCAAAGGCCTCAACCTCGAGGATGTGGCCAAACTGCTGAGCGTTGAAGACGAGGCCGGCATCCAGAAAATCCTGGACACCGCCGAATACTGCAAGGACGAGATCTACGGCCGCCGCCTGGTGCTCTTCGCCCCCATCTACACCGGCAATGCCTGCGTGAACAACTGCGTATACTGCGGCTTCCGTAGGGACAACAAAGCCCTGAAACGCAAGATCCTTACCCTCGACGAGATAGAGACCGAGACGCTGCACCTGCTGCGCATGGGCCACAAACGCGCCCTGCTGATCTGCGGCGAGAGCCCGCGGAACGACGCCAACTACATGGTCGAGGCCATCCGCCGCACCTATGCCGCCCGCGACGAGAAGGGGTCCACCATCCGCCGTATCAACGTCGAACTCGCCCCCATGAGCGTCGAGGACTACGCCAAGCTCAAGGCTGAGAAGATTGGTACCTACGTCTGTTTCCAGGAGACCTACGACCCGGTGGCCTACGCCCAGTTCCACCCCGCCGGCACGCCCAAGGCCGACTACCTCTACCGCCTCACCTGTATGGACCGCGCCCAGGAAGGCGGCATCAACGATGTGGGCATCGGTGCCCTGTTCGGACTGGTGGACTACCGCTTCGAGATCCTGGCCATCATGGAGCATGCGCGCCACCTGGAAGAGGACTACGGCTGCGGCCCCCACACCGTCTCCTTCCCCCGCATCGAGCCTGCCGAAGGCACCCCCTTCAGCCAGCGCGAGAACATCCCGCATCCTGTCAGCGACAAGGACTTCATGAAGATTATCGCCATCATCCGCATCGCCATGCCGTACACGGGCATCATCATCTCCACCCGCGAGCGGCCGGAGCTGCGCGACCAGCTGGTGCGCTACGGCGTCAGCCAGATCAGCGCCGCCTCCGAGACCAATCCCGGCGGCTACGACGAGGAAGGCGACAAGACGGCCGCCAAGCCCTACGAGAAGACCGGCTCCACGGGTGCCCAGTTCACCCTCGGCGACCACCGTTCGCTGGACGAGGTCATAAGCATGATGATCGACGGGGGCTACATCCCCTCCTTCTGCACCGGCTGCTACCGCAAAGGCCGTGTGGGTGCCGACTTCATGGACCTGGCCAAGCCCGGCCTCATCAAGGAGTACTGCAAGCCCAACGCCATGTTCACCTTCCGCGAGTACCTGGAGGACTATGCCAGCCCCGAAACCAAGGAGAAAGGCCTGCGACTGCTGAAGGAGCTGACGCAAACGTTCCCGAAAGAGGAGCTCAAACGCCGTGTGGAAGGCAATCTGTGCAAGATCGGCGACGGTGAACGCGACCTCTACTTCTAGCGTTTCAGACAGCACTTTGGACGTTTCGGTTAAAATATATTTTTTCAATGTCGAAAAAAGTCGTATTTTTGCAACCGAAAAACGAAGGAAGAACTAGTGCATAATGGATAAAGTTTTCATGGTTTTGATAGCAAGTTGGGAAGTTCCTGTCTGGGGATTCCCCTCTTGCTTTTTTGCCCAGAACGGACCAAAAAGGACATCAGCAAGAGGTTCCGAAATGTTAAAAATGCACTGAAAATGATTTTTTTTTTTGTATGTGAAAAAAAAGTTGTATTTTTGCACCGTCAAATATTAAGTAAAATTAATAAAAAAGAAAGTAAAGTTTAACCAAAAAAAATTAAAGAAAAATGAAAAAGATTTTATTGACGCTTGCTCTCGCAGCATTTGCAATGACCGCCAACGCCCAGTGGGTTCTCGGTGGAACCATCGCCGCTTCTCACACCAACACCCACAACACTGACTATGTCGGTGGCACAACCAACAATCACTTCGAGATTGCTCCTAAGATTGGTTATTGGCTGAACGACAACATGCAGATTGGTGCCCAGATTGGTTGGGCCTATGACTACACCAGAAACTATGCTGGAGATGTCGACCACTACGGTTCGACCTCGAACACCGGTGTTTCTAATCAGCCCACTATCATGATTGCCCCTTACTTCCGCTACAATGTTGCCTCTTGGAAGAATTTCACCGTGTTTGCAGAGGCTCAGTTGGCTTTAGGTCTCCATCTTGAGAGTTCTAACTACACCAATGTCCCCACCGAAATCACCACCGACAACGGCGACAACTACACCTCCTTTGGTCTCGCCGTCATCCCTGGCCTGAACTACGCTTTCACTGACCACATCTCCATGGACATCTACGTCAACCTGCTCGGCTGCTTTGCCATGTTCGAGACCGCCGAGAACTGGGGTTCTCACGCTTATGGCCTTGGCCTCAACATGGACGCTCAGTCCCTCAATGCCCACCTGAACAACTTCGCCATCGGATTCAACTACAGCTTCTAAGCTTTATAAGCTGATAGAAACAAAAAAAAGGACCCTTTTCGGGTCCTTTTTTTGCGTTCCATACCCATCATGCGTCGGCAAATACGCGGCCGTCCTTCAGGGTCACCTGGAGCTTGGTGTATTCGCTGTGGAAGGCGTTGCGTAGACGGTCGAGGTAGCGGCAGCTCTCCCAGTGGCACATGGGGAGGTCGTGGAGGAGGCAGTTGCCACAGGTCTCGGGGGTGGTGGCGGGCACCTCGGTCTGGGTGAGAATCCATTCCAGGCACTCGATGGTGAGGCGGCGCATGTCGTGGACGGTGTAATGGCCGGTCATGATGACGTACATGCCTGTGAGGCAGCCCATGGGGCCTACGTAGACCACATCGTCCTTGGCCTCGGAGTTGCGGAACCAGGTGGCCATGAGGTGCTCCAGGCTGTGCATGGCCGCGGGAGCCACGGCGGGTTCGCGGTTGGGCTCGGTGATGCGGAGGTCGAAGGTGGTGAAGCCGCGGTCTTCGCGCGAGACGTATATGCCCGGTTTCAGGTGGGTGTGGTCGATGGTAAAACTCTGTATTACTTCCATAAACTATAAGGTTTCAAGATATTTTTTTACGAAACGGAACGAGGTGTCGCACATGGAGGCGAGGAAGTCGGCCCACTGCATCTGGTGGTCGTCGGTGCGGCCGGGGGTGTCGCTGATGACACGCAGGCTGATGAACGGCACATCCATCAAGTAGCACGTCTGTGCGATGGCGGCGCTCTCCATGTCGCAGGCCAGGCCGTCGATGAAATGGCGCTTGATGGCGTTCTGCCGTTCGCGGTCGGTGATGAACTGGTCGCCGGTGCAGATGAGGCCCGTCATGCGGCGCTCGTTGCCTTCAAGAGGGACTTCGAGGGCGTGGCCCAGGAGGCGCGGACTGGCATCGTAGCGTGCCGGCAGCCCCTGCACCTGGCCAAGAACGACGGGGCCGTCCTCGCTGATGCCGCCGCAGTCCACATCGTGGTAGACGCACTGCGTGGCGACGAAGATGTCCACCACATTCAGCATCGGGTCGATGCCTCCGGCCAGGCCGGTGCTTATGATGGCATCGGGGTGGTGTTCCTGGATGAGGCGCATGGTACCCACGGCGGCATTCACCTTGCCGACGCCGCAACGCCACAGGACAATCTCGTTGTTTCCAAGGCGGCCCGTGTCGCCGCCAAGAGCATCGCGCATCTGGCGATACTCGATATCCATTGCAATGATAACTCCTATTTTCATATTTTTTTCCGTATAATTTGCAAAGATACTAAAAAATGGGCAAATTATTTATTACGGAGAAAAATATTTTTCCCCCACATGCGTTATATCACTAGAAACTAACCACTAAGAAAAGATACAAAAAAAGCATGAAACGCTGGATACGCATCTTCATCATATCGGTTTTCGCCGTTGCTGCCGTCAGTTTGGTAGTCATACAGTTCTACCAGACGCGCCGCACGTTCTCCATCAACGACAACATGTTCAACGTAGGCGTTGGCAACGCCATGGACGAGGTGATACGGCAACTCGGCGGCGATGCCCTTCAGCCGTCGGAGCAGGCCACGGTCAGCTTCAACTACCAGGAGCTGGATTCGCTCATCGAGGAGCAGCTGTTGGTCAACGGCATCGACCTTCACCCCGATGTGGGCCTCTACAACGGCACCGAACGGTCGTTCCTCTACAGTTCCGACCCCCAGCACGAGCAGCAGCTCGAGGAGTCGCCCTACCGCTACAACTTCCATCCCGCCGGCGTGGTGTCCAACAGCCAGTTCTTCATCATCCTGTCGTTCCCCAGCGCCCAGCTGTTCCTGCAGCGCAACTCCAACCTCTTCGTCTACCTGAGTTTCTTCCTGGTGATAATCATCGCGGCCATGTTCATCATCTCGCTCCGGGCCATGGCCAACCAGCGCAAGCTGGACCAGATGAAGTCGGAGTTCATCAACAACATGACCCACGAGATCAAGACCCCCCTGGCCACCATCGGACTGGCCTGCGAGATGCTGCGCGACGAGTCCATCTCGCAGGATGCCGCTTCGCGTCAGAACTTTATCGGCATCATCAACGACGAGAACCAGCGTATGCGCGTGCTCGTGGAGACCATCCTGCAGAGCGCCAAGATGTCCAACAAGAACTTCCGCATCAACCCCAAGGAGGTCGATGTGCACCAAATCATCAGCAAGGTGTCCACCAGCTTCACGCTGCCCGTGGCCAACCGCGGCGGCCAGCTGACCACGGACCTCCAGGCCGACCCGTCGGTTATTGTGGCCGACGAGCTGCACCTGACCAACCTGGTCTACAACCTCATCGACAACGGCATCAAATACTCCACCGAGGCACCCGACATCACGGTGAGCACCCGCACCGTCAACGGCATGCTGGAGCTGAGCGTGAAAGACCACGGCATCGGCATCTCCAAGGCCGACCAGAAGCATGTCTTCGAGAAGTTCTACCGCGTGTCCACGGGCAATGTGCACAACGTGAAAGGCTTCGGCATCGGGCTGAACTATGTGGCGCAGGTGGTGAAGCTGCACCATGGCCACATAACCCTCGAGAGCGAACCAGGGCAGGGGTCGACCTTCATCGTCACACTGCCGATGTAAAAAAAAGGTGGGCCGGCGCAAAGCGCCGGCCCACCCAATGTTACAAATCAAAAAAATTTATTTCACCATGAAGCGGCCACTAACGCTGTTCATGCGGTAGATGTACATACCCGTAGGCATTCCTTCTACATTCACCGTCAGTTCGCCAGTACCGGCATGCACAGGATAGGTAGCCACGACCTTGCCCTCAATGTTGTAGATGACCATGTTGGTGGCATTGGGGGTGTTGTAAGGCAGCGTGACAGCATGGATGGCGGGGTTGGGATAGGCATCGCCAAGTTCCGAACCGTCGACCTGGTCGATACCCACACCATTGTCGGGGACCATACCTTCAATGAACTCCTGATTCTGATTGAAATTATAGCCATAATACTGGATAGGCATATTGTTGCCGCCGAGGTTGAAGAAGCCGTTTCCACCGCCTTCCCAGCCCCAGTTCATATAGTACTGGTTAACATTGTTCTCCATGTATCCGACGCAAAGCCATGCATGACCGGCAGCATCACGTCCTTCACCCGTGGAAGACACACCACCCATATAGGCCACATTGTCGCTCGTCAAGACGGCACGGATTCTATCCATATAGGTCGATGCATTACGGTCGCGGTACACGACAGTGCCCTGTGTATACTTGAAGTGCTTTTTCATCGCATTGGGCACATCGGGGCTGTAGGCGCCACTGCCGTCAGGCGTGTAACCCATGTGGACAGCAACGCCGGCGTAGTAGCTCAAACGGGCCACCTCGCGCATATTCTCTTCGGAGCAGATCCGATGACCACCGCTGGTGGGCTTGTTGGGCATCTTGTCGAAGTCGAAAGGCTCCATGGTGTCGTAGTTGATTTTGAGCTGAATATTCGGCATCTTCTGCTTATCTGCATTGGCCAAAACACTACGCAACACATAGATAGCGGTACCCGAGGCCTTGCTGGGGTATCTGTAGTAACGCATCATCTGCGACATGGCCGTAGCCACACAACCCACCATAGAATATCTTCCGCCAGTGTCCTGCGGGCAGAGCATATTGTACGTAGGGGTATTTGCATCGCCCTGGCCCCATGTCATCTGGGTCAACACATGCTGGTTGGCCTTGGTGTCGCCCTTGTAGCTCTTGCCCTTCAGGGCAGTCCACACTTCGTGGTCAGGGTAGGTGTAGTCGTTCTCGGCATCGAACTCCTGGAGCCCCTTCACCATCTTGGTGTATCCATTCACCCACCACAGCATATTGGCAGGCAGATCTTCCATCACGAGCGAGCCCTCGGCGGAGTATCCGATGATGGGGTCGATAATGGTGGTGCCGGCCATGATGATCCAGCCGTCGCTGCCCACGTTGAAGAAATACGAGGCGGGGACGCCCAACTTCTCGTTGTCGATCTGGTGAACGAGGGTGAGGTCGTTCGCGCTCAGCTTGTCGGCACCAGTATAGTAGCCCATGTAATAGGCCGCAGCCTCTCTGGCCTCTTCCAGGCTGATGTTGTCAGCCTTGGCGGTGTTGACACATATGGCCATTGCGGCCACTAGCAATGAGGAGATTACTTTTTTCATTTCTATTTTATTTTATCATTTTTTTACTACAAACGCGGTGCAAAAATACAAAATTTTTCCGACATAGAAAGTTTTTTTTATCAAATCATCACTATTAGGTATTCGATATGTGATACTTATTGCAGATTAGGGAATAAAAAAAGCCCCGCCCTATCCACAGAAAAGCGGCCCACGGGGTATCCGTGGGCCGCTTTTTTCGTTCGTTTTCGCCTTTGGCGTTCTGCCTTATTCGGCAACCACCTCGACGTGCAGCTCGGCCTTGATCTCTTTGTAGACATTGACCTTGGCGGTGTAGGTACCGACGGTCTTGATGGCCTCGACGCTAATCTGCTTGCGATCGACATCGTAGTTGTGCTGCTCCTTCAGGGCCTCGGCAACCATGATGTTGTTGATGCCACCGAAGAGCTGACCGTTCTCGCCGACCTTGGCGATGATCTTCACGGTCTTGCCGTTGAGGGCTGCCTGCTGGGTCTCGGCGTTCTTGCGGAGGGCTTCCTCCTTGTGGGCGCGCTGACGCATATTCTCGGCGTGGATCTTCTTGTTGACGGGAGTGGCGATGATAGCCATGCCCATGGGAAGAAGATAGTTGTTGGCATAGCCGTTCTTGACGTTGACGATTTCGTCCTTGTAGCCCAGGTTGGCCACATCTTGCTTAAGTATGATTTCCATCTATTCTTCCTCCATTGTTTATTTGAGACAATCGGCGACGTAGGGCATCAGGGCGATGTGACGAGCGCGCTTGATAGCCTGCGACACTTTTTTCTGGTACTTGTTCGAGGTGCCGGTGATGCGGCGGGGCAGAATCTTGCCCTGCTCGTTGACGAACTTCAGCAGGAAGTCGGCATCCTTATAGTCGATATACTTGATACCGAGCTTTTTGAAACGGCAGTATTTCTTACGCTGGGTCTCCACAGCGATAGGGGTCAAATATTTGATTTCGGTCTCGTTAGCCATTTTACTTTAAACTTTAATCTTTCAACTTTAAACTAATCTTATGCCTCGGCGGGAGCTTCGGCAGCGGCCTTCTTGGCGTTACGTTTCTTCTCGTTGTAGGCCACGGCGTGCTTGTCCAGGCTCACGGTGAGGAAGCGGAGCAGACGCTCGTCGCGTTTATAGGCGATCTCGAGGTCGTTGATGACGCTACCTTCGGCGCGGAACTCAATGAGATAGTAGAAGCCGGTGGTCTTCTTACGGATAGGATAGGCCAGCTTGCGCATGCCCCAGTTGTTCTCGTACACGATCTCGGCGCCCTTCGAGGTCAGCAGATCGACGTACTTCTTTACCGTTTCCTTCATCTGTTCTTCAGACAAAACGGGAGTTGCAATGAAAACGGTTTCGTACTGTTTTACCATTACTGTGTTTTTTTTGTTTGTTAATACTTTTTTAAAACAAAAAAAGACAGGCACATGTCCTGTCTTTTTCCTTAGAGCCACTTTGCGGACTCGAACCGCAGACCTACGCATTACGAATGCGTTGCTCTACCAACTGAGCTAAAGTGGCGGCGGTAAGGTTCGCGAAGGCGAGGCTTTCTTGTGTCGGGGTGAGAAGACTCGAACTTCCGGCCTCCACGTCCCGAACGTGGCGCGCTAGCCAACTGCGCTACACCCCGCGATAAGTGTCCTGGCAGGGATTCGAACCCTGGACCCATTGATTAAGAGTCAATTGCTCTACCAGCTGAGCTACCAAGACATTTTTTTCTCTTTCTTTCGCTTGTGTTCCTGCAACGTGCATCGGCCTCCCCGGGAGGCATCTTTTGTGGACATGGACTTTGCCGCTGCAGCAGCATTTCAAATTACTCTTTCCGGACTTTCGTCCCTTGAGCGGAAAACGAGACTCGAACTCGCGACCCCGACCTTGGCAAGGTCGTGCTCTACCAACTGAGCTATTTCCGCAAACGCGTTTTCTTTTTCTTTTTGGTACTCCGGGTGGGACTTGAACCCACACGCCCTTGCGGGCAAGGGATTTTAAGTCCCTCGTGTCTACCATTCCACCACCAGAGCCTTTCTCTCTCTGATTTAGGAGACCTGAGCGGAAAACGAGACTCGAACTCGCGACCCCGACCTTGGCAAGGTCGTGCTCTACCAACTGAGCTATTTCCGCATCGCGTTTTTTTACCATTTCAAACCGCTCTTTTCTTCACCTCTCGGTTCCGAAAACGGGTGCAAAAGTACAAACTTTTTTCAAACTGGCAAAATATTTTTTAATTTTTTGCCACAATTTTTTTGATTTCGTTCAGTTTCAACAGCGCTTCGAGCGGCGTAAGTGTGTCAATATCAATACCTAATATCTTATCCTTAATCTCCAGCAAAGTGGGGTCGTCCAACTGGATAAAACTGAGCTGACAGCCTGCCAAATCGTCTTTTTTCGGACCGATTTTTCCATTTTTTGACCCTTTGGCATCGTCCGACGGACGTGCATTTTTCTCCTCGAGCATCTGCAACATGGCGCTGGCGCGGTTCAGCACCTGGGGCGGCATGCCAGCCAGGCGGGCCACATGGATGCCAAAGCTGTGCTCGCTGCCGCCAGGCACCAGCTTGCGCAGGAAGATGACGCGCCCGTCGATCTCTTTCACACTCACGTGGTAGTTGTGTATACGCTCGAACTGCTGCTCCATGTCTATCAGTTCGTGGTAGTGCGTGGCGAACATCACCTTCGGCCGCGCCTTCTTATTGTTGTGTAGGAACTCCGTAATGGCCCACGCAATGGAGATGCCGTCGTAGGTCGACGTGCCGCGGCCAATCTCGTCCAGCAGCACCAGCGACCGGTCGCTGACGTTGTTCAGGATGCTCGCCGTCTCGTTCATCTCCACCATGAAGGTGCTCTCGCCGCTGGATATATTATCGCTCGCGCCCACGCGCGTGAAGACCTTGTCCACCACTCCCACCGTGGCGCGCTTGGCGGGGCAGTAGCACCCCATCTGCGCCATCAGCACAATCAAGGCCGTCTGGCGCAACAACGCCGACTTGCCGCTCATGTTGGGGCCGGTGATGATCATGATCTGGTTGCTCTCCGTGTCGAGGGTCACGTCGTTGCTCACATACTGCTCTCCCGGGGGCATCTGTGTCTCGATGACCGGATGGCGCCCTTCGAGGATGAGCAGTTTGTTGTCCTCCGTCAGTTCCGGACGGCAGTATCCGCCCTCCAGCGCCACTTCCGCGAAACTCTGCAGGCAGTCGATGTGGGCTATGAGCTGGGCGTCGTACTGTATGGGCTGCACAAACTCCGTCACCGCCGTCATCAGCTGGCCGAACAGCTGCACCTCCAGCGCCTGCATGCGCTCCTCGGCACCGAGAATCTTGTCCTCGTATTCCTTCAGCTCGGGCGTGATGTAGCGCTCGGCATTGGTCAGCGTCTGCCTCCGCGTCCACTCCGCCGGCACCTTGTCCTTGTGGGTGTTGTAGACCTCGAAGTAGTATCCGAAAATGTTGTTGAACCCTATCTTGAGCGACGGGATGCCCGTGGCCTCGCTCTCGCGTTGCTGGATGGAATGCAGGTATTCCTTGCCGGAACCCGCCATGGCGCGCAGCTCGTCCAGCTCGGCATTGACGCCCGCGGCTATCACTCCGCCCTTCTCCACCTTCGCCGGCGGCTCCTCCATCACCTCACGGCCGATACGCTCGGCCAGCGACGTGCAGGGATTCAGCCGCTCTCCCAGGCTGGCCAGGGGGCCCTGCGCCGACGCACAGAGCTTCTTCACCTGCCCCACGGCGTCCAGGGCGCGCTTCATCTGCAGCATCTCGCGCGGATTAATACGTCCCACGGCGGCCTTGGTCACCAGTCGCTCCAGGTCGCCTATCTCCTTCACGCACACCTGCAGCCGCTGCCGCAGCTCGCCGTCGCGCAGCAGGCCGTCCACCACACCGAGGCGCTCCTCGATGGCAGACACCTCCTTCAGCGGCATCAGCACCCAACGCTTCAACAAACGGCTGCCCATGGGCGTAAGTGTCTGGTCCAGCACGTCGAGCAACGTCCGCGCATTGTCGTTGGGCGAGGCGACCAGCTCCAGGTTGCGCACCGTGAAACGGTCCAGCCACACATAGCGGTCGCGCTCCACACGGCTCAGGTGGGTGATGTTCTGCGTGCGGTCGTGCTGCGTGTCCTGCAGGTAGTAGAGCACCGCACCGGCGGCAATGATGCCCATATCCAGGTCCTCCACGCCGAAGCCTTTCAGCGACGACGTGCCGAACTGTTTCAGCAACAACTCGTTGGCAAAATCGGGCGCGAAGACCCAGTCGTCGAAGGTGTTGGTATAGTACTTCTCGGCGAAGTGCTCCTGGAACCAGCGCAGCTTCTTCCTCTGCACCACCACCTCCGAGGGGTGGAAGTTGGTCAGCAGCTTGTCGATGTAGGTCAGGTCGCCCTGGGCCACATAGAACTCGCCTGTCGACACATCCAGAAAGCTGATACCGTGAATCTTGTCCGTGATGTGCAATCCGCAGAGGAAATTGTTTTCCTTCACCTCGAGCACCATGTCGTTGTAGGCCACGCCGGGGGTCACCAGCTCGGTGATGCCGCGCTTGACGAGGCCCTTCACCGTCTTGGGGTCCTCCAGCTGCTCGCAGATGGCCACCCTCATGCCGGCACGCACCAGGCGCGGCAGGTACTGCTCCACAGCGTGGTAGGGTATGCCCGCCAGGTCGGTATAGGTGCCGGCGCCCGCAGCCTTGCGCGTCAGCGTGATGCCCAGCACCTGCGAAGCCTTGCGGGCATCCTCGCCGAAGGTCTCGTAGAAGTCGCCCACGCGGAACAGCAGCATCGCGTCGGGGAATTTCTTCTTCAGCTCGGCGTGCTGCCGCATCAACGGCGAATCGGTGTCTGTCTTTTTGGCCATCTGTTGTGTCGGTTGGTGATTAACGGTGAACGGTTGGCGTGAGGCCTACAGGATGAACTTCACCCTGAAGCCCCGCGTGGTGGGCTCCTCCACTATCTCCCTGCACAGCCGGCGCAGCTCCTCCGCCACCCCGGCGTCGGCGCCCAGCAGCGGCGAGGCCTCCAGGCGCTCCTTCATGACGTCGAGCGACGCAACATCGTTCAGCTCGCTGTATGTCAGTCGCAGTGTGTAGGGATAGGCCGTCGGCATGACCTTCTCGGCCACCAGGTCGACTATGCGGCCGGCCGCCACGCCCTTGTCCGCGATATGGTATTTGTTGCAGAAGGCGTCCATCTGCGAATGCACGCCCAGCATGTCGTAGTCCGGACCGTCCACCTCGAAGACCGCCTTGCGGATCCGCTGCACAAAGGCTTTCGTGGCGCTGTGCACCGGGTTCTCGAAGATCTGCTGCGGGGTGCCGTCCTCGTAGATGATGCCATCGTTCATGAAGAATATGCGTGTGCTGACATCGCGGGCGAATTTCATTTCGTGGGTGACGATGAGCATCGTCATGCCCTCGGAGGCCAGCTGGCGCAGCACGCTCAGCACCTCGCCCACCATCGTGGGGTCGAGGGCCGACGTGGGCTCGTCGAAGAGTATCACCTCGGGATGCATCGCCAGGCAGCGCGCTATGGCCACGCGCTGCTTCTGTCCGCCAGAGAGGTCGGACGGCATGGCATTGGCCTTCTCGGCCATGCCCACCTTGCGCAGCATGGCCATGGCCTCCTCTTCGGCCTGGCGGCGGTCGAGGTGGTGCAGCTTCATCGGCGCAAAGGTCACATTGTCCAGGATGCTCAGGTGCTCGAAGAGGTTGAAACTCTGGAACACCATGCCCATCTTCTGGCGCAGCTTGTTCAGCGGATAGCCCTTGGCGAGGATGTTCTCGCCGTCGAACAGTATCTCGCCGCCCGTCGGCGGGTCCAGCAGGTTGATGGCACGCAGGAAAGTGCTCTTGCCCGTGCCCGAAGGCCCGATAATGCTGATGACTTCGCCGGGATTGATTTCGCAGTTGACATCCTTGAGCACCTTGAAAACGGTGCCGTCGGGATTGATATATTGCTTGCTGAGGTGTTTGATGGTAATCATTTCTTTGCGGTGTTTCTTACGGTTAAGTCAAGCAACTTGCCCAGTAGCCAGGCAAGGACAAAATAGATGACGGTGACCAACAGCAGGGGGAAGAAGGCGTCGAAGGTGCGGTTGCGTATCATGTCGCTGGCACGCGTAAGGTCCTGGATGGCTATGTAGCCCACGATGGAGGTGTTCTTCACCAGCGACACCGCCTCGCCCTTGTAGACCGGCATCACGCTGCGCAGCGCCTGCGGCGCCACAATGTAGACGAACGTCTGCCACCGCGTGAAGCCTATGGCCAGGCCCGCCTCCGTCTGCCCCTTGCCCACCGAGTCGATGGCCGTGCGGAACATCTCGCTCACATAGGCGGCGAAGTTCAGCGCAAAGGCCACCACCGCCACCATCGTGGCGCTCAGGCCCGTGCCCGCCAGCACCACGTAGAACATAATCATCAGGAACACCAGCATCGGTATGCCGCGCATCAGGCTGATGTACGCCTTCGCCGTCTGGCTCACCCAGCGGCGTCGGCTCATGCGCATCCAGCACACACCCGCGCCCAGCAGCGACCCCAGCAGGATGGACAGCAGCGATATCTTCACCGTCTCCCACAGGCCTTCCAATATGTAGCGCCAGCGCGCCTCCACTATGAGGTTGTTGTGCACCGTCTGGCGCATGCGCTCCCAGAAGCCCGCCTGCACGCCGGCGGCGCCGGCGGCCCTGACAAAGAAGCCCGGATAGGCATAGTAGTGCACCGACGAGAAGTCGATGGTCTTCTGCCGCTCCTCGGTGACGAAGATTCCTCCGCACAGTATGTCGATGTTGCCCGTCTGCAGCGCCGTGGTGGCCGACGCCAGGGGCACATAATTGATATCCACCGGACGCCCCGCATAGCGGCTGTAGCGCAGCAGCACCTCCGGATCGAAACCGCGCCAGTCCTTGCCCACGGAGAAGGCAATGGGAGGCATGTTGACAACCAGGCCCACCTTGATGGGCTTGCCCTCGGGCTCGGGCCCCAGGTCGGGCATCGGCACCCGCGACGGCGTGTCGCACTCAAACCACCGGTCGTACATCTTCTGCAACTCGCCCGTACCGCGCAGCGAGTCGATGAAACGGCTCAAACCCTCGCGCACCGGCGCCGTCGCGGCGTTGCCCTTGCTGAAGGCAAAGGCCACCGGGAACTGCGTCTTGCCCCGGAACGCCAGCTTGATGCCCGTGCGCGCCATCTCCTCGGGCGACATAAACGTGTCGTCCTCCACCATCACATCCACCTTGCCGCTCACCAGCGCCTCCACGTCGTCGCTCGGGGCGTTGAACGTGGACAGCTCGATGTCCGCGCGCTGCGATAGCATCATCTCGTATATCGACCCCGCCGTGCAGCCCACTCGCAGCCCCGCCAGGTCGGACGCCTTGCTCACCTCCACGGCCTTCGGGCCGCCGCCGGAACAGCCGGCAAAGGCCAACGCCACGGCAACGCACGCCGCCGTCAACCTCACCTTCTTTCCCAATTCTCTCAAAGTCATCTTTTTAGTATTTATTTTCAGTTAATAATAGACTGCAAAAATACACAAAAAAAACGACACCTGCCGCAACAACTTTTCAACAACCGCCCCAACCGCCCCCGCCGCCTCCCGGCGCCCACCCGCCGGCCGGCCCCCGCCACTCTCCCTCCGCCTTGACATTTTCACCTCTCCAAAACCCTTTCTCCACCCTGCCATCTCCCACCATGGTAGGAGTTGGGTAGGAGTTGGTAAGGAGTTGGTAAGGACATGGTAAGGAGATTATCACTGTCATTCAGTGCATTTTAAGACCCAAAACAGGCATCCAGGAGGGTTTCGGACGGGCAGATTTGACATTTTCACCCTTTTCCGCCGCACCTCCAATCAGAAGCAATGCTCAAAATCAATGCTCAATCAGAACTGAAAGAACAAAAAAAAACTCAATCAGAATGAAAAGAACAAAGAGAAGAAAATCTCTGATAGTTCTTTTCGTTCTAATTGAGGTTTCCGATTGAGAAAGGGTCCTAATCCTCTATCAGGTGGTACACCATGGGGGAAATCGGGTGTGGAATATCCGAAAGGTCTTCGATTTGTTTTTTTTCATTTCCGAGGGTGGAGGTAGTGTCCGACGGGGCCGAAGTCGAAGCCGTCGACGAGGATGCGGTTCTTGGTGATGCGTCCGAGGAAGCAGCAGTTGAGGCGTGCCTCGTCCATTTTGAGGAGGAAGTCGTCGTCCCGGCTCTCGGGCAGGGCCACGAGGTAGCGCCCCGCCTCCTCGCCGAAAAGGAAGGCATCCAAGCGCACCTCGCGCGGCGCCAGGATGTCGAAGCCCTGGGGCTGCAGGAACCGCAGCAGGGAGCAGAAGAGGCCTCCTCGGGCCACAGGGGCCTGCGCATCGAGCATGGCGCCAGACTCGAGGGCGGCGAGAATCATCTCGGTGTATTGGCAATCGTCGTTGTGCCCGCCGGCGGCCATGGGCTGTTCCACCAGGTGGAGGCAGCGACGGGCATACTCCGAGTCGGCGAATTCGCTGCTGACGTTGCCCAACATATAGAGCAGCATTCCGGTGGCGAGGCAACAGGGGGCATCGCCGAAACGGATGTCGCGGCACAGCTGGAGGGCTATGTCGAGACACTCCTTGACTTTGGGTTCGCGGATGGCGCGGTGGTCGGCGGAGCCGTCGTAGAGGTAGTCGTTGCGCTCCACCACATGGTGCTGGCCCCGCAGCCAGCCGTAGAGGCTCTGCTGCTTGCCGTTGCTCTCCCACATGGCCAGCAGGGTGGAGAGCTCGTCGATGGAGGGCGCGTGGCCAAGGATATCGAGCACCTCGTCGTAGGCCGGGCGCGAGATGCCCATGGCCTCCACCTGCTCGAAGTCGACGACGGGCTCACTCATGGCCGGCGGTGAGTTTTTCGAAGAGGGCCGTGCAGCCGGTGTTGATGTCGTCCCAGGCAATGTTGAACTTGCGTGTGTACCAGGGGTCGGAGACGTCGCGACGGTGGTGCTTGGTGTCGCTCTCGGGGGTGTGGTCCAGCAGGAGGGAGAGCTTCTCTTCCGGATCGCCGCCGAAGAGGCGTTCCATGTTGGCGAGGTTCTGGCCGTCCATGCCGATGAGCATGTCGTAGTGGCGGTAGTCGTCGGGGGTGAGCTGGCGCGCCGTCTTGCCGGGGCATCCGATGCCGTGCTCGGCGAGGGTGCGCTTGGCCAAGGGGTAGACGGGGTTGCCCACCTCCTCGTCGCTGGTGGCGGCAGAGGCCACCTCGAACTCCTCCTCCAGCCCGGCGCGGCGCACCAGGCGCTTGAAGACGAACTCAGCCATGGGGCTGCGGCAGATGTTTCCGTGACAGACAAAAAGTATTCGTTTCATGGTGCAAAGATACGAATAAAAATCGGAATACACAAATAAAAAAAAGAGGCACCCCGGGGGCGCCTCTCTCTTCCAAGCATATCGCAAGGGTTGCAGACTAGTGTCTCTTCTCCTTGATACGGGCTTTCTTACCGGTAAGATTGCGCAGATAGAAGATACGGGCGCGGCGCACAGCACCACGCTTGTTGACGTCGATCTGCTCGATGAACGGGCTGGCAAAGGGGAAGATACGTTCCACTCCGACGCCGTTCGTAATCTTGCGGACAGTAAAGGTCTCGGTAGCTCCGCTTCCACTGCGCTGCAGGACAACGCCCTGGAAGTTCTGGATTCTCTCTTTGTTTCCTTCCTTAATCTTGTAATGGACAGTGATGGTATCGCCAGCCTTGAACTCGGGGAACTCCTTGCGCTCCACCAAATTCTCTACATATTGCATTAATTCAGTTTTTCCCATGACAAATAGATTTTTTACAGGTTAATTTATTTCTTTACCATCTTCACAACGGCGCTGAAAGCCTCGGGATTGTTCATAGCGAGGTCGGCAAGCACCTTGCGGTTAAGCTCGATGTTGTTCTTGTGAAGTTCGCCCATAAAAACGGAGTACGAGATACCGTTGATGCGGCAACCGGCATTGATACGGTTGATCCACAGCGAACGGAACTCGCGCTTTTTGTTCTTTCTGTCGCGGTAGGCGTAGGTCTGACCTTTCTCCCACTTGTTCTTGGCGACGGTCCATACGTTTTTACCTCTGCCCCAATAACCTTTGGTGCGATTGAGGATTTTCTTTCTGCGTGCTCTTGAAGCAACGGCATTGACTGATCTTGGCATAGATTTTTTTTAATTTGTTTTTCGTTCAGGCGGCAACCTGGCAGTTATGAGTTATGAGAATTCTTAACTTTTAACTCTTAACTTTTAAAGCCCGCTGCACTTGTTTGCGCTGTAACAATGGTTAATAACTCCTGTTTCTTTCTAGGAAAGCCTAGGGTATCCTAGGGTGTCCTAGGCAAGCAGCATACGTTTGACGCGCTTCTCGTCGTCGCGGCTCACGAGGGCGGTGTGGTCGAGGTTGCGCTTCTGGGTCGTCTCCTTTTTGGTCAGGATGTGACTGTGGTAAGCATGCTTGCGCTTGATTTTACCGGTGCCGGTGAAGGTGAAACGCTTCTTGGCAGCGGCTTTGGTTTTCATTGTAGGCATTACTTTACTGTTTTTTTTTAAGTTAGACTATATGTTGATACACTTGGATTTCACTTCTTGGGGGCGATGATCATGAGCATGCGCTTGCCTTCGAGGCGCGGCATCTGCTCAGGCTTGCCGTATTCCAGCAGCGCCTCGGCGAACTTCAACAGCTGCTGCTCGCCCTGCTCTTTGTAGACGATGCTGCGGCCGCGGAAGAAGACGTCGACCTTCACCTTGTTGCCCTCCTTGAGGAAACGGATGGCATGGTTGAGCTTGAACTCGAAGTCGTGGTCGTCGGTCTGCGGGCTGAGACGGATTTCCTTGATGACAATCTTGCTCGAGTTGGCCTTGCGTTCCTTCTCGCGCTTCTTCTGCTCGTAGAGGAACTTCTGGTACTCGATGATTTTGCACACCGGCGGGTTGGCGGTGGGCGAAATCATCACCAGGTCCAGTCCCTGGTCGTAGGCGCGGCGCAAGGCCTCCTTGGTGTTCATGATGGCGGGTTCCATGCCATCGCCTACCACACGCACCATCGGCACATCGATGCGCTCGTTGATGAGGTGCTCAGGCTCTTTGCGGACGGGGCCGCGGTTCCGGTTGTTGTTCCCTACGGGTAGGGGTTTGAAAGGTGCTGCTATAACTTGGTTCTCCTATATTAATTGTTTCTATTTCATCACCTCGGCAATCTCATCCTCAATGATCTTGGCGAAGGCTTCGGGCGTCATGCTGCCCAGGTCGCCTGCACCCTGGCGGCGCACGCTGACAGTGCCGTCAGCAACCTCTTTCTCGCCCAGGATGAGCATAAAGGGCACCTTGGCCAGTTCGGCGTCGCGAATCTTGCGGCCGATTTTCTCGCTGCGTTCGTCGATGGTGCCGCGCAGGCCGAGGTCCTCGAGGCGGGCCTTCATGGCGCGGGCCTCGTCGATGTACTTCTCGCTGACGGGCAGGATCATGAACTGGTCGGGCGTGAGCCACAGCGGGAATTTTCCTCCCGTGTGCTCTATCAGCACGGCGCAGAAGCGCTCCATGGAACCGAAGGGGGCGCGGTGGATCATCACCGGACGGTGCTTCTGGCCGTCGGAACCGATGTATTCCAGACCGAAGCGCTCGGGCAGGTTGTAGTCCACCTGGATGGTGCCCAGCTGCCAGCGGCGGCCGATGGCATCCTTCACCATGAAGTCCAGTTTGGGACCGTAGAAGGCGGCCTCGCCCAACTCCACGCGGGCGGGAAGACCCTTCTCCTTGCAGGCTTCGACAATGGCCTGCTCGGCCTTGGCCCAGTTCTCGTCGGTGCCGACGTATTTGGTTGTATTGTTGGGGTCGCGGAGCGAAATCTGCGCCTCGAAGTTCTCAAAATTCAAAGCCTTGAAGATGATGGCGATGATGTCCATCACCTTGATGAACTCTTCCTTCACCTGGTCGGGGCGGCAGAAGATGTGGGCGTCGTCCTGAGTAAATGAACGCACGCGCGTGAGGCCGTGGAGCTCGCCGCTCTGCTCGTAGCGGTAGACGGTGCCGAACTCGGCGATGCGCAGCGGCAGGTCCTTGTAGCTCATGGGCTCGTTCTTGTAGATCATGCAGTGGTGCGGGCAGTTCATGGGCTTCAGCAGGTACTCCTCGCCCTCCTCGGGGGTGGTGATGGGGCGGAAGGAGTCGGCGCCGTAGTGGTCCCAGTGGCCGCTGGTGACGTAGAGTTGCTTGCCACCGATGTGCGGGGTGATGACCTGCTTGTAGCCGTAGCGCTTCTGGATACGACTCAGGTACTCCTGCAGGCGCAGGCGCAGGTCAGTGCCCTTGGGCAGCCAGATGGGAAGGCCCTTGCCCACCATGTCGCTGAACATGAAGAGACCCATCTCCTTGCCAATCTTGCGGTGGTCGCGCTTCTTGGCCTCCTCGAGCATGGTCAGGTATTCGTCGAGTTCCTTTTTCTTGGGGAAGGAAATGGCGTAGACGCGGGTGAGCTGCTTGCGATGCTCGTCGCCACGCCAGTAGGCGCCGGCCAGCGAGATGAGCTTCACAGCCTTGATGGCGCTGAAGTCCACCAGGTGCGGACCGCGGCAGAGGTCGGTGAAGGCACCGCTGTCGTAGAAGCTGATTTCGCCGTCGTTGAGTTCGCTGATGCGCTCCAGCTTGTACTCGTCGCCTTTCTTGGTGAAGAAGTCGATGGCCTCGGCCTTGGTCACCTCGCGGCGCGTGATGGCGGTCTTGGCCTGCACCAGTTCCATCATTTTCTTCTCAATCTTCGGGAAGTCCTCGCTGGAGACCTGGTAGTCCATGAAGTCGATGTCGTAGTAGAAACCGTTCTCGATGGCGGGGCCGAAGCCGAATTTCACGCCAGGGTAGAGCAGCTCGATGGCCGAAGCCAGCAGGTGGGCCGAGGTGTGCCAGAAAGTCTCCTTGCCCTCCTCGTCGTTCCAGGTGAGCAACTGCACGGTGGCATCCTCGTTGATGGGACGGTAGAGTTCCGTCACCTTATCGTTCACTTTGGCAGCAAGGACGTTGCGTGCAAGGCCCTCGCTGATGCTTTTTGCTATATCTAGAGGGGTGACACCAGCCTCGTGCTGATGTACCGAACCGTCAGGTAATGTGATATTTATCATCATTTATAGTCTATAAAATGCGTTCTATTTCAAACTGCAAAAATACAACTTTTTTTATAATACACAAAAAATATTTTTTTGCACACTACCCATTCACACACACCTCGCCTACCCTACACACTCCTCAGTCAGCCCTGACGGGCTGCCAGCTCCCCTAACTTAGGGGCGCAGCCAAGTTTGCGACGCCGCCATCTTCACTCCTCCCCAAAGCTAGGGGAGGTGGCCGCACAGAGTGCGGACGGAGGAGTGTGTCACAACAACGGAGGCGTGTGTCACAACGACGGAGGAGTGTGCAAGAAAGACATCTCATTCTTCCCCGATTGAAAAAAAGATTTCTTCAATATAAAAAGTTTTATTATATTTGCATTTCAAAGTTAATGATTGATTAAACAATAAAGTACTGATAATGAGACCTGATTTTTCAAAAGTCGACTTCCGCGCCGTGGAAAAAGGGCGCGAATCGTTCGAGAAATGGGAGAAAGAGAACCATATTGAGAAGAACTGGAAGACTCCGGAGCAGATCGATGTGAAGCCCGCCTACGGCAAAAAAGACCTCGAGGGCATGGAGCACCTGAACTATGCCGCCGGCATCGCCCCGTTCCTGCGTGGCCCCTACAGCACCATGTACGTGATGCGCCCCTGGACCATCCGCCAGTATGCCGGCTTCTCCACCGCCGAAGAGAGCAACGCCTTCTACCGCCGCAACATCGCCGCCGGACAGAAAGGCCTCTCCTGCGCCTTCGACCTCGCCACCCACCGTGGCTACGACTCCGACCACGAGCGCGTCGTCGGCGACGTCGGCAAGGCCGGTGTGGCCATCGACAGCATCCTCGACATGAAGATCCTCTTCGACCAGATCGACCTCGGCAAGATGTCCGTCTCCATGACCATGAACGGCGCCGTGCTGCCCATCCTCTCCTTCTACATCATCGCCGCCGAGGAACAGGGCGTCACGCAGGACCAGCTGCAGGGCACCATCCAGAACGACATCCTGAAGGAGTTCATGGTGCGCAACACCTACATCTACCCTCCCCTGCCCTCGATGAAGATCATCGCCGACATCTTCGAGTACACCTCGAAGCACATGCCCAAGTTCAACAGCATCTCCATCTCCGGCTACCACATGCAGGAAGCCGGCGCCACGGCCGACATCGAGCTGGCCTACACCCTGGCCGACGGCCTTGAGTACCTGCGCGCCGGCGTGAAAGCAGGCATGAGCGTCGACGACTTCGCCCCGCGCCTCTCCTTCTTCTGGGGCGTCGGCATGAACCATTTCATGGAAATCGCCAAGATGCGCGCCGCGCGTATGCTCTGGGCCAAGATTGTCAGCCAGTTCAACCCCAAGAACCCCAAGAGCCTGGCCCTGCGTACCCACAGCCAGACCTCCGGCTGGAGCCTCACGGAGCAGGACCCCTTCAACAACGTCGCCCGCACCTGCATCGAGGCCATGGGCGCCGCCCTGGGCCACACCCAGAGCCTCCACACCAACGCCCTCGACGAGGCCATCGCCCTGCCTACCGACTTCAGCGCCCGTATTGCACGTAACACGCAGATCTACCTCCAGGAAGAGACCAACATCTGCCGCGTGGTCGACCCCTGGGCAGGCTCCTACTACATCGAGACCCTCACCCACGAGATAGCCCACAAGGCCTGGGCCCACATCCAGGAAGTGGAGAAACTCGGCGGCATGGCCAAAGCCATCGAGAGCGGCGTGCCCAAGATGCGCATCGAGGAGGCCTCGGCCCGCAAGCAGAGCCGCATCGACTCCAACGTGGACACCATCGTGGGTATCAACAAGTACCGCCTCGCCCACGAGGACCCCATCGAGACCCTCGAAATCGACAACACCGCCGTGCGCAACGCCCAGATTGAGCGCCTGAAGAAGCTCCGCGCCGAGCGCAACAACGAGGCCGTGCAGGCCGCCTTGGACCGCCTGACCGAGTGCGCCCGCACCGGCGAAGGCAACCTGCTGGAACTCAGCATCGACGCCGCCCGCAAGCGCGCCTCCCTCGGCGAAATCAGCTACGCCCTGGAGAAAATCTACGGCCGTTACAAAGCCAAAATCAACCTTATCAGCAACGTGTATAGCAGCCAGACCAAAGAGAGCGACGCCTTCAAGCGCGCACAGGAACTCACCGACAAATTCGCCAAGATGGAAGGACGCCGTCCGCGCGTGATGGTGGCCAAGATGGGCCAGGACGGCCACGACCGCGGCGCCAAAGTGGTGGCCACGGGCTACGCCGACATGGGCTTCGACGTGGACATGGGTCCCCTGTTCCAGACTCCCGCCGAGGCCGCCAAGCAGGCCGTGGAGAACGACGTGCACATCTTCGGCGCCAGCTCCCTGGCAGCAGGCCACAAGACACTGTTGCCGCAGGTCATCGAAGAGCTCAAGAGGCTGGGCCGCGAGGACATCATGGTCGTCGCCGGCGGCGTCATCCCGCCGCAGGACTACGACTACCTCTTCAAGGCCGGCGTGGCTGCCGTCTTCGGCCCCGGCACGCCCGTCAGCACCTCGGCCATCCGCATGATGGAACTGCTCTTCGCCGCCCGCGGAGTGGACATCGACAAATAAACCATAGGAATGAAAAAAATTCTGATCATAGCAATGCTCCTCGCCGCCACCGCGGCGAGGGCATTCGATTTTAGGGCCCCGGCCCCCACGGGCCAGTACCTCTACTACACCGTCATTGCAGGCACCGCCAACGTCAAGGTCGTCAATCCCAACTGGGACGAGAGGACCCCACCCACGGGCACCCTGCAGATCCCCGCCACCGTAGACAATGAAGGCACCTCCTACAACGTCACCGAAATCGACGCCCGCGCCTTCCAGAACTGCGACGCCCTGACGGCCGTGACCGTCCCCGAAGGCGTCACCACCATCGGCATGCTGGCCTTCGCCTTCTGCTCCGCGCTGGAGAGCGTCGAGCTCCCCGACGGCCTCGCACGGATAGGCCTCGGAGCCTTCAGCGACTGCGCCTTCTACACCAACGCCGCCAACTGGCAGGACGACGGCATACTCTACCTCAACCACTACGCCATCCGCGCCCAGCGCAGCCACACCGGCACCCTCACGGTGGCCGAAGGCACTGTGGGCACCGCCGACGGCGCCTTCGAGAACTGCAACCAGCTGGAGCGCATCGTGCTGCCCACCACCCTCACCATGATCGGCGGCACCGCCTTCCAGAACTGCCTCTCGATGGACACCCTCGAGCTCCTCTCCACCGCCCCTCCCACACTGGGAACCAACGCCTTCCAGGCCATCGAGGACTTCACCGTCCTGGTGCCCTGCCACAGCGGCAGCACCTACTCGGCAGCCAGCGGCTGGAGCGACCGCAACATCGTGGAACACTGCGAGCAGCCCGTCGGCATCACCCCGGCCGAGAGCACCGCCGTAGCCATCACCGCCGTTGACGGCGGCATCGCCATCGACGGCACGGAAGGCCGCCTCTTCACCGTCAGCGACCTCATGGGCCGCCGCATAGCCGAAAGCCGCGGAGGATTCGTAGCGCTACCCTGCCACGGAGTCTATGTGGTTGGAAGCGAAGGAAGAAGCATCAAAATCGTCTATTGAAACCACTCGCCGCCCGGCAGGCTGTCCGCAACCTGCACGGCGGAATCGACCAACGAATCGGACACCATCGAATCAGGCAGCAGCGTGATGTAGGCGGTGTCCATTTTTTCGTCCGCACGCTCGTTGGAATCGCGCCGCATCAGGTCGTGCACCTTCTGCACAATACCCGTCTTCTGCATATTCTGCGGCGTGGTGTCCGCGCCCTTGGTCTGGTAGATAATCATCGAAATGACGAGATAGAACGAGAACGCGATAAGGATGATACCGGTAATCTTGTTGAAAATGTTCATGATACGGGCCGTGAACCAATGCTGCAGCATGGCGGCGAGGCGGCACTTGAGCACATCCGTACCGAAAACGGCCAGCAGCATGCCGATAAAGAAATAGTAGCGCTCGCTGACACTGAGGTCCATCTCTGCCGAAAGGAACGTGATAATCGACACCCAATAAAGCCATATCAAAGGATTCAAAGCATTGAGCAAGAAGCCCTTGAGCATCAGCTCCCACTTGTGCGTCACCTGCTCGGTGCTGAACTTGAGGCGGCCCTCGCTGTTGCCCGCCGCCTTCACCTTGCTGCGATAGGTCAGCACACCGAAAATTCCCGTGGCCACACCACCGATAATAGAGACGTAAACATTGTGCAACAGGGCATTCAAATCCAGATTTGACAGCACCGTGAGCATCAGCAACACAATGATAATATCGCTCGCGCTGACGCCTGCAGCGAAGGAGACAGCCTTGCGGAAACCATGGTGTATACTGTTCTGTATCAACGCGAAGAACGCCGGGCCCAGACTAAAAAAGAGCGACAGCAAAACGCCACAGATGATACCAATTACAAACTCCATTACCAATGTTTTTAAAATGCAAAGATACGAATTTTTTACAATATGAGAAAAAAAAAAGCCATTCTCCCCCTCCAAATAGCATCCCCAGCGCCAACGGAAGGCACCCAAACCATCCCCCCAGCGCCAACGAAAGGCACCCAAACCACCCCCCAACCGCCAACGAAAGGCACCCAAACCGCCAACGGAAGGCTCCCCGCACCCCCTCCATTCACCCAAAATAATGCAATTTCACCCAAAAACCACCGCCCTTTATTCGACTCACATTCGTACCAAATTCGACCCTTCTTATATAGTTCTCATATACATCACATATACTTCTCATATAGTTCTTATATATGGTATATAGCAATTATATAAGAAGTATATAAGAAGTATATGAAAACAATATGAAAAGGGGCGATTTGGACGGGTTTTTGACCGGGGATGGGTACGAAGGGGATGGACCGGGGGTGAGCTGGCGATGGGTTGGGGGTGGGTTGGCGATGGGTTGAGGATGAGCAGGGGGTGGACAAGGGACGAGGCGAAGGAGAAAAAAAACAACAAAAATGAGATTTTTTTTGTCAGTTTCAAAAAAGTTCGTATTTTTGCAAACTCAATAGGAGTGTGAATATGAGCCAGAAAGAAGATACAACAATAAGGTTTAGCGGTTTAAAACCAGGCAGTTACGCCTATCCGTTTACCCTGACCGACGAGTTCTTTGAGGAATGGAAAAACGATGAAATCCGTGGAGGAAAGGTAGAAATCGAAGCAAAAATGGAGCGCATGGAGCACATGTTGATGTTCACTTTCGCCCTGCAGGGGGAGGTAACCACGATGTGCGACCGTTGCCTGGGGGACCTGGTGGTTCCCATCGAGGGCGAGGAGCATCTGTGCGTCCGTTTCAGCGACACCGAAACGACGGACGACGAGGATGTCGTGGTGTTGCCGGAGAGCGCCTTCGAGATTGACCTTGCACAATGGCTGTATGAGTACGTGGCAGTACGCATCCCAATGCAGCATGTGCACCCCGACGGAGAATGCGACCCAGAGGTGACGAAGTACATCGTCGACGAGGACGAGGTGAAGGAGAAAGACGACGACGAAATCGACCCCCGCTGGGAAGCCCTGAAAAAGCTGAAATAAATAAATAAAAAAAAGTAATAATATGCCACATCCAAAACACAGATTCTCGCAGACCAGAACGGCCAAGAGAAGAACGCACGATGCGTTGGAGAGCGCTCAGCTGACCACTTGCAGCAATTGCGGCGCACAAGTAATGTACCACCACGTTTGTCCCGAATGCGGATACTACAGAGGCAAGCTTGCCATCGAAAAGAACGCTGAGGAGTAACCGAACGGTGAGACATGAAAACAGAAAAGAGACCCGGAAGGGTCTCTTTTTTGTTTTAGTTGGTAGTTCGTAGTTGGTAGTGGGTAGAGGAATCACAGTTCGCGGAGGGCCTGCTCGGCGGCTTCCATGCCGGCCTCGGCGGCCACGGAGAGCCAGCGCTTGGCTTCCTTCTTGTTCTTCTTCACACCCTCGCCGTTGGCGTAGAGCTGGCCGATGTAGTAGGCGCAGCGGACGTCGCCGGCCTCGGCACCTTTGAGGAACCACTGTGCGGCCTGCTCCATGTCCTCCTTCACGTATACGCCTTCGACGTAGCACATGGCCACGAGGAAGATGCCGTAGTTGGAGCCACGGTCGGCGGCCTGCATGTAGAGGTTGTAGGCCTTGCGGCTGTTGAGGACCACGCCCTCGCCCTCCTCGTAGCAGAGGCCGAGGCGGCAGAGGGCCTCGAGGTCGCCGCGGTCGGCGGCCATCTGGTAGAGTTCGACGGCGCGTTTCTTGTCGAGGGGCACAATCTCGCCACTCTGGTGGCTGCCGGCCAGACGCTTCATGGCGGTGGTGGAACCCACGGCGACGGCGCGGTTGTACCACTCGAGGGTCTTCACGGTGTCGCGCGGCACCAGTTCGCCTTCGGCGTAGTTGTTGCCGATTTCCATCATGGCATCGGCGTTGCCCATGGTGGCGGAGCTGTCGAGGTAGCGGAGGTAGAGGGCGGTGTCGGCCTCGCAGCCTATGCCGTATAGGCGGGCCTGCGAGAGGAAATAGTAGCCCCTACCCTCTTCGTCGAGGTGGGATACATCGCTCAGGATGGCGTAGCCCTTCTCGGGGTTGGCATCGACACCGGCGCCGACCATCAGGGCCAGACCGCATTGCACATAGGCCTCGATGCTGCCGTTGCCAGCGGCGTTGGAGAGATAGCTCCAGGCCTGGGGATAGGCCTCCTGCGACCACAGGTAGCGGCCCATCATGTAGTCGCCACGGGGGTCGTCGCCCTTGGAGGCCTCGTAGTAGTAGGCCAGGGCGGTGTCGCCGCTGCGTTCCACGCCGGGCCATCCGTAGTTGTAGTAGTCGCCGATGACGGCCAGGGAGCGGTAGGAACCGGCCTTGGCGGCGTCGCGGAAGTAGGGCAATGCCAGGGTGGTGTCCTTCTGCACACCGATGCCGCGGAGGTAGCAGTCGCCGACGTAGTAGAGACCGGCGGCGTTGTCGTTCTCGATGGCGGCGGCCTGCTGGTAGAGCTCGTAGGCGCGGGCCGAATCGGGAGCCATGGTGGAGGTGCCGTTGCGGTAGAAGTCGCCGAGGTAGGCGTAGCCATCGCTGATACCCGCCTCGCCGGCGCGCTGGTAATACTGCATAGCCATCGCGGTATCGGGCTCCACGCCGCGGCCGTGCTCGTAGGCTACGGCCAGCTGCATGAGGGAGACGCCGTCGTTCTGGTCGGCCAGCTGGCGGAACCAGTAGAGGGCGCTGTCGAGGTTCTGCTCGCAGCCGATGCCCTGCTGGTAGTCGTATCCGAGAGCGTACATGCCGTCGCGGTTGCCGGCCTGCGCGGAACGCAAGAGGAGCTGATGGCCGCGGGCGCGGGTGGCCGGGAGGGTGTCGAACGAGCCGTTGAGATAGAGGCGGGCCAGCTGGTAGTCGGCTTGCGGAACGGAGGCCATCTCGTAGCACTCGGCAGCCTTGCGGAAGTTGGGTTTCTCGAGGGATTCGTAGTACGAGCCGAGGGACAGCCAGCAGTCCGACGAGCCTTTGCGGCCGCCTTCCTCAAGGAACCTCAAGGCCTGTTTCTGGTTGCCGTCCACCGAGGCCGCGAGGGAGGCCTTGAAGACGTAGGCGTCATGGTTGCCGTTGGCCACGGCCATGTCGAAGCAGCGGCGTGCGTTGTCGGCATCGCCCATCTCCATGTATGTGCGTCCTGCCGCCACACGGAGCTCTTCGTCGCCCCAGTCGGCGCCCTGGAGGGCATAGCGTATCTCAGTCTGGTAGTCGCCGGCCTCGAAAGCCTTCTGGGCATAGTAACCGGCGGCCTGGGTGCTCTCCAGCTCGTAGCCCAGTTTGTAGTAGTACTCTACGCTGTCGGTATTGTCGTTGATGGAGTGGTAGCGGCACAGGTTGTTGATGGAGGCGACATCCTTCTTGCGTGCGCCACGATACCAGTAGCGGACCGCCAAGGCAGTGTCGACAGGCGTGAATTCGCCATAGATGTAGGAAGTGGCGATGTTGTCGTAGTTTTCATATCCCGGTTCGTCGCCGACCTCTTGGAAGAGGCGCAGGGCCAGGGGCTTGTCGAGGAGGGTGGTATCGGTGGCATAGCCAAGGATACGGGCCTCCATCATTTTATAAATTGCATCACCATGATACTTTTCTTTCAGCCGGCGGTATTCTGCCAAGGCAGCACGCTCGTCCCGGGGCATGCCCATTCCGAAGGCCTGATAGCGAGGATAGTCCAAGATGCAGGCGGTTTCTCCACAGGAGATGCCCTTTTGGATCGTCTTCAAGGCGGTCTTCTCGTCGCCCATCATCATATAGTACGAGGCCATCAGGCTGTATTTCATGCTGTGGCAGGTGCCGCCTTTCACCTTTTTCAGGCATTGGAAGGCCTGCTGCACATCGTGCGGATAGGCCGTGCTGCCGTAGAGGAGAAGGCGGGCCTTGAGCGTCAGAGCCTCTTCGCAGCCCATGGCGATGGCCTTCTCGTTCAGTTCCTTGAAGCGCTGCGCATCCTTTTTCACCCCATAGCCGTCGAGGTAGCAGACGGCGAGACGATAGGTGCCGTAGGGCGAGCCGGCATCGGCCGACGCCTTGGCCAGGCGGTAGCATTCGGCGCTGTCGCGGCCGAGGGCGGAATAGTAGATGGCCAGACGCGAGAGGTCGCCCTTGGCGTCGATGTTGCCGGCGGCGTCGGCTTGGCGGTAGAGTTCCAGGGCCTTGGCGGTGTCCACCGGCAGGCCGTAGCCCGACTCGTAGTGAGCAGCCAGCTCGCGCATGGCCTCGGTGTCGCCTTTGGCGACCTTCTTTTGCAGCTTCTCCACCTGTTGGCCGAAGCATGCCAAGGGGGCGAAAAGCATCATTGCGATTAATAGTCTCTTCATAATATCTTTATTTTTAGTTCGTTATCAATATCACCACTTTTGGTTAGCGCCCATTTCACAGAATGGTTGTATCTTTGCACTCGAAATGGAAAGATAAAAATCAGCATATTGTCATCATCCATTTTTGTGTTTTAGGATTAATAGCATAGAGGTCGTCTTAAGCCAACGGCCTCTTTGTTTTTTGTATGTCCATTTCGAAACGCCATATATACTATTATAACATGAAAATCGCCAAAATACTACAGGGGCAGTATGTTTTAACATCATTTAACTAAAATATAGCATCTGCAGACCCCGAAAGTGAGTTTCCGTTGCTTCACTTCGCGGCCGCCGGCAGCCTTGAGCCTGTCCATCATGGCGGCCCCCTTGGGGAAGCGCTCGATGCTGGACGGGAGGTAGGTGTAGGCCTCGCGGTTGCCCGCGATGCGGCTGCCCAGCCAGGGGATGATGTGGCGGGTGTAGAGGTTGTAGAAGGGCCTTACGAGTGGGCTATCGGGGGTGGAGAGCTCCAGGATGACCATGCGGCCACCGGGCTTCAGGACGCGTACCATCTCCTTCAGGCCCTGTTCCAGGTGCACGAAGTTGCGGATGCCGAAGGCGCAGGTGACGGCGTCGAAAGCCTCGTCTTCGAATGGCAGATGCTCCGCGTCGGCAAGTCTTAGACAAACGCCTCCCTGACACACTCCTCCGTCTGCCCTTCGGGCATCCACCTCCCCTAACTTAGGGGAGGAGCTGGAATGTACCTGTTGTGTGTGTAAACTTGTTGACGAGGCGCAGCATTCTGGCTCTCCCCCCAAGTTAGGGGGAGTGCCCACCAGAACGGTGGGGGAGGGAGTGAGTTGCAGCGAGTAGCTGACAGAGGCGTGTGCCAACTTATGCCTTGCCACTGCCAGCATCTCCTCGCTGAGGTCGACGCCTGTGACAGTACAGCCTTGCCGGGCCAGGAGCAGGCACATGTCGCCCGTGCCACAGGCCACGTCGAGAATTGAGAATTGAGAATTGAGAATTGAGAATTCCTTAACCGCCCGCTTGCGCCAACAGCGGTCCAGCCCGAAGGTCATCAGGCGGTTCATGCGGTCGTAGTCGCGCGCTATGGTGTCGAAATCATAGGCCATAATCAGCAACCGTATTTGGCCCTGAGGCTCAGCTCAAGAAACCAGACGATGGAATAGAGAAGCGACAGCAGGAAGGTTGACAGCACCAAGAGGGGAAGCATTGGATCGAGCCTCTTGCCGGAGCGGCGCCACACTCCCACAGCATGCCACACAAACAACGGCAGCAGCACCAGGCAGTAGAGGTTGGCACTGACAAAGCATGCAAAACCCAGCGCTACCAGCGCTGTCTGGTATACCCTGGCGCCGCGCTCGCCTAGACGCAAAGGCATGGTCTTGCGGATGCCGCGGTCGCTCTGCATGTCGCGTATGTTGTTCACGTTGAGAACTGCCACACTCAGCAGGCCCGTGCCCACGGCAGGCAGCAGCAAGTAGGGCTCAAGGATGAGGGCATGGGCTATGACGTAGTAGCTGCCCAGCACGCTGACAAGGCCAAAAAAGATGAAGACAAAGAGGTCGCCGAGGCCGACGTAGCCGTAGGGGTTCTTGCCGAGGGTGTAGTGGGTGGCGGCCCAGATGGCGGCGGCGCCCAATGCCAGCAGGCTGGCAAATTGAAAATTGAAAATTGAAAATTGAAACGAGAATAGCAACATCAGCAGGCCACTGACGGCGCAGACCACCACCATGGCGTTGATGGCGCGCCAGAGTTGTTTCTCCGTCAGGCCGTTGGCCATGCCGTAAGCAGGGCCTTCCCTACCCTCGCCGTCGACACCGCTGCGGTAGTCGCCCATCTCGTTGCTGAGGTTGGAGAGTATCTGCAGCGAGCAGGCCGTGAGCATCACGAGGGCAAAAGTCCACCAGTTGCCGCCTTGATGCGCCATGGCCAAAAGGCCGCCGCACACCACCCCTGCCAACGACAGGGGCAGCGTGCGGAGACGCATGGATTTTATCAAATTGAGAATTGAGAATTGAGAATTGAGAATTGGCTTACGCGACATAATTATCAATTTTCAATTCTCCATTTTCACTTTAATACAGAGCTCTTCCAGCTGCTCCTGGGCGATGGGACTGGGGCTGCCACTCATCACATCGCGGCCGGCGTTGTTCTTGGGGAAGGCGATGAAGTCGCGGATGCTGTCGGCGCCGGCGAAGATGGAGCAGAGACGGTCGAAACCGAAGGCCAAGCCGGCATGTGGCGGGGCGCCGTAGGTGAAGGCGTCCATGAGGAAACCGAACTGCGCGGCGGCGCTCTCGTCGGTGAAGCCCAGGGTGTGGAACATCTTGTTCTGCAGGGTGCGGTCGTGGATACGGATGGAGCCGCCGCCCACCTCGCAGCCGTTCATGACGATGTCGTAGGCGTTGGCGCGGATGTCGCCCCAACGGCTGGGGTCGTCGAGCAGGGCCTCGTCTTCGGGCTTGGGGGCCGTGAAGGGGTGATGCATGGCGTAATAGCGCTGCGTCTCGTCGTCCCACTCCAGCAGGGGGAAGTCGATGACCCAGAGGGGTGCGAACTTCTGCGGGTCGCGCAGGCCGAGTTGCTGACCCATCTCAAGGCGCAGGGCGCAGAGCTGGGTGCGCGTCTTCATGGCGGGGCCGCAGAGCAGGAGCATCAGGTCGCCAGGCTTAGCCTCCATCTTGTCAGCGATGGCCTTCAGGGCATCAGCGTCATAGAACTTGTCCACGGACGACTTGAAGCTGCCGTCGGCGTTGTATTTGATGTAGACCATGCCGCCGGCGCCCACCTGCGGACGCTTGACGAAGTCGGTCAGCGCGTCGAGCTGCTTGCGTGTGTACTCGGCACAGCCGGGGGCCACGATGCCCACCACAAGCTCGGCGCCGTCGAAGAGACCGAAGCCGTGGCCCTTGACCACGTCGGTCACCTCCTTGAACTCCATGCCGAAGCGCAGGTCAGGCTTGTCGCTGCCGTAGAGGCGCATGGCGTCGTGCCAGGTCATGCGGGGGAACTTGTCGAATTCCAGACCCTTCATCTCCTTGAAGAGGTGCTTGGCCAGGCCCTCGAACATGTTGAGCACGTCCTCCTGATGGACGAAGGACATCTCGCAGTCGATCTGCGTGAACTCGGGCTGGCGGTCGGCGCGGAGATCCTCGTCGCGGAAGCAGCGCACAATCTGGAAGTAGCGGTCCATGCCGGCCACCATGAGCAGCTGCTTGTACTGCTGGGGGCTCTGCGGCAGGGCGTAGAACTCGCCGGGGTTCATGCGGGAGGGCACCACGAAGTCGCGTGCACCCTCGGGCGTACTCTTGATGAGCATGGGGGTTTCTATCTCCAGGAAATCTCTATCCGAAAGGTAGTTGCGAACGAGCATAGCCATGCGGTGGCGCATCTCGAGGTTGCGGCGCACAGGGTTGCGACGGATGTCGAGGTAGCGGTAGCGCATGCGGAGGTCGTCGCCGCCGTCGCTTTGGTCCTCGATGGTGAAGGGGGGCGTCTTGGCCTCGTTGAGGACGGTGAGCTCGGTGACCTCGATTTCGATTTCACCGGTGGGAATCTTGGTGTTCTTGGAGCTGCGCTCTATAACCTTGCCGGTGACCTGCAGCACGTATTCGCGGCCCAGACGGCGGGCCTTCTCGCAGAGGTCGGCGTTGGTCTCCATGTTGAAAGCCAACTGCGTGATGCCGTAGCGGTCGCGCAGGTCGATGAAAGTCATGCCACCCAGGTCGCGGCTGCGCTGCAGCCATCCACAGAGGGTGACGGTCTGTCCCAGATTGGCGAGGCGTAGCTCGCCGCAAGTATTAGTTCTGTACATATATATTAATGCGTTAATTCGTTAATGTGTCAATGCGTTAGTATTACAAGCCATGAAACATTGAAGTTGTCAAACGGCGACACCCGTACTCATCACATCGTCGTACAGGATGCTGTCCTCGTTGTCTTCCATCAGCACGGGTTCGATGAGGCTGGTCACGGTGCGGCCGTCGCTAACGAGGTCGACCGACCGCTGGAGCCATTCCTCGTCGGCCACATGGGGCACGATGACAGCCACGTCGATGTCGCTCCACGGGTTGGGGGTGCCTTTGGCGTAGGAGCCGTACATCATGACTTTCAGCCGTCCGCCGAAGCGGGGGGCGATCACCTGCTTGTAGTGTCGGACGAGGCCGAGGGCTTCGTCGCGGCTGAGTACTCTTGGAGTATCCATTGCTTGAATTGTTTGGTTTGTTCGACAAAGCCGCGGCATGTCTGTTCGTTGAGCGCGGCGGCGATGCGCTGTTTGTGCTCGGGGTAGCGGGCGGCGATGTACATAGGTTTCATGCGGTCGAGGAAGCCGCGCTGTGTGTCGTCGAGCTTCACGGCGAGGCCGCAGCCTTCGAGGAGCCGCCAGTGGTCGTGGATATAGGGCGGGTCGTCGTCGCGGGTGCCGCACCAGTAGGCCTTGATGGCTTTCTCCAATGCCTGGTGGCATTCGAAGGCCACATAGAGCCACCGGCCTCCCTGCTGGAGCCACTCCGCGGCGTCGATGTCGCGCTCCGCGATGTCGAGCCATTTCTGCATTCTTACCGGGTTTGCCATTTCTTACTTTTTTCCCATGTAACGCAAGTAATCTGCTTTTATTGTATATCCTGGAAACAAAAATAACAGCGCAGAGGCACCGAGATGGGATAGCTAAAAACGCGAACCGCCGTGCATTATTGCACGGCGGCCCTGTTTTTTTTTTTGCAAAATGCTTCTTTCGAGACCCTCCGAGGGAGACGTTGTCAACCTCTCAAGTTGACGCTGTCAACCCTGGAAGTTGACAACGCCTACTTCTTGACATACTCCATCACGCCGGAATCTCCGCCGTGGCCGAAGACTTGCTCGCCACCTTTGTCGACCTTCAGGATGTTGCCCGAAATCTCGTAGGTGAACTCGTACTCCATCGCAGGCTCGCTCATATCCGGCTCGTTGTAGGTGAAGTCGCTGTCCTCGCTGTTCATCACGCCGTTGTGGCGCAGCGTGAGGCGGAGCGTGTTGCCGTCGACAGTGTAGGGGCCGGCCAGGCTGATGCCGTAGTGCCAAGTGTCCCCGTTCTCATAGGTGTCGTAGCAGGTGAAGTACAGCGACATCGTGCCGTCGGCCTTGAAGGCCATCGTCTCCGTGTACTCGCGGACGATATTCTCCTGTGTTTCATGATACTCCCACGTACCGACGATGGCCGGGGTGTCGTTGTTTTCGTCGTCCTTGCCGCAGGCGGCAAAGAGCATCATCGTCGCCGCAAGGGCGCAAAGGATTGTTCTTGCTTTCATGTTGTCTGTCGTTTTAGGGGGTGACTACCGGGGGTCGGCGCTGCTGTCGGTGCCGACGATTTTGTAGCTGAGGGCCTTGCCGTTGATCAGCACGCCGCTGAGCGTGACGGTGACCTGGCCGTCCTCGATGGTGCACGTCGCCGTGCCGCTGCGGAAAGCCGACTCGTTGGGCATATTGACCCCGTCGAGGAAGCACCAATAGTTCTGCGGATAGTTCTGATACTGAAGGTCGAGGATACCCTCGCCGATGCCGAGGTGGAACATGAGGGTGAACGACGGGTCGTGCCGCGTGAGGTCGAGGGTCTTGGAGCTCCCGTTGGGAATCTCCACATCGCCGTCCACATGGAGGTAATTCTCGCCCATGAGGCTGAACGTCACGAGGTTTCCGTTGGTCGACACGATGGATTCGCCCTCGTAGGCCACGCCATCGTACACCACCGTATTGGCCGCCGCCTCGACGGGCGTCTTGTCGTCTTCATCCTTGCCGCACGCGGCAAAGAGCATCGCTGTCGCTGCCACGAACATCATAAAGAATCTTGCTGTCGTCATTGTCGTATTGGTTTATGAGGTTAATACTCCAGCTGCTCCCACTCCGAGGCGGGGACATAGATGTGGAACGCCACCGTGGTGCCGCCCTCCAGCGTGCCGCTCATCCTCATGCGGAAAGCATTGTCGTCCTTCTCGATGGTGATGGCGCCGCCGGTGTAGGTGTCCTGGCTGTGGAAACTGGTGATGTAGTCCACATCGGACGACACACCGAAGAACACCGCATGTTGCGTCAGGTCATACGTGCCGTTGCCGGGATTGTCGGAGATGATGCTGAAGATGGGCTGGCCATCCTGCTGGTCCACGGCGTGGGCGTCGATATAGACACGTCCGCTCTGCTCATACTTGTAGGTGCTCGTCATCCGATACACCCTGCCGTTCTGCACAAGCGTGTTCTCCGCCGCCTCGGTAGGCGTGTTGTTGTCATCGTCGTCCTTGTCGCAGGAGGTGAACATCATCGCGGCCGCCGCCACGAACATCATAAGAAATCTTGCTGTCTTCATTGCATTATTGTTTTAAGAGTTACATATAATAAAAACCGGTGCAAAGGTAGCGAGAACCGCCGACATAATTAAAAAAAACGACTGACATTTTGCAAAATGTCAGTCGTTTCAGCATTATGTCAGTCCGCCGTCGCGGTGCGCTATCCCCTGTCTTGCAGGTTCTTCCACTCCGATGGCGTCATGCCCGTAGCCGACTTGAAGGCACGGAAGAACGAGCGCTCGTTGGCGAAGCCCGACTCCAGTCCTACGACCGACTTCTTCATCTCCGGGGCCTCGAGCAGCAGCCTTTGTGCGTGCCGCATACGGTAGTTGTTCACGTACTGGCTGAACGTGTAGCCCTGGCTGTTGATGCAGTTCGACACTGCGTTGCGCGGCACGCCCAGGGCGGCGGCCACGTCGCCCACCTTCAGCTCGGGGTTCAGATACATGTGCTCCGTCTCCATCAGCCGCACGATGCGGTCCATCAATTCGCTGGGAGGAGCGTTTCTCACGACAGAGGACTCACCCACATTCCCCCTTGAGGGGGGCACGGGGGTGTCTGCACCAAGCAGTGTTTCTTCCGTACCTGCCTTGCCATCAATACGATTCCGACAATTGGGGCTATCACGAACAGGGCTAACAACACCCCCCTACCCCTCTCAAGGGGGGATGTTGTACGGGTAAAAGAGGACGAGGCCAGCGAGCCTCTCTCGTCGCCACTCATTTTCAGCAGCCAGGCTGTCGCCAAGGGCGTGAAGTTGTTGTCGATGATACCGCCCGCCACCACCAGGTTGCCGTCGGGCGTCAGCACAGGTGTAGCCTGTCCAAACTCCGGCAGCGGGTCGCTGTGATAGAGGGTGATGGGTGCCGGGATACGACTGTAGTCCACGGCCACCACATAGATGCGATGCGTGCTGTCGTTGCCCACCAGATAGGCGCGCTGTGCCGTGCGGTCCACCACGAGTGGACGGTCGAACAGGATGCTTCCCCACTCCCACTCCGTCGGCACGGGGCACAGCGTGGGCAGCAACTCGAACACCGTGTCGCGGATGTGCATGAACGCCACCTGTCCCTCGCGGTTCTGCGCCGCCACGAGGTAGGAATAGTCGCCCGCCGCGCGGTCACCCTTGAAGGAACTGACGCTGTGGCTATTCTGGTCATCGACCATAGGCAGCCAGTCCTTCAGCAGAGGCACCGTGAACGCGGTTCCCCGCAGGCGCGTCACCGTGTCGCACGGACGGTACACTCCATCGCGCCACACAGCGCCGAACACCAATGCATCCCCTTCGCCCATGGGCAGCACGTAGGGCATCCAGCGGCACACCTCCACTTCCTTGGCGAAGCGGAAGGTTTTGTCGCCGTCGAACAGTTCCAAAGCGTCGTTGTCAAGGTGGTTGCCCGCGATGAGCACCTCGCCGCCAGCCAGCACGGCGCCCTGCGCGCAGGCCCTGTTGCGGTCCAGGCAGCCGAAGCCCTCGAAGGTATGCGTCTCGGGGAGGTACATCTCGGCTTCGTAGGTCTGCCCGATGCCGAGGTTCTTCTCGTGGCCACCGGCGATGAGCACGCGCCGCCTGCTGTCGAGCAACACCGCCAGGCCGTCGTCGTGGGGATAGACGGTATTGACCAGATGCCACGCACCGTCGGCAAAGTATTCGGCCGTAGGCGTGAGTACAAAGCCCGATGTGCGGCCGCCCACCACCGTCATCTCGCCGCCGGCCCAGAACACACAGTGGCCGGAGCGAGGCAGGTTCATGTCGGGGAGGCGCTCCACGGTCAGCTTTTCCGCCGTCAAGGAGGTGTCCGACGAAGGCTGATTCGACGGCAACAGCATCGTTGCCATGAGAATGAGCAGATTAAACATATCTGAATATTATTCCCGTGGGTGTTTCAGGATAAGCAACAACGGCAGATGGTCGCTCAGGCCACCCTCATAGCGTGGACCTTGGAAGGTACGCATCGGTCGCGAGCCCGTATGGCCGATGTCGTCGGTCACAAGATGGGCAAACTGAATCAGTTTCAGCTTCTTCACCTGCCAAGGCTCGTCCGCCAGCAGGAACACCTGGTCGATATATCGCCACTCGCCTTGGTATTTGTGACTGCCCATGCCGTTCGGCAGACGGTAGATGAGGTTGCGTATGCCGTCAACGCTGACACTGTCGTCACCGAAGCCCATCCCCTCAGCGATGGCCTGCTCGTCGGCGGTGGTGTTCATGTCGCCTATCGCCACAACGGCTGCCGTAGGATGCTTCTCCTTCAGCTCGAGCATCAGGCTGCGCACCCTGCGGGCGATAGCCAGCCTCCGCACATCGGCCTCCTCGCCGCCCTTCTTCGACGGCCAATGGTTCACCAGCAGGCACAGGCTGTCGCCTTCGGCGGTAACGCCTTCCACCATAAGGATATCCCTCGTGAAGAATCCTTCGGTGCTGTCGCTGACACGCACAGGGCGCGAGTTGGTAACCGTAAAGCGGTCGGCCCGGTAGATGAGCGCCACGTCGATGCCTCGGCGGTCGGGTGAGTCGTAATGCACATAGCGGTAGTGGGCCTTGGCCAACGGCGTACTCTGGCAGAGTTCACGAAGGACGTATTTGTTTTCCACCTCGGCCAGGCCAACAACATCGGGCAAGTCCATCATCAACAACGTTTTGTAGATACCATGAAGCTTCTTGATGAGGCGGTGGCGGGTCCAGTGCTTCTCGCCCTCGGGGGTGAACTCGTCGTCGTTGGTCTTGGGGTCGTCGCGGGTGTCAAAAAGGTTCTCCACGTTCCACCAGGCGGCGGTGAACGTGGATGTGGATGATACCTCCTGGGCATTGGCGGACATCGTCATCATCAGCAGACAGATTATTGCAAATTGTTTCATTCTATTAAGAGGAAACGCCTACGGCGTAGATTCCTACCCGTAGGGGTTTCCTTTTTTAATAGCAAAACAGCATCAAATCAAGCTTTTACTCCGTATTGGGTTTCTGTTACTCTTCTTCAGGACAGTTGATTTGTGTATATGTTTCAATAATCACTTCCCCGTCCTCATCAAACATGGGATTTCCGTTCTCATCGACCATGGGTCTCTCCATAATCACAGTATCGCAAACCATTTCGGCCACAGTCTCTTCACTTGACGACTGGCACTGCCAGGGCCAGCTGTGCGCCACCAGGCGATAGCCAACAACGAACACGGCGGCAAGGATGACAATCCAGATGAGGCATTTCTTCCACCAGGCCATCTTCTTGTCGGCCAGCGGGTCTTTGCCGACGACCTTGGGGAACTTAGCCATGGAGGTCAGCGTGGCGCCGAAAGTGGTGTTGATCCTCACCACCGAGTTGATGGCCCAGCCGTTGGCGTTCAGCAGGGGTCCGATGTTGCGCTTGCGCAGCTTGAGCCAGGCCAGCAGCATGGAGGGACCGCTGATGAAGATGACGATGGCAGCCACCAAGAGGATGATGTTGTACCACTTGGCGGTGACGAAGCCACCCAGCGCGGCCAGCGCGCCGCCGATGGCACCGATGGCCAGACCGATGGCGGCGAAGATACCGGCGAACTTGGCGATGTCGAACATCTGGGCCTTCTTCTCGTCGGCCTTGGCGGCAGCGTCGGCGGCCTCCTCTTGCTTGGTGGTGAGGGTCGTCGTGGTCTCGTCGGCCTTGGCGGTCATGTTCTCAAACTGCTTGCTCTCCTTCTCCTCGGCGCTCTTGGTAATCTTCTCGGTAATCCAGTTGCCGAACTTGCGGTAGGGGCTCCAAAAAGCCTGACGGATGGAGATGGGATTGTCTACAATCTTGGTGATGGTGGCGTCCCAGTCGTTGCCTTCGCGGTCGTAGAAAACGGCGTTCTTGCCCTCGTGGAGGTCCTTCACGTCGCCGTCGGTCAAAGCGGCGGCAATGTCCATCTCCTTGCCCAGCACCTTGCTGACGCAGTGGCAGTACAGCAGATACAGGCCGCTCTTGCCGGCGGTGGCCATGTGCTTGGACATGTCGGTCACCTTGACGCAGAGTTCACAGCTGCGCTGGTCAATGAAGAGCACACCGGCCTGGAAGATAGCCTCCGTATTGGGAGCACGGTTATAGAAGTCTTTGAACACAACGAAGTTGCGCAGCAGCTTGAAGAAGTCGCGGCAGAGGCGCAGCAGCTTCTCCACGGGCTCTATGGCGGCGCCGTGGGTCTTCAGCATCTCGGCCACGGCCTCGTTCATGGCGGTCTCGCCGGCGGCCTTCCAGGCCGTGTAGGCATCCACCTTGGCCAGCACGCCGTTCCACTCCTCCTCGCTGATGCTCTCCTTACCGGCAAAGTCTACATCCAGCACCAATGCCTTCAGCGTGGCAAAGGCACCCTGCCAGGCGGGGTTGATGCCGCCGTTCAGGGGCAGCAGGGCATCCTTCGTCGGACGCGCCAGGGGGTAGTCGGCAATTTCGGCGGTGCTGTCGGCCAGGTTGCCGGAGCTGATGGCAGCCACCTTTTCCACCTGCACGTCGAGCACTCCGGAGGTCTCCTCGTCGAACTGCACCAGCTTGCAACGCATGAAGTAGTCGGCCACCTTGGCGCGCAGGGAATTCACCGCGGCCTCAGCATCATCGCTCTTCTCGCCGTAGGGGGGCTCGAAGGGGTCGGGATTGGCAGCCGTGTACTCGGCTTTGCACTTCTCCTCGTATCCGGCCATGTATTCGGCCACATCAGCCAGCGTGATGCTCTCTTTCTCAGCACCCAACTGCTTGAGGATGAGCCTAGCAGAGTCGAGGACTTCCTTACCCTCGTCGGTATCGGCCTGCACCTGGCTGAAGTCGATGCTGTCCTTGCCCTCGAGGAGGTAGTTCATATCCTTCAGCAACTTGGTGAGCCATTGCGAGGCGGCCACCACCTCGTTCACACGGATGCGGCCGTCGTTGTTGGAGTCCATCAGACGGAGCGTCTTCTCATCGAATTCCAAGCCGCTCACTGGACAGCTCAGCACCGTCCACAGCTTCTGGTCCAGTTCATTCAGGTGCGCCACATCGGCACCCGTCTCGATGTTGACACGCGTCACACCGCCCACGGTACTGAATTTCCACTCGTAGGCGTCCTTACCCATCAGTTTGTTGATCTTTGCCATAAATATTTTGTTTTAATTATTATTAACACATGCATTAAAACCTAACTGCCAGTTGGTTGCAAACAACCGTCCCGACAATCTCCACCTGCAAAGATAACCATTTTCCGCGACACATACAAGCATCGGCGAAAACTTTTTTTCAAACAGCGGATGATCTTTCTTCTGTCGGCGAATTAAACGAATCGAGCGAATCTCACTTGATCCTCCACGACACGCCCAGGCGGGCAGCGAGGGCGGAATGGCCCTCGTAGAAGTCATAGCCTTGGTGGTAGGCGGCGGAAGCCGTGAGCTGGAACGCGGGCGATGCCTGGAAGGTAGCCTCAAGGCGGCCGCCGTAGTTCTCCACCACGGCGCCGAGCATCAGGCGGTCCGTGGCCAGCCAGCCTGCGTCGAGGGAGAAGAGCAGGTCGGCATCGCCCACGGTGTTGGCGGTGCGCTCGCGGTGGTTCCACTCGTAGGCCAGCGAGTAGTCGAGCACCCAGCGGTCGCCCAGACGGTTGCGGAACTGCAGGCCCAGCAGGGGCGAGAACTCGTGGCGGTCATCAGGCGTGGGGAGGTTCATGTTGGAGCTGAACTGCGTGGTGTGGAACAGAGGCACGGCGAGGCGCGTGAGGAAGGTGACCTGCGGCATCCATCCCCTACCCTCGAAGAGCTGCATGCGCGCCGCCAGGGTGGGCACCACGGTGACGGAGCGGCCGCTGACGGAGAAGTTGTCGAGAGTCGGCGGGTAGCGAAGGACGGCGGACGGGCTGATGATTTCGTCGTCGTTCGACGTGAAGAGCGCCCCGAAGCCGAGGGAGACCTCAATGCCCATGCCGAGGCCCACGCGCAGGCGAGCGTCGGGAATGAGCGAGCGGGAGGTGATGTCGGTGCTGCCATTGGCGCCGTAATCGTTGTCGACGCCTAAACGACTGAGGCCGAAGCATCCGTCGAGCATTATGCCTCCCAACGGCAGCACGTTGGCGCCGCTGTTGGCAAAAAGGGGATTCTCGTCGCGCGGCTGGGTGGGTTGTAGGGACACGGTCTGCGCATGGGAGGTGGCAATGCCCACGAGGGTGAAGACAGCGAGGACGGCGAGGGCGCAGAAGAGGGGTTTATTGCTCTGTTTCATAGTGATATGCTGGTCTTATTACGGTTATACGATTAGAGGAAGAAGGTCATGCCGAAGGTGTGGAGGCGGTCGCCGGTGACGGCGTCCTCGTAGGTGGGCAGGAGGTCGGCGAAGAAGCGGACGCCGTGGAGGAGGCCGAGGCGCGAGGTGGAGACGGTGAGGCCCACTTCGAGCTTCCAAGGCAGGAGGAAGTCGCCCTCGCCGGTGTACTCGTCGGAGCCGATGCTGGTGTTGCTACCCGTGCGGGTGACATCGGTCTCGGTGATGGAGACGTGGCGTGTGAGGGCATAGCCAGCGAAGATGTCGGCGCTGAGGATGAGGTGGTTGGGGTGGTGGGAGAAGGGGTGCCAGTTGACCTGGAGGGGGATGCCGAGGTAGCCGAAGAAGGCGTGGGCATGCTGCGTGGAGGTCTCGGGCACGGTGGGGAAGTCGAGGCCGTCGGCGGTGGTGGCCACGCGGTAGTAGAGGGGCGACCAGAGGAACATATATTTAAGGCCGCCGCTGAGGGTCCAGTGGGGGGTGAGGTTGTGGTATATCACCAGCGGTATCTCTAGGCGGAAGTCGTACTTGGAGTAGTAGGGCGAGGTCTCGTCGCTGGCGAGCAGCGAGGCGCCGGCCTGGATGCCCAGGTTGAGCTGGATGCGGGGGCGGTTCTCCCAGCAGGTGTCGCAGGGGGAGCTGTCGAGGCTGTCGGCGACGGCGAGGCTGTCGGCCTGGGCGCGGAGGCCTAGGGAGAGGCCTAGTGTGGCGATAAACAGGGCTATACGTTTCATGACTATGGTGTTTTTTGTTTTCGTACTACAATATTCTGATGGCAAGTGTGGTGCCGTTCATCTCGTCGGGCTCGACGGGGCTGAAGAGGCTGCGCCAGAAGCTGGTGCGGCGGGGCTGAGGGGCTTCTTCCTGGGGTGCAGGGGTGGTTTGGGCCAGGGCGGGAGGTTCGGGGAAGGCGATGGGTTCGGGTTCAGGGACAATGGCGGGGATTTCCTCGGCCAGGAGGGGTTCTTCGACTATTGTGGCGGGTTCGGGGTCGGGTTCGGGCAATTCCACAGCTTCGCTCACAGCAATCTCCTCTGCGACTACGGCAACAGCGGGACGTTGGGGGCGACACACTCCTCCACCACCGCTGTCGCGGTGGTCCCCCTCCCCTAACTTAGGGGAGGAGCTGGATAGTGTATCACCGAGGACGGTGGTGGTGGGGCCAGGGACGGCGGTGACGGGGTCGGCCTGGGCCACCATGGGGCCGGCGGCGCCACCATCGATGGGCATGATCCAGATGCGCACGGCGGTGAGGATGAAGAAGAGCAGGCAGGCGACAGCGGCCAGACGCGGCAGCCAGAGGGGAACCACGCGCCGGCGGCGCTCGTTCTCCACTTTCCGTTCTCTAGGCTCCGTTTCCGAAAGGCGGTCAATCATGGCGCCCAGCTCTTCGCGGCGACGGGCGTCGCGGCCAGCGTGCTCGAAGGAGGCGAGCAACTCGTCGAGTTCGGGGGGATGGTTATTGGTTTTCATATTTCAATATCATTTGTTTCAGTGAACTATAAGCACGCGAGAGGAGCGTGTAGACGTTACCCTCGCTGATGGCCATGTGATGAGCAATGGCAGGGGTGTCGAGGGCGTCGAAATGGCGCAGGCGGACAGCTTGGGCCTGACGCTCGGGGAGGCGGTCGAGGAGACGCAGAGCCAGCTGGAGGCGTTCCTCGGCGGCAGTACAATCTTCATCGGCAAGAGCCAATGTACGTTCGTCGATTTGTTTCGTGGGTCTGCGCTTGCGCAGAACATCCACGCAGCGACGCTTGACGAGGGTGATACACCACGCCTCGGCGCTGGCCACGGAGGCGAGGCGCTCACGGTCGTTCCAAAGGGCGACAAAACAGTCCTGCACCACGTCGGCGGCATCGTCCTCGTTGCCGAGCAGGCTCTCGGCCATGCGTTGCATGGCGGGCTGCAGGGGCAGGTAGGTGTCTTTGAACAGGGTTGTTTCGTCGCGTTTCATACCATGTAGTCGCAGACGATGGGGAAATCTTACACTGGAGAGTGAAATTATTTTCTAGATTATCTAGAATCTCTAGATCCTCTAGTTAATCTAGAAAAGATTTTATGGCCAGCTCGTAGCCTTTGAGGCCGAGGCCGCAGATCATGCCACGGCAGGCGGAGGTAATGTAGGAATGGTGACGGTATTCCTCGCGGGCGAAGATGTTGGAGAGGTGCACCTCGACCTTTGTAGCCGGGACAGCGAGGAGGGCGTCGCGCAGGGCGATGGATGTATGGCTGTAGCCACCGAGGTTGACGACGAGGCCGTCGGCCGTGAAGCCCACATGCTGGATGCGGCTGATGAGTTCGCCTTCAACATTGCTCTGGTAGTAGCATATCTCCACTTCGGGGAACATGTCGCGGAGGGTTCCGAGGTACTGCTCCATGGTGACGGAGCCATAGACCTCGGGCTCGCGGAGGCCGGTAAGGTTAAGGTTGGGACCGTTGATGATTTCTATTTTCTTCATGTTATCATGAACGGAAAAAACGCGCCATTATTGCACCTTTTGCCCCACGAAATCAAAAAAAGATGTGCGCGATCGGCACTCGAGGACGATGAAGGGAGCAAGCCAATGTGTCAACGGCAGGAACAGCAGCACGTTGAGCAGGCGCGAGACGATGCCTTTGATACCGCTACGGTGGGTGTTATAAAAACCCTTGCGGACAACCAGCCGAGTGCCATAGGGCGAGAGGCGGCGACGATAATCGGAGATGGGCAATATGCGTTCCGTCCAGCTACCGGTGGCAGGGTCGCAGGTGTTGTATCGGTCCTTGAGGAAATGAGGCAAAGTGGTTTTCACGGCCTTCAACACATCGTCGTAGACAAGACCTCGGGTGTGCTGCGACCAAAAGACGGCTTCAGGGAACGACATCGTGGGGAACTGGGCCCGGATAAAATCACATCGTTGGGAACAGAAAACAGATTCATCCTCCTTCATAACACGATGCAGGCGACGTTTGATCCAAGGGTTGTAGGGGGTGGAACCCGTAGTGAAGAGCATCGGCATGTCGGGATTGACGGCATAGAGGTCGGCGAAGAAGTCCTCGAGGCGATAGATGTGTTCGATGACGTCCATGCCGAGCACGACATCGGGACGAACGGCGTTTTCCTCGCACCACCGGCGAAGGTCGGCGGAATCACCGGTGAGCACCACATCGGGGCCTTCCCCAACCGTCGCAGAAACAGCCTTGACAGCTTCGGCAGCCTGGGGGTTGACATCGACATATATTACCTTTCCAACGCCGCTACGTTTGGCAGCCATACTGAGAAACCCATGCCCGCCACCATAATCGACCAGCGTCACGTCGGCAGGCACCTTTGCAGCAGCACCTAGCGCCCGGCGGAGGCAGCAGCCGTAAATGTCCATGTAGTAGTCGATGCTGGGGAGCATGCGAATGATGTAGCTGCGGCTGTAGTCGCTCAAAGGGAGCGCGCCGTAGTCGAGGGATTTCAATATAGCGGTAAGACCTTTCACGCAATAGAGAAAAAAAAGAAAGCCGCTCCGCGTGCGCGAAGCGGCTTTGCTATTGTAGATTCCTAGAGAATCATTAGATGATACCCTGAGCAACCATAGCTTTGGCAACACGCATGAAGCCGGCGATGTTGGCGCCCTTCACGTAGTTGATGTGGCCATCAGCCTCGCGACCGTGCTCGACGCACATGTCGTAGATGTTGTTCATGATGGTGTGGAGGTTCTTGTCGACCTCTTCAGCAGTCCAGTTGCGGTGCTCAGCGTTCTGGCAGATCTCAAGGCCAGAGGTGGCAACACCACCGGCGTTTACAGCCTTACCGGGGCCGAAGGGAACCTTGGCGGCCTGGATGGCGGCGATAGCGGCGGGCTGGCAACCCATGTTGGAGACCTCTGCAACATACTTCACGCCATTGGCGAGGAGCATCTTGGCATCTTCCTCGGCGAGCTCGTTCTGGAAGGCGCAGGGCATAGCGATGTCGCACTTCACGGTCCAAGCCTTCTTGCCGGCGGTGAACTTGGCCTGGCCGGGGAACTTGTCGGCCATATCCTGGACTTTGTTACGGTTGCTGGCGCGCATATCGAGCATGTAGTCGATCATCTCCTTGGTGATACCGTTCTCGATCTCGCAGACACCGTCGGGGCCGCTGATGGCGACGACCTTGGCACCCAGCTCGGTGGCCTTGATGGCAGCACCCCAAGCAACGTTACCGAAGCCGGAGAGGGCGATACGCTTGCCTTCCATCTTGTCACCTTTTTCCTTCACCATGCGCTCGACATAGTAGACGGCACCGAAACCAGTGGCCTCGGGACGGATGAGGGAACCACCCCAGCCGTAGCTCTTACCGGTCAGAGCACCAGTGGAGTGCTCGCGGGCGAGTTTCTTGTACATACCGTACATGTAACCGATTTCGCGGCCACCGACTCCAACGTCACCAGCGGGGCTGTCCTGATCGGGTCCGATGTTGCGCCAGAGCTCATAGACGAAGGCCTGGCAGAAACGCATGATTTCAGCGTCGCTCTTGCCCATAGGATCGAAGTCGGCACCACCCTTACCACCGCCGAGAGGCAGCATGGTGAGGCTGTTCTTGAAGATCTGCTCGAAACCGAGGAACTTCAGCATGGACTCGTTCACCTTCGGGTGGAAGCGGAGACCGCCCTTGTAGGCACCGAGAGCGGCATTGTACTGCACACGGTAGCCGAGGTTCACCTGGGTCTGACCCTTATCGTCAACCCACACCACGCGGAACTTGAAGATACGATCGGGCTCAACGATGCGCTCGACGATCTTGTTAGCCTCGAACTCGGGGTGTTTGTTGTATTCCTCTTCGATGGTCTCGAGGACCTCGCGGACGGCCTGCAAGTATTCGTTTTCACCAGGATGTTTGGCCTCCAGGTTGGCCATGATTTCATTTACTTTCATGTTACTCAATTTATTATGTTAAACATTGATTTTATTTGAATACCGCAAATGTACACTTAATTTTTCAATTGAAAAAATTTTTTTTCAAATTTTAACAAAATTAATTAATAATAACAAGTGTCGACAAAGTTTTTGATGCGGGGTTTTACATATTCGCGCTCCTCCATGAAGGCCATGTGGCCTACGTTTTCGAGGAGTAGGATTTCGGAATGGCGGGGAAGCATGGCCTGCGAGATGGCAATCTCGAGGGGGATGCGTTTGTCCCGCTTGCCATAGATGAAGAGCACGGGGACTTCCAACTGCTGGAGGATACCTATGCGCGAGGGACGTGCCAGCATGCCTTTCTGGGCCGCGATGATGGACTCGGCACGGGTCTCAAGGCACTGGTCCTGAAGGTCCTTGATATCCTGCGAGAGAGCCGAACGGTTGGAGTCGTCGAAGAGCGTGGGAACAAAGTTGACGATGTAGGAAGCTCTGTTCTCAAGCACCTGCTCGCAGACCGCCTTGCGACAGGCCTGATGGTGCTCGCTGTCGGAGAGGGCGTGCGAGTTGACAAGGCCCAGGCCACGAAGCGTATAGGGATACAACTCGGCGAAAGCCAAAGCGACATAGCCCCCCATGGAATGACCCACCATAACGCATTGGTCGACACCGGCTTCGTCAAGAACCCTCTTCACAATGCGGGCCATGAAGTCCATCGAATGCACCTCGGCAAAGGTCTCGCTGTGGCCATGCCCGGGGAGGTCGATGGTGATTACACGGAGGTCGTGCATATAGGTGAGCACATAGGAGCTCCATACATCGAGACTCTGCAGGAATCCGTGGAGCAGAACCAGTACCTTGCCGTTGCTGCGGCCCTCGTCGCGGTAGTGAACGGCGCGGCCGTCGACCATGATGATGCGGTGTTGTTCCATAATGCTGTGGTTTTTTATTGTTCTCTGAAACGGACGGCAACGCCCGATTTTCCTTTCTTTTTGACGTTTACATTGCCATAGGCCGAAATGATGACGCGGGAGTTGTCGATGCCCTGATCGGCAAGGAAGTCACGGATGAGGCGTCCACGCTCGAGGGAGAGGTTGTAGCAGAGTTTGTCGTCGGTGCCGGCCACGTCGATGCAGAACTCTACAATGCCGCCGGGGGTATGGCTGAGGAACTGCGCCAACTGCTCGAGCTGGATACGGGCCACCGGCGTCAGACTGGAGCCAGCAGCATCGAAATCAACGGCATACAGCGGCACAGGCTTGTCGGAGGCCACCATCACGGGGAAGGTATAGCCTTTGAGGCGCTGCTTGGCTTTCTCGCCGGGATTGATGATGACAGCGGGCACAAAATAGAGTCCGGCATCGCCCATGATGGCATAGGACTTGCCCTTGTGGATATTGACGGTGAGGGTGTTGCTTTCGCCGGAGCAGTCCACCACCTGCACCACCGACTGCTGCGTCATGTCGGCAACGCGCACGCGGAGCAGATTGGACTCCATTCCGAGGATATCGAGGGTGTAAGGCTCGTAGGAGTTGGACGCATCGTGCCATGTGGGGAAGCTGAAGGCGGAGTAGGAACCGAGGCTGGAATTGACGGAGAGGTAGATTCGTTTCTCGTCAGGACCAAAGCTCAGAGAGGTCTCCGTGTAGCCGGAATTGATTTCCTTGCCGGCATTCTGGGGCGTGGACCACGAGGTCCAATCCTGAAGGCTGGTGCGGGTGGCCACATACACATCGCTGTAACCCAGACCACCGCGACCGTCGGTGACGAAATAGAGGGTCTTCAGGTTGCGGCTCATGATGGGGCAACGCTCGCTGTAGGGAGTGTTGATCTTGGAACCCAGGTTGACCGGCGTACCCCATACATTATTATTATAAGGTATAAAGTAAAGGTCGGTGGCAAGGGCGGTATCGCCGTGGAAGTAGGCTCCGGAGGTCTGGACATTGTATCCGTTGGGGCGGTCGGAGGCCAACAGGAGGCCGCTGCCGTCGGGCAACATATAGGCATCGGTCTCAATATAGTCGGTATTGACGGGATACGGAGGGATATCGGTGATGCGCCAGGAGTCGCCGTCCTTCTCTGCCATCATGATATTGCCCTCGGAACCGAGGAGCATGCGGGTGCCGCCGGCATAGAATCCGAAGAGGGTAAGCCCGTCGGTATTGATCAACGAAGCGAAGGCCACCTCGCCGGCAGGACGCCACTGGCCGCCTTCCTTGACGGCATAGCAGATACGGTGGCTGGAACCGGCAGTACGGGTGAAGTAGAGACGTCCGTCGGCCTCATTGAGGCAGGGGTTCATCACATGGTAGGTGGCCGCAAACTCCTTGGTAATCTTGCGGCCCGTGGCAGCGGCCGAGAGGATGCGCTGCAGCTCCTTGTACTCGTTGCTGCAGAGGTTCTCGAAGCAGATGTCGAACCGGCGCACACGGTCCAGGGCGGCCTGATAGTTGTGGGTGGTCAGCATCACCTGGATCATGCGCTGCAACGGAACAATGGCAATCTTCTTGCCCATCAGCTGGCGCACGTAGCCCGCATAGCGGTTGTATTCCACCTCGAGGAAGTCCTCCATGAAGTTGATACGGTCGATAATCTTGGCCGACTCAAGGTCGTTCTCCACGGCACGCTTGTACGGGAAGTCCGGATTCTCGCGGTCGAAGCGCTTGATGGGCTCTCCGTTGCCCTCGGCGGCATGCCACGAGTAGTAGAGATTGTAGACATCGTTGTAGGCGGGATCGAGCTTGAAGTGTTCCAGGTAGTAGCGTGCAGCAGCAACATCCTGCTCCTTGGTCAGCAACGAGCGCATCTCGGCCAGCGCCTTGTCGGCCAACGAGATGTCGGAATAGGTGTTGGCAAAGAGGGCATAGTCCATGGCGGTCTTGCACTTGGCGTAGGTCACCTCCAGGAGGTTGTCCAGGCGGTCGCGGGCCTGCTGGCTCTCGTCGCTGGTGGGATAGCGGTCCAGGAAGGCCATGTACCCGGCCACATCGTTGCGTTTGCTGGCAACGGCGTAGGCCAGGCGGCTCTTCTGCTTCTCGGCCGAGCGCTGCACCGACGGACTGAGGGGGTAACGGGCGGCGATGGCATCGGCCTGCTCCTCGGTGGCGACACCTTCGAACATGCCGGGAGCCAATCGGGCCATTTGCTCCTCCATCCTCTCGGCCTCTTCAGTACCGGGATAGACCTCGATGAAATGGTAATACGAATCGGCGGTACCCTTCTTCCGGCAGTCGTCATACACCTGGTTGATACGGCGCTGACGCAGTAACCTCACCAGCTCCATATCGATACCGAAAGCGTCGAGATAGGTGTCCAGCTCCACGCCCGACATGTCGGTGCGCACCTCGATGGTGTTGTATGCAGCGTCGATGATGGCCTGTTTGGTCTGGCGGATGGAGGTCAGCGTGATGCCATTGCGCACCAACCGGCCCAACTCTCCGGTGTGGTCATCCTCGATGAGCTTGATATGGCAAGCCTCGGCGCGCTGGATGTATTTCATGGCCATCGGCAGGTTGCGCATGGGGTGGGAGTTGTCGAAGTAGAACTGCGCCAGGTTGAAGAGCGCCTCCACATTGTCGGGCGACTTGGCATAGGCCTTGTTCAGCTTGGTGAAACGGGACTGATAGTCGCTTATCGAATCCAGCAGCACGCTCTGGCCCATCGTAGCAGTGGCCAGCATGCAGCATCCCAATATTGTCAACAGTCTTTTCATTATCACTATTTTATTGAGCTCAGAATATCCTTGAATTCAAAATCCATCTCCTCGAAGGTGTCCTTGGTGGTCTCCAGGCGGAACTCCACGGAGGCACCACGGTCCTTGAAGTAGATCATGTAGAACTGATAGTCCTTTTGGTCCGCGGGGTTGGTGTAGGCTCCGATGTAGCCTATACCGCCCTTCGACGGAATGCCATCGCCCTTGGAATACTCCTTGAGCGACTGGAACGGCTGGGCCTCATAGCGCTCATAAGCCAACTCGTAGAGGTCGCCGTCATAGTCCTTGTTCACATAGATGCGCAGGAAAGGCAGCACGGTGTCGCCCTCCATGTCCACCAGCACATGTCCCGTATAGCAATAGAGGTAGATATCGCCCCCCTCGGCCAGCTCGAAGGTACGCAGGTAGCGCCAGTCCTCGCCGTTGAGGCGGTAGGTGACACTGGTACCGGGAATGGTCAGCTGGGCGGAAGCCACGGCGGCCGCCGCCAACAGGAACAGCGTGACAAAGAGTTTTTTCAAATGATTCGTTTTCATCTATCGGTTATTTGGTTATAAAAGTTCAACAATTGGTCGGCGAGCTTGCCCTCGTTGTAGTGCTCGGCAATCAGACGCGCGGCGGCCTGCCCCACGCGGTTGCAGAACTCGTCGTCGTCCAGACAACGCTTAATCTGCCGGGCAAACTCCTCGGGAGTATTGGCAATGAGCAGGTTCTCGCCGTCGGTATAGTCGATGCCCTGGGCACCGACGGTGGTGGTTACCACGGTCTTGCCTACGGACATGGCCTCGATGATTTTCACACGGATACCGCTGCCGCTGAGCAACGGCACCACATTGATCTTCTTGCTGCCTATGAAGTACATGGCATCGGGCACCTCGCCCACCACATTCACACCCTCAATCCGGGCCTTCATCCAGCGCTCGGGCATCTTGCGGCCTGCCAGGTAGAGCTTGGCGCGCGGCACCTCGCGGTGCACCACGGGCCACACCTCCTCCAGCAACCAGCTGATACTCTCCTGGTTGGGCAGCCAATCCATGGCCCCGATGTGGAACAACGAGTCCGGCTCGGGCTCCACCTGGGGCATCTCCTCGGGCTCCACGCCGAAGGGAATGACCGTCACGGGACGGCGGCAACCGTTGCTCTTGAAGCACTCGGCGTCGTTGCGGGTGATGCAGACAATGCCGTCGTAGTCGTTCAGGTGTTCCAACTCATAGGCCCTCAGGGTCAACGAGAGATGCTTCAGGTACCAGCGCTTGAAGGGATTCGGGCAGCTCTGGGCCACACGTTTCCAGATAAGGTGCTCCACATTGTGGGCCCGCAAAACCACCTTGGCCTTGGAGTGCTTGCGAACGAGGGGCACATAGGGGGTGAGGAAAATGCTCTCCACATGCACCACATCGAACTCCTCGGTCTCCAGAATCTGGCGCAGCTTGGCGGCAAAGTCCTGATCGATATAGCGTTTCACATGGTACGATTCGCCGCACAACATGGCCCCCAACGCCGGCAGAGGCTTCACGGAGAGGTCCACGTACACGGCCTCCATGCCGGTCCGTTGCAGGTATTCGGCACCGATGCGCTCCTCGCGCACGGGGTGCTTGTCGGTCTTCACCGTCAGCACCTTCACCTCGCAGCCCCTCGACAGCAATCCCTGTGTGATGCTGTTCATGGCCATAGTGCCGCCGTCGACGGGCGGATAGGGGGGCTTGTTGCAGAGCTGGAGTACCTTCATGATAGCCTTAATGCAGTTTCTTTGTTTTTATTGTGTCCTGTCTTTACGACTTTATGACTTCTCGACTTTGCGACTTCACGCCTTCACGACTTTACGACTTCACGACTTCACGACTCCACGACTACTCTTTCGGCAACGCCTTGAAGCCCTTGCCCAGAATCTCCGAGCTATTCATCACATTGACAAAGGCATCGGGGTCCAGTTCGTACAGGTGCGAACGCAGCTTCACCATGTCGGCACGCTCCAACGTGACGTAGACCATCTTGCGCTCCACGCCGTTGAACAGTCCCGTACCGGAGAAACAGGTACCACCGCGGTGCAGATCGTTGATGATATAGTTGCGCACCGTCTCCACCTTGTCGGTGACAATGAACATCGTCTTGTGGGTCTTCAGGCCGTCCACGATGAGGTCGATCATGAAGCTCTCAATGGCAATGACCACGATGGAATAGATGGGCAGACGCACTTCCTTGAAGGCAATGAAGGTGGAGAGGGTGATGCAGCCGTCGACAATCATCACCAGCGTACCGAGGGAAATCTTGGTGTACTTGTGGATAATCATCGAAACGATGTCCGAACCGCCGCTCGTGGCACCGCTACGGAAAATCAAACCAATGGCGGCACCGTAGATAAGACCCGTCACAAGCGTATTGATCACATAGTCAGGTTTGAACCACAGACCCGTACCGCCGTCCTCGTTGCTGTGGGGCACCAGGTTGTAGTCCGTCAGGTCGGCAGGCTGCGTCGTCACAAAGTCGCCGATATGCACCACGGGGTTATAGCCCCACGTATGCTCCAGAATCCAGGCAAAGACGAAGATGAGTATGGTCGAAACCACCGTCTTCACGCCGAATTTCGGTCCCAGGATGATGGTTCCGATAATCAACAACGGGATATCCATGCAGATAGCCGTGATACTGATCTGCCATCCGAACACCGTACTCAGCACATTGGACAGACCCCACGTGCCGCCGGGAGCCAGCAGGTAGGGGTTGGAGAACATCACATCGCCCACGGCGAACAGGGCACTGCCCACAATCACCAGCAGATAGGCATACGCCTCGCGCCAAAAACTATTGGCAGACATGTCCTCCGACTGCCATATCTTGTTCAAGACACCATTTTTTTTGCCATCAACAGTCTTCTCTTTCGACATAATTATTTTATTATTAGTTCATAATACAGTAACTTCACACCAAGGTGAATTTGCAAAGATACAAAAAAGGACTGGAACAACCAAATTTTATTTTCACCCCCTCTCCCCTACCCCCAACCTCCCCCAAAACTGCCACCAAACAGGTGTCTTATTCGACCGTTCTTATATAGTATACATATAGTATTCATATACTTCTCATATAGTTCTTATATACAGTATATGAATACTATATGAGAAGTATATGAATACTATATGTATACTATATGTGAAGGGGCGAATCTGACAGGGGGTAAACCCCTGTTTGTCAGCATGTGGAAGGGAATAAAAAAAAGAGAGTGCAACCCTAGGATTGCACTCCGTTGATGCTGAGCGACAAACGGGGCTCGAACCCGCGACCTGCGGCTTGGGAAGCCGCCGCTCTACCAACTGAGCTATTGTCGCACTCTTTCCGTCATGAAAGACCCTATTAAAACGAGGGTGTTTTGTTTTTATTGTGTATTTTTTAAAATTTTTTTTTCATTCCCTGCGGCCGAGGATGGCGAGGAGGCGGATGAAGAGGTTGATGATGTCGAGGTAGATGTCGAGGGCGGAGTCGACAGCGTTGTCGAGGGTCTTGGGGTAGGCCTGCGACTTGGCGACGTCGTAGCCGATGTAGCCGGAGAAGAGGATGACGAAGAGCCAGTCGAAGAGCTCGCCGCGGTAGCCCAGGAGCCACGTGGCAACCACTTCGGCCAAGAGGCCGACAATCAGTGTGATGGCGAGTGTGCGCCCCAGTCCGAGGAAGAACTGCGGGCGGATGAGGGACAGGAGCATCATGGTGGCCGTAACCATGCCGGTGAGGGCCATGGCCTTGGTGACGATGCCGACGGAGAATCCGGGCACGATGAGCGTCAGCATGACGCCTATGGGCAGCACCACGAGGTTGTAGCCGATGAAGCTGACAAAGGGGTTGGTGGACCCAGCGGAAAGGAAAACTCCTATCAGCGTAGGCACGATGTAGCCCAGGAGCAGCACCCAGGGGCTGACGCCGACGAGCATGCGCATCAGCGGCTCGGCGAAGTAGTAGACCATCACGGCGTTGAGCAGCAGGCCGTAGGCCAGGAGGCCTGTGAGGGCCAGGTTGTAGCTGCGCGACGAGAGGCGGTCGGCCTCGCCACTCTGCAAACGTGACAGTTTACGGTTGTTGAAGGTGTCGGTAAAGGTTGCTTCAGCCATAGGGATAGAAAAATGAGAAATTAAAAATATTCGTATTGGCCATGTTCGCTCTTGACGGTGACCTGGGCTTTTGCGGCGGCCTCGACGCGGCCGATGATGCGGGCGTCGACGTTGAAGCTGCGGGCAATGTCGATGATGCCGCGGGCCGTGGCCTCGTCGGTGTAGAGTTCCATGCGGTGGCCCATGTTGAAGACCTTGTACATCTCCTGCCAGTCGGTGTGGCTCTCCTCGTGGATCATCTTGAAGAGCGGCGGTACGGGGAAGAGGTTGTCCTTGATGACGTGGAGGTTGTCGATGAAGTGGAGCACCTTGGTCTGTGCGCCGCCGGAGCAGTGGATCATGCCGTCAATCTTGGGGCGGTATTCGTCGAGGACGCGGCGGATGATGGGGGCGTAGGTGCGCGTGGGCGAGAGGACCATGTGGCCGGCGTCGACGCCCGGCACCTCGGTGGGGTCGGTGAGCAGTTTGCTGCCGCAGAAGACGACCTCCTGCGGGAGGTTGTGGTCGTAGCACATGGGGTATTTCTCCGCGTAGATGTGCGAGAAGACATCGTGGCGGGCGGAGGTGAGGCCGTTGCTGCCCATGCCGCCGTTGTAGGCGGTCTCGTAGGTGGCCTGGCCGTAGGAGGCGAGGGCAACGATGACGTTGCCGGCCTTGATGTTGGCGTTGTCGATGACGTCAGCACGGCGCATGCGGGCGGTGACGGTGGAGTCAACGATGATGGTGCGGACGAGGTCGCCCACGTCGGCCGTCTCGCCACCGGTGAGCACCATGTCGATGCCCATGTCGCGCATGGTCTGGCAGAATTCCTCGGTGCCGTTGATTACAGCGGAGATGACCTCGCCGGGCACCAACTGCTTGTTGCGGCCGATGGTGGAGGAGAGCAGGATGTGGTCCAGAGCGCCGATGCAGAGGAGGTCGTCGGTGTTCATCACGATGGCGTCGATGGCAATGCCTTTCCACACGGAGAGGTCGCCGGTCTCGCGCCAGTACATGTAGGCGAGGCTGCTCTTGGTACCGGCGCCGTCAGCATGCATGATGTTGCAATACTGCAGGTCGCCTCCCAGCAGGTCGGGGATAATCTTGCAGAAAGCCTTGGGATAAAGGCCTTTGTCGATATTCTTGATGGCGTTGTGAACGTCTTCTTTCGATGCGGACACGCCGCGCTGATTGTATTTGTCCATTGTGAGGTTTGTTGTTTACAGGTTAAACTTTAAATCGGCTACCACAGGGAGACGCGTCCGAGGGAGCCGAGGTCGAGGGTGCCGCTGGTGGCGCCGAGGGCACGGAAAACACGGTTGAAGGTGCCGAAGGTGGCCACCTTGCCGCTCTCGATCTTCGATATCTGGGCTTCGCCGACCCCGACCCTCTCGCCGAGTTGCTTCTGCGTCAGGTTCTGTCGCTTGCGGGCCTCGCGCACAGCCTCGCCGAGGCGGTAGGACTCAATGCCCTCGCGGACTTCTGTCTCGAATTGTTCGCGCTCGGGGGTGCCCGCCGCACCTACATGCCGCTCAATCATTTCTTCCAAAGTGCAATAATCCATACTTTTTTTGTTTTAAAATATTCTGTTCGTATACTTTCAGCTTTTCTTATCTCCTTTGCCGGTGTTTTCTGGCTTTTCTTTACATATCTTCTCTCGCGCCTTGGTGGGAGTTTCTTCCATAAAACGCTGTGCTTCTTTCAACAATATTATTTTCATTTGCCAGATTGTCGTTTTAATACAATGCAAAAATACAAAAACATTCCAAAATGGAAAAGTTTTTTTATTCACACGGGATTTTTTTTCGCCGGAAGTGTAAGATTTGGGGGGCTTGTGCGTCTATTATGTAGAAAAGCAGGTAGGAAGCTTGCATATAAGAAAGGACATAAAAAGATGATTATGAAACGGACAGTAGTTTTTGCCGCCGTGCTGGCGACCACAACAATGCTTCACGGACAGGAGCGCAAATGGCACCTCGAGTACGAGGTGGGATTCAAAGTGAGTCACTTCTTCAACTACCCCGCCCTCTCGGCGTTGCAGGACGGCAGCGAGGGCTACACGGGCCTCACGTCGGCCTTCAGCCTCGGCATGAGCCATGTGGACGGCGCCTACTGCGGCCTGCGCTACGAGAACACCCCTCTCTTCACCTCCAATCTGGCCTTCGACGAGCGGGCCGTGTTACATAACCTCTCGCTGGTCATCGGCCATTCGGCGATGCTCACGGAGAACCTGGAGCTGCGGTTCGGCACCACGTTGGGGCTGGCCATCCTGCACAACTCCTTCGCCAGCGGCGGCCGGAACTACAGCCTGAACCGCTACGGATTCAGCGGCGGCCTGGAGGTAGGGCTGCGCTACTATGTCAGCGAGAGTTTCTTCTTCCACCTCAACGCCGGCGTGGACTATGTGACAGGCCTCTCCGATGTCTCCGGCATTCCCGCCGGCCTCCCGTCGCAGACGCACAGCACAGCGGCCTCGGCCCACCTCGGTGGCGGCATAGGCTTCGGCTTCCGCCCCAAGGTGAAGAAACTGAACATGCCCGCCGAGGTCATCGACCGCAAGGAGCCCCTGCAGATGGCGTGGTACGGGGAGTGAACGCCTCATTCACAACCCACCATCTCCCCACCATGTCCTTCCATGGGAGGAACACCGGTCGGGAACGAGCACGATTCGTGCCACAGCTTCGCGGTAGCGTGCGAGGGCGGTGGCCTTCATGATAGCCTTGTGCGACTTGTGTCCTTTTTCCAACCTCACGAACGGCGCATAGTACTCCCCCACCCCGCCGGCACACTCGCAGTGCGCCCGCCGGTACGCCGCATCCGTATACCCCTGCATCGGCGCAAAAGCCACATATTTTCCTTCCATTTTCACGCCGCAAAAATACAAAAAAATCCGAAAAAGGAAGCCACAAAGGACATATCTGCCTGTTCAGAATTGCGTATTCTTTTTGTTTTCAAGCGCCTTTGGGGTTATTTATTCTTTTGGCGGAACATTGTAGGCGACAGGCCGGTCTCGCGCCTGAAGTAGCGGCTGAAACTTTGCTGGTCGGCAAAACCCAGCTGGTCGGCAATGGCCTGGACGGTGATTTCGGGGTGTGTGGTTAGCAGTTCCTGTGCTTTGCGGACCACCTGGACGTGGATCCAGTGGGCTGGAACGTGGCCCGTTTCCTGACGTACCACGCGGCTGAGGTATTTTGGGGTGATGCAAAGCCGGTCGGCATAGAAGGCCACGTCGCGGTGTTCGATAAAGTGGTGTGCCACCATGTTCAGGTATTGCGTGCCGATACGGCCATTGGTCACCTCGTCGCCCATGGCCTGCTGCCGGTAGTGCCCGAGCATGCGAAGAAAGCATCCCAACTGCTGCATCATCAGCAAGCGCCGCTCCGGCATATTGGTGAGTGATATTTCGTGCATCACGTCGGAAATCTTGGACAGCGCCCTGTAGTCGTGCTCGTCGAGGTGCACGCTTGGTGCCGGCTCATAGCGGTATTGAAACTGGTGTATGACCTGGAGCAGAGGTTCGTCGACCATGGCCTCATCGACCACGATGACGGTGTTGCAGAAGTCGCTGGAAGTGGACAGAGGCGTCAGTTTGTGGTTAGGGAAGATGACGGCCACAAGCCCCCTGAGGGCGCGGTCGGGCATATCGTCGTAGAGCAGTTCCATCGTTCCGCGATGGACGATGCAGATGACGTAGTCGGGCGAAGTGAGCGGTTCGCCATCAGTAGGCAGACGGCGGACATTGTGGAAGACGGCGATGCCGTCCTCCTTGATTCTATGCGAGCCCTCCGCTATGGGATGTGCCGGATTAATGTTGTTTTTCATGGTGCAAAAATACACATTTTTGTGCAAATAGCCATATAAAGATACTTTTTGCTACTTTTCTACGGTTTTCTGACAATCGGGCAACCATAAAATATATGTACTTTTGCGCCGTGGAATACAATATGGAAATATTACCATTCAGGACATATCGTCTTCATTATCGGCAGGTTGGACAAAGACCTGTCCTTTGCAATACCAGCCTGAAAAAGGCACGCAAGGCCATCGAAACTCTTGCCGACGGGGCAGAATGGGAGTTGTACAGGAAAGGGCTGCTCTCGCGGGGATGGCGCCTGATTGATTACGGAGTAAAAGAGAAAACAAATACAAGTTCATTATGAAGAAAAAAATTTTTCTATTCATTGCAATGGCGCTGAGCGTCGGAGTCTTAAGGGCGCAGAGCGTCAGCGTGGTGTACAGCGGCACGACGGCCACGGTCACCGTGGACAGCATTGCCAGCCAGTATCTCACCGTCACCCAGAGCGGTGCGCATGTCAGCATTGCGCAGGACGACAGTCTGGCCACCGAGATTACTTATAACCTCAGCGGCACGTCGACAGATGGTGAGTTCTATATGTCGGGTTCCTACAAGGCCACCATCGAGCTTGCCGGCCTGACGCTGACCAACGCCACGCCCGTGTACAGCGGTGCGGCGGTACACATCCAGAACGGCAAGCGCATCAAGGTGAAGGTCGTTACGGGCACCACCAACAGCCTCGCCGACGCCGCCAGCGGCTCGCAGAAGGGATGCCTCTACATCAAGGGGCACGCCGAGTTTGCCCAGCAAGGCACGCTGAACGTGGTGGGCAACGTGAAGCACGGCATCAAGGCGGGCGAGTACATCACCCTGAAGAACGCCACCATCAACGTAACCTCCGCCGTGGGCGACGGTATCTCGTGCAACGAGTACTTCTTGATGCAGAGCGGCACCATCAGTATCAGCGGCACCGGCGACGACGGTATCCAGTGCGACCTGGACGGCACCGAGTCCACCGGCGAGACCATCGACCACGAAGACGAGGACAGTGGCAACATCTACATCAGCGGTGGTACCGTCACCATCAACTGCACCGCCACGGCCGCCAAAGGCATCAAGTGCGACGGCGACATGAACATCAGCGGCGGCACCATCACCGTCGCCACCAGTGGCAACGGCGAGTGGGATACCGATGACCTGGAAACCAAAGCCGCCTGCGGCCTCAGCGCCGACGGCAATATGAACATCACGGGCGGCACGCTGACCCTCACCGCCACCGGCTCCGGCGGCAAGGGGATGAAGTGCGACAGCGTGCTCACCGTTACCGACGGTGACATCACCGTCACCACCAGCGGCGGCCTCTACTACAACAACGGCACCACCGAGAACACCAACTACACGGGCAACACCGACAACGTGAGCAGCAACTACTACTCGTCGCCCAAGGGCATCAAGGCCGGCCTCAAGACGCAGAGCGGCAGCAGCTACACCTACAGCGGCGGCATCGTCATCAGCGGCGGCACCATCAGCGTAACCACCAGTGGCACCAACGGCGAGGGCATCGAGAGCAAGAACACCCTGGTTATCAACGGCGGCGAGATATACGTCAACGCTTACGACGACGCCATCAACTCGGCGCAGGACCTCACCGTCAACAGCGGCTACGTCTACGCCCACGCCACCAACAACGACGGCATGGATGCCAACGGCAACTTCTACATCAACGGCGGCCTTGTCTACGCCACTGGAGCCTCGAGCCCCGAGGTGGCCCTCGACGCCAACACCGAGGAGAACAAGCATCTCTACATCACGGGCGGCGTGGTTATCGCCCTGGGCGGCATCGAGAACGGCAGCTCCGTCAGCCAACCCCACATCAGCTCCTCGTCGGTGAGCGGAGAGACATGGTACACCGTCAGCTACGGCGGCGACGCCGTGGCCTTCTACACGCCCACCATCAGCACCAGCGGCGGCCCCGGCGGTGGCGGCGGACATGGCCCTGGTGGCGGTCCCGGCAGCAGCTCCTACTCAATGTACATCTCCGCCCCCACCACACCCTCGCTCACCACCGGCAACAACGTCAGCGGCGGTACCTCGCTCTTCGACGGCAACTGCTTCGTCACCTTCATCACCGACACCACCACGGGCGACACCACCACGGTCACCGTCTACGACACCGTCACAATAACCACCTACGACACCGTGACGGTCACCATCCTCGACTCCGTCACCATCACCCTCTACGACACCGTGACCACCTCCGTCGTCACCTACGACACCGTGGGAGTGACCGTCTACGACACCGTAATCGTCGTGGAGCCCTACTACGACACCACCTCCGTCATCGTCTACGACACTGTCGGCGTGACCATCTGCGACACCCTCTTCTTCTACGACACCATCTATATCCACGACACCGTCCACATCACTCAGGAAGGCATCAGCGACATCGACGCGCTGGACATCAAGCTCTACCAGCAGGCAGGGCAGATAGTGGTGGAAGGAGCCGACGGCCACCAGGTATGGCTGTTCGACGCCGTGGGACGCCTGCTCGCCACCCGTCAGGACGACCGCTCGCCGCTCCGCTTCGACGTCCCCTCCTCGGGCGCCTACCTTGTCAAGGTCGGTAACCATCCAGCTAAACGCATCGTTGTAATTAGATAATAAAAACTTTTAAAAAATATCAATATGGTTAAAAAATCGATCCTTTCGGCAGTTTTCTGCCTTGCCGCCATCTTTGCTATGGCCCAACCTCCCAGCGACTCGTCGCCCACCTATCCGCAGGGTGCCACCTACACCCACACCAGCGGCACGGCGACCATCACCAGCGACTACTCGTCGTCAACACAGTATTACAACGTCATCCAATGCACCGGTGGCACACTGACCATGAACGGCTGCACCATCACTAAGACGGGCGACGGCTCGCAGGGCGACAACTCCAGTTTCTACGGTAACAATTCCAGCATCTACTGCGGTGCTGCCAGTAGCAGCAACTACCAGAGCACGACGGCCGCCAGCGGAGCCAAGATTGTCATCAACAATGTGACGGTGAATAGCACTTCGAAGGGCGCCAACGCCGTGATAGCCACCAATGGTGCCACGGTCGAGATCAACGGCATCACCATTGTCAACAACTACGCCGTTTCGCGTGGTCTCCACGCTACCTACGGCGGCACCATCACAGCCTCGGATGTGGATATCACCACCAACGAGGCCACCTCGTCGACCATCGCCACCGACCGTGGCGGCGGCACCGTGACCGTCAACGGCGGTACAGCCACAGCCAACGGCTCGAAGTCGGCAGTTATCTATTCCACGGGCACAATGTCGGCCACCGACCTCGTCGGCACGTCGGCCTCGGGCGAAATAGGTGTCATCGAGGGCGACAACAGCATCACAATGACCAACTGCACAATGAGCAGCGGATCCTCCGAGCGTGGCCTGCTGATGATGCAGTCCGGATCCGGCGATGCCTCGGGCGTGAACCCCGTGATGACCATCGCTGGCACCTCGTTGACGATGACCGACGGCAGCGCACCCTTGCTCGAAGTGGCCACCTGCGTCACCGCCACCTGCACCCTCGACAACTGCACCCTCACCGTCCCTAGCGGCATACTGATGTATGTGATGGACGATGACCAGTGGAGCACCAGCGGTGCCGTCGGCACTCTTGTGCTTGCCAACGGTGACTACACCGGCACCGTGAAGCAGGACGACGGCTACACCGCCAACGTCACCGTGCAGAACACCGCCACTTGGAACCTCACCGCCAACACCACCGTTACCGCACTGGTCAACAACGGCGCCATCAACACTAATGGATACACCCTCAGCTACAGTACGCTGAGTGGCAGCGGCACCATCAACACCGGCAGCACCAGTGGCATCGATGATGTCAACGCTGACGGAATCACTGTCCGCGCCGAACAGGGCAGCGTCGTTGTGGAAGGCTGCGACAACTGCGACGTGCAAGTCTTCGACCTCGGCGGACACCAAGTGCCTGCCCACGGCCTTGCCGCCGGTGTCTATCTCGTCAAAGTCGGCGACCGTCCCGCCCATAAAGTCGTTGTAACAAAATAGCCTCCCCGAAGAGCATATCTTCCCAACCGAAAAAAAGAGGATGCCCGCAAGGACATCCTCTTACTATATTATACAGCAGATGCTTTACCGACGGCGGCCACCGCCGTTGCCGGAGCTGCGGCGCTCGCCACCGCCATTGCCGTCGCGGTGTCCACGGTCGCCGTCGCGACGACCGCCACGGTCGCCACCCTCGCGGCGCGGGCCACGGGCGGGCTTCTCCTCCACATAGCCTTCGGGCTTGGGCAGGAGGGCCTTGCGGCTGAGCTTGATCTTGCCGTTCTTCTCGTCGAAGGCAATGACCTTCACCTGGAACTCGTCGCCTTCCTGGATGAGGCCTTCCAGCGTGGCGGGATGACCCCACTCGTACTCGCTGATGTGCATCAGGCCTTCCTTGCCGGGCAGGAACTCGAGGAACGCGCCGAACTCGACAATCGAGACAACCTTGGCATCGAACACGTCGCCAACCTCGGGCACGGTGCAGATGTCCTTGATCCACTTGATGGCGGCAGCGATATCCTCCTTGTTCTGCGAGGCGACGTCGACGATGCCGAACTCGCCTTCCTCTTCGATATTGATGATGGTGTTGGTCTCGGCCTGGATTTTCTGGATGACCTCGCCACCCTTGCCGATGACGGCACCGATGAAGTCCTTCGGGATCTGGATCTGCTCGATGCGGGGCACGAAGTCCTTGTAGTCCTCGCGGGGCTCGGGAATGGTCTCGGCAATCTTGTCGAGGATGTAGAGGCGTCCCTGACGGGCCTGCTCGAGGGCCTTGGCCAGCACGTCGTAGCTGAGGCCGTCGACCTTGATGTCCATCTGGCATGCGGTGATACCGTCGCGGGTACCGCAGACCTTGAAGTCCATGTCGCCCAGGTGGTCCTCGTCGCCGAGGATGTCGGAGAGCACGGCCCACTTGTCGCCTTTAGAAATGAGACCCATGGCGATACCGGCCACGGGCTTGCGCAGCTTGACGCCGGCGTCCATCAACGCCATGCAGCCGGCGCAGACGGTGGCCATGGAGCTGGAACCATTGGATTCAAGAATATCGCTGACCACGCGGATGGTATAGGGACATTCGGCCTCGGTGGGGAGCACCTCCTTGAGGGCACGCCAGGCCAGATGGCCGTGACCCACCTCGCGGCGGCTGGTGCTACCGGCACGCTTCACCTCGCCGGTGGCGAAGCCGGGGAAGTTGTAGTGCAGCAGGAAGCGGCGGGTGCCCTCGATGACGGCACCGTCAATCTTCTGCTCGTCGAGCTTGGTGCCGAGGGTGCAGGTGCTGAGGGACTGGGTCTCGCCGCGGGTGAAGATGGCGGAACCGTGGGCTGAAGGCAGGTAGTCGGTCTCGCACCAGATGGGGCGGATCTCGTCCAGCTGACGGCCATCGAGGCGGGTGCGCTCGTTGAGCACCATGTCGCGCATGGCCTCGCGCTCGGTGTCGTGATAGTAACGGTCGATCATGAACTTCACCTCGTCGGTGAGGGTCTCTTCGGTATAGTTGGCGTCGATGAACTCTTGCTTGATGGCGGCAAAGCCGTCCTCACGCTGATGCTTGTTGGCAACGCCCTGCTTGCTGAAGTCGTAGCACTTCTGGTAGACGGCCTGACGGATGCGCTCGCGCAGCTCCTCGTCGTTCACCTCGTGGCAGTATTCGCGCTTCTCCAGCTTGCCGGTCTCGGCGGTGAGCTCATTGAGCACGCGGCACTGGATCTTGATAGCCTCGTGGGCGGCCTTGAGGGCATTGAGCATCACGTCCTCGGAGACCTCCTTCATCTCGCCTTCCACCATCATGATATTGTCCTCGGTGGCGGCAACGATGAGGTCGAGGTCGGCACGCTCGATGTCCTGCATCGGCGTGTTGATGACATACTGGCCGTCGAGGTAGCTGACTCGCACCTCGGAGACGGGGCCGTTGAAGGGGATGTCGCTCACGGCGAGGGCCGAGGCGGCAGCGAGGGCTGCCAGCTGGTCGGGCATGGTGTCGTGGTCGCCGCTGATGAGGGTGATGTTCACCTGCACCTCGGCGTGGAAGTTGTCGGGGAAGAGGGGACGCAGGGCGCGGTCGACCAGGCGTGCGATGAGGATCTCATGCTCGGAGGGACGGGCCTCGCGCTTGAAGAAACCGCCGGGGAAACGGCCCATGGCGGCGTATTTTTCCTGATAGTCAACGGTAAGGGGCATGAAGTCGACGTTCTCGCCCACCTCTTTCTTCGAGCAGACGGTGGCAAGGAGCATCGTGTTGTTCATGCGGACAACGGCAGCGCCGTCGGCCTGTTTGGCCAGCTTGCCGGTCTCGATTTCGATCATGCGGCCGTCGCCGAGGTCGAAACGCTTAGTGATAATGTGTTCGTTCATGTTTGTTTTTTATTGTTTTCGTTTACTTTACCGCAGCCTCGGGGACCATCCCCAAGACCCATAAAAGTGTTAATATTCAATCTACTATCTCCATCGTCGGGCATCAAAGACCGGCAAAAAGAAAATGCAAATATACAACAATTTCCTGACATACAGAAAATAAATTTAATAAAATGCATCAAAAAAAAGGATTCCCGGCAGAAACGCCAGGAATCCCAACCATAACCAAATAAATATGAAAAACTATATCTTTCCTTGGTTGTGAGGGGCTTGGAGCGATTATTTACGAAGACCAAGCTGTTTGACGATGGCACGATAGCGCTCGATGTCGGTTTCCTTCAGGTAGTCGAGCATCTTGCGACGCTTGCCGACGAGGCCAACGAGGGCGCGCTCGGAGACCTGGTCCTTCTTGTGCTGCTTCATCAGTTCGGTGAGGTGCTGAATACGGTAAGTGAAGAGGGCAATCTGACCTTCAGCGCTGCCGGAGTCCTGAGCCGATTTGCCATACTGGGCGAAGATTTCTTCTTTCTTTTCTTTTGTCAGATACATAACGTGTTATGTTTGTTTTTGTCTATTAATTTGTTCTTGTTTACGGCTGCAAAATTACATCTTTTTCCCAAACTGGCAAAATATTTTTTCAAAAATCGGTACTTTTAACGTTTGTTAAGAAAATCCGAACCACCCAAAACGAGAGTTAAAGTCCCCAAAACACACGCAGCAACGGAACGCCAACGGGCCATCAACGGAACACCAACGAGCCATCAACGAGCCATCAACGGAACGCCAACAAACCATCGTCAAACACCCTCCAAAACCCTGTCAAATAGCACCCATGTTATATAGTATGCATATAGTATCCATATACTTCTCATATAGTATTCATATACTGTATATAAATACTATATGAGAAGTATATGTATAATATATGCATAATATATAAGAACATTCGAATAAGGGGGGTATCTGACAGGGGGTTGGAACGGTTGGTTAGCGGCGATGGCGATAGGTTCCGTAGCCGAAACCGACACCGAGTTGGAGGTAGATACCCCATCCGGAGGGGCGTCCGACGATTTCGGAGAAGGTGGAA
>JAFUWF010000024.1 GCA_017483575.1 Bacteroidales bacterium
ACTCGCGATGTCCAGGAAGTCGCGGAAACTGGTCCGGTCCTTTATCTGGTACTCCACCTGCGGGTCGCTCAGCCCATAGAGCCGCTGGAGGAACAGCACCCGCAGCATGAACACCGGGTCGAACGGCTTCCTGCCTGCGTTGCTTTTCCTCCCCTGCTTCTCGAAGACGGGTTCCAGCAGGTCTCGGAACTGCTCAAAGTCAATCGTTTCCTTCAGATACGGAAGCGGATTCCCCCTCTCAAGCAAATCCAGGAGGGTGTTCTCTTTGTCAAATAATCCAATATCTTGATTCTTACGGTATTTCATGTGTGCCACGTTTTTCTGTCAATAGTGCAAAAATACGAAGAATTATTGATTTAACCAAATGAATTCTAATTGTTTAATTTATAGAACCCACCTTTACAATATATATAGCCTTCGCCGTCAGGCAATACGGGCGGTGGCTGCGCGACAACTATGCCGACCTGGAGCGCAAGGAGGTGAGGCTGCTCCACGTGGCGGCGTTCGCCAGCATACTGCTGCTTGTCTTCTACGCGCTCATCGACAGCAGCATCGTTCTCTTCTTCGTCCTGCACCTCATCGAACTCGCGCTCTTCATCCTCCTGCTGTGGCGCGTGGAGACGCTGCCCCAACTGAGCGACAACGGCCCCAGCCCCGTCCCCGTCCCCGAACCTGACCCCGAACCCGCCACGCCTGCCCGCAGCCTCTCCTCGGGCAACGAAGCCTTCGCCACCATCGAACACCTCCTGGCGGAACGCTGCGTGGACACCGGCCTCTATCTGCAGCACGACTTGACCCTCGAACAGCTGGCCAAGACCCTGGGCACCAACCGCACCTACCTAGGCCAGTACTTCTCAGGCAAGGGCACCACCTACAACGCCTACATCAACGACCTCCGCATAGGCCACTTCGTAGCCCTCCACCACAAAGCCGTCGCCGCCGGCCGTACCGTCACCGCCCAGCAGCTGGCACAGGAGAGCGGCTTCCGCAGCTACAGCACCTTCAGCACCGCCTTCAAGCAGCGCATGGGCCTCAGCGTCACCGCCTGGATGCGCGAGACGACGAAATAAGAGCGGGTAATGGCGTCCATGTCGGTCAGCGCGGGGTTGATTCTGCGGACTTGAGCCTCGTTGATGTTAAACGTTACTGTGCACATAATGTCGTGTTGTTTTGCAATAATAAAGCATTCCCCAGCCGTTTTTTGCCCAGCCGGAAAATCTTTTTCCGAAATATCCTGTTTCTCAGTTGGTCAAAGAATTTTCTTGTTGTTGTCTCTGTTGTCGTTTAGTTCGGGTTGATTTTCTGTTGCGTATTCATGCCGTCATTTCGTTATAATTGTCAATGGAGGCAACCAGCGTGGGACGTCGCCAGGAGATGGTGGCCTCGAGGCCCAGCCGTTGCATCTCGTCGAACAGGGCGTCGAGGTAGACATCCGTGGAGAAATGCTGCATCCAGCTGATGCAGAATTTGCCGCCCACAGCACTCATCTCGATGGTGAGCGCATAAGGCGTCCACACCTCGGTGCAGAAGTGGGTGACGTAACGCTCGGCGGCACCGAAACGGGCCTTGCCCACGTAGCTCATGACGAAGGTGCAGGCGCTCTGTGCCTGCTCATAGGCCCCCAGCATGGCCTGGTGCCGTCCTTTTACGGTGGGAATCTGGTCCAACCGGTCCATCCTGTCTCTCTGCTGCCAGAATACAGTAGCCACATTGTCGGCATTCGACTGTAGCACAACCATGCCTCTGAAGATGGTCTGCTGCATGTCGAGAGGCATATCCTGCATGTCGCCATTCAGCGACAGACGCAGCGAAGAAGCCAGCGACGGCGAGGCCAAGGGCACGCCGAGGGCCGGTCGCTGGTTGATGGCCAGTGCCGTTACAGGTACGGCCTCCGTGCCCGCGTCGTGCAGCCGGGCTATGGCCCGCGCCACCAGCAGCGAAACCAATGTCGCGGGCGAGGTGTCTTCGCCGGAGACATACTCCATCAGTTGCTGCTCGTCGATTTCGATGCATACCGTTTCCGCTGTGTCATTCACAGGTACAACAGCATCTTTATTGAGGTTGATGGGACGTGGCACAGGAGGTACGGGCAGCGGATTCAGGTTTTCGGGACGTGGCATCGAGCCGGGGTCGGTCAGCTCTTCGCGGCTGATGACGTCGCCTGCCACCCGCACACCCTCGCGCTTCAGCCCGCTGTCGTAGCGACGGCGGCAATACTCGTAGAGCAAGGTGCGCAGCACATTGTAGCCGCCCGTGCCGTCGGTCAGCGCATGGAAGAAGTCGAAGGCTATGCAGTTGTCCCAACAACAGAACGCCAACAGGTGATGGTTCGACTCGGAGGTGAGAAGTTGTGCGGGCTGTCGTCCGGGGACAACGACCCATGGCAGGGGATTCTCGTCCAGCATATAGTTCTCTCGTCCATCGGCATCGGTCGCCTTGCGCAGCCTGACGCTATAGTAGGGATAGCGTTGCTGAGTGGCCAGTACGGCCGCCTGTAGCATGTCCCTGTCTATGTCGTCGCACAGGGACAGGGTCAGCCTGACCGTCCAGCTGTGCTGCGGGTCGGCCCAGTAGGTGTAGAATCTTTCTGTGTCTATCTGTCTCATATATTTTGGTTTACTCCGATGGTGCCTCGGGTGCTGCAGGCGTTCCGTCCGCCGTTTCCGACACGAAGCAGGCCACGAGGCCGTAGGTGATGGCGGGACGGATCCAGATCTCGACGAGCAGGTAGTCGGTGTACTCGTTGATGGGCTCCAGGTAGATGTCCAGGTTGTAGAGCGCGGCGATGAGCATGTCGACGACGCAGATGGCCCAGAGGTTGCGCTTGGTGTAGCTGCGCCAGTCCTTGCGGGCATAGAAGAAGGTGAGCATGCAGAGCAGCAGCACCGACAGTGTGAGGCAGGCCAGATGCAGGCCGAAGCCCGCCAGAGGCGGCGCAAAGAGGATGTCGCGCAGCAGCACCGTCGCGCCTACCAGGAGCGAACACCAGTAGTTGAAACGCTGCGTGCTGATGCGGGACGAGCCGAAGAAGTACATCCATATCATCACCAGGCAGGCGATGTAGCACAGGTTGAGCACCAGCTCGGGCCACACATCGGCCAGGCCGAAATGGAAAATGGCGTAAAGCATCACACCCACCGACAGCGTGCCGCCCACAGCGGTAACCACAATGTCGACAATCCTGCCCCTCGTCTTGAATCTTGTCTGCATATCTTTAATTATTTTCCTTCATTTCACCTCGTCGGACAGCGCCTGCGGTTCCCGCCGCACGTCCCAGAAATCGGCAATCTCGATACGGTCTTCAACGATACAAATCTCGATACGCATCATACCGCCCCGTATTCAGATTCCTCCTCTGCTACCATATTGACGTCCATATCCCACCGGCGGAAGACCTCATTGATGGACTTGCACTTCCCTTCAGCGAACTGCCTTTCACTCTCGTCGATACGGGCATTGAGTTCCTCAAGGGTGTAGGGCGTCAATTCCTCTTGGCTGCGATGGTCGGCGATGAAGTTGTCAATAATACGCTGCGCCCAGCGGGTAATGGCGTCCATGTCGGTCAGCGCGGGGTTGATTCTGCGGACTTGAGCTTCATTGATATTGAGCGTTACTGTGCACATAATGTCATGTTGTTTTGCATCTGATTTCTGATTGCAAAATTACAAATAAATATCCATTCGGCAAAAAATATTTTCATAATCATAAAAAAACAACAAGAAAACCGCAAAAGTAATCCACCCGGATTGCCAGAGAACGAGGCAAAGTAAAACGGTTCCGGAAAACCGGTTTCCGGCCCACGAAAGCCCCTCAAAAACCCACGATGGTGGGAGTTGGTAGGGAGTTGGTAGGGAGTTGATGGGGACTTCGTCGGGAGATGGAGCTGATTTTGTGACTGTTAGACATACCGCCATCACAAGTTATTTATTAGTATATTATATATCAGCATATTACACTTTATACATGAAATTAAAATCGATTATTTTGAAATTTTTTTAGCGATGTAAGTAAATTAGTTGTATATTTGCAGACGAATCCGAGTGAGTCGGATTGGGTAAAATAGTTGAATTTTAATCAAATCAAGCAGGATGAAGAACAAATATTACGACCTAATCGACCAAACGTTCGATTTTCCGCAGGACGAATTCCGCACCGAAGAGGGCGAATTGTATTTCCATGACATACCGTTGATGGAAATCATCAAACAATATGGCACGCCGTTGAAGATTACGTACCTGCCCAAAATAAGTTCTCAGATACAAAGGGCCAAACGTCTGTTCAACGTGGCCATCGCCAAGACCGACTATCGGGGCACCTACAACTACTGCTACTGCACCAAGAGCAGCCACTTCGCCTTTGTGCTGGAAGAGGCCCTGAAGAACGACATCAACCTCGAAACGTCGTCGGCTTTCGACATCAACCTGATCCAGGAACTGCACAACCAGGGGCTGATAGACAAGGAGAAAATCATCGTGTGCAACGGATTCAAAAAGGAGCAGTACATCGAGAACATCGTGGGCATTTTCAACGACGGGTTCTGCAATGTGATTCCGGTACTGGACAACAAGAACGAGTATTACATGCTGGACCAGATGATGGAGAGCACCCCCCCAGCCCCCCTCAAGGGGGGAAGCCTGCCGGGGTCTGACGGCGCAGCCCATCCCCCCTTGAGGGGGGCCAAGGGGGGTGCTGAGGGAAAGATGAACCTCGGCATCCGCATTGCGTCGGAGGAGGAGCCGAAGTTCGACTTCTACACTTCGCGTCTGGGTATCAGATACAACGACATCGTTTCCTTCTACGAGGAGCAAATCAAGCCCAACCCCAAGTTCCGTTTCAAGATGCTGCACTTCTTCATCAACACCGGCATCCGCGACACGGCCTACTACTGGAACGAGCTGGCGAAGTGCGTCAACGTCTACTGCGACCTGAAGCGCGTGTGCCCGGAGCTGGATTCGCTGAACATCGGCGGCGGTTTTCCGAGCAAGGTGAGCCTGGCGGCCACCTACGACTACGAGTACATGGCCGAAGAGATCCTTGCCCAGATCAAGAATATCTGCACCCTGCGCGGCGTGGAGGAGCCGAACATCTTCACCGAGTTCGGCAGCTTCACCGTGGGCGAAAGCGGCGCTACATTATACAGCATATTGGACCAGAAGCAGCAGAACGACCGCGAGCTGTGGTACATGATCGACAGTAGTTTCATCACCACCCTGCCCGATACATGGGGCATCAACCAGAGGTTCATCATGCTGCCCATCAACCACTGGGACTGCGAGTACCAGCGCGTGTTCCTGGGCGGCCTGACGTGCGACTCGGAGGACTACTACAACGCCGATAGCCACGCCAACGCCATCTTCCTGCCCAAGCTGCAGAAGGACGACCCGCTGTACATCGGCTTCTTCCACACGGGCGCCTACCAGGAGAGCATCGGCGGCTACGGCGGCATACAGCACTGCCTGATTCCGGCGCCGAAGCACGTCATCATAGACAAAGACGAAAATGGCGAATACACTACAAAGTTATTCGCCAAAGAGCAGAGCTACAAGTCGATGCTGAAGATTCTGGGCTACTGACCATTTACGCCTAAAGAACGTGGTGCAGTTCGACCTCGTAGATGAAGGGGGTGTAGGGAGGTATGCCGCCCGAACCGTTGGCCCCAAAGGCCAGATCGTAGGGGAAATAGAAACGGTAGATACTGCCGGCATTCATCACCTGTAATGCTTCGATGAGGCCGCGGAACATCGGCTCGGCCACAACATGGATGATGGGCTGGCGTTTGCCGTAGGTCTGGTCGTAGGGTTCGCCGGAGAACATGAAGTAGCTGCGATAGTCGAACTCGACGCGCTGTCCATACTTGGCGTTGGGGCCGGAGCCCTGTTTGACGACCTCGTAATAGAAGCCCGAGGAATGGCGTTGGACATTGGGCTTCTCCTTGGCCAGCTGCTGGAAATAGCGTTCCTGTTCCTGTTCGACCCGCTGCTTGTCACTGGCAGCCATCTGCTTGATGGAGTTATTGTAGGTGGTGGTAACGAACTCGATTGCCTCAAGCGTGGCGACAGAATCCATCGGCTGGTCGGTGCCGCCGTGGAGCGTATAGAGCGCGGAACGCAAGATGAGATCGGCATCAAGCTGCTGGAAGAATCCAGTGCTGAGGATACTTGCAATATTCTGGCCGTAGGCCCACGAGAGGCTGTCGACTTGATTGTTGAGTTCGGGGACAGTGGCGGGCACCGTCACAGAGGACTTGTTGCCACAGGAGACCAGCGCCAGGACGCTGAGGGCTATAGAGACGATTCTCTTCATGATGTTGTTTTATTATTTGCTGATGACTAGTTTCTGAATGCTGACACCGGACGCAGTGTGGAGGCGGAGGAGGTAGATGCCTGCCTGGCAAGACAGGAGGTCGAGCTGGCAGGTGCCGTCGGTAGCGGCGAGGCTTGCAAGCTGCCGTCCCATGAGGTCGAGGAGCTCTACACGCTGGAGGCCGTCGGCGCTGACGCTGCAACGGTCGGTGGCAGGATTGGGGGACACGCTGATGCCGCTCTGGCTGGCGGAGGAAATGCCGACAGGCATATCATTGAACCCTTTGAGATAGGGTTTGTAGCCCTGGGCGGTCACCGAGAGACAGGCAGAGCCGAGGTCCTGCGACAACGCTACCGGGAGCACCGCATGGCCATTGGCGTCTGCAAAGGCGGCGGCGAGAAGGGCGTTGTTGCCGGTGTCCACCACAGCAACGTAGGCGTAGGCCGGCGCAGAGACCTCCATGATGTCGGTATAGCGCACGGCATGGGCGCTGAGGTCGTCGGCCGTTCCCAGCCACGGGAGGAGCGAGGGGTCGCCCATGAGCTCGTAGATCTCCCAGTAGTAGAGCTTGGCACTGCTGAGGCTCAGCTGGCTGTTGGTGGCGGAGTTGACGGCCATGTTGCCGGAGACGATCATGCTGCCGGCGGTGACGGCATAGGCCGACTGGGCCTCGCCGTGGGTGTGGAAGAGGCGGTCGTACATGCCCAGGTTGTTGGCGCTGTAGGACACGTTCATGGTGTTGTAGATATTGCTGCGGACGCCGATGCTCCAGAAGAAGTCCTCGGCCCAGTAGGTGGAGTTGGTGGCGCCGAAGTAGGCAACGGCACCGCCGTTGTTATCCTTGCGGAGAAGGGCTTCGCCGAAGCAGACGTTCTCGTCAAACTTGTTGGAGAGGCAGCAGTTGCCGATCATGATGGAGGGCTTGCCTTTATTATCCATTGCATTGACATGCGAAACCGTGAAGGAGGGCTGGTGCCAGCGGTCCCAGTCGCCATGGGCGGAATAGTTGACCCAGCCCACACCCTGGTTGTAGAGGTTGCGGAGGGTGTTGGGAACGGAGTTGCCGCCGGAGCTGCCCGTAACCGTTACTCCGTCAGGACTGTACGTAGTGTTGTTCTTGTAGTAGGTCACGTTGCTGAAACCGTTGTCGGCGTTGATGTAGAAGGCGGCAAGATGGTCCATAGTGGGGTCGCAGTACTGGTAGGCGTTGTCGCCAGAATAGCCTTGGTCGATACCCGAGATGAGGACACCGTTGGAGAGGTAGCTGTCGTCGGCAAAACCGTACTGTTCGTAGAGGAGCGTCTTGCTGATGATACGACCCAGGACAACCGTGTCCAGCGTGGAGAAACGTCCGGAATAGCAGTCGGGGAGGTTGTCGCCGGAGGTCCAGGTGGTGAAGTAGAGGTCGGAGATATGGTCGTAGCTCTCCCACCAGCTGGAGGAGGACATGCGGGTGTCGAAGGCGGCAAGGCGGGTGTGGTCGCCGACGAGGAGGAGGAAGGTGGGGGCGGGAGCCTCGGCGGAAGCCGAGTCGTAGAGGCCCTGGAGGTAGTTGGCGATGGCGGTATTGTTGCTGAGGCCCTGCTCGTCCATGTAGACGAGGTCTACCAGCAGGCCCTGGCGGCGTTTCCAGTCGGCGAAGGTGCTGAGGCTTTGGCAACGGAGGCTGCCGGGAGCCACAATGGTCATGCGGAGAGGTGCCGTGGTGGAGGCGTCCTTGGCAGTGAAAAGGCTGTTGAGGCTCTGGCCGGTGGTGAAGGCCGGCGAATGGTAGCGGCGGTAGTGGTCGAGGGTGCCCTGCACATCGGCGCCGTTATAGTTCACCGTAACGGTGGCTCTGCGACAGACGATGGCCTGACCGGTGACGGGGTTGACACGCACGGGGCTGAAGGCAAGCGTGGCCAAGCGGCGGTCGCGGGCAATGCCTTCCACCTCTACCCTCGCGGTGGGCAGACCCCAGAACTCATTGGTGGCATAGCGCTGGGCGTCGACGACGGGCTCAGGCTCCTCGAGCTGCGACTTGGAACGGCTGGGCTGCAGGGGATAAAGAGTGGAGAGTTGGATAGTGTCGTAGACGGCGTCCGTCACCTCGACAGAAATGGATTGGCAGAAAGGTACGGTGATGACGTCGGTGCGCACAGGAATGGCCGGCGAACCATAGAGTCCACCGCTGATATAGCCATCAAGGTCGAGGACTGTGGCCTTGTCGCCATTGAAAGGCAAGGTGTGGGTGGTGAGCCGAGGTGTCTCGTAGCGAACCTCGAGCCGGTCGAAGTTGTCGACCGATACAACCTGTGCCTGCATGGCTCCGGCGAACAAGGCAAGGACTGAAAGTAGCAAAGGCTTTTTCATATTATACAATTTTAAACATTTTTTCAATTGAAGGGCACGGAGCCTTGATGGTAAGGCGCTCGTGGGTGACGGGGTGCTCGAAGGAGATGCTGTGGGCGTGGAGCGAGATGCTGCCGTCGTCGTTGCTCCGCGGGGCACCGTATTTGAGGTCGCCCTTGATGGGGCAACCGATATTGGCCAGCTGGCAGCGTATCTGATGATGGCGACCGGTGTGGAGGTTGACATCCAGGAGGTGATAGCCACCGTCGCTGACGGCAATCTCGCGGTATTCGAGGCGGGCCAGCTTGGCATTGGGGCGGGCAACGGAGAAGACATAGCTCTTGTTGCGCTCCTCGTTCTTGACGAGCCAGTTCTCGAGGGCACCGACAGGCTGCGGAGGGGCGTTCTTGACCACTGCCCAATAGTGCTTCTCGAACTCGCGCGTGCGAACCTTTTCCACCATGCGGGACAGGGCCTTGGAGGTCTTGGCCAGCAGCACCACACCGGACACCGGCCGGTCGAGCCGATGGATGACTCCACAGTAGACATTGCCAGGCTTGTGGTCGCGCTCCTTGATGAATTCCTTCACCAACTCGGCCAACGGAGGGTCGCCGGTCTTGTCGCCCTGGGTGATCTGCCCGGGCATCTTGTTCAGCGCCAACAGGTGGTTGTCTTCGTATAGAATCTGATCTGCTATCATGACTTAAACGATTTCGGCGATAGGGCTGATAGCGTTCTTCACCTTGTCCTGCAGGGCCACGTTGATGGGGAAGTCGAGGGGAAGGAAGAGGTCGACACGCGAACCGAAACGGATGAATCCGAGCTCCTGGTTCTGTTTGACGCGCTCGCCCTCTTTGGAGTAGCAGACGATGCGGCGAGCCATCACTCCCGCCACCTGGCGGATAAGGATGCGCTTGCCGTTGTCGAGGAGCATGCCTATCTCGGTGCGCTCGTTGAGGTCGCTGCTCTTGGGATAGGAGGCCACGAAGTAGTTGCCGCGGCGGAACTTGACGTATTCCACCAGGCCGTCACAGGGATAGCGGTTCACATGCACATTGGCTGCGCTCATGAAGATGCTCACCTGCGTGCACTCGCTCTTGAGGTAGGTCTTCTCGTAGACCTGCTCGATGGCCACCACGGTGCCGTCGGCCGGCGAGACCAACTCGGACGGGCTGTCGGTGAAGATGCGTCGCGGAATGCGGAAGAAGGAGGTCACCATCAATCCCAGCACCACCAAGGCGCAGACGAAGAGGTAGTGCACGATGTTCCAATCCTTGCAAAACAGAAGCATCAGCAGCACTATCACAAAGATGGCGGCGCCGGTGATGAAGATTATTTTCTTTCCTTCGCGATGGATTTTCATATTCAGGATATTATAAGGGTTATGTATGCAAAAGCGAACGGCATGATGATGAGCAGACTGTCGAAACGGTCGAGGAAGCCACCGTGTCCGGGCATGATGTTGCCACTGTCTTTCATGCCTACGGAACGTTTAAGCATGCTCTCCACCAGGTCGCCCAACGTGTCGATCACGCTGCAAATCAGGCCCAGGGCCAGCCAGTGGTACCAGGCCACGGCGGGCTGCAACCACGGGCCTACGAAGACGGCCAGCAAGAGGGTGACCAGCACGCCGAAGGCGGTGCCCTCCCAGGTCTTTCCGGGAGAATGGCGCTCCCACATCTTGTGCTTGCCGAAAAGCGAACCGCCGATGTAGGCGGCGGAGTCGTTGACCCACACCATCACAATCAGCATCAGCACCACGCGGGCTCCCACATCGGGAACCAACGCAATCATAAGGCTCAACGGAATGGCGATGTAGAGCAGCGGCACCATGGTGTAGGCGGCATCGCGGAAAGGCTGGTCGCTCTTGCCCCACAGCTGCACGATAGCCGCCAAGGCAAACGCACAGGGGAACAGCATAAAGGCCGACAGCATCACCATGAAGCCGTTGAGGGCGCTATTCATGATCGGCGGAGCAACCACAGCCGCAAGCACGAGCAGGCAGTATGCCACCGCCAACGGCTCGCAGGCCTTGGCGCCCTGCGTCTTCACCATGCGGAAGAACTCGTAGGTGCACCCCAACATGACAATGCCCAGGAAGCAGGCAAAGATAAGCAATCCGATGACAGGATTCTTCAGCAGGAAACCACTCAGCAGCGAGCCGAGGAACAGCACAGCGTAGACAACGGCGCTGGCAGTACGTATCCAGAATGTTTTCATATCGTTTCGGTTTTATTATCAGAAGGTTCGGTATTGTCGGCGCCATCATTCCCGGGCAACGAGGACGGTTTTTCCTCAATGGCAGGGTTCTCCCACGGACGGGGGCCGTAGATACGCTCCAGGTCTTCACGGAAGAGCACCTCCTTGTCGAACAGCTGTGTGGCCAGTTCGTCTAGCTGTTCGCGATGGCTGAGAAGCAGTCCCTTGGCCTTGTCGTAGGCCTCTTCCACCATGCGACGCACCTCGCGGTCGATGGTCTCGGCGGTCTTCTCGCTGAAGGGTTTGGTGAGGCCATAGTCGCTCTGACCCGTGGAATCGTAGAAACTGATGTTGCCCACCTCGGGGCTCATGCCGTAGTAGGTCACCAGGGCCTGGGCCATCTTGGTGGCACGCTCAATGTCGTTCAGGGCACCGGTGCTGATCTTGCCGAAAACAATCTCCTCCGAGGCACGGCCGGCCATGAGGCTGGTCATCTCGTCAAACATCTGCTCGTAGGTCGTTATCTGGCGTTCCTCGGGCAGATACCACGCGGCGCCGAGGGCCTTGCCGCGCGGCACGATGGTCACCTTCACCAACGGGTTGGCCCAACGCAGCAGCCAACTCACCGAAGCGTGGCCGCTCTCGTGGTAGGCAATGGTGCGTTTCTCCTGTTCGGTGAGCACCTTGGTGCGCTTCTCCAAACCGCCGACGATACGGTCCACAGCGTCCAGGAAGTCCTGACGGTCAATCTGTTTCTTGTTCTTGCGGGCAGCGCAGAGGGCGGCCTCGTTGCATACATTGGCGATGTCGGCACCCGAGAAACCAGGGGTCTGTTTGGCCAGGAAGTCGCGGTCCACATAGCCTTCCGAGCCCTCCACATCATTCAGTTTCAGATTCTTCATGTGGACAGCGAAGATGGCCTTGCGTTCCTCGATGTCAGGAAGCTCGACGTAGATCTGGCGGTCGAAACGTCCGGCACGCATCAAGGCCTTGTCCAGCACGTCGGCACGGTTGGTGGCGGCGAGCACAATGACGTTGGTGGTGCTCGAGAAACCATCCATCTCGGTAAGCAACTGGTTGAGTGTGTTCTCGCGCTCGTCGTTGCTGCCGGTGAACCCACGGCCGCCGCGGGCACGTCCCACGGCGTCGATCTCGTCGATGAAGACGATGCACGGCGACTTCTTCTTGGCCTCGTCGAACAGTCCGCGCACACGAGAAGCGCCAACGCCGACGAACATCTCCACGAAGTCCGAGCCGCTCATCGAGAAGAACGGCACACCTGCCTCGCCGGCCACAGCCTTGGCCAGTAATGTTTTACCGGTACCCGGAGGGCCTACCAGCAGCACACCCTTGGGAATCTTGCCACCCAACTCGGTGTAGTGCTTGGGGTTCTTCAGGAAGTCCACGACCTCCATCACCTCCTCCTTGGCGCCGGCAAGGCCGGCCACATCCTTGAAGGTCACGTTGACCTGCTTGGTGGCGTCGTACTGCTTGGCGCGCGAACCGCCGAAACCGAACATTCCGCCGAAGCCACCACCGCCATCGCCACCCATCTGCCGACGGGCCATGACGCCGAAGCCCCAGAACATCAGAACCATCAACAACAACGGTCCGAACCACACCAGCAAATCGTGCCAAGCGTTGGAGCGCGTCTCGATACGGTAACTGATGTGTTCGCCGGTCTTCTCCTCAATAATCGAGAGCTCCTTGTCGAAGTGTTCGTAGTTACCAATATTATAGGTGTATATGCCCGCGGGACCTTCCTTGCCGGTGACATTGCGCGTACGCAGGTCGCCATAGAGGTCGGGATAGGCCTTGATGGCATCGTCCTTAATCTTGATTTCCGCCACCTCCTGATTGATGACGGTGATACTCTCGTAGTCGTGCCGTTCGAGCAGCTGCGACAGCTTGGCCCATTGCACAGGCACCTTCGACGAACTGCCGCCGCCGAACATGCCCAACAGCAGCACGATCATGATACCAATATATATAGTATAGAGCCACTTTGCACCCTTGGGTCTCTTTCCTTGAGGTGCCATCTGCGGGGCTCTTCTGGTCTGTTTTGCCATAAAACGCTTATTCTTTAATACTTATCGAAATCTCCTCGCCGTCGCTCCACAGCTCGTCCAGCCGGAAGAAAGCACGCTTCTCCTTCTGGAAGATGTGCACCACCACGTCGAAGTAGTCCATCAGTATCCACTCCGCATTGTTGTATCCCTCAATCTTGTGCGGGTTGAGGCCTGTGGCCTTCTTCACGGTTTCAAACACGGCATCGCTCAGCGCACTGACGTGCGACGGCACATTGCCCGAAGCAATGACAAAGTACTCGGCCGGAGCGCCGTGCACCTTCCGCAGGTCCAGTATGCGCACCTCTTCGCCTTTCTTGGTGTCGAGGGCCTGGGCGGCAAGCCTTGCCAGCACTTCCGATTCTTTCTCTTTATTATTCATTTATATTGTGATTTCTATTTTTATACTTTTCATTTCTCGTTTCTCCTCTCTGCCACCAACGTCCGCACCCCGTCATGCTCTTCGATGTCCACCCTCACATAGCTCTCGGGGAGCAGCTCCTCGACCTTCTCGGTCCACTCGGTGAAGCAGTAGCACCCGCTGTAGAAGTACTCCTCGTACCCCAGGTCGTAGGCCTCGCCGAGCGACTTCAACCGATAGAAGTCGAAATGGTAGACCGGTTCGCCCATGGCAGACGCATACTCGTTCACGATGGCAAACGTGGGACTGCACACCACGTCCTCCACACCCAATTCAGCACATATCTCCTTGATCAACGTGGTCTTGCCCACGCCCATCGATCCGAAGAAGGCGAAGAAACGGTCGTCCGGAAAACTTTCCAGCAACTTCCGTGCCACATCGGGCAGCTGTCCTATATTGTCAATCTTGATTTCCAATTCCAAACTCTTAACTCTTAACTTCTAACTCTTAACTCAACGCAGTCTGTCCGCCGCCTTCACCAGGGCCTCGTCCTTCTTGATGGCACGCTGGGCCAGGAAGAAGAACACCATTGCCGCCAGAGGCGCATAGGCACCGACGTGCCACGTCACCTCGGGCTGCGTGCCTCCCATGCCGGCCGACAAGAGGTCGGCGTAGTGGTCCACTCCCCAGAAGAACAGCAGGAAAGCGTACACCACACTGAGGATGAAGCCGAAAGCCGACAGGCGGGCCTGCAACGTGCGGCGTTTGAAGAGGAGGATAGCCACCACGGCAATCACCATGCACACCAGCACGATGGTCACCAACGGCCAGGTCTCCATGCCCGTCAGGCGCTGCCCGTAGTGCACCACGGGCTGGTCCATCTGCAACATCATGTCGGCTCCGCCAGGGGCAAAGAGGTCCAGCTGGGCCTCGACGCGCTGACCCTCGGTCGGCATATTGTCGAACTGATACTTGGCCACGGGCACCATCAGACAAAGGCCCATGCAGCATGCTGCCAACAGCAGCCATAACGATTGAATTCTCTGTATCATTTCTTTCTACAAGCAGTTAATTTTCAATTTTCAATTCTCAATTCTCAATTTTCAACTCTCCCGCCTTGCGACCCTTGTCCACCACCACGGCATCCTTCACATACATGAATCCCGGGTTGCCACGCAGCATGGTCTTGATGGCAGTGGCGTCGGCGAAGAGGTAGTCGAGCCCCTCCACCTGGTTGTCATACATCCAGGCCTGTATCTCTTCCGGCAGGGCCGACGTGAGCAACACAATCTGTTTGCCGTTCTCCTCAGCCAGCTGCTGCGCCAGCCGCATCTCCTCCGCGCCCTCGGCGTCCATCTTGTCCAGCGAGTGGATGGTGATGATTACCAGACCATCCTCGGCCTGGATGAGGTCGACGGCATGGTCCTCGTTCAGCATATCCATCATGCTGAAACCGTCGGCTTTAAGCTCGAACGGCTCGTCGCTGGTGGAACTGACAATCTCCCACTTCTCGAAGTCCTTGTACTCCTCCGGCACCTCGTTCCAGCCACCGTTGGGATAGTCCACGGTGACCTCCTCGCCGGAAGCCAGATTCTTGAAGGTCATGTGGTTCATGGCCTCGCGCTCCTCGATCATCTTGTTGCCGATCTTCCAGGGGCGGAAGTCGATAACGGGCTCGTGTTTAATGTTATAGATGCAGAAAACCAGCATAACGGCCACGGCGGCGACAAGGATGATGCAGTCGCGCTCGAAGCGGCGCTTGGGGCGCAGATGCCAGGTGAGGATGATCCACACCGTCGGTACATCGAGGGCTATGTTCTTCCAGAAGGTCTCCCAGTTGGTGAGCTTGACGGCATCGCCGAAGCATCCGCAGTCGGTCACCTTGTTGCTGAGGGCGTCGACGAAGGTGGTCACCGTGAAGAAGAGCATCATCAGCGCCAGCAACCAGGCCGTCAGGCGGCGGTAGCTGTTGGTGATGAGCAGCACACCCACCACAAACTCGGCGCAAATCAACGCGCACGAGAGCACGCCCGCCAGCGGCAACGCCCACTCGAAGGTGAGGCTCCCGATGCTCCAGGCCGTCATATACTCCTGCACCTTGTAGACGGTGCCCAACGGGTCCACACCCTTCACGAACGACGAGAAGAGGAACACCAGTCCCACCACCCATCGGCAAACCACGTTCAACGTGTAGTTCAGATTCGTATCTTTTATCTTCATAGCTTCAAACGTTTTCGATTAAACCATTGTCCCTTCACTCACTATCAATCACTTTCACTCACTTTCACTCCCTTTCTCTCCCTCAACCTCCGTCATCCTCACCAGGCAGAACAACGAGTAGTTGACGATATCCATGTATCCCCCTTCTACGCCCTCGCTCACCAGCGTGCGGCCTTCATTGTCCTCAATCTGTTTGATTCTGAGCAACTTCATCAGAATCAAGTCGACCATCGAACTGATACGCATCTGCCTCCAGGCCTCCCCGTAGTCATGATTCTTGTCCATCATCAGGTCCAGGATGCGGGTGATATGCTCATCGTACAGCTTCATGGCAACCTCCAACGACAGCTCCAGCGGTATCTCCCGCTGCTCCACTAAGTTAGGGGAGCTGTCAAGCGCCTGCGCCTGACTGAGGAGTGTGCCCTGAATCAACGCCATAACAGCGTAGTTCACCATCGCCACAAACTCCCCCCTCACGCCGTCGCCCACGCGGTTCTCGCCGCTCTCCTGGATGCTGCGTATGCGATTGGCCTTGATGAAAATCTGGTCCGTCAACGACGGCAACCGCAGTATGCGCCACGACGTGCCGTAATCGCGCGTCTTCTTCTCGAAGAGCGAACGGCAAACGGCCACTTCGCGCTCCATCTCCTCGCGGGTACTCATTTTCGTTTGTCCATTTTTACACATAACCTTCAATAAACGCGCCTCGGTCATTTTTATTGTATACAAAAAGTAAAAAAAACGCATTTTTCCACTCCCCCACCCCTAACCGCATGCAACCCACCGAGATACCACCCCCTCCACCACCCCACCAGACACCCCTCAAATTCGTCCCTTCACATATAGTATGCATATAGTATTCATATACTTCTCATATAGTATTCATATACTGTATATAAATACTATATGAGAAGTATATGAATACTATATGCATACTATATAAGAACAGTCGAATAAGACACCTGTTTGACCCCTATTTGAGCCGGTTGGCACAATAAAAAAAAAGGTTGTCCGTTAATGGGTTGTTATGAAGCAAACGGAATTCTTGCCCTTCAGCATCACGGTGCGTGGGCGGTTGGTTGATTTTCAGAGACCTGCCGTGATGGGGATACTGAACATTACGCCGGACTCGTTCTACGACGGCGGGCGCTATCGGGAGGCCGATGCCATGCTGGCGCATGCCCGTTGGTTGCTGGCCGAAGGGGCGGACATCATCGACGTGGGCGCCGCCTCGGCGCGGCCCGGTGCCGAGTTGCCGCCACCGGAAGTGGAGGCCGAGCGGCTCGGGGCGGCTGTGCGACTGATACGCAGCGAGTTGCCGGAGGCCATCATCTCCGTGGACACCTGCTACAGCCTGCCTGCCCGTACGGCCGTCGAAGCCGGGGCGGACATTGTCAACGACATCAGCGGCGGACAGTTCGACGAGCAGATGTTCCCGTCCGTTGCTGCATTGCAAGTGCCATATATACTGATGCATAACCGCGCCCTCCCGTCGGAGATGCAGCAACACACGGGCTACGACGACATCGTTGCCGACCTGACACGCTATTTCTCCGAGCGGCTGGACAAGCTCTACCGCCTGGGTGTCAAGGACGTATGGCTCGACCCGGGCTTCGGGTTCGCCAAGAGCCTGGAGGAGAACTACGAACTGCTCCACCGCCTGGACGAGCTGACCTCGGTTTTCCGCGAGCCGCTGCTCACCGCGTTGAGCCGCAAGAGCATGATATACAAACGCTTGAACACCACTCCGGACCAGGCGTTGACCGGCACCGTGGCCCTCGATGCCATAGCCCTGGAGAAGGGCAGCCGCCTGCTGCGCGTGCACGACCCCCGGCCCGCCGCCGAGACCATCCGTCTTCTATACAACTGAAAAGCAACTAAAAAACACATCATAACATGTTGATAAACGCAATCTTAGGACTTCCGCAAATCCATCTCATCGACATCATCGACGTTCTCATCGTGGCAGGACTTGCCTTCTACATCTATCGCATGGTGCGCGGTACCAATGCCATGCTGATTTTCTGGGCATTGGTAATTATCGTACTGGCCTGGCGCGCCGCCGAGATGCTGGGCATGCGCCTGCTGGGGGCCATACTGAGTTCCGTGGCCGGCATCGGCTTGATAGCCCTGGTGGTCATTTTCCAGCCGGAAATACGCCGTTTCCTGCTCTTCCTCGGCACCAAGACGCAGTTCGACCAATCGTGGTTGCAACGCTTCAAATTCTGGAAGCACAACATGCAGAACAAGCAGACTGTCAACTACGAAGCCTACATCAACGCCTGTATGCACATGTCGCAGTCCAAGACCGGGGCGCTGATTGTTTTCAAGCGTAAGAACGAAGTGGAGGAGATTATCAATACCGGGGAGAGGATCAACGCCATGGCGTCGTCGGCGCTGATCGAGGCGTTGTTCTTCAAGAACTCGCCGTTGCACGACGGAGCCGTCATAGCCCACGGCAACGACATCCTTGCGGCCCGCTGCATCCTGCCGGTGACGTCGCGCCTCGATGTGGACCCCAACCTGGGCCTGCGCCACCGCAGCGCCATAGGAGTGACGGAGCAGCTCGATGTCCTCAGCGTCATCGTCAGCGAGGAAACCGGAGCCATCTCCTATGCCCTCGACGGCGAGATACACCACGATATCAGCCCCGTAGAGCTCCGTCAGGCCCTGGAGCGCTACGACTGCTAATGTCTGACATACAGCTGTTTGTAAAATAATTATATATATATCAAAATTATTTCGTACTTTTGCAAATTGATTTTCCCCACAAAAAGGGAAAAAAAATTTCATGTGGGTGTAAGATTCGGGGGGTGAAAATCGTATATTGTAGAGAAGAAAAACAGAACAACCAAAAACAATAACAAACAAAAACAACAAAACATGAGAAAATCGATTTGGATTGTGCTGCTGGCGATGGTCCTCGGCGGCACCTCCTTCGCCCAGCTGCCCGGCCAGGGTGCTGCCAAGGAGAAGAAAAGCGACCTGAAAGCCACAGTGCCTCTGGACAAGAAGGTAGTCTATGGCAAACTGGACAACGGATTCACCTACTACATCCGCAACAACAAGAAGCCCGAGAACATGATTCAGTTCCGTCTGGTCAGCAACGCCGGTTCCATCATGGAGCGCGACGACCAGCAGGGTCTGGCCCACTTCTGCGAGCACATGGCCTTCAACGGCATCAAGGGCTATCCCCACAACACGATGATCCAGAAGCTGCAGGAGCACGGCGTCGAGTTCGGACGCGACATCAACGCCTACACCAGCTTCGACCAGACCGTCTACTACGTCAACATGCCCGCTGGCGACCCCGAGATGGTGAAGATGGGCATCGAAATCCTCGACGGCTGGGCCGGCAACGTCCTCTTCGACCAGAAGGAGATTGAGAGCGAGCGCGGCGTCATCCACGAGGAGTGGCGCGGTGGCGTAGGCCACGGCGACCGTCTGCGCAAGAAGACCTGGCCCATCATGCTCAAAGGCTCGCGCTATGCCGACCGCCTGCCCATCGGCAAGGAGGAGGTCATCATGCACTTCGAGCGCCAGAGCATCGTCGACTTCTTCAACGACTGGTACCGTCCCGACCTGCAGGCCATCGTCATCGTTGGCGACATGGACAACTACTCCTATGCCGGCAAGACCGGCGCCAAGGCCATGGAGCAGAAGATCAAGGACACCTTCAGCTCGCACAAGTTCCTCGGCCAGAAGAAACTGCCGCGCCAGAGCTATGAGATTCCCGGCAACGTGGAGCCCCTCGTCTGCATCGCGCAGGACAAGGAGGCCACCAGCACCAGCCTCGCCCTCTACTGGAAGCACAAGAAAGGTCCCAACGGCACCATCGGCGCCTACCGCGACATGCTGGTCCGCAACCTCATCAACATGATGATCAACGAGCGCTTCAGCGAAATCTGCGAGAAGCCCACCGCCCCCATGATGTATGCCGGCGGCGGCTACAGCGGATTCCTGGGCCGCGAGATCGACGTCTTCGCCCTCAGCGCCGCCCCCAAGGAGGGCCGCATCGAGGAGACCGCAGCCCTGCTGCTCAAGGTCATGAAGCAGGTCGACGAGCACGGCTTCCTCCAGAGCGAACTGGAGCGCCAGAAAGAAGACCTCCTCAGCACCTACACCAAGCTCGCCAAGGAAGAGAACAAGACCCAGAGCAACAGCCTGGCCGACGAGTACACCGACCACTACCTGGAGAACAGCCCCTGCCCCGGCATCCGTCAGGAATGGAAATATGCCAAGGAGTTCATCCCCGAAATCACCCTCGACGAGTGCAACGCCCTCGTGAAGAACTGGATCACCGACGAGAACCTCATCTTCTACCTCACCGCTCCCGAGAGCGTCAAAGTCCCCACCGAGGCTGAAGCCATCAAGATCATCAACGACGGCAAGAAGGTCTCCACCGAACCGTGGGTCGACAACGCCAACGACGCCCCCCTCTTCAACGAGGAAGTGGCCGACGTCACCCCCATCCAGACCGCCAGCAACAGCACCCTCGGCTACACCGAGTACACCCTGCCCAACGGCGTCCGCTTCGTTGTGAAGAAGACCGAACTGAAGGCCGACGAAATCCAGATCAGCTCCTTCTCCTTCGGCGGCAGCGCACTCTATGGCGACGCCGACTTCTACCAGGCCGACAACGCCGCCGAGTTCGTCGACGCCGGCGGTATCGCCGACTTCAGCGCCACCCAGCTCAGCAAGAAGCTCAAAGGCATGAACCTCAGCATCAGCCCCAGCATCGGCAACCTCACCCAGGGCTTCAGCGGCAACTGCTCGCCCAAGGACCTCGAGACCACCCTGCAGCTCATCAACCTCTACTACACCGCCCCCCGCAAGGACCAGGAAGCCTACGAGCGCGAGATTGAGAACACCATCCAGCAGATCAAGTTCGTCCGCGAGAACCCGCAGGTCGCCTTCCTCGAGACCTTCTACAAGACTGCCTATCCCAACGACAAGCGTCGCGTGGTCATCCCCACCGAGGAGAAGGTGCGCAGCCTCAACCTCGACCGCATGTTCGAGATCTACAAGGAGCGCTTCGCCTACGCCAACAACCAGACCTTCTTCTTCGTCGGCAACGTCAGCGACAGCAACATCGCCATGATTGCCAAATACCTGAACCACCTGCCCACCCTGCCCGCCGTCATCAAGGAGACCCGCATCGACCGCAGCTCCAAGTTCGCCAAGGGCATCGTCCACGCCGAGGCCGTCAAGGGCATCGAGCGTCAGGGCATGCTGCTCATGATGGGCCAGAAGGAAGTTCCCAACGAGGAGCTCGACGCCAAGACCCGCATGGCTATCAACCAGCTTGGCGAGTGCCTGAGCATCACCGTCACCGAGATCATCCGCGAGAAGAACGGCGACGCCTACAGCCCCAGCGGCACCGCCGGTGCCAGCCGCTCCATCTCCTCCGACATGGGCTCTGTCTACTGGCAGTACTACATCGGTCTTGACCCCGAGAAGGCCAAGAAGGTCGAGAAAGACTGCATCGCCATCCTGAAGCAGTACATCAAGAAAGGCTGCGACCAGAAGACCCTCAACAAGGTCCAGGAGCAGATGATCGTCCAGCACGACAAGAGCATCCAGAACAACGGTTGGTGGATGGGCCAGATCCAGAGCAGCTACATGACCGGCGAGGATGCCGACTGGCAGGTGACCGACTATAACGCCACCGTCAAGTCCATCACCATCGACGACATCAAGGCCGTTGCCGCCAAGTATTTCGACCTCAACAGCTACGTCGTTGTCACCCTCCGCCCAGAGGACGGCGCCGTCGGAACCGCCGACTGATCCTCTCTCGGCTTATATACCGCAAAAAAAGCAAACCAAGCAGTTCCCGCTGCTTGGTTTGCTTTTTTTTATATATGTATCATTTCATTTTCTCTCCGCCTCGCGCATCCAGGCGGCGAAGCTGCTGCCTTTGCGTTGCTTGAAGGCGGCGCTGAAGGTGCTGTAGCTGCGGTAGCCGCTCTCCAAGGCCAGCTGCTGGGCGGTGACGGGGCGTCCGGCATCGACGGCTTCACGGTAGAGGGCGACGAAATGGTTGATGCGGAGGTCGTTGATGTAGGCGTTGTAGGTGGTGCCCTTGCCGGAGAAGTACTGGCCGAGGTAGGTGCGGTTGGTGCCCAGGGCCTTGGCCAGCTGCACGAGGGTCATGTCGTGCTGCAGGTAGAGCCGGGTGGCCACGCAGCGCTCCTCCAGGAGGCGCTCGATGGCGGAGATGGCCTCGCCACCTGAAGAAATGTTGCGTGTAGGTGTGTCGGGCTCGGAAACTGGCTCAGAACTGGAACTGTTGTCGTTCAGCTGGGGCAGCGTCTCCACGCGCCACAGCAGGAGGACGAAGAGCGCGAGCTCGATAAAGTGGAGGATAAAGAAAAGGACAACGCCGCTGTCGATGAGCGAATAGAAGATAATCAGCAACATGCTGGCAAGCGCCACCACATAGCTCATGCTCACCTCCTTGCGCTCCAGGTCGGCATAGTTGTCGCGCAGCCACCGCCCGTATTGTCTGACGGCGACAATCATATATATTGTAAAAGCCACGTAGACTACCAGCAGGTAAGCGAAACAAATGTTTATGAGGCTTTGGCTGGGCCGAAGCATGAGCACGACCCCGAGGGCGACGAAGGGCAGCATGGCCGCCAGGACGGGCCAAACGGGCCTGCGGCGGTCCTGCAGCATGGACAGCAGCGTGCCTGAGATGGTTGTGAGCATCGTCACGCAGTCGAGCACATTGATGACGGCATACCAGGCCGAAAGCATCGCCTCGCTGGCGGAATGGGGCTGGCCGTCAAGGATGAAGAAAACGTACCACCACACATGGACCAGCGCCGACACGGCGAAGAACGCCGCCGCCCAGCGGCGCAGCCGCAGCGGCGGGTTGACGTCGGCAGCGAAGGCATTGCCCCTGCGCAGCAGCAGATAGACGGCGGAAATCAGGGCCATCGTCCCTGTTACACCATAGAAAATGAAGAACAATATTAGCTGTGCGGATATGTGTTCGTGAGGCATTTTTGTATTGTGCTTTTTCTGGGTGCAAAGGTATGCAAATTTTTTGAAAACGAAGCAATCCGTAGTCAAAAAAGCTATAAAATGAGTCTCTGAATTTACAATTCAAAGTATCAAAACCTACAATTACAGGTTTCAGGATTTACAATTTCAGCCTCAAAACAAGCAATCGGAGGGGGGGGGCTTTCAATATTTACAAAAAATGTTTCGACGGTAACAAAACTTCGTTTCGGAGGCTCTCAGCGATGGACTTTTGGGAGAAAAAAGAGTAATTTTGCACCCAAAAAATTAGAATTTTCATGTACAACGAACAGACACTCCAGGGCCTCACCTTCCTCATGCTCTACGGCGGCGTGGGGGTGCTGGTCGTGGTGGCGGCGCTCTACCTGCTGCTGCGTCAGGCCAACGCCATCGCGCCGGGGGTCAACCCGCCGAGGGCGTTGCGGCGGTGGACGGCGGCGTTCCTCCTTGCTGCGGCGATGAGCCACGTGTGGTGGTACGTCTTCGGCGTCTACTGGCTGACCGACGACCGCCTGGTGCGCAACATCACGACCATCATGCTCGACAACGCCACGCTCGTGCCGCTGGTCATGGCCGTGCTGCTGTCCATGCTGCAGGACCGCCGCCGACTGCTGTGGCCCTGGCTGCTGGCCATGGCGCCCGTCGTCGCCTTCGCCGTCGTGGGCATCGTCCGCCGCGACTGGCTCTTCGGCTACCGGCTACCGCACTACTGGCAGCTGGCCGTCATCGTCGTCTTCGTGGTCTACTACGTCTTCCAGCTGCGGCAGTACAGCCGCTGGCTGCTCGACAACTTCGCCGACCTGGAACACAAGGAGGTGTGGCGGAGCCTCACCTTCGTCATCGCCCTCCTCATCGTATACGAACTCTACACCTCCAACGCCGGCGACATTGCTCGGGAATACCTGGCGCAGGTGCTCACCGTGGCCATCGTCATCTTCCTCGTCTGGCGCGTGGAGACGCTGCAACGGCTCGACGCCAGCGTGGCCGTGCCCAAGCCGCAGAAGGAGGACTACAACTACATCGGCGCGCTGCTCGAGGAGCGCTGCGCCGCCACGGGTCTCTACCTGCAGCCCGACCTGACGCTGGCCCAGCTGGCCCTCGCCCTGGGCACCAACCGCACCTATCTCGGGGCCTACTTCGCCCAGGCGGGCATCACCTACAACGCCTACATCAACCGGTTGCGTGTGGAGCACTTCGAGCGCCTCCACGCCAAGGCCGTGGCCGTCTCGCGCCCCGTCACCGCCAGCCAGCTGGCTCAGGAGAGCGGCTTCCGCAACTACAACACCTTCAGCACCGCCTTCAAGAGCCTGCGCGGCATCAACGTCTCGGTCTGGATGAAGGGCGAAGCCGAGAAGGCCAAGGAAGACAAAGAAATGAAATCAAACACATAACATGAAAATCAACGACAAACAACCAACGACTATGAAACAGAAAGAGAACGCCACGGCTGCCGACATGGCGGAGGAGCGGGACCAGGAGCGGGCGGCCGAAGGGCTGGCGCGGGTGATGAAGGTCGGGCTCCTGGCCGGCGGCGTGCTGCTGGCCCTCGGGGCGCTGCTGCTGTTGGCGGCGTGCCACAAGGAGAGCGCCGACGCGCCCGCCGGCGGGACGGCCATGGTGACCGTCAGCACCAGCCAGCTGGATGTGAGCATGGAAGGGTTCGGCAGCACGGAGGGCGACGAGGGCGGCCCCAAAGGCACCGCGAACGGCCACGGCACCGCCACTGCCAAGGGCGGCCGCGCCGTCAAGGAGGCTGTGGCGGAATACGGCGGCATCAAGGCCATGACGCTGGCTTTCTTCGACGCGCAGGGCAACGCGGTCTTCAGCACCACGCAGCTGCGGGCCGACAACACGACATACACCACCTTCGGGCAGTTCGGCGCCGAGCTGCCGCTGGGCACCTACACGATGGTGGCTCTGGGCTACGGCAGCGAGCAGCCGATGACGCTCAACGGCGCCACGGCGGCCGTCTTCACCGCCGACCGCTGCCGCGAGACCTTCGTGGTGTCGCAGGCCGTCAACGTAACGAGCACCAACCCCTTAACCCTCAACGCCGAGCTGAGCCGCGTGGTGAGCAAGGTGCTGGTCCGCTCCACCGATACGCGCACGGCGGGGGTGGACTCGGTACGCGTCACCTTCGCGGCGGGCGGCAAGGGGGTGAACCCGCAGACGGGCCTCTCGACGACGAACAACGGCCTGTCCAACTGCGTGGCCATCAGCACCGCGGTGGGTGCCGCCTCAAGCACTATCAGCTACCTGTTCCTCGGCAGCGACCAGCAGACGATGAACATCACGGTGGAGACCATCAAGACCAACGGGAGCGTCTATTCCACTAGGACAGTGACAAACGTGCCCTTGCAGCGGAACAAAATCACCGTCCTCCGCGGCCCGATGTATAGCACGGCCTCCGGGGCAGGGTTCACGGTGAGCACGGCCTACCTCGGCGACACTACCTTCGTGGACTTCTAATCGCCTTGCCCTGCGGGCAGAGATCTTGTGGATCTGGTAGATTATCTGCTGGCGCAACAACATGGTTTATCAAACGACAACGAAAGACAACAATGACAACAATCACCGCCGGAGGCGGGAATAATCTATAAGATTTATGGATTTCGCGAAGGCGGAACGCCGAGCAGGAGAACAAAGAGGAGAGTTATAACGAGAGAAGACAACAGAGACAACAAGGACAACAGATAACCTCCCAGCCTGGCGGCTGGAAATCCAGAAATCCAGAAATGGATTTATAGATTACGCCGAAGGCGGGAGGATATGAGAACGACAACAATGACAACAATCACCGCCGGAGGCGGAATAATCTACAAGATCAACAAGATCTCGCCCGCGAAGCAGGGCAGGAGAATAAAGAATGAAGATTTACTGAGAAATTTGGAAAACAAACAATATGTATAACTAAATATCAAACAAGATGAAAAAAACTTTAATCAGTTTTGTGGCGCTGGCGGCGATGGCGGCGGCGGCCACGGGGCCAGAAAGGGCAGAGTACCTGAAGGACCCACCGCCCGACGATGCGGGTATCCCAAGGGCGGCGGGTGTTTTTCCCGAAAGCGGGTCCGATGAGCTGATGCCCGACGGCGAGGTTTGCCGCCGGCCGGCTCTTTGGACATTCGGCAGACTTGGGATAGAACAAGACAATGAAAATGTAAATGACAATTAACAACTAAAACTTAATTCATTATGAAATCAAAAATTTTAACAATTATCGTGCTGATGTTGGGGCTGCTCCCCATCTTCAGCCTGACGGCGTATGCACAATCTATCTATGCTATGGACGGTCGATCCGTGACCATCTCCTCCGACCAGAACTGCACGGAGTTCTATGTCTTCGACGGAAGCACGCTGACCGTCAACCAGGGCGTGACCCTGACGCTGAACATAAGCAACGGCA
>JAFUWF010000025.1 GCA_017483575.1 Bacteroidales bacterium
AAATTGGCATAGAAATCATCGGCATATCAGAAACATTTTGTATCTTTGCACCGTCAAAATGACTGCGCGGACACTCGAAATTTAAGGGTTCTGTTTCGGGTGAACGTGGAAATAAGGAATAAATAGAACCCGCCATAAATACTATATGAGAAGTATATGTATACTATATGTATACTATATAAGAACAGTCGAATAAAACAGTACTTTGACCCCTGTTGGAGGGGGTAAAAACGACACCGCGATCCCGAGGGACCGCGGTGGCAACTAATATGAAAAAAACAATTTTTCCGGTAGCGTTAGTTCACACGGGTGAACACGATGTTGGTGGGGAGGTCGCTCAGCGGAATGTCGACACCTTCGGGAATGTTGGCGGCCAGGACGGTCCAGATGTCGCTGGGCAGCGTGATGACGATGGTGTTGTCGGTGCTGTTGTAGCTGAAGGGAACCTCCTCGCTGGCGGTGCCGGACAGATGGCCGTTGGCCATGCCGGTGCCGGTGGTGGCGTCGTAGGTGTAGGTGAAGGAGGCTGTCTCCTCAACGCCGTAGCCGGGTATCGACATCCAGCCCACATAGGGCATCTGGGCCTCGGGGTTGGCGGTGACGTTCAGGGTGCCGGTGTTGCCGGTGGCGTCGAAGCTGAGGGCCATGTTGATGTTGATGCGGGCGTTGACCTCAGCGTTGTTGTATTCGATGGAGAAAGCAGAGGTGGTGTAGTCGTAGTTCCAGTTGGTGGCAGCGGGGAAGTTGTCGGGCTGGGGGTCGGGGTCGGGATTGGGGTTGGGATCAGGATCCGGGTTGGGATCGGGGTCGGGGTCAGGGTTGGGCTGGGGGGTGGGGTCGGCATCCTTCACCATGTGGAGGCTGATGTTGCCCGTTATGGGGGTGAAGGGGACCACGGTGCCGGTGATGTTGCACTCGGTGTCGGTCAGCAGGGTGATGGTGTATTCCAAAGGGCTCTGGCTACCATTGGGGGTGATGGTCAGCGTGTTGCCGTTCTTGGTCCAGCTGAAGGGGATGTTGTTCTGCTGGTAGATGCCAACGCCGGTGCCATCGGCGTTGATGTCGATGAACATCTGCAGTTCGCCGGTGTTGCCGGAGCTGCCGTTCATGGAGACTTTGTCGACGGTCCAGTTGCCGACGATGCTGCCGTTGGTGTCGCCGCTGATGGGCTCGCTGTCGTCTTTTTCGCAGCCCACGGCCATGCCGAGGGTGGCGATGGACATGAAGGCCACCATCATTTTACGTAAAGTTTTCATTTTTATTGTTTTTTAATGTGCTGATGAATTGATTTGCTTACTGGAGATAGAAGCTCACGGGGAACTCTTCCATGGTGCCCACGAGGGCGGTCTTGTCGCTGTTGAGGGTAAGGGTGACGATCTCGCCGTCCTCGTCGGTCATGGACATGGTCTGGCCGTCGAAGGTGTAGGTGAACGGGGTGGGGCCAGCGGTGATGTCTTCGGTGTATTCCTGGCCCATGAAGCTGGAGCTCATGGAGCCGGAGGAGGAGCCGGTGCCGGTGGTCTCGGTGATGAATTTCATAGTGAAGGTGGCGTTGATTTTGAAGCTGACGGTCTGGCCTTCGTAGGTCTGGGTCTGGTTTTCGTTGACGTGGGCGACCCAGGTGGTTCCCGCGAGGGTGTCGCCGGAGAAGGTTTTCTGATCGTCGTCTTTGCCACAGCTGACGGCCATCAGCATGGTGGCGGCCGCAAAGGCCATCATAAGGAATTTCTTCATAATTTTTTTTGTGTTTTTTGGTTAATAATGATATGATAACGTCGTTTCTGTTGTTTTATTGTGCGGTGTGGTTGATTGGTTTCACTTCGTCGTGGTTGACGCCGAAGGGGTCGGGCTTTTCCTGCGGGGCGGATGTTGCAGAGGAGTCGTGGCGGTATTCGAGTCCGCGTTCGGGGCGGTTGCAGTCGCTGACGCCGGCCTGTATGCGTGCCACCTCTTCGGGCGTCAGTGGGCGCTGGTTGGTGGCGAAGCGTTCCTTCTCGAAGGGGAAGACGTCGGCCATCTCGCCGCTGTAGTAGAAGTCGAAGCCCAGTGCGCCGAAGGTGTAGGTGTCGTCGCCCACCTTGATGTGGCTGCCGCCGGGGACGGGGTTGGGTTTGGGCACAGACTGCGAGAAGCCCACGTTGAAGAGGGTGAAGAGCACGTCGGGCCGGTCGCTGATGTCGTAGCCCGCGCGGCGCCATTGCAGCATGGTCTGGTGGAGGATGCAGCCGGTGTAGAGGTAGGAGTAGAGGTGGTTGCGGTAGTCCACGAGGCGGTTGTAGCGCTCGGTGGTGTGGTCGTCGGTGGCGAAGTCGAGCAGGTGTTCGTAGGCGGGGCCCATGTAGAACTCCGAGGTGGGGTCCTGCAGGTGTTCCTCGACGGCTTTGGCCGTGAAGTCCTTGATGCCGTTGACGCCGTAGCTGAACTGGCTCTGCACGCTGAGGACTTTGACGGGGCCGAGGTACTTCTTGAACATCTCGCGTTTGGAGTTGAAGAGGCGTATCTGTTCGCCTACGAGGCAGCCCACGATGAGGCGTGGTTCGACGCCGGAGAGGCGTCCGGCCTCGCGGATGAGGGCGCTGTCGCGCAGGATGGCCTGCTTGAGGGCCGGCCATTCCACTCCCTGCATCCAGGGGATGACGTTGCCGTACTGTTGCTGCGGTACTTCACTGATGATCTGTGAGATGCGCTGGCTGAGGCGGTCCAGGCCCTTGGGGTCGTCGATGTAGATGCGTGCCGCTGCCAGCATGCGGTCGATGGTGTTGGGGTCGTCGCTGTGTTGCGCCGCGGTGAGGATCAGGCGGGCGTTGGCGGGGTAGAAGCGTGCCAGGGCGGCCACGCGGCCGTATTGCAGCGCCCATTCGCCGTCCAGTTCCTGACGGGAGAGCTGGGAGGACTTGAGTTCTTCGATTTCGGACACTTCGAGGAGCGAGCGGTAGTTCTTGTCCACGGCGCCGCGGTTGTTGGTGACGCCGAGTTGATAGAGCCCCCAGGCGCCGATGATGGCGGCGCCTGCGAGGGCGAATATCGTTGTTGCGATGTTGAGGGCCTTGCGCCACCAGGGGCGCAGGCGCCACAGCCGCCAAGCTATGCTAAGTCTCTTAACCATGCCACCTGCTCAAAGAGGGTCACATCCATCAGGATGAACACTATGGCGCCGGCCACGTAGCCTGCCAAAGCGAGGAGGGATATTTTCTTGAGATACCAGATGAAGTCGATTTTTTCCATGCCCATGACGGCCACGCCGGCGGCGGAGCCGATGATGAGGAGGCTACCACCGGTACCGGCGCAGTAGGCCAGGAACTCCCAGAAGGGGTGGTTGACGTCGAAGATGGCACCGTCGCCCAGGGGGTACATGCCCATGGAGGCTGCCACCAGCGGCACGTTGTCCACCACGGAGGAGAGGACGCCGATGATGAGGTCGATGAAGAAGAAGCCGGGGGCTTCGGTGCCGAAGGCGCTGTTGAGGCCCGTGGCCAGGCTGCCGAGGATGCCGCTGACCTTGAGGCAGGAGACGGCCATCAGGATGCCGAGGAAGAAGAGGATGGTGGGGGTGTCGATGTGCTCGAGGGTGGAGACGGCCGTGGGCAGCTTGTGGCCCTCTTTCTCGTACTTGCGGCTGAGGATTTCGGTGGTCACCCAGAGGATGGCCAGGCCGAAGAGCATGCCCAGGTAGGGGGGCAGATGGGTGATGGTCTTGAAGACGGGGACGAAGATGAGGGCGGCGATGCCCATGAAGAGGACGAGCTTGCGCAGCTTGGCGGGGATTTCCACGCCGCTGTTGGAGTCCTCGGGGCGCTGGATTTCGCCCTTGAGGGTGGCACCGATGATGAGCACGGGCACCACCATGCAGACGAGCGAGGCGATGAGGGTCTTGACGATGATGTTGACGGTGGTGACCTGGCCGCCGATCCAGAGCATGATGGTCGTCACGTCGCCGATGGGGCTCCAGGCGCCGCCGGCGTTGGCGGCAAGGATGACCATGCCGGCATAGAGCCAGCGTTCCTTCTTATCGGCGATGAGTTTGCGCAGCAGGGCCACCATGACGATGGCGGTGGTCATGTTGTCCAGGAGGGCCGAGAGGAAGAAGGTGAGGATCGAGATGACCCAGAGGAGCTTCTTCTTGTCGGTGGTGGTGATCTTGTCGGTGATGACGCGGAAGCCCTGATAGTCCTCGATCAGGGTGACGATGGTCATGGCGCCGAGGAGGAAGAAGACGATTTCGGCTGTCTCGCCGAGGTTCTCCACCAGGTGGCCGGAGATGAAGTTGTGCCATGCTTCTTCGCTCATGCTGGGGTCGAAGATGTTGTGGCAGAAGACGAAGACCGTCCACAGCAGGGTGCCCAGCATCAGGGCCGATGCCGTTTTGTTGATTTTGAACGGATGCTCCATCGCGATGAAGAAGTATCCGACAATGAATATGGTAACAAGTGTTACAACCATAGTTTTTGTGTTTTTTAGTGGTCAGTGGCCAGTAGTCAGTGGTCAGTTGGCTGACGCGTCCTCGAACCGGTCACATGGCCTGGTTAATATTGTATTTACTTCTCTTTTACGGTGTTAATCAATGAATTTGTCATTTTGCCTAATTCGGTCAGATTATCAATGATGGGGTCGACATCATTCTGGTCGAAATAACCGATAAGGCATCCTATATTTAGCTGTGTCTCCAGTTCTGCACGAGAACCTTGTGCAATGTGAAGAAAACGGATAAATTCAGTAGTCGAGTTCCTTTCTTGGCCTTCTGCTATATTTGATGGTATCGAAACAGCGGATCTGCGGATTTGGTCGGATAGGGCGTATGTCTCCTCTTTGGGCAGTTTTTTGACTAGCAAATACACCTCTTTAGTGATTTGCATGGCCTTCTGCCAAATGAGCAATTCTTTATAACTTTTTACTTTCATATTTTAATTTTAACCACTGATTACTAACCACTGACCACTGACCACTAACCACTGACCACTAACCACTGACCACTGACCACTGACCACTAACCACTAACCACTGACCACTAACCACTGACCACTGACCACTGACCACTGGCCACTGACCACTGGCCACTGGCCACTGACCACTGACTACTTCTTCTGCTGTTTTTGCATCTGTTCGGCCATTTTCTGCATCTCCTCGAGTCTCTTGGCGAAGTTGCTTTTCTTTTTGGGTTTGCCGTTGGTGCCGGCGTGCTTCTGGTCGTAGGCGGCCATGTGGGCGCGGACCTTCTTCTCGCTGGTGAAGCGGCGGATGAGCATCATGGTGGCCATGGTGAAGGTCAGCGAGATGAGGTAGTAGAGGTTCAGTCCGGCGCTCTGGCTGTTGAAGATGAAGAGCATCATGAAGGGCATGAAGTACATCATGAACTTCATGCCGGGCATGCCGCCGGACATGTTCTGGTTGCGCATGGTGTACCAGGTGTAGAAGAACTGCATGCCGAACATCAGGAGGCAGAAGAGGGAGATGTGGTCGCCGTAGAGCGGGATGTTGAAGCCGAAGTCGAGGATGGAGTCGTAGGTGGAGAGGTCGTCGCACCAGAGGAAGGGCTTCTGGCGGAGCTCGATGGCGATGGGGAAGAACATGAACATGGCCGTCAGGAAGGGCATCTGGATGAGCACGGGGAGGCAGCCTGCCATGGGGCTGTAGCCTGCGCGCTTCTGCAGGGCCATGGCGGCCTGCTGCTTCTGCATGGCCTGCTCGGGCTTGGAATACTTGGCGCTCAGGGCGTCCATCTCGGGCTTGAGGATGCGCATGATGGCGCTGCCGCGGTAGCTCTTGTAGACCAGGGGCAGGAGGATGAGGCGGATGATGAGGGTGAAGAGGATGATGATGAGGCCGTAGTTGGAGAGGAAGTTCTCCAGGAAGTTGAAGGCCGGGATGATGAGCCAGCGGCTGATGCTCTTGGAGATGACGGTCCAGCCCAGGGGCAGCATCTTCTCGAAGCCGCGGTCCATGGCCTTGAGGTCGCGGTATTTGGTGGGGCCGAAGTAGAAGCCCATCCGCATCTGGCGCGTGCCGGGGGTGTAGGGGATGCCGATGACGGCGCGCATGTCGGTGAGGTAGTTGAGGGCGGTGTCCTTGGCGTTGGTGCTGACGGCGATGTCGGCGTTCTCGAAGGGTTCGCCCTCGGCGGTGATGATGGCGCAGAAGTACTGCTGCTTGAAGGCTATCCAGTCGAGGTAGGTCTTCACCTGCTCCGACTTGTCGCTGCCCATGGTGAGGTAGTCCACGTCGTCAGAGGGGCTCTTGTAGTAGATGCTGCTGTAGTAGCGCTCGCGGTCGCTGTTGCGGTTGCCTTTGCCGCGGTTGCTGGCGGAGACCTTCTCCTGGCGGGCCATGCGGTTGTGCCACTGCAGGTCGAGGTAGTTGTTGGTGCGGATGACGTCGGAGAGGCCCACGAAGTTGATGTCGAAGCCCACCTCGTAGCTGTTGCCGCGCACGGTGTAGCGGAACTCCAGGTAGCCCTCGTGGAGACTGTCGGCCAGCTCGGCGCGGAAACTCACCACCGTCGAGTCGTCGCCTACTACGGCGGAGGTGGAGTTTATCTCGTTCCACGGTGTACCGTTGAGGTAGGGGGTGAAGACGAGGTCCTTGGTGTTCACCACGCGGTTGTCGGTGGTGGAGAAGACGAGGTTCAGGTTGTCCTCCGACGGGGTGATGAGCTGCAGGTCGCTGCTGTCGTAGGTCTTGTAGTCGTTGAGCACCAGGCTGTTGATGCTGCCGCCGAGGTCGCTGAAGTGGATTTTCATGAGCTCGGTGTTGAGCTCGAAGGTCTGCGCCTCGGCCTGCACGGCATTGCCGAAGACGCCCATGTCCACCACCTTGACGGCCGTGCTGTCGCCGGCGGCGGCCAGCGAGTCGAGGCGTGCCTGCTCGGTGGCCACCGAGTCGGCCACGCGTTGTGCGTTGGCCATCGAGTCCAGCATGTGTTGCCGTTCGGCCTCCATCTTGGCGCGCTCCTCGGCCGAGGGCGACACCCACCACATGTAGCCTACAAAGATTCCGAAAATCAAAACCAGTCCAATAATCGACTTTTTATCCATACTTCGTCTGTTCTTTTTTCTTTATTTTGTACTTATATTACAATTCATTACACTCAGCCTCCCGCTATGGGAGAAAATGCAAAGATACGAATTATTTCCTACATTGCCAAATCTTTTTCGTTTGAGCTCCTTTGGCAATGCCTTACGGCATGGTATTTTCCGGAGGGTGGGGGAGGTGTTTTTTGTATTTTGTACGGTTTGCCCACAATAAAAATGGCGTGGGAGCGTTATGGGGTAATATGAAAAAATTGGCAACACTTTTCCTGTTTTGCGCTGCGTCCGCGGTGGCTTTCGCCCAGGACTTCTCGTTGGAGGTCGGCAGTGGACAGACGCTCTATTTCAATGTGATAGCCAGTGGCGTCGAGGTGACGTACCCCAATCACACGGGGTTGGCTGTCAACGGTTGGGACGGCTATACGCGTCCTGTCGGGGACCTGCACATACCGTCGAGTGTGAACTATGGCGGACAGGTCTACGATGTTGTCCAAGTGGGGCAGTTGTCCCTCTATGGCTGCACGGGATTGTCCAGTGTGACGGTTGGCAACGGGGTCACCTGGCTGGGCAACAGCGCTTTCAATGGATGCAGCGGTCTGCAGTCGGTGGTGATTCCTGCCACGGTGGACACGGTGGGACTGCGTGTCTTCGAAGGCTGCACGGCGTTGGCCCATGTGTGGTGCAACTGCCCTGTGCCGCCGCGCACGTCGCCATACGCTTTCTATAACCTCTCGCTCGCTTCCAGTACGTTGCATGTCTTGCCGGAGAGCCAGGTGGCCTATGCTGCTGCCGCCCCGTGGAGTTCGTTCGGAAGTGTGGTGGGCAACGGCCCGTTGGCCACCCTTACCCTGGCTGCCAACGACCCGCAACGCGGCAGCGTGGATGGCAGCGGTTCCTATGAGGTGGGCACGTCGTTGAGCATCAGCGCGTTGCCTGCCACAGGTTATGCCTTTATCTGTTGGAACGACGGCGACGAGCGCAATCCGCGCCCGTTGACCGTGATGGGCGACAAGACGCTGTGGGCCATGTTCTTTCCGAGACTGACCGACACCGTTGCCCTGCAGACATGCAGTCTGAGTGTACGCACATCGGACGAGAACCTGGGCGTTGGTGTTGGAACGGCGGATGTGGCTGAGGGTACGGTGGTTGAGATTTGCGCCTTGCCGTTGGCGGGGAGTTTTGCCGGATGGAGCGACGGGTCGCACGACAATCCGCGGCGTGTCGTTGTGAACAGCGACATGGTTCTGACAGCTTTTTTTGAACAGCTTGCAATGCCCTCCGTCGCACAGCCGCAGTGGCAGGTCCGCAGTGAGGGCCGCTCGGTGGTAGTTGACGGCGCAAGTGGCATGGAGATAGTGGTTTATGATGCTGCGGGGCGTATGGTTTCGGCCGTTTATGCCCTTGGCGACGGGGTAAGAATCGACCTTCCGGCGGCGGGTGTTTATGTTGTCCGCGTGGGCGAAGCGGGGGGCAGGAAAGTGAGTGTTGAATAACTTTTTTGTTGTGATTGGAGAAAAATTCGTATATTTGCATTTTGAAATAAAACGATAAATAACGATGAAACTGCAATTTATGGGCGCTACCCGCGAAGTGACGGGTAGCAAACACCTGATAACGACCAAGAGTGGACTGAAAATACTGCTTGATTGCGGCATGTACCAAGGCAAGGGCCTGGAGACCGATGCCATGAACCGAGACCTTGGGCTCAACCCTTCCGAGATTGACTATCTGATTCTCAGCCATGCACATATCGACCATTCCGGCCTCATTCCCTATATCTACAAGCTGGGCTTCCGAGGTACGGTGCTCTGCACCCCTGCCACGCGCGACCTCTGCGCCATCATGCTGGCCGATGCCGGCCGCATACAGATGCAGGACACCCAGACCTTCAACAAGAAGCGCAAGGCCCAGGGCCTCGACCCGGTGGAGCCCATCTACGACGAGCAGGACGCCCAGCAGTGCATGAGTTGTTTCATCAGTGTGCCGTATCACAAGAAGTTCAATATCGAAGGCGAGGTGACGGTGGAGTTCTTCGATGCCGGCCATATCCTCGGCTCCGCTTGTGTCTATCTGGAAATCAAGGACGGACGCCGCAAGATACGCCTCGGCTTCACCGGTGATATCGGCCGCTATGGCAAGCAGATCCTGAAGGACCCCGAGCCGTTTCCCCAGGTGGACTACCTCATCATGGAGAGCACCTACGGCGACCGCCGCCACGAGAGCATCAAGGATGCTGAGCAGGAGCTTCTGATGGCGGTGCTCGACACCTGCACCAAGAAGAAGGGCAAGCTCATCGTTCCCAGCTTCGCCATCGGCCGTGCGCAGGAGATTATCTACGCCCTCGACCGCCTGGAGCATGCCAAGTTGCTGCCGGATATCGACGTCTTCGTCGACAGTCCGCTGAGTGTCAGCGCCACCAACATCATGCGTCTGCATACGGAGAGTTTCAACGACGACATCGCCGAGTACTGCAAGACCGACCCCGACCCCTTTGGGTTCGACCGTCTGCACTATATCCAGAGCGTCATGGAGAGCAAGCAGCTCAATGTGCGCCACAAACCCTGCGTCATTATCTCGGCCAGCGGCATGATGGAGGCCGGACGTGTGAAACACCACCTGGCCAACCACATCGAGAACCCCGCCACGACGGTGCTCTGCGTGGGCTACTGCGAGCCGTCGACCCTCGGCGCCAAGATTATGCGTGGCGACGAGGAGGTGTCCATCTTCGGCCAGCGCCACAAGGTGCGTGCCGAGCTGCGCCGCATAGACTCCCTCTCCGGTCACGGCGACTACGAGGAGATGATACGCTACATCTCCTGCCAGGACAAGAAGAAGGTCAAAGGCCTGTTCATTGTCCACGGCGAGGAGGAGACGCAGCAGCACTTTGCCCAGACCCTCGGCGAACGCGGATGGAAGCACGTCAGCGTGCCCACGTTCCGCGAGGAGGTGGAGTTGTAGGAAATGAGAAAAAAAAAATAAAAAATTGTAAAACAATTGAAGGTACTGGCGTTTATATCGTTGTTTCTGCTGGCCACCTGCTCGTCTCAGGTGCCGCAGGTGCCGTCGTCGGATTCCGCAGGACTTGAACTGCCGGCCTACGGGCCAGAGGAGGACATCATTGTCCACCTGGGCTACACCGCCTCCTATAATCATACCACGCTGTGCCCCGACTGGGTGGCGTGGGAGCTGACGGCCGAGGAGGCCGACGGCCAGAACGACGGCCAGTTCAGTTTCAGCCGCGACCCCGATGTCCAGTTCCCCAAGGCCAGCCGCGAGGATTACAGCCGTAGTGGCTACGACAAAGGCCACATGGCCCCGAGGGCCGACATGCGGTGGAGCTGCCAGGCGTTGGAGGAGAGTTACTATTTCACCAATATCTGCCCGCAGGACCACGAGATGAACTCCCAGGCCTGGCGCAAGATCGAGGAGCTGACACGCCGTCTGGCCAAGCGCTATGGGAGCGTATGGGTCGTCTGCGGCCCCATTTTCGACGACAGTGGACGGAAGATTGGCGGCGTTGCCGTGCCCAGTGCTTTCTTCAAGGCGCTGGCGGTAAATACCGCGGAGGGCTACCGCACGGTGGGCTTCCTGGTGGACAACGACGCACAGAGTTTCTCGCCGCGCCACTATGCCGTCAGTGTAGACAGCGTGGAAGTCGCCATTGGACGCAACCTCTTCCCCCTCGTCGACGAGGCGGCCGAGGCGGAGTATGATTGGAAAGTTTGGAACCATTAATAATTATATGTAATATGAAGAAGAGTACGATTTCGACGGTAATGGCCCTGGTGTCCCTCACGATGCTGCCGGGATGCAAACAGCAAGGCTCCGAGGCCGACAGCGTTCCCGGCATGCAGGTGGTCATCGAGGGTTTCACCGACACCGTGGAGCTGTCGCTGGTACCCATGGATGCCCCTGACCCCGAACCTGCCGTCAAGCCGGCCCGCAAGCCTGTTGCCGCCGTAACCCAAGCCCCGGCTCCCAAGAAAGCCGTCGCCCCCAAGGCCACCGGCAAGGCCGAGACCATCTACGTCGAGACCGAGGGCGCCCAGGGACGTGTCTGGGGCCACGTCACCATGCGTGGCGACCGTGGCACCGGCACCATCCACGACTGGGACGAGAACACCCTCTCCGTCTCCGTCACCCGCCACGGCAACGAACTCTTCGCCGTCGACCAGAACTCGCGGCAGTATGTGTTTAAACTGAAGAATAAATAAAAAATACATAATAATGAAAACAACACAAGAACTTCAGCAGATTGCGACGCAGGTGCGGCGCGACATTTTGAGAATGACCACCAACGCCAAGAGCGGCCACCCCGGCGGCTCGATGGGCACGGCGGACTGGTTTGTGGCCATGGAGTGGAACATTATGGATTTCGATCCTAAGAACTTCACCATGAGTGGCGAAGGCGAGGACATGCTCTTCGTCAGCCAGGGCCACATCACTCCGGTCATCTACAGCACCATGGCCCGCCGCGGATACTTTCCTGTCAGCGAGTTGAGCACCTTCCGCAAGTTCGGCACCCGCCTGCAGGGCCACCCCTCCACGGCCCACAACCTGCCGGGCATCCGCATGGCCAGCGGCTCGCTGGGCCAGGGCCTCAGTGTCGGCGTCGGCGCCGCCCTCGGAAAGAAGATGACGGGCGACAAGCACCTCGTCTTCACCATGCACGGCGACGGCGAGCTCGAGGAAGGCCAGATCTGGGAGGCCGCCATGTTCGCCGGCGCCAAGAAGGTGGACAACCTCATCGCCACCATCGACTACAACAACCAGCAGATCGACGCCACCGTGGACGAGGTGATGTCCCTCGGCAACCTTCAGGCCAAGTTCGAGAGCTTCATGTGGAAAGTCGTTGTCATCGAGAACGGCAACGACATGCAGCTGGTGCTCGACGGCATGGCCCGCGCCAAGGCCCTCACCGGCCAGGGCAGCCCCGTGTGCGTCATCCTGAAGACCAAGATGGGCTACGGTGTCGACTTCATGCAGGACACCAACAAGTACCATGGTGCCGTCCTCAGCGCCGACGACCTGCCCAAGGCCCTCGCCCAACTCCCCGAGACCCTCGGCGACTTCTAAAAAGAAACTATGCAGATAACAGTAGAAGACTTCGACCGCGTGGATGTGCGCATCGGGACCATCGTGGCGGTGGACATCAACAAGAAGGCCCGAAAACCGGCCTACAAGCTCACCGTTGATCTCGGCGAGGAACTGGGCATCAAGACCTCGTCGGCACAGATCACCGACCTCTATGCTCCGGAAGACCTTGTAGGCCGTCAGGCCGTTTTCTGCGTCAACCTTGTGCCGATGCACATCGGGAGCGTCCGCAGCGAGGTGCGCATCCTCGGCAGCGAGAGCGAGGGCGGCGTGGTGCTCCTCCAGCCTTCGATGGCGGTCAAAAACGGCGACCGCGTGTTCTGACTCTTCGGGAAGCTCCCCTAAAACAAGGGAGTGGTACGTTGTCGTTGGCGTGGTGGGAGGGGGACTGTTGTTGCGATGGCGGAAAAATAAATTTTGCCATGTCGGCAAAAAGTCGTACCTTTGCAATTTTGTTGAGGGTGTGTGGTGTGTGGGAAAAATTGATTAAGAATTGAAAATAAAGTATATATGACAAAGATAGACGTACTGTTAGGCCTCCAGTGGGGCGACGAAGGCAAAGGCAAGATTGTCGACGTTTTGACGCCGCGCTACGATGTTGTGGCCCGTTTCCAGGGTGGCCCCAACGCTGGCCATACTCTCGAGTTCAACGGTTCCAAGCATGTGTTGCACATCATCCCCAGCGGAATCTTCCATCAGGAGAAAATCAACCTCATCGGCAACGGTGTGCTCATCGAACCCCGTATCTTCCGTCAGGAGATCGAAGCCCTGGCCGAGAAGGGCGTCGATGCCGTGAAGAACCTCTTCATCAGCAAGAAAGCCCACCTCATCCTGCCCAGCCACCGCATGATGGACGCCGCCAACGAGCAGGCCAAGGGCAACAGCAAAATCGGGTCGACGCTGAAGGGTATCGGCCCCGCCTACACCGACAAGATTGCCCGTACCGGTATCCGTGTGGGCGACATCATGGCTCCGGACTTCATTGAGCGCTACGGCCAGCTGAAGCGTCAGCACCTGATGATGGCCCATGCTATGGGTTTCGACGTGGACGGGTTCCGCATCGACGGCATGAGCCTCGGCGAGTACGAGAAGGTGTGGCTGGAGAGTCTGGCCACGCTGAAGAAGTTCCGCTTTGTCAACAGCGAGTATTTCATCAACCAGTGCCTCCGCGAGGACAAGAAGGTCCTGGCCGAGGGCGCGCAGGCCATGATGCTGGACATCGATTTCGGCACCTATCCGTTCGTCACCAGCAGCAACACCATCACCGCCGGAGTCTGCACCGGTCTTGGTGTGGCGCCCAGTGCCATCGGCAAGGTGATGGGTATCACCAAGGCCTATTGCACCCGCGTTGGTGCGGGCCCCTTCCCGACGGAGTGCTTCGACGAGGTGGGTAGCCGTCTCTGTGAGTTGGGCCACGAGTATGGTGCCACCACCGGCCGTCCGCGCCGTTGCGGTTGGCTGGATATCACCGCTTTGCGCTATGCCTGCATGATCAACGGCGTCACCGAGCTCTATGTCACCAAGCCCGACGTGATGAACGACTTCGAGACCGTCAAGATGTGCACCGCCTACGACATCGACGGCCAGCGCACCGAGGAGATTCCCTTCGAGTACAACACGGCGAACATCGTCCCGGTACTGACGCCCTACGAGGGCTGGAAGCAGAGCTTGGAGGGCATCACCGCCTACGGCCAGTTGCCGGAGCGTCTACGCACCTATCTGGCTGCCGTCGAGGAGCGTACGGGTGTGCCTATCGCTGCCGTCAGCATCAGCCCGGACCGCAAGGACGTGGTGTTCAAGAATTAAAAATGCAAGAAAAAATCCCCAAGGGGTACTGAATAGAAAAACCTTAATGATATGAAGAAGATAGTTTTTGCCCTGGCGATGATGCTCCCCCTGATGGTGGGCGCACAGACCAAAATCAAAGAGACCGCCGTGCCGCGTTCGGTGCTGCTGTCGCTCGAGAAGACCTACGACTCCTATAAGGTCAAAACCTGGTATCAGGCTCCGGGACAATACATTGCCGAAGTCATCATCGACGGTCAGGAAGGCCGCAGCTATTTCACTGCTGGCGGCGACTGGCAGTATTCCTCTTTCCCCGTGAAGATGGAAGAGTGCCCCACGATGCTCACCAGCTACTTCACCAACAACTATCCCGGCTATCGTGTGAAGACCCTCGATTATGTTGAGGAGATGAGCGGCGACAACTACTACCGTATGATCATCACGAAGAAAGGTATCTCCGACACGGACTTTGAGCTTATCTTCGACACCCGTGGAAAGCTGCAGAGGAGCAACGCTCCCGACCCCGCGGCCGTCAAGCGCGACTACTACACGCACAATAATCCCGATGCTACGGACGAGGAGGTCACCAAGGCTACGAAGACCGAGACCAGCCGCACGCGTACCCGTCCGGCCCCCAAGGCCGACGAGCCCCAGGTGGAGCCTTTCGCCCCCTGCCAGGCCGCTGTCGATAACTTCGAGAAGAACATTGGCAAGAAGCGCTGCAAGGCAGGCCCCGAATGGATCAACCGCAACGACCAGTATGCCGTGGCCTACTTCACCGACAAGCAGAAGGTGGAAAAGGAAGCTGTCTACGACATCAATGACGGCAGACCCATCATGACCGGCAAGGTGCTGCCCAAGGACCGCTACAGCAACGGTATCCTGAAGTATCTGGCCGAGAAGTTCAACGGCGAGAAGTACAAGATTGAGAAGATGGTTGTCTACGAGTACAACTCCAAGTTCCGCGGCGCCGACGGCAAGAAGCCCAAACCCTATACCTACGTCGTCATCAGCCAGAAGGTCAAGGGCACACGCCAGACCAAGTTCACCCGCATGGAGTTCGACAGCAAGGGCAACTTCCTCAACCTCCTTGCCCAGCCCCTCGACGAGAAGGACGTGCAGTAATCGCACACAGTATCAAAAACAAAACGGGTCGATCCGAAAGGGTCGACCCGTTTTCTTTTTTATGCCGTCATCAGTCTTAGCGTCGCCAGGGCCTGCGTGATGGAGGTGATGTTGGCCACGCTGACGGTGAGCTTGTCGGGGGTCTCCTTGAGCCGTGTCTCGGTGGGATGGCTCTGGATGTAGCGGATGACCTTCATGAAGTTGTCGCTCTGGTAGAAGGGGCTCTGCTGGTTGCTGACGAGGTGTAGCACCATGCGGTCCTGCTTCAGCACAATCTTTTCTATGCCGAACTCCTTGGCTATGCGGCGCAAGGTGATGGTGCGGATGAGCTCGTCCGTGGCCACGGGCACGGGCCCGAAGCGGTCCTCCAGGCGGCTGCGGTAGGCGGCCAGCTCCTCCTCCGTGCTCAGTTCATTTAATTCTTTGTAGAGTAGCAGGCGTTCGGAGACGGAGGTGACGTAGTCGTCGGGCAGCAGCACCTCGAGGTCGGTCTCGATGGTGCATTCGTGCACGTACTCCTTCTTCTCCTCGGCCTCGGCCACAAAGAGGTCTTTGAAGTCGCTCTCCTTCAGCTCCTCGATGGCCTCGTTGAGGATCTTGTGGTACATGTCGTAGCCTATCTCGGAGATGAAGCCGCTCTGCTCGGCGCCGAGGATGTTGCCGGCGCCGCGGATGTCGAGGTCGCGCATGGCGATGTTGAAGCCGCTGCCGATGGTGGAGAACTCCTCGATGGCCTTGAGGCGTTTCTGTGCGTCGGGCGTGAGGGTGAGGTAGGAGGGGATGAGCATGTAGCAGAAGGCCTTCTTGTTCGAGCGCCCCACGCGGCCGCGCATCTGGTGCAGGTCGCTGAGACCGAACTGGTGGGCGTTGTTGATAATCATGGTGTTGGCGTTGGGGATGTCCAGTCCATTCTCGACGATGGAGGTGGCCACAAGCACGTCGATGTCGCCCTCGAGGAAGCGCATCAGCGTCTCCTCGGCCTCCTTGCCGTCCATGCGTCCGTGGGCCATGGCCACGCGGGCGTCGGGCAGCAGGCGCTGCACGAGGCCGGCCATCTCCGGCAGGTTCTCCACACGGTTGGAGATGAAGAAGGTCTGGCCGCCGCGGCTCATCTCGTAGCTGATGGCATCGCGGATCAGCTCCTCGCTGAAGTCGCTGAGTTCCGTCTCGATGGGCTGGCGGTTGGGGGGCGGCGTCTGGATGACGCTGAGGTCGCGCGCTCCCATCAGCGAGAACTGCAGCGTGCGCGGGATGGGCGTGGCGGTGAGGGTCAGGCAGTCGACGCCCACCTTCATCTCCTTCAGTTTCTCCTTGACGCTGACGCCGAATTTCTGCTCCTCGTCGACGATGAGCAGTCCGAGGTCCTTGAACTTCAGCTGCTTGTTGGTGATGGCGTGGGTGCCGATGAGGATGTCTATCTTGCCTTCCTCCACGTCCTTGTATATCTGGTTCTTCTCTTTGGTGGTGCGGAAACGGTTGAGGTAGTCCACGCGCACGGGCATGCCTTTCAGGCGTTCGCAGAAGGTGTTGTAGTGCTGGAAGGCGAGGATGGTGCTGGGCACGAGGACGGCCACCTGCTTGGAGTCGCAGCAGGCCTTGAAGGCGGCGCGTATGGCCACCTCGGTCTTGCCGAAGCCCACGTCGCCGCACACCAGGCGGTCCATGGGGGCGCGGTCCTCCATGTCGTGCTTCACGGCCACGGAGGCCTTCATCTGGTCCGGCGTGTCCTCGTACTGGAAGGAGGCTTCCATCTGCTCCTGCAGGGAGTTGTCGGCGCTGTAGGCAAAGCCCTGCGAGGCTTTGCGCTTGGCGTAGAGGGCTATGAGGTCCTTGGCGATGTCCTTCACCTGCCGCTTGGTCTTCTGTTTGAGCACCTGCCAGGTGTTGCTGCCCAGGCGGTTGAGCTGCGGTGCTTCGCCCTCGCGGCCCACGTAGCGGCTGATCTTGTGCAGGCCGTGGATGGAAATGTAGAGGACGTCGTTGTTCTTGTATATCAGGCGTATGAGCTCCTGGCTCTTGCCGTCGACGGTCACCTTCTCCAGCCCGCTGAAACGGCCCACGCCGTAGTCGATGTGGGTGACGAAGTCGCCGGGCTTCAGCTCGAAGAGCTCCTTCAGCGTCAGCGCCTCGTGGGCGGCGCTGAGGTTTTTCACCGTGTATTTGTGGTAGCGGTCGAAGATCTCGTGGTCGGTGTAGCAGAGCACGCGCTGACCGTGGTCGATGAAGCCGTGGGAGAGGTTTGTATTTAGGAGTGAAAGGGAGTGAAAGGGAGTGACTCCCTTCTCACTCCCTGTCACTCCCAGGATTTTTTGCAGCCGTTTCTCTTGACTTTCGTTGCTGACGGTGATGAGGAGATGGTAGCCGCGCTCGGCGTAGTCGGAGAGGTTGGCGGTGAGGAGGTCGAACTGCTTGTTGAAGGAGGGCTGGGGCTCGCTCTGGGCTTTGAGGGTTTCGGCTTGGCTGAAGTAGTGGCTGTTGCCGTACTCCACAATCTTGCACTCCAGCAGGCGGTGGAGGAACTCGTTGGCGGGACAGCTGATCTCCTCGGGCTTGGGCAGGGTGCCGGCAATGGGGTGGGCCTTGTCGGCCAGGCGTTCGGCATAGGCCTTGCGGGTCTCCGCCAGAATCTTCTCCATGGTCTCCGCGGTCATCATCAGGCTCTGCGTCCAGACGATGTCCTCGCTGCCAAAGTATTCCATCAGCGACACCATTTTGCTTTCTTTCTGCTCCCCTAAGTTAGGGGCGTTGTCAGCCGTTGGGCTGACTGAGGAGTGTGTCTGGTTGAGGTTGGGCACGATGTCGATGCGGTCCAACTGCTTGACACTGAGCTGCGACACGGTGTCGTAGGTGCGGAGGGAGTCCACTTCGTCGTCGAAGAACTCGATGCGGAAGGGCAGGTCGGAGGCGAAGGAGAAGACGTCGACGATGCCGCCGCGCACGGCGAAGTGGCCCGGGTCCACCACGAAGTCTTCGCGCTCGAAGCCCAGGTTCTCCAGCTTCTCCACGAGGTCCCACATGTCCATCTTGCTGCCCTTGGCCACGCGCAGCGTCTTGGCACCCAGCGTGCGCGGCGCCACCACCTTCTCGGCCAGCGCCTCGGGGTAGGAGACGACGATGGCGGGCTCCGAGCCTCCGAGGGTCTTCACCACCTCCGTGCGCATCAGCAGGTTGGCGTTGTCGGTGAGGTCGGTGTCGTAGTGGTAGGCCTTGCGGTAGCTCGTGGGGAATAGCATCACCTGGAGCGCCGGCGTCCCGCCGGCATTGATAGTGTCTTTGTCCCCCAGCAACGCTTCGATGTCGTTCTGCAGATAGAAAGCCTCCTCCTTCGTGGGGGCGATGACGAGGTGGCTCACGGTGGGGCATCGGCGCGCCATGGCGGCAACGAGGACGGCGGGCAACGACCCCACGAGGCCGTCCACATGGAGACGTGCACGTTCCTTGCCCAGACGTTCGATTATCTGGGCTAGGAGCGCACTCTCTTGGTAGAGTTCGGTTAGTATCATAATTCCATAACGGCAAAAAAAACAAAATATTATTTATCTGTAGCAATTATTAGTTGAACTTAAGGACCCTTGGAAGCATGGTTACGTGAAAGGGTTTGCTGTATCGCGGGAGTTGTTACGGGTGTGCTGGTGGGCAATGGCATGGTAACGAACTTCGATAGGTCTCGTCCAATCGGCAAATAAATTATCAAATATCAATAAAAATCGCATTTTTGTAATTACTTATAAATCAGTATTTTATACTATCATACTCTTCCCATCCTGTTACCATCGTCATATTCCCTTCATACCAACCTCCCGTGGGGCAGAATTTGATAGGGTAAGGGGACGAGTTTATAATGTTAGTTTCTGGAAAAAAGGACACAATAAAATGAAAAGAATGGCGTTATTGAAAAAAATAATAGAATTAAAATGTGTACAATATCATTGACATACGATCAGAATAATGTGCTGGCTCAGCGCAAGTTGGCTGACTTGTTGGCCTCTGGCCTCTTCAAGAAGGCAAAGGCCGAGACCGCGGTGAAAAAGGAGATGAAAGAACTGGAACGCCGTATGGAAGCCTTTGAGAAGGGTGAGATGGAGACGGTGCCGCAGTCGGAGGTGTATAGTCGTGTAATGGCGTCGTAATACCCGCCAGGATCCGGATGCGCTTGTGCGCATGTTGTTGCGACGTGATGCAATTGATGTAAATGATTTTGAAAACAAATAAAAAAGAAAGATATGCAGACTAGGATTTTATGGGCCGATGACGAGATAGAGCTGTTGAAGCCTCATGTGTTGTTTCTGAAGGAAAAGGGATGCGAGGTGACGGCTGTGCAGAGCGGCGGCGATGCGCTGGACGAGCTGGAGGGGGGAGTGCTGCCGGACGTGGTGTTCCTGGACGAGCAGATGCCCGGCCTGAGCGGCATCGAGACGCTGCGCAGGGTGAAGGAGCGCTGGCCGCAGTTGCCGGTGGTGATGGTGACCAAGAGCGAGGAGGAGGGGCTGATGGAAGACGCCCTGGGCGGCAAGATCAGCGACTACCTCATCAAGCCCGTGAGCCCGAGCCAGCTGTGGCTGATGGTGAAGAAGCACACCGAGCGCAAGCGCCTGCAGAGCGAGCGCAGCACGATGAACTACCAGCAGGAGTTTCGCGAGATTGGCAATATGATTGGTGGCAGGATGGATGCCGAGGAGTGGAAGGATGTGTACCGCAAGCTGGTCTACTGGGACCTGGAGCTTGCCGGGAGCGAGGACGAGAACATCCACGAGATTTTCATGTCGCAGAAGGAGGATGCCAACCGTCAGTTCTGCCGTTTCTACGAGGAGAAGTACCTGAACTGGGTGGCCGGTGGGCAGGGGAGACCCTTGATGTCGCCGACGGTGCTGAAGGAGCGGATGTTCCCGCTGCTGAGTGGAGTGGAGAGTGGAGAACGGAGGGTGGAGAACAGAACTACGCAGGACCGTGGCAGCCGGTTCCCCACTCCCCACTCGCCTCTCTCCACTTTCCTCATCGTGATAGACAACTTCCGTTTCGACCAGTGGAAGTTCGTCCAGCCGTTGCTGGAGCAGTATTTCCGCACCGAGCGCGAAGACATGTACTACGCCATCCTGCCCACGACGACGCAGTTTGCGCGCAACGCCATGTTCGCCGGCTTGATGCCGAGCGAGATAGAGCGGATGTATCCGCAGTACTGGGTGAACGAGGACCAGGAGGGCTGGAAGAACCAGTACGAGGCCGAGCTGCTGGGCGAGAACCTGAGGCGCAACGGCATAGGGGTGAAGATGAGCTACAACAAGGTGCTCAACGCACAGTACGGCAAGAAGCTCGTTGACCGCCTGCCGGAGCTGATGAGGAACGGACTGAACGTGATCATATACAACTTCATCGACATGCTGAGTCATGCGCGTACGGATAGCGACATTGTGCGCGAGCTGGCGGAGGACGAGAAGGCCTACCGCAGCGTGACGCTGAGCTGGCTGGAGCATTCGCCGCTGATGGAGATACTGAAGGCGCTGAGCGAGAAGGATGTGAACGTCATCATCACCACCGACCACGGCAGCGTGAAGATAGACCATCCGGTGAGGGTGAAGGGCGACCGCGAGGTCAGCGTCAACCTGCGCTACAAGCAGGGACGGTTGCTGGACTACAATGCGAAGGATGTCTTCGAGGTGAAGGACCCGAAGCGGGCGTTCCTGCCGAAGCTGCACGTGACGAGCCCATACATCTTCTGCCGCGGGAACGATTTTTTCGCCTACCCGAACAACTACAACGAGTATGTGCGCTATTACACGAACACCTTCCAGCACGGCGGACTGTCGATGGAGGAGGTGCTGGTGCCGTTTGTGGTGCTGAGGAACAGGAAATGAGAAATGGGAAATGAGAAATGAAAAATAAAAAGATATGAAGAGGTTTTTGACGATGATATGCGCTCTGGTGGCTATGTGCTGTGTGGTGCAGGGCCAGAGCATTACAATCACCAAAGGGGCGGTCGGCAAGCAGCTGGACGAGGAGTCGGTGCTGAACGGCTGGTACCTCGGCAGGCACGGCAAGAACGACTGCTGGCTGACGCGGACCGAGGACGGCCCGAAGAGTTTTGTGCGTAGCGACGACTGGCAGCTGGTGGAACTGGACCGCAACCTGAATGTGTATGGACGGCTGGAACTGCCGATGAGCAGGAACTGCAAGGTGGTGGCGGCAAGGACGCTGGACCGCTATGCGGACGTCATCATGGTGGACAGCAGCGAGGCCCGCAGGTTGACCCTGGTGAAGTTCGAAGTGGACCTGGACAGCATGAAGCTGACGGGAGACAAGATGGACACGCTGGCACAGTATGTGAAGGAACCGGCAGACAGGGGCTTTGTGTGGGGCGCGGTGAGCGAGAACGGCGAGTATGTGGGTGTGCTGACCCTGCTGCAGATGACCAAGAAGAAGCAGTATGTGGCCGAGGCAAGGATGTACGGCACGGAGCTGGATGAGGAGCTGTGGAGCAAGGAGTATGCCGTGGGTACGACAAGCAGCATCGCTGTGAGCAACGACGGCGACATGGTGACGTTCGGATATGAGGATGTGGATGCCGAGGAGCACTTCACCATCAGCGTGCTTGGGAGCAAGAGCGGCGACACCTATGGAATCAAGATGAACTGCGACCGCGTGAAGGATATGCAGATTGTGAACATCGTCGGCCGCAAGGTGCTGTGTGCCGGCTTGTTCTCGCCCCGGAAGAGCAACCCGCGGGACAACATGGTGGGTGGCACGGTGTCGATGGCATTCGATATGGATTCCGCGAAGGTGTCGAATTTCATTGTCCGTTCGTTCATGAACGAGGACATGAACATCCTGCTGAACAAGAAGACGAAGAAGGTGCAGAAGAGCCAAGAGGCGCAGATGGTGGTGCCGCTGTCGTATGTGGCCATGCCCTATGGCGCCGTGCTGGCTGTAGGCCACAGGCATACGATGCGCTATGTGAACGCCAACGGCACGGTGGAAACAAGCTTCTATGCCCAGGGCATACACCTGGTGGCGCTGGACGAGGACGGCAATGTGAAGTGGGCAAGGAATGTGCGCCGCAACGACATGCAGAAGCATACGGACGAGAAGCTGTACATGGGGCTGTTCGCCATGGGCGACACGGTGTGCCTCGTCAAGAGTGAGCATCCCAAGTATCCCGCCACGTACGATATCGCCAAGGATGTGAAGGAACTGGAGATGGGCGACAAGAGCAACCTGGTGCTGTACGCCATCACCGAGAACGGCGATGTTAAAAAGACCGTACTGGAGCAGAAAACGAAACACTCGCTGGTGTCGGCAGCCAAGAGAGGTGGCGGCGAGGTGGTGATGCTGACGCTGGACAACGGCAAGAGCCGCATGGTGGAGATGAAGATTGAATAAAAAAAAGAACTAAGCAACGAGAAGTGGATATTTTTATCAAAGGAGCACGGGCGAACAACCTGAAGAATATTGATGTCACGATACCGCAAGGGAAGCTGGTGGTCATCACCGGCCTGAGCGGCAGCGGCAAGTCGAGCCTGGCCTTCGACACCTTGTTTGCCGAGGGGCAGCGGCGCTATGTGGAGAGCATGAGCTCGTATGCCAGACAGTTTCTGGGACGCATGACGAAGCCTGAGGTGGACTATATCCACGGTCTGGCGCCGGCCGTGGCCATCGAACAGAAGGTCAACACGTCGAATCCGCGCAGCACCGTGGGCACGAGCACCGAAATCTACGAATACCTGAAGCTGCTCTTTGCCCGCATTGGCAGGACCTACTCGCCCGTGTCGGGCTGCGAGGTGAAACGCCACTCGGTGAGCGACGTGGTGGACTATGTGTTGCAGCAGAAAGAGGGCGAGAAGGTGCTCATCATGGCGCCGCTGGCGGGTACGAAAGAACGTCCGTTGAAGAACCAGCTCGAGATACTGAAGCAGGAAGGATACGTGAGGGTGATGGTGAAAGGGTCCATTGTGAAGATAGAGGACTGGCTGGAGAACCCGAGTGGCGACGATACGGCGGAGTGTCTGCTGGTGGTGGACCGCATAGAGGTGCATGCCGGAGACGACGAGCAGGCCGCGAGGGTAGGGGAGAGCGTGCAGAGCGCTTTCTTCGAAGGACGTGGCGCCTGTGTGGTGGGAGTCATCGGCGGCCAGTTCAGGGAGTTCTCGAACCGCTTCGAGGCCGATGGCATCACCTTCGAGAAACCTAACCCTAACTTCTTCTCGTTCAACAATCCTTACGGTGCCTGCCCTACCTGTCAGGGCTATGGCAACATCATTGGTATCGACGAGAACATGGTGGTGCCGAACAAGAGCCGCAGCATATACGAGAACGCCGTGGTGTGCTGGAATGGCGACAAGATGCAGGAGGTGAAGCGTGAGTTCATCCGTCATGCTGCGGCGATCGATTTCCCGATACACACCCCCTATTTCCAGCTCACCGAGGAACAGAAGAACATCCTCTGGCACGGCGACGGGGTGTGGGAAGGCATCGACGGATTCTTCAAGTGGGTTGAAAGCCAGAGCTACAAGATACAGTACCGCGTCATGTTGGCCCGATACAGAGGCAAGACCGTCTGCCCCGACTGCAAGGGACGGCGGTTGAGAAAGGACGCTGAGTATGTGAAGGTCGACGGACGGAGTATCAGCGAGCTGGTGGAGATGCCGGTGTCGAGCCTTACGGAATGGTTTGCCGACATCGAGCAGCGGCTGCGTCCCCACGAGGTGGAGATGACGGCCCGTCTGGTTACCGAAATCAAGAACCGTCTGGGCTACCTGATGGACGTCGGTCTGGGCTACCTGACGTTGAACCGCGCCAGCAACAGCCTCAGCGGTGGCGAGAGCCAGCGTATCAACCTGGCCACCTCGCTGGGCAGTTCGCTTGTCGGGTCGATGTATATCCTCGACGAACCGTCCATCGGTCTCCATTCCCGTGATACCGGACAGTTGATCAATGTGTTGAAGAAATTGCGCGACCTGGGCAATACCGTCATCGTGGTGGAACACGACGAGGACATCATCCGTTCGGCCGACTGGCTGATAGACATCGGTCCCGGCGCCGGCAGGCTGGGTGGCGAGGTGGTCTTTGCCGGGGCTCCTAAGGGGCTGGCGAAAGCCAAGAACTCGCTGACGGCAGACTATCTCACGGGCAAGAAAACCATCGCCGTGCCGCAGAGCCGTCGCCCATGGCGCGACCGGATAACCATCCATGGCGCCTATTGCAACAACCTGAAGCATATCGATGTGGACATCCCCCTGGGTGTGCTGACGGTGGTGACGGGAGTGTCCGGCTCGGGCAAGACGAGCCTGGTGCGCAGGGTGCTCTACGATGTGCTGCAACACCGCTTCGACGGGGCTGCGGACTACGTGGGCAGCTGCATGGCGATGGACGGCGACGTGCGTCGTATCGCCGCCGTGGAGATGGTGGACCAGAACCCCATCGGTCGCTCGTCGCGAAGCAATCCGGCCACCTATATGAAGGTCTTCGACGAGGTGCGCAACCTCTATGCCCGCCAGCCGTTGGCGAAGACCCGCGGCTACAAGAGCGGCTTCTTCTCGTTCAACGTAGAGGGCGGTCGCTGCGAGAACTGCCAGGGCGAGGGCTATGTGACCGTCAGCATGCAGTTTATGAGCGATGTGCACCTGCTCTGCGAGGAGTGCCACGGCAGCCGCTACACCGAGGAGGCCCTCGAGGTGCTCTACAAGGGCAAGACCATCAGCGATGTGCTGGAGATGACTGTCGACCAGGCTGTCGACTTCTTCGACGACGACGATACGCGCTCCATTCATTCCCGCCTCACCCCGTTGCAGGACGTCGGCCTGGGCTACCTGAAGCTGGGCCAGTCGTCCAGCTCGCTCTCCGGCGGCGAGTGCCAGCGCATCAAGCTGGCCTCCTACCTCGTGAAGGGCGAGGCCGAGCAGCCTATGCTCTTCATCTTCGACGAGCCGTCGACGGGCCTGCACTTCCACGACATACAGAAACTCCTATCGGCCTTCTCCCGCCTCATCGAGCGGGGCCACAGCATCGTCGTCATCGAGCACCACCACGACATCATCAAGGTGGCCGACTGGGTGATAGACATGGGGCCCGAAGGGGGCAACGAGGGCGGCAATGTGGTCTTCGCCGGCACGCCGGAGGACCTCGTGAAATGCAAACAGTCATATACAGCAAAATACCTTAAATTGTAGATAGCCATGTTTGAAAAAGAAACCAAAAAGATAAAGAATACATCGCAGGTGGGCCTTTGGGGGTCGGCAGCAGTGGTCATTTTGGCGGCCCTCTTCCTGTATGCCAGCCCTTGGCGTTTCCCGATGCAGAGCGAATATGTCAACCGTTGGATGCTCATAGTGGGCAGTGTGCTGGCGGTGCTGTCGCTCAGCATGGCCCTTCTGGTCATCCGCAAGCAGGTGCCTCGTCTGCGTCAGACCGAGGGCCTCGGAGCCAAGCTGGCGGGCTATGCCGGCTATATCCAGTCGCTCTACCTCTCCATCCTCGCGGTGGTGGTGGTCCTTTGCCTGATGACGATGATTTCCAATCAGAATGTCCTGCTGATGCTGGCCATGGTGACTGTGCTGATGCTCATCCTGGCATACCCTAATATCTATAAGGTGAAGGTCGACCTCGGCCTCACCGACGAAGAGATGAAGTCGCTCTACGGCGACCGCTATATCGTTGAACAGAAGGATGAAAAATGATACCATAGTGGCAATCTCCACTCCTCGCGGGGTGGGGGGTGTGGCGGTGGTGCGCCTCAGCGGACCGCAAGCCAAGGAGTTGGCGCTGCGTCATCTCTCGACGGACACGCTGGCTCCACGCCACTCCCATTTCACTCGTTTCTCCGATTCGGAGGGCATGATCGACGAGGTGCTGGCGGTATGGTTCCCGGCACCCCATAGCTACACGGGCGAAGAGATGGTCGAAATCTCCTGCCACGGCTCGCTCTATGTCCAACAAGCCATCGTGCAGTCTTTGCTCGATGACGGTGCCCGCCTGGCCGAGGCCGGCGAGTTCACGCTCAGGGCTTTCACCAACGGCAAACTCAACCTCTCGCAGGCCGAGGCTGTGGCCGACCTCATAGATGCCGTTACGCCGGCACAGCACAGGTTGGCCGTAAGCCAGCTCCGTGGAGGCTATGCGCAGACCCTCCGGGAACTGCGGCAACAGTTGCTCGACCTCACCTCGCTGCTCGAGCTGGAGTTGGACTTCAGCCAGGAGGATGTCGAGTTCGCCGACCGTAGACAACTGGTACGGTTGGTTGACACACTCAGCATTCGGATCAACGAATTGCGCAGCACCTTCCAGCAGGGCAATGCCCTCAAACGGGGTATCCCCGTGGCAATCGTTGGCCGTCCCAATGCTGGCAAGTCGTCGCTGCTCAATGCATTGCTCAACGACAACAGGGCCATTGTCTCTCCAATCCCCGGCACCACCCGCGATACCATTGAGGAAACTTTCACCGCCGACGGGGTGACCTTTCGTATCATCGACACCGCAGGCCTTCGCCGCAGCGACGACCCCCTGGAGGCAATGGGGGTCCGCCGTACACTCGCTGCTGTGGTCCAGTCGGATATAATACTCTTTGTCTACGACATAACGGAACCCTTCTCCCAGGTCCTCGACGATGTACAGGAAATTCAGGACGCCTATCCCATCAAGGGCAAACACCTGTTCCTGGTGGCCAACAAGGCCGATTTGGTCCAGGAAATCAAGCCCTTTCATCACATTGCCGTGTCGGCAAAGGAGTCTGTCGGTATCGACCGCCTCAAGGGGATGCTTGTCAAGGTGGCAGGACAGGCCAATACCGACGATGTGATTCTTACCAACGCCCGCCATTACGAGGCCCTGGGTCGTGTCGACCAGGCGTTGCGCCAAGTGGCTCTGGGCTTGCAGACCTCCCTCCCGTCCGATCTTGTCGCCATCGATCTCCGCGATGCCCTCTACCACCTCGGAACCATCACCGGCGAAGTGGCCAACGACGAGGTGCTGACCAACATCTTCTCCCGTTTCTGCATCGGAAAATAAATGAAAGCAAAATAAATGAAAGATATGAAAAAATACACATTCACTCTTCTCCTGGCTCTTCTGCCGCTGCTCTCTGTGGCCGCCAAGCCCAGCTACAAGATCACCTTCATTGCCGAGGGCAACAAGGACTCCGTACTCTACATGGGATTCTATCTGGCTCAGTACAAGTACTTCTGCGACACGGCCTACAACAACGGCAAGGGCAAGTTTGTCTTCGAAGGCAACCAGGAGCTCGACCCCGGCCTCTATTACATCACCAACAACAGCGACCGCTTTGTCGAGTTTGCCGTCTATCATGAGAAACCCTTTTTCACCCTCCGCACCGACAACGACAACTGGAAACTCGGCATGTCCGCCAAGGGCTCGCACGAGAACGAGGTGTTCTTCAACTTCAACCGTGCCAACGAGTCGCTCTATCAGGATCTCATCTCGGCGAGCAAGACCATGGACTCCGCCGAGTTCCATGATGTCTACGCCCCGGCCCAGCGCTTGCGGCTCGACAGTGTCCGCCTCGGGTTCATCCGTCAGTACCCCGATTGTATGCTCTCTCGCATGATGATGGCTACCAAGGATGTGGAGGTCCCCACCGAGTTGCCCGACGGCACCCCCATGTCCTATCGCGAGCGGTACGACTGGCTCATGGCGCACTTCTTCGACAACGTGCCCCTCGACGACCCCTTCATCCTCCGCACCCCCAAGGAGGTCTTCTACGACCGCGTGATGGAGTATGTCGACAAACGCATGAACCGCATGCCGCCGGAGATGATTTGCCCGCTGCTCGACAGCATGATCGACCGCTCCAAGCCCGCCCCTGTGGTCTACCGCTGGCTTATCCTCAACATGACCAATCACTTCCTCCAGAGCAAGGTGATGGTCTACGACGAGGTCTATGTCCACCTCGTGCAGCGCTATTTCGCCACCGGCGAGGTCACCGGCCTTGCCCCCTCGGTCATCGACGAGCAGATAGAACGCGCCACCAAGTGGGACCGCCTGCTCGTCGGCAAGGTGGCCCCCGAACTCATCCTCTTCGACACCAACCACCACGCCGCCTCGCTCCATCGCATGCCGGGCCGCTATACTTTGCTGCTGTTCTGGAGCCCCACCTGCGGCCACTGCCGCGAAATCATCCCGGAAGTGTACAAGGTCTACGAACGCTACGCCGACTCCCTCAACCTCAGCGCCTTCGCCATCCTCACCGAGCCCGACGACCAGACGGTTGTCAAATGGAAGAAGTTCCTCGCCGACCACCACATGTCCCATCCCTATTGGATTGACCTCAACGGCGGCGAGGCCAATGTCGACTGGCGCGAGGTCTACGACGTCACCACCACTCCCCAGATCTACCTCATCGACAACCGCGACCACAAGTTCGTGGCCAAAAAACTCAGCGCCGACATCCTGGAAACCATTCTCCAGGCCATCATTAAGAATAATGAATAAATAAAGTAAAATACATCAACATGAAACGTACATTGTTCATTGCCGCTATGGCCGCATTGCTGGCCACCGGCTGTAAAAATCAGAATGATATGGAAAATCCCTTCTTCTCCGCGTGGAACACGCCCTACGAGATTCCCGACTTCTCGCGCATCAAGACCGAACACTACCTCCCTGCCTTCAAGGAGGGCATGGCCCGCCAACAGGCCGAAATCCAGTCCATTGTCGACAACCCCGAAGCACCTACCTTCGAGAACACCATCCTCGCCTATGAATACAGCGGCCAGCTGCTCAAGGACGTCAGCGGCGTCTTCTTCAACCTCACCGAGTGCGAGAGCAACGACGAGATGGACGCCATCGCCGAGACCGTGACGCCTCTCCTCTCCAAGCACGAGGACGACATCGCCCTCAACGCCCCCCTCTTCGCCCGCATCAAGGCCGTCTACGACCAGCACGAGCATGGAAAACTGGACCTCAAAGCCGAGCAGGCACGCCTCCTCTCCGAGACCTATAAGGGCTTCGTCCGCGCCGGCGCCAACGTCCCCGAGGAACAGCAGCCCCGCTTCCGCGAGCTCAACGAGCAGATAGCTTCCCTCACCCTCCGCTTCGCGCAGAACGTGCTGAAGGCCACCAACGCCTACAAGAAAGCCCTCCCCGGCGGCGACACCGTCACCCTCGACATCCCCACCTGGGAACCCTTCATGCAGTCCTGCACCGACCGCAAGCTCCGCGAGGAGGTGTGGCACGCCTATGCCGACCGTTGCCAGGGCGGCGAGTTCGACAACACCAAGATCATCGACACCCTCGTCAACCTCCGCCTCGAGCGCGCCAATATCCTCGGCTTCCCCACCCATGCCGACTACGTCCTCGACGACTGCCTGGCCAAGACCCCTGCCGCCGTCTACAGCTGCCTCAACGCCATCTGGGGCCCCGCCCTCAAGGTGGCCAAGCAGGAACGCGACCTCTACCAGGCAATGCTCGAGAAGGACGAGTCCGGCGCCAAGCTCCAGCCCTGGGACTGGCGCTACTACGCTGAGAAATACCGCGTCGAGAAATACGCCATCGACGACGCCGAGGTGCGCCCCTACTTCGCCCTCGACAGCGTCCGCGAAGGGGCCTTCATGGTGGCCAACCGCCTCTACGGCCTCACCTTCCGCGAGCGCACCGACCTGCCCACCTACGACCGCGAGGCCCGCTGCTTCGAGGTCCGCCAGGGCGACTCCACCGTCGGCATCCTCTACATGGACTTCCACCCCCGCGCCTCCAAGCGCAGCGGAGCCTGGATGACCGAGTTCCGCGGCCAGCACCGCACCCTCGACGGCCAGAACGTCATGCCCATCATCCAGGTGGTATGCAACTTCACCAAGCCCACGGCCGACCGCCCGTCGCTCCTCAACTTCGACGAGAGCGAGACCCTCTTCCACGAGTTCGGCCACGCCCTCCACGGCCTCCTCTCCAACTGCACCTACCCCTCCATCGCCGGCACCAACGTGCCGCGCGACTTTGTCGAGCTGCCCTCGCAGGTCATGGAGAACTGGTGCCGCCATCCGCAAATCATGAAGATGTACGCCCACCACTACCAGACCGGCGCCGCCATCCCCGACGCCCTCATCCAGAAGATTGCCGCCGCACAGACCTACGGCCAGGGCTTCATGACCACCGAGCTCCTTGCAGCCTCCCTGCTCGACATGGACTACTATACTATCAAGGAGAAGCAGCACATCGACCCGCTGCAGTTCGAACAGCAGGCCATGGACAAAATCGGCCTCATCCCCGAAATCATCAGCCGCTACCGCTCGCCCTATTTCCAGCACATCTTCACCACCGGCTACGACGCCGGCTACTACTCCTACACCTGGACGGCCATCCTCGACGCCGACGCCTTCGAGGCCTTCGCCGAGAGCGGCGACCTCTTCAATCCCGAGTTGGCCAGGAAGTTCCGCCACCTCCTCGAGAGCGGCAATACCGTCGAGCCCATGGACCTCTACCGCGCCTTCCGCGGCAAAGACCCCAGTGCCAACGCCCTGCTCAAACGCAAAGGCATGCTGTGATTAGTTGTCCTGCGTAGCTTCGAGTAATTAGTTTAATTCGCCGTTAAAAAAAAATAGCAACATGGAAAACTACAGTTACCGCCGCCTCACCCGCAGCACCACCAATCGCAAAATCGCCGGTGTCTGCGGTGGCATCGCCCGTTACCTCAACCTCGACCCCACGGTCGTCCGCATCGTCTTCCTCCTCGCCCTCTTCTGCGGCTCCTTCGGCTTCTGGGCCTACGTCATCGTCTGGCTCGCCGCCCCCGAGGAATAAAAAAAAAACGGGCCCCGCCGTTCGGCGGGGCCCGTTTTTTTATATCTGCTGCATCACCTGCTGCGCCAGCTCGCCCGCGCGGGCCTCGGTGGCGGCTTCGCTGTAGATGCGGATGATGGGCTCGGTGTTGCTCTTGCGCAGGTGCACCCAGCCGTCGGCGAAGTCAATCTTCACGCCGTCGATGGTGGTCACCGTTGGACCGCCGGCATCTTGCCGGCATTCGCGATAGTGGCTTGCAACTTTCTCCAGCAACGCGTCGACGTCCATCTCCGGCGTCAGGTCCTTGCGGTTCTTGCTGATGATGTATTCGGGGTAGGTCTTGCGCAATTCGCTGATCTTCATGCCCTTCTTGGCTAGCAGGGTGAGGAAGAGCGCCACGCCAACGAGGGCGTCGCGGCCGTAGTGCAGCTCGGGATAGATGACGCCTCCGTTGCCCTCGCCGCCGATGACGGCGTGGGTCTCGCGCATCAGGGTGGTGACATTCACCTCGCCCACGGCGGCGGCGTTGTACTCACAACCGGCGTACCGGCGCGTGACGTCGCGCAGGGCGCGGCTGGACGAGAGGTTGCTCACCGTGTTGCCCGGCGTATGGCTGAGCACGTAGTCGGCCACACTGACCAGCGTGTACTCCTCGCCGAACATCTCGCCCGTCTCGCACACCAGGGCCAGACGGTCCACATCGGGATCGACGACGATGCCCAGGTCGCAATGGTTCTCGCGCACACAGTCGCTTATCTGCGTCAGGTTCTGCGGAATAGGCTCGGGGTTGTGGGCGAAGTGACCCGTAGGCTCGCAGTTGAGCTCCACCACCTGCTCCACGCCCAGGCGGCGCAGCAGACGCGGAATGGCCAGGCCGCCGGTGCTGTTGACGGCATCCACGGCTACCTTGAAGCCGGCCTTGCGGATGGCCTCGGTGTCAACGAGCTTCAGACCCAGCACGCGCTCGATGTGGCGGTCGATCCAGTCCTCCTCGACGGTCACCTGCCCCAGGTCGTCCACCTCGGCATACTGCAAATCCGGGCTCTCGGCCAGACGCAGCACCTCTTTGCCCTCGGCGTCAGAGATGAATTCGCCCTTGGCGTTCAGCAGCTTGAGGGCGTTCCAGTGCTTGGGGTTGTGGCTGGCGGTGATGATGATGCCGCCGTCGCAGTGGCCGTCGATGACGGTCATCTCGGTCGTCGGGGTCGTGCTCAGGCCCGTCTCCAGCACGTCGACACCCATGCCCTGCAGGGTGCCCACCACGAGGCGGTCCACCATGGCGCCGCTCAGGCGTGCGTCGCGCCCCACGGCCAGCTTCAGCCGGCGACTCTGCGACGCTGCGTCTTTGCAACTTTGCGACTTCAAAAATGTAGCAAATGCTGTGGTGAACTTCACCACGTCTATGGGGCTCAGCCCCTCGCCCGGACGGCCACCGATGGTGCCGCGGATTCCGGAAATCGATTTGATAAGGCTCATAGTGTTATTTATATCATTATTGTTTTCAATAGTCAGTCCCATAACGCCCCGCCGCCCGCTTTATTGTGTCGCGACCAAAATTTTCTTTTCCGTTCACGCACCAACGGAACCCGTAAAACAACCTATCCTATTCGTTAAACAATAATAAACCACCTCTAAAACGTCTCTTTCTAACTTGCACGTTTCCAGTGCTTTTGATGTATCATACTCTTCCCATCCTCCACCCATTCTCTTTTCCCCCTCGTACCACCCTCTTCGCCGGTAGGATTTGAAGAGCCCATGGAAACATTATTTTATATTTTTCTCGATAGATTTTTTTACCGGTGGGACAAAAAAATTTTTGCCAGTTCGAAAAAAGTTCGTATCTTTGCAGTCTGTTAATTTAACAACAAATAGTAATAACAACTTAAAAAACAAACAATTATGCCAGCAAGAATTAGACTTCAGCGTCATGGTAAGAAGAATCAGCCTTTCTACCACATCGTTGTTGCGGATGGTCGTGCACCTCGAGATGGAAGATTTATCGAGAAGCTTGGCACCTACAATCCGTTGACCAACCCCGCCACCATCGACCTCAACTTCGACCGCGCCGTCGAGTGGGTGAAGAATGGTGCCCAGCCCAGCGACACTGTCCGTCGCATCCTCAGCTATAAGGGCGTCCTGCTCCGCCGCCACCTCCAGATCGGCGTCGAGAAGGGTGCCATCAGCCAGGAGACCGCCGATGTGCGTTTCAACGAGTGGCTGCAGGCCAAAGAGGCCAAAATCAACAACGTGAAGAGCGAGGCTGAGAACAACGCCCGCAACACCCGCAAGGCTCGCCTCGAGGCCGAGAAGAAGGCCAACGAGACCAAGGCTGCCGCCGTCGCCGCCAAGCGTCAGGCTGCCGCCGAAGCCGAGGCTGCCGCCAAGGCCGCTGCCGAAGCCGCCGAGAACGCCGAGGGCGATGCCCCCGCCGCCGAGACCGAGGCTCCCGCCGAGGCCTAAGACGACAACGGTCCCTTTGTTCAACGACAATTGTTCTCTTTTGTTATTTAACGACAACAGAGACAACAAAGACAACAGAAGGAAGCGCAATATGCGCTTCCTTCTTTTTGAAATGGCAAAAATGTACTAGTAGTACATGCCGTTTACGGGTATCAGCCGGAGATGTTCCGGTGACCTTTTCAACTGGCGTTTGAACTCGACGGTGTAATTGAATACTACCATGCCTGTCTATGCTTCCGCTCTCAGTTCGGCAATCAAATCGTCGAGTGTGGCAAGGTTCTTGCCCGCGAATTTACCCTCCGTGGCTTCCTGGTAGCCCGTTGTTATCGTTTCGGTGATGAAACGCATCTGGGCATCCTCGGCCTCGTCGGTTGCAACCATTCGGTCAATCGTCACACCCTTGATGGCACCGAGGATTTGTTTCAGGCTGGGCAGGAGGCTCACATCGTTGACATTCAAAACAATCTGTGTCGTAATATCCAAAAATCTTACATGTTCCCAATTGCAAAAAAACGCAAATTTTTCGAAACGGCGAAATTCTGTTTTGGTTATGTCGGAGAAAAGTTGTATCTTTGCAGGCGTATTTTTGAAGACGATGCGAGGTGTGACTGCATATAACTCTTTGATTATTACCTCCTCCTATTAATACTCAGACACTTAGCAAATAATAGAAACGAAAATAAAAAAAAACAACAAATAAACAACAACAATGAAACGAAGATTACTTTTGCTGCTTGCCCTGCTGTGCGCAGTCGCGCAGGGGGCATGGGCACAAGCCGACTGGTCTGAAGTCTACACATTGACGCAGACCACCTCGGCCGACTGGACGGCCCTGAATACGGGCTCCACCACGGGGCAGACGCTCGGCAGCGCGGGCAATACGACGTACTATTACGTCAACAGTGACCTTACGTTCACCAACAGCAACGCTGGCGGCAGCGGCCTAACCATCCAAGGCACGGTCTATCTCTACATCCCCTCGGGCGTGACCGTGACCTGCACGGGCCACAATGCCAGCGGGACCACCGGCGCCGGTGCCGGCGTTGAGCTGGCGGCGGGCAACACGCTCTGCCTTATCGGCGGCGGCACGCTGAACGCCACGGGCGGCAACGCTGCCAATGGCGGCACCGGCGCGAGCGGCGG
>JAFUWF010000001.1 GCA_017483575.1 Bacteroidales bacterium
TTCAACAAATTGACATAGAAATCATCGGCATATCAGAAACATTTTGTATCTTTGCACCGTCAAAATGACTGCGCGGACACTCGGAATTTAAGGGTTCTGTTTCGGGTGAACGTGGAAATAAGGAATAAATAGAACCCGCCTTGTATCTTTGCACCGAAATAGCAACCCTCATCGACATGAAGAAACATACACATATTCTGTCCCTTCTCGCATCCCTGGGCTTCCTCGTGGCTTGTAGCCACGCCCAAAACGCCGCCAATCCCAAAGAAACCTTGCCCATCAAGACCACCGTCATCGACATCGAGCAGCTGACGCCTCCCAAGGCCGCCCTGCCCACCGTCGTATACGGCAAAATTCTCGACACCATCATTGACAACTTCGACAGCAAAGGGCAGAAAGTCGTGGCCAGCAACCGCTTCGACCGGCCGCTGGTGAACCTCCCCCACCCCTTCTTCGACGGCATGCACCGCGCCTACGCCGACCACCGCCCCTTCATTCTCAGCCCCGACGCCGTGTGGCTGCTCATCTGCCAAGGCTTCACGCACCATGTAAACCTCTACACCGAAGAGCTGCGGCCGATGCTGGTCGACTTCGACGGCAAGCGCACGTTGACGGTCCGCGACGACGGCCGCACCCCGTGGGAACGCCACTTCGAGACCTTCGCCGACAGCATTGCCAAGTACGTGGGCGACAGCTTGGTGCAGATACTGACGTGCGACTTCACCACCTCCACGCCCGTCACCCGCACCGCCTCGCAGGTCACCATCATGGCCACCGCCAAGGCCTATTTCAAATACGAGATAATCGAAATGTGCGGCATTCCGCAGGTCATCCTCGAGGGTACGCCAGAGGACTGGCAGAAGATCATCGACCGTGTGCAACTGCTGCGCCGCTACGAGCTGGCCTGGTGGGTGGATGAGATGATACCCGTGCTGCAGAAGATAGAGCGTGCCGCCGAGGGCGAGGTGGACGTGGACTTCTGGCGCGGCATGTACAAGCAGCACGACGCCAAGCACGAGATGTGCGGCGACCCCTACGTCATCGCCGACGGCTGGGTGGTGAAGTTCTACCCCTACAACAAATGGGACCCCAATGATGGAATTTACAACGATTGGCCTCAACCAAAGGAGCATTTCCGCAACAGCCTGCAATCGCTCAGAGACGGCAGCAATGCCCTCCCGCCCGAGGTGGTCTCCGCCCCGCTGGAATACCGCCACCTCGACGGCCGCACCAGCCACTACACCCTCTGGGCAGGCTTCACAGGCCTCAGCCAGGACACGACGACCCTCGCCCTGCGCCCCGAGATAGGATGGTTTATCACAGAACAGGACTAATTAACGCCTTCGCTTTCCGCCTTTTCAGCATGGTATGACGAGCGCACCAGCGGACCGCATTCGGCATGGGAGAATCCCATCTCTATCGCCTTGACGCGTAGGCGTGCGAACTCGTCGGGCGTGTAGTATTTGAGCACCGGCAGGTGGTCGTGGGTGGGCTGTAGGTATTGGCCAACGGTCAACCGACGGCAGCCGGTGGAGCGGATGTCGCGCAGCAGTTCGTCAACCTCGCCGTCGCTCTCGCCCAAGCCCAGCATGAAGCCTGTCTTGCTCGCAAAGCCTTGTTCTTCCACATAGCGCAATACCGACAGGCTCTGCTCGTATTGCGCCACACTGCGCACCGAAGGCGTGAGCCGACGTGTGGTTTCCATGTTGTGTCCCACCACATCGGGTTTCTCTTTGAGCACAAGGTCTATCAATTCGGTACGCCCTTGAAAGTCTGGAATCAGCACCTCCACTTTGGTTTGCGGACACACGCGATGCACCTCCCTCACTGTGGCGGCCCAATGGGAGGCGCCGAGGTCGGGCAGGTCGTCGCGGTCCACGCTGGTGATGACGGCATAGCGCAGTCCCATCAGGCGGATGCTCTCAGCCACACGCGCCGGTTCGTCGGGGTCGAGCGGACGCGGACGCCCCGTCATGGTGTTGCAGAAGCGGCAGCGGCGCGTACAGACGTCGCCGCCAATCATGAAGGTGGCCGTACTGTTGCGCCAGCACTCGGCACGGTTGGGACAGCGTCCACTCTGGCATATCGTGTGCAGATGGTGGTCGCGGATGATGCGTTCGGTTGCTTGGTAGGCCTCGCCCGTCGGTGGCTGCATCTTGAGCCAACCGGGCTTACGCTGCGGAACGGGAGGGAAAAGAAGGTCGAGAAAGCCGTCTACAGTGAGGCCGCGGACGATGTCGCCGAAGGCAATGCCTTCCACGGCGCGAGCCACCGCCTCACGACTGAACTCCACGCCCTTGAGAGGGGCAAAAAGAGCGGCGTCGATGTCGCACAAAAGGAAGTAGTCGCCGGTGAAGTTCATGGCTTGGATGATGCCGTTCCTGAACTCGATGCCGGCATCGATGGTGCCCACTCCCTCCAGCCGCGCCCTGCGGGAAACGCTGTATTTGGGGTTGCATCCATAGATGAATTCGTCGGAACCGATGAAGCGCTCCAGCTCGGCCACCTCGCGAAGTTCGGCATCGGTCATGCAGCGCACCTCGGTGCCGCACAGCACACTGCGCGCCTCGGCAGCATAGTCGCTTATCGACATAGATGTATGGTCGCCCACATTGCCCACACGCTGACTCACCGAGGCCACCCCTTTGCTCTGCAGCTTGGCGTGCGACGGAGTGATGGCCTTCTGCATACGAGCCATGTCGGTACTGAACAGCAGCGAGTTGTGCATGACGACGCGCTCGCCGCAACGGTACATGGCTGCGCCGCCCACCTTCTTGCCATCCACCATGAGGTCGTTCCTTCCGGAAAGTTCTGCCTTGACGCCTATCGCTTCCAGCGTGCTGGCCGTGTCGCGCATGCGACGCTCGAAGGTGCCGGCAGCGTCGGCCGAGCGGTTGATATAGCTGAACAGCAGGCATCCACCGTCGCTGTAGATACATCCGCCGCCGCTCTTTCGCCGGGTGATGGCGATGCCGTCGCGACGGCAGTAATCCACATTCACTTCGTTGTCCACAAGCTGGTTGCGGCCAACCATCACGCATGGATCCACCTGCCAAATGACGAAGTAGTCGTCGTCCGTCCAGTGGCGGGCGACAAACTCCTCCACGGCAAACCAGAACGGAACCGTTCGCCGCTGCGCGCTGTCGCTTATCTCTATGTATTTCATAACCTTTATCCTACGCTGCCTTCAAGGCTGATGCTGAGCAGTTTCTGCGCCTCGACGGCGAACTCCATGGGGAGTTTTTTCAGCACGTCCTTTGCATATCCGTTGACGATGAGGCCCACGGCGCTCTCGGGAGTGATGCCGCGTTGCTGGCAGTAGAAGAGCTGGTCCTCGGAGATTTTGGAGGTGGTGGCCTCGTGCTCCAGGATGGCGGTGTGGTTGTCGGCCTTGATGTAGGGCCATGTGTGGGCGCCGCATTTGTCGCCGAGCAGCAGCGAGTCGCACTGCGAGTAGTTGCGGGCGTTGTCGGCCCCTTTGCCTATCTGCACCAGACCGCGGTAGGAGTTGTGGCTCTTGCCGGCCGAGATACCTTTGGACATGATGGTCGACCGGGTGTTCTTGCCCACGTGGATCATCTTCGTTCCCGTGTCGGCCTGCTGGTAGTTGTTGGTGACGGCCACGGAGTAGAACTCCGCCGTGCTGTCGTCGCCCTGCAGGATGCAGCTGGGGTACTTCCAGGTAACCGCCGAACCGGTCTCCACCTGCGTCCAGCTCAGCTTCGAGTGCGAGCCTTTGCAGATGCCGCGCTTGGTGACGAAATTGTAGATGCCGCCCTTGCCGTCCTTGTCGCCGGGATACCAGTTCTGCACGGTGCTGTACTTCACCTCGGCGTCCTTCATGACGATGATTTCCACGATGGCGGCATGCAGCTGGTTCTCATCGCGCTGCGGAGCTGTGCAACCCTCCATGTAGCTCACGTAGGCCCCTTCGTCGGCCACAATGAGCGTGCGCTCGAATTGGCCCGTGCCCTTGGCGTTGATGCGGAAGTAGGAACTGAGTTCCATCGTGCAACGCACCCCCTTGGGGATGTAGCAGAAGGAACCGTCGCTGAAGACGGCGCTGTTCAGCGCGGCGAAGAAGTTGTCCGTCGAAGGGACAACGCTCCCCAAGTACTTGCGAACCAGGTCGGGGTGTTTCTGCACGGCCTCGCTGATGGGCATGAAGATGATGCCCTTCTCCTCGAGGGCCTTCTGGCTGGTGGTCTTGACGCTGACGGAGTCCATGATGGCGTCGTAGGCCACACCGGCCAAGGCCTCCCTTTCCCGCAACGGGATACCCAGCTTGTCGAAGGTGGCCAACAGTTCGGGGTCCACCTCGTCCATGCTTTTCTTCTTCTCCTGCTTAGGGGCGGCGAAGTAGATAATATCTTGATAATTCGGCGTCTCGTAGTCCAGGTGCGCCCAGTCCGGTTCCTTCATCTTCTGCCAGCGGCGGAAGGCCTCCAGACGGAACTCCAGCAGCCATTCCGGCTCGTTCTTTTTCTTCGAAATCAGGCGTACAACCTCTTCGTCCAGTCCTTTGCGGATGGTCTCGGTGTCAATATCGGTAGTGAAGCCCCACTTGTATTCTTCGTTGGTAACTTCCTGAATAATATCTTTTTCGTTCTCTTCCATTATCGAATTTGCACTATTATTTGCATTGCAAAGATACAAAAATTATTTCAATGTTCAACTCTCATTTTTCAGCTTGCGGTTGATCCACACCGCATAGGGGATGCAGAGGAGGAAGGTCAGCACATCGGCCACAGCCTGCGCCATCTCCACCCCCTTCAGGCCCAGCCACAACGGCAACAACAGCAGCGCCGGGAGGAAGAACAAACCGTTGCGGCAGATACTCAGCAACGTGGCGGGGAAGGTGTAGCGTATGTTCTGGAAGAGCATGCCCGTGGTGGTGAACAGCGCCACCAGCGGGAACGCCACACACTGCCAGCGCAATGTCTCCGCACCGATGCGGATCAGCACGGGGTCCTCGGCACGGAACAGCGCAACCACCTGTGGGGCAAGTACAAAGCCCACAGCGGAAACCACCAGCAGGAACGCCGTGCCGAACCAGCTGGCGAAGAGCCACGCCTCCCGCACACGGCCGTAGAGCTTGGCGCCATAGTTGAACCCACACACGGGCTGGAAGCCCTGCGAGAAGCCCAGCACCACGCTGAAAGCGAACATCATAATCCTCGTCACCACGGCAAAGGCCGCCACGGCCGACGCCTCCTCGCCGGGAGCGGCATAGAGCGCGGCGCAGTAGTTGAGCGACACCGCTGCGGCGCAGTTGAACACCTGGCGGAACAGCGACGGCAACCCGCCGCGGAATATCTCGTAGTACACCCTCAACGAAGGCCTGAAGTCGCGCCATCGGATGTGCACACTTTCAGGCCTGAACGTGCCGCACAGCAGCAGTACCCATGAGCACAGCTGGCTGATGGCTGTGGCCAGCGAGGCCCCGCTGACGCCCATGTCGAAAGTGAAGATGAACAGCGGGTCCAGGGCGATATTGAGCACGGCGCCGCTCACAATGCCCACCATGCCGAAGTTGGCGTTGCCCTGCAGGCGCAGCTGGTTGTTCAGCGTCAGGGCGGACATCATGAAGGGAGTGGCCAGGACGATGTAGCGCAGGTAGTCGTTGGCAAAGGGCACCACCTCCTCCGGGGCTCCGAGGAGCCTCGAGAGCCAACTGAGGTTGGGCAGGCAGCAGAGGGCCGTCAGGGTCCCCAGCAACATGGGGGTGACGAAGCCCACCGTGGCCACCACACCGGCACTCTCCACATCCTTGGCGCCCAGGGCCCTGCTGATGTGGTTGCCGCTGCCGTGGCCGAAGAAGAAGCCCAGGGCCTGGATGAAGGTCATGTAGGCAAACGAGATGCCGATGCCGGCGGTGGCCTCCGTGCTCAGGCGGCCGACGAAGGCGGCGTCGACAACGTTGTAGAGCGCCGTGGTGACCATGGCGATAATGGTCGGCACAGCCATCTTGCACACCAGCCCCTTCACGGGGCGCTGCGTCATCTCCGTGTATTTGTCGTCCAGCGTCACCTGCGGATAATCTGCGTGTTGCCGTTGGAATTGAGCAGCGTAGCCTTGACGGTATGGGAGCGGTCGCCGCGCACATAGTCCACATCCACCTCGTCGCCTGGCGAGAAGAGCGCCAGCTCCTCCATCATCTCGGCGAAGGTGTTGACCTCCTTTCCGGCCACACGGACAATGATGTCGCCCTGGCGGATGCCCGCACGCTCGGCGGCGCAGTCGGCATTCACCTTGCCCACGTAGAGGCCCTTGAGGTCGCGGGCGCCGGTCTGGCGGGCCACGTTGGCGTCGACCTCGGTGACCTGCACGCCCAGGTAGCCACGCTGCACATAGCCGTAGCGCTGCAGGTCGCCGCCCACCTTGATGGCAATATTGGAGGGAATGGCGAAGGAATAGCCGATATAGTTGCCGTTGCCGGAGGCTATGGCCGTCACGATGCCCACCAACTCTCCGCGGCCGTTCACCAACGCGCCGCCGGAGTTGCCGCTGTTGACGGCGGCATCGGTCTGGAGGAAGCTCTCCAACGGGGTCTCGTTGCTGCGGGGATTGTCGATGATGTGCATGTTGCGAGCTTTGGCGCTGATGATACCGGAGGTGACCGTCGACGTGAGGTTGAAGGGGTTGCCGATGGCCAGCACGGGCTCCCCTACCCTCACGGCGTCGCTGTTGCCGAAGGGGATGTAGGTGAGGTTCGATGCCTCGATCTTGATGACGGCGAGGTCGGTGGCGGGGTCGTTGCCAACGAGGCGCGCCGGCAGCTCGCGGCGGTCGTTGAGCGTCACGGTGATGCGCTCGGCATCCTGCACCACGTGGTTGTTGGTGAGGATGTAGCCGTCGGAGGTGACGATGACGCCGCTTCCATACGCGTCGTAGACCTGGCGCTGCACGCCCTGCTGGATGATGAAACCGAAGAAGGACTGGTACAGCGGCGTCAGCTGGGAGATCTCGCACTTGATGTGCACCACGCCGTCTATCGTGGCGGCGGCCACGTCGGTGAAGTCGGTGAGGGTGAGCGACGGCGCGGCGGTCGGGCTCTGCACGGGGGCCGCGAGGGGCGAAGCCGACGGGCCGGATTCGGAGGGTTGTGCCGTGCAGCTCTGCAGGGCCAGCGAAAGAAGAACAAGGGTTGTGAGGGTTATTCTTTTCATATCATTCAAAACTTTTATCATAAAAGAGAACTATAAAAATCGGTTTTTATTGTACACAAACCGATTTTTAAGTTTTTTTGCACTTCCGTTCCACCCCCACCAGACCCCTACTAGATTCGACCGTTCTCATATAGTATACATATAGTATACATATACTTCTCATATAGTATTCATATACTGTATATAAGAACTATATGAGAAGTATATGTATACTATATGTATACTATATAAGAACAGTCGAATAAGGTACCTATTTGACACCTATTTACACATATCGGAAAACGGTAATTGTACCGTTTCAGAAGTTGTATTTCACGAGGGCGCAGAGGCGGTGGCCGAGGACCTGGTGGAGGTTGTCGTTGTCGGGGACGGTGCCGTCCTGGAGGTCGAGGTCGCCGTAGGTGACGCCGGTCAGTTCATACTCCAGGCCGATGTTGAAGGCCTTGGTGTTGAAGCTGATGGATGGGGCAAGGCGGTAGATGCTGTTGATGTTGTTGATGCCTTTTTTCATGTAGAGCTCAGGGCCGTAGCCGATGGAGTAGTCCTTGTTGGCGAGGCCGAGGTTTTTCTGGTAGCCGAGGAAGAGGTTGACGCGCCAGCGCGAGCCGTAGGAGAGGTTGAGGTAGGAGACCGAGGCCTGCATGGGGATGTAGGCCATGTCGCCGTCGGCATTGACGGCCCAGGCGTATCCGCTGAGCATGTTGAGGTGGCCGAGGTTCTGTGCCAGGGTGCTGCGGAATTTCAGCGCAAAGGGGACATGGAGGGGTGTGTACTGGAGGTAGACGGTCGGCGAGAAGGAGTGGCAACGGCCTTCGTCGAGGTGGTTGTAGAGGGTGGCACCGGTCGTATAATCCACCACGGGAATCTCCCTGCGAACGAGCAGGTTGGTGTAGTCCATGCCCAGTTGGGCGTAGAGTTCCGGAGTGCGGTAGTGCAGGCCGACAAAGAGTTCGGGCACGAGGGAGCGGTTGGCGTAGGCGGTGCTTTCGCCGTCGGGGCCGGGGGAGGTGAACTGGTACTGCCACAGGGCGGCGGCGCTGAAGCCGAAGCCGTTGGGGTTCAGCGTGTAGCGTATCTGCGGTGTGCGGCTGTGGGGCCGGAAAGGGGCGCCGGCGGCCATGCCGAGGGCATCGGGCATGATGCTGCCGCTGAGGGGATGCCAGTCCTGGCCGAGGAGGAGTTCGTGCTGGCCAAAGTTGTTCTTACGGCGGAGGGTGACGTAGGCCAGGCGCAGGCGCAGCACGGTGTTGCTGTTGCCGAAGCCGGCGAAGTCGCCTTCCACTTTGCCGCTGAGGTCGAAGCCCATGAATCGGGCCCCCTCGAGGGCAAGGCCGAAGCGGGTGCTGAGGGCCAGGAAGTGGGCTTCGGGGACGGCATTGCGGTCGAAGCGTTCGTCGTCGGCATTGTAGGTCCGGGCCTCGGATTCGGTCATGTTCCAGTCCTCGTCGTAGGGTATCATCAGGTATTCGCCGCCGCAGACGGTCATCATGCGACGGGAGTCGACGTTGAGGTAGTTGCGGACAAAGCCGTAGGGTTTGATGCGCACTTTGTTGGTGTCCTGCGCCGTAGCGGCGAGGGCGGTTAGCAGAAGGGTTGCTAGCAGAAGGGTTTTCTTCATAGTGGTTTGTCTGTGTTGTGTATTATTTGATGATGATTTCGTCGGTGAATATCCATGGTTTCTGCCCTGAGGCGCGGTGCCAAGAGGGTATCTCGGGCAAGGGAACAGCCACGACTCGGACGTAGCGGTACTTGTTGGGCTCACCGCCAATGGTGCACGCTGTTTCCGATGCGTAGGTGTATATATCCGGCGTGGCCAACACCTCGGGGTTCTCAATCACATCCTTTGGGCGCCACTCCCAACGTTCGCCATCGTCAGACAAGGCGAATTGCACCCACTGTGGGAGGAATATCCACGAGAGTGGGTAGAAGTAGAAGTCGATGCCGATATAGGTGATAGGCTGTGGCTCACCGAGGTCTATGACAGCGTCGAGGGTGTCGCCCCAGAAGCCGAGCCAGCGGTGGCGGTAGTCCATGATGCCCACTTCGCCGTCGGCAAGGCCTGCCGTGTTGTAGGGGGCGGTGGCCGGACGGCGCAGGGTGACGGGCTTGCCGGGTGCAAGGTGTTCGTTGTAGGCTTTTTCCGCCCAGGAGCGCATATTGGAGGCATACTCGGCTGGCGAGCAGCCCATTTCCATCATCTGCGGCACACGGAAGTGCTGCAGCCGGGCCTCGAGCGAGTCGATTGCACCAAGCATAGCGTCCTTGTCGGGCTCGCCATGTTGCAGCTCCAGCCAGGCGAAATCGAGGGCCAGCTGGAAGAAGCGCAGGCGTTCCAGCACTGCGCTGTCACCTTTAGCGGCATCCCGGGCGTTGCCCATCCAGTCGTAGTATTTCAACATCAGGTCTTCCGACAGGTAGCCTTCCACGGCATCGACAGGGTAGCCGTAGATGTTGAGTGCCTGGCCGCTCCGGATGAGGGCGGCGGTCATGGTGTCGATGATTTCCTTCACATAGCGGCCGGCCTCGCCGTAGTAGCCTTGGTAGAAGTCGTCCATGATGGAGTCGATATTGCAATAGGGGTTCCATAGGAGCTTGGAAATCATGTAGCAGCGGATGTCCATCCAGGAGGTGACGTTCTGCGCGCCGGTGGCCTGTTCGAACATCATGCTGGCGCCGTTCTCCTTGAAGAACTGCAGGTTGGGCTGAAGAACATGGAGGTTCGGGAAGGGGTCCCAGAAGTTGCGGAACTGGACGACGTAGTCCCAGAGGTAGATTCCGGATGGGTTACACACTCCTCCGTCCGCCCTTCGAGCGTCCACCTCCCCTAACTTAGGGGAGGAGTTGATTAGCAAGGCCTCACTATTTTGCTGCTCCCCTAAGTTAGGGGAACTGGCAGCCGCTTGCGGCTGACTGAGGAGTGTGTTGCCCGAACACAAGCGGCTCCAGTCCTCCATGTCCTTGCGGAAGGCGGGGTCGGTCTGGGGGATGGGGGCCTGGCGGCCGGACTCGATGGGGCAGAGCATGACGAGGACGTTTTCATCGAGTTTGATATCGCTGGTCGGTGCCTTGCGGGTGTATTGGTAGGCGAGCGTGGAGATGGTCTTGTAGCGGAAGCGGCGGGCCACCTGGTTGACGAACCACAGCAGTGTGCCGCTCTGGCCGCCGTAGAGGCTGTCGAGGCGGCGACAGTCGGCGCACTCACAGGCGTTGTAGTTGTCGTTGGGCGAGACCGACCATATCCGCGCCTCGGGGCGGCGCGACATGGTGTCGGCCAGCCGCTTGCAGAGTTCTTTCAGCACAGCGGGGTTGCTCAGACAGAGCTGACCGTCGCGGCTGCGGCGACCATTGTTCAGCGAGTACCACTCGGGGTGCTCGTCGAAGTAGAGCGCTGGCGGAAGCTGCTTGCCGAACGTGTGCACATACATACCGAACATCCGTTCGCGGTCGGCCTGCGTGTGCACATGGTGCCAGTCGGCATAGAGCTGGCTCTGGTTGGGGTAGTAGTAGGCCACCTCGCGGTACTCGAACGCCGGGTTCTCTACTAATTGAAAATTGAAAGTTGAAAATTGAAAATTATTGGAGAGGTCGGGGACAACCACGGCGTCGGGGGTATACATGCGGTAGCCGAGCTTTTCGAGGAAGGCGTAGACGGCGTAGATGGTGCCCTTCTCCCCTTTCCCGTAGAGCACCACGTCGCGACCGTTGCCGACGATGAAGTAGCCGTCGTCGCGCAGGCTGTCTATCTGCGGCCGGTACTTGGCCTTCATCTCCGGCGTCAGACCCACATAGATGGTGTGGCCCGTGTTCCGTCCGCCGAAGGTCGTCCTGCAGCCGCCCTTCTCCAGCCACTGCTGCAGCTGGCTGGCGGCGCGGCTCTCGGCGTAGGTGCTATAGATGCGTATCGGCTTCTGTGCCGAAGCCGATACGCAAACCATAGTCATTAGAATAAGTGCCAGCCGCTTCATGCCATGAGGACAAGTAACTGTGCAGTGAAGATGCGCAGGAACATCGTCAGGGGGTAGACGGTGGCGTAGCCCACGTTGGGCAGCTTGCAGCCGTCGGGGGCCATGTTGTTGGCGAAGGCCAGGGTCGGCGGGTCGGTGTGGCTGCCGCCGATGAAGCCCATGAGGGTGTAGTAGTTCATCTTCAACACTAAACGTCCGAACAATCCCACCAGCAGCGGGGGGACCATGGTGATGATGACGCCGTAGAGCACCCACATGTAGCCGCCGGCCTGGATAGTGGCCAGGAAGCTGCCGCCGGCGCTGAGACCGACACCTGCGAGGAAGAGGGCGATGCCCACCTCGCGCAGCATCCATACACCGTGGCTCTCAGTGAATTCAGTCGTAAACCAGCCTTTCTTCACACCGAGCCAGGCGCCGATGAGGCTCACCACGAGGGGACCGCCGGCGAGACCCAGCCTGACGGGGGCCGACATGCCGACAGGGATGGGAATGGAGCCCACGACGATGCCGATGGCAATGATGACGAAGATGGGAATGAGGTTGACCTTGTGGCGCTGCGAGGTCGGAGTGGCTTTCTTCTCGGACGGTTCGGCGGTGGAGTCGTCGGTGACGGGTTCCTTCTTGAGGTCGATACGGCAGAGCGGACGCAGCAGCAGGCAGCAGGCAATCATGCCCACCACGGCCAGCGGGTAGGCCACAGCGTAGCCCGCGGCCAGCTGGTCGGCGGCGTCGGCAAAGCCGAGGTCGCGCACGGTCTGTTGGGCAGCCGAGAGGCCGGGAGTGTTGGTGACGGCACCGGTGTAGACGCCGGCCATGTCGGTGAGGCTCTGGTCGGCCATCTTGGCAATAATGAAGGTGATGAGCACGCCAAGGGCCACATTGACGAGGGCCATGCCGTTCATGGCCAGGCCGCCTTTCTTGAAGCTCTTGAAGAATCCGGGACCCACCTGCAGGCCAACGGCCGTGACGAAGAGGATGAGGCCGAACTCCTTGATGATGTGCAGCATCTCGCCGTTGCATTGCACGCCGAGGGCGCTGATGAGGATGCCCACGAAGAGTACCCACGTGATGCCAAGGGTAACGCCCTTGATTTTGAACTTGCCCAGCAGCAAGCCAGCAAAGATAGCGACGGAGAGCATCAGCACCGTGGTGCCGACGCCCCCATTGGTAAGTAAGTTAGTAAACCACATAGCAGTTATGAGTTATGAGTTATAAGTTATGAATTAAGAGTTAAGAGGTGCCGTTGAGCATCACTCCTAACTCTTAACCCTTAACTCTTAAATGAGTTTAGTCGCCCAGCGTGGCCACCATGACGGCCTTGATGGTGTGCATGCGGTTCTCGGCCTCGTCGAAGACGATGCTGTTCTCGCTCTCGAACACGTCCTCGGTGACCTCGATGCCGTCCAGACCGAACTTCTCGTTCACGTCGCGGCCGGCCTTGGTCTCCAGGTTGTGGTAGGCGGGCAGGCAGTGCATGAATTTGCACTTCGGGTTGCCGGTTTTCTTCATCAGCTCGGCGTTGACCTGGTAGGGCATCAGCATCTTGATGCGCTCTTTCCACACGCTGTCGGGCTCGCCCATGCTGACCCAGATGTCGGTGTAGATGAAGTCAAGGCCTTTCACGCCCTTCTCAACGTCGTCGGTGACGGTGAGCTTGGCGCCGGTCTCCTTGGCGATTTCCTGGCACTGCTTCACGAGCTCCTTGGCGGGCTGCAGTTTCTTGGGGGCGATGATGCGGATGTCCATACCCATCTTCACGCCGCCAACCATCAGGCTGTTACCCATATTGTAGCGGGCATCGCCGATGTAGGCGAACTTCACCTGATTGAGGGGCTTGTCGGTGTGCTCCTGGATGGTGAGGAAGTCGGCAAGGATTTGGGTAGGGTGAGCCTCAGCGGTCAGACCGTTCCACACGGGGACGCCGGCGTATTTGGCCAGCTCCTCGACGGTGGCCTGGTCGAAGCCACGGTACTCGATGCCGTCGAACATGCGACCCAGCACGCGGGCGGTGTCTTTCATGCTCTCTTTGATGCCGATCTGGCTGCCGGTGGGACCGAGGTAGGTCACGTGGGCACCCTGGTCGTGGGCACCGACCTCGAAGGCGCAGCGGGTACGGGTCGAGGTCTTCTCGAAGATGAGGGCAATGTTCTTGCCTTTCAGGCGGGGCTGCTCGGTGCCGGCATATTTGGCGCGCTTCAGGTCGCGGGCCAGGTCAAGCAGATAGTTGAGCTCCTTCGGCGAAAAGTCGAGGATCTTCAGGAAATTGCGGTTTCTAAGATTGTAAGCCATTTCTTTGAATTTTTAATATGTTGTTTCTGTTAATTAATCTCTTTATTTTCTCCTGCTCGCTTCGCTTCGCGAAATCCTGTAAATCTTGTAAATTATTCCGCTTCGCGGTCTGTATCGGTTGTTGCGTCAGAAATAATTTACCAGATTTACCAGATTTCTGCCGCGTAGCGGCTAGGAGTATTGATTTATCGAACTATGCGGGTGCCGCAGTTGGGGTTGTCCAGCTGGCCGGCTTCGGTGATGATGCACTCCTTGCCGCCGTGCTCGACGAACATGATGGCAGCACGGACCTTCGGGGCCATGGAGCCCTCGGCAAACTGGCCCTCGTCGAGGTACTTCTTGGCCTCGGCCACGGTGATGGTGTCCAGGGCCTGCTCGTTCTCCTTGCGGAAGTTGATGTACACCTTCGGCACGTCGGTGAGGATATAGAACTCGTCGGCACCAATCTCCACGGCGCAGAGGGCGCTGGCGAGGTCCTTGTCGATGACGGCCTCGACGCCGCGCACGGTGTCGTTCTCCTCCACCACGGGGATGCCGCCGCCACCCACGGTGACAACAATGTTACCGGCAGTGGCCAGTTGCTTCACAATCTTGATGTTGTTGATGCGCGTGGGCTTGGGGCTTGCCACCACCTTGCGCCAACCGTTGCCCTTGGGGTCCTCCTTGTACTTGGCACCCGTCTCGGCGGCCAGCTGGTCGGCCTGCTCTTTGGTGTAGTACGGTCCTACGGGCTTGGTGGGGTTCTGGAACATGGGGTCCAGCTTGTTGACGGCCACCTGGGTGACGAGCGTCACCACGTCACGCTGTATGTCGTTGCGGGCCATCACGTTGCGCAGGCCCATCTCGATCAAATAGGCAATAGAGCCCTGCGTTTCTGCCACGCAGAAATCCATCGGCATGGCTTGCACGCCGGCCTGTTTGCCGGCCTCGTGCTGCAGCATCACATTGCCCACCTGGGGGCCGTTGCCGTGTCCGATAACCACATTGTAACCACGTTTGAGCAGCGCGCAGAGGGATTCGCAGGTGTTCTCCACATTCTCAATCTGCTCCTTGTAAGTACCTTTCTGACCGCTTCTAAGCAAGGCGTTTCCGCCGAAAGCGACGACAGCAAGTTTTCTCATTTCTATTTTATTTATTTTATTTCCAATTAATTAAACATCCTTTCCGTATGAAAGGAAAGTGCAAAGATAAGAAAAAAAAACGACATATCGCAAACAAACCCACAATTTTATCTCCATACTTATAAACATCCACCTGTTTTTCCCCCACCACCTCCTGTCAGGTTACCATAACCAGAGCCACATGACAAATCAGGTGACGGTGGACGTGCCGGCATCGGGGGGCTACCTTGTGAAGATTCGGGACCTGCCGGCGAGGAAAATTGTTGTTATCCGATAGGGCTCGTCTATCTGCCAAAAGCCTACCAAAAGCCTACCAACTACCTACCAACTCCCACAAAAATATAAGAACTGTGGGAGATGGTAGGGTGTTGGTAGGGTGTTGGTAGGTCGATTGTCGATAAGAAAGGGCTAGAGGGCGCCGGCGCGGCAGACGGTCATCAGGCCGGGGGCAAGGTGGGTGGCGGCGAGGCGCTGCAGGTCGGCGGTGGTGGCGGTCAGGAGGGCCTGGCGGAGGTTGTCGGTGAAGCGTTCGGTGACGTCGGTGCCGAGCATGTCGATGAAGCGCGTAGAGCGCTCGAAGATGCCGTCGACCGAGCGGAGGAAGTCTCCTACCAGTACGGTACGTACCAGGTTCAGCTCATCGTCGGCAACAGGTTCGTCGACAAGGCGTTGCAGTTCGTGCATAATCTCCCGTTCGGCATCGGCGGCGGCGTCTCCTGCCACGTCGGCGGTGATGTAGAAGACGATGGCTCCGCGGTAGATCTGGGTGCGTGCGTAGATGCCGTAGGTGTAGCCCTTGTCCTCGCGGAGGTTGCTCATCAGGCGCGAGCCGAAGTAGCCGCCGAGTAGTGTAACGAGGAGCATAAGCCGCGCATAGTCAGGGTCGTCCCAGGCCAGTGTGAGCAGTCGGCCGACGCGCACAGTGGTCTGCACGGCGCCGGCGATGGGATAGTCGCGACGCGAGGGGTCGACGATTGGCGTGCCGGCAAAGGTGATGCGTGGCAGGGCGTCGCCGGGTGTGCTGTGGCCGAAGCGGTCGTCGATGGCTTGCAGCAGGCAGTCGTCCACATGGCCGCTGAGGACAATGGTGAGGTCCTCGGCACGGTGGCGTTCGGCATAGAAGCGCTTCACTTCGTCGAGGCTCAGCCGGTCGGCGTCCTCGGGCACAGCGTAGCGTCCCAGGGGGTGCCGTGGGCCGAAGAGGGCGTCGTAGAAGACGCGCCGCGCCATGTCGGAGGACTTCATCTGCGCGGAGGCAATCTTCTGCCGCCGTTCGCGCCAATAGACATCGAAATCCACCTCCGGGAAGAGAGGCCGTCGCACCAGGTCGTCGACGACAGGCAGCAGGGCATCGAGATGGCGGGCAAGGGTGTAGAAGCTTGTGCTGCAATGCGTAATGGTGTTGTTACTATCGATTATAATGCCGCGGTAGTCGAGAAATTCGGCCAGTTGCGAAGCCGAAAGGTCGCCTCCGGCGACGGTGTAGAGCCGGTTGGCGGCAGCGGCCACAAGGGGTTGCGACTGGTAGGCAGAGCCCGACTCTGATACGAGGTCGATCTTCACAAGGTCGGTGCTGTCGGACGGGAAATAATAGAGCGTGCGGCCATTGGCCAGACGGTGGCTGCGGGGCACGAGGCTGTCGGTCGAGGGTATTGAAATCATCAGAAGAGTACGGTTATTTTCAGGTTGAGCTGACGGGCCGTCAGATAGTTGGGTACGCGGCGAGGGAGGTTGTCGATGTCGGCCACCCAAAGATAGGAGACAACATTATGGAAATTGAAGAGGTTAAATACCTCTAGACCCACCTGGACATCGGCAATACGATGCTTGAACAGCCAATTGCCAATGCGGTCGAACTTCGATAGGCGAACGGTGTTGCCCCAGTCGATGCGATAGTAGGACGGCAGGCGCAGCTGGTCGCCACCGTAGTTGCCGAAAGGGATGGCGATGGGGGTGCCGGTGGCATAGACGAGGTTGAGGCTCATGCGCCACCACGGCATGTCGGGCACATTGTCCTGCAGGAAGAGCTTGAAGGAGAAGCGCTGGTCGGTGGGGCGCGCCAGCCATCCGAGGCCGTCGCCCTCGATGTCCTCCTGGGTCTGCATGAGCGAGAGGCTGGCCCACGACTCGAGGCCTTCGATGAGCTCGGCGTTGAGCCTGAGGCTCAGGCCGACGACGTAGCCGACGGCCGTCTGGTCGGGCATGTAGCGCAGGCGCAGGTTGTCGATGGTGTAGGGAATGAGGTTGGTAAGGTATTTTCCATAGAGGTCGGCGGTGAAGGTGAATGACTTGTCCCACAGGCGAAAACGCCAGTCGGCGGTGCCGGTGAGCTGGTAGGCGGTCTGGGGGGCGACGTCGGGGCAGAGGCTTCCGTCATCGCGACGGTATTCGCGATAGAAGGGTGCCTGACGGTAGATGCCAGTAGCCAGCCGGAAGAGTATATCCTGCTCCATGCGGGGCTTGTAGCTGACGCTGGCACGGGGGCTGACAAACCAGGTAGGAGGTAAGAGGTTGGAAGTTGGAGTTATGTCGCTGCCAGTCACCTCCGACTTCCGACCTCCTACCTCTGACCTATAAAACTGTCCGCGGAGGCCCAGGAGGACCATGATGTCGGAGCCGCGGCGTGTGTGGAAGTTCAACTCGCGCTGCAGGTAGGCCGAGGCGCGAAGGGTCTGCATGTTGCTGACGCTGTTGGCATAGAGCTGCAGAATGGGGTTCAGGGGCACGTTGCAGCTGTCGCCAAAAGGCAGAACGATGCTCGGCAGGGTGTAGCCCGATGAGTCAACCCACTTCCATTCGCGCAGGTGGTCGTCGATCTGCTCCAGCTGGAGCTTGACACCCATGTCCCAACTGCCCAGGCGGGCGTAGCGGTGGGCATCGACGGCGAAGGTGGCGATGTCGGTAACGAGGCGGTTGCGGGCATGCTCGAGGAAGGTGCCCACGCCGCGGTTGAAACGTGTGGTGTCGTCGGTGCTCTCGCCGGTTTCAATCTGGTAGAGCCAGTACTGGCTCTGCACGTCGTAGCGTTCGCTCTCGTTGATGTGCTGAATGGAGAGCGTGGGCTCGATGGTCCACTCCTCCGAGGGGCGCCAATGGGCCTTCAGGGCGCCAAGGAGGGTCTGGTAGCGGTCCTGCTCCTGGCCGTCGAAGTAGATGTCTATCTCCATGCCCGGCTGCAGGGCGCTGCCGAAGGCGGTGGTGCGGCTTTCAGGCACGAGGCCGTAGACATTGCCCGTGGCCACGACCAGGAGACCGAGGTCGAGGTGGTTGTTGACATAGTAGGTCAGCCAGGCCTGCAGGTCGGTGTAGCTGGTGGTGTAGCTGCCGCGGGTGTCCATGCTGCCCAGGACATACTGGTTGTTGTGGTGGCGAAGGCCGATGTTGTAGTCCAGACGACGGCCGACATGTCCATACACCGTGGCCGAGGCTCCGAGCAGGCTCACGCTGGCCTTGCCACCGAAAGTGCGATCCCCTCCGGGACTGTAGGCGATGCCCAGCACCGAAGAGAGCTTGTCGCCGAAGGTGGCGTCGAAACCGCCCGGCGAGAAGCGTATACTGCTCACCATGTCGGGATTGATGATGCTCATGCCTTCCTGCTGACCACTACGTATCAGCATGGGACGAAATACCTCCACGTTGTTGATATACACCAGGTTCTCGTCGAACGAGCCTCCGCGGACGGAGTATTGGCTACTGAGCTCGTTGTTGGACTGCACATCGGGCAGCATCTTGATGACGCTCTCCACGCCGCCCTGGGGGCCCACGGCCTTGTCGAGGTGCTGCACGTCGATGCCGGTGAAGGTGGTCTGGCGCGTGGCATCCTCGCTGACAGTCACCTCATCCAGCTGCGTGGCGACAGGCTTGAGCGCCACGTCCAGCTCGGTGCGCTGGTTGCGACGCACACGGGCGCGGAAGGTTTCGTAGCCGGTATAGGAGAAGTGCACAGTGATGCTGTCGTCGCCCTGCAGCGAGAGGCGGTAGAATCCTTTGACATTGGTGGTGGTGCCGGTGGTGAGACCGGGGATGCCCACATTGACATACTCCAGCGGCTGCCCGGTTTTGGCGTCCGTCACCACGCCTTCCAGCACCCCCTGCCCTGCCGCCAGCAGCGGCATAATCGTCAGCAGTATATAAAAAGCAAACCGTTTCATTGCCATAAATAACAATGAAACGGTTTTTTTATTGTGCGCCGGGCACTATTTTCTTTTACTTCATCAGCTGGTCGACACGAGCTTTGGCGGCGTCGGCGTCGGTGGCGCGGTCCACATGGGCGTAGGCAGTGCCGAGAGCGACAAGCACATTGATCAGGTTGGGACGCTGGGCGTTCTTGAATTCACCCTCGGGAAGACCGTCGATATAGGACACAGCCTTCTCCAGGTAGACGATGGACTGGCCGTAGTAGGCTTTGGCTTCCTCGATAAGTTTCTCATAGAGAGCAGCCTTCTCATCGTCGTAGTCAGCGGCGAAGGGGTCGATGGCGTTGGCGGCATTGGTCTTGTCGGCGGCGCGGTTGTAGACCATCTTGCCCATGCCGAAGTTGGCACCAAACTGGTTGGGCTTCAGCATCAACGACTGGTTGTATTTGGCTTCGGCGCCTTCGTAGTCGGCCACGCCTTCACCACTCAGCAGGTCTCCGGCCAGCACCAGCACATCGGGATAGATGTTGACGGAGTCTTTGGTCATCTCGAGGGCGGTGTTGATATCTTCTTTGCCCTTCTCGACATTGTTGTCAAGCAGGTAGCCATTGGCGCGGAGCAAGAAGGCCTTGTAGTCGTCTTTGCAGTTCTTGACGTAGTTGGTGGCAACCTTCATGGCGGAAGCATTGTCCTTCTCGGCAACGCTGATACCGAAGAGGGTCACATACACATAGTTGATGTTGGTCTTCTTGCGGGTCATCGCATTGAAGAACTTCTTGATGTTGGCGGTATCGTGGGTGGCCACAGAACTCAGACCGGCGATGTAGGTGGCATCGAGGGCGAACTGGCTCTTGCCAGAGTTGTTGAAGCTGGTGACAGACTTCTCGGCCAGTTCGATGGCTTTGGCGTAGTCCTTGCTCTCGTAGGCGGCGGTGGCCTGCTTGTAGTATTCGTTACCAACGAAGCTGAACACCTCATTCACCTGCTGGGCAAATTCCTGTTTGGTGTCCAAACGTTTGCACTCGAGGGCGGCGGTGTAGGCCTGCTCGGCCCAGTCAGGGGCCAGGTTCTTGTATTTGGGCTTCTTGGCTTGGGCGTCGCCACCAATCTGCGAGTAGATGAGGGCCTTGTAGCACCAGGTCTTGGGCTCGTCCTTGGTACTCTCATGGAGACAGGCGGCGTCGATTTCGGCTTTGGCCTTGTTGAGGTATCCCTTGCGCATATCCTGGAAGGCGCTCGAGACATTCAGGGACTGGGCGCTCGCGGCCAGCGTGAAGGCAGCGAGGGCAGCGGTCATGACGATTTTCTTCATTTTCATATTGATGTTGTTTTTGGTGTTTTATTCTTCGTTTTGACTATTAGTATCCGTGGTTTCGGAATTATTGCTTTCCGAAACAATATTTTCTTCGTTCATACCCTCGGTCTGCTCCTGCTCCTCCTCGTTGTCGGTAGGAACCTTGGTGATGGAGGCAATGTAGTCTTTGCCGCGCAGGTCGATGAGTTTCACACCCTGTGTGGCACGGCCGAGCACACGCAGGTCGGCCACCTTCATGCGGATAGTGATGCCACTGCGGTTGATGATCATCAGGTCGTGGTCGTCGGTAACGTTGGTCACAGCCACCAGCGCGCCGGTCTTATCGGTGATCTGCATGGCCTTAACGCCCTTACCGCCGCGGTGGACGGTGGCACGGTAGTCCTTCAGGGCCGAACGTTTGCCATAGCCGTGCTCGGTGACCACCAGCAGGTTCTCGTCCTCGCTGGGCAGGCAGAGCATCTCGATGGCGGCATCGTCCTCTCCGTCGAGGTCCATACCCTTCACTCCCGATGCGCCGCGGCCCATCGAACGGAACTCCTTCTCGGGGCATATCATCACCTTGCCCTTCTTCGAGGCAATGAGCATATAGCTCTCGCCGTCGGTCAGGCAGGCAGTGAGCAGTTCGTCGCCCTCGCGGATGCCGATGGCAATAATACCATTGGTACGCGGACGCGAGTAGGCCTCCAGCGGGGTCTTCTTCACGATACCGTTCTTTGTGCACATCACGATGTAGTGGTTGCCAACATACTCCGTGTCGCTGAGGGTCTCCACGTTGACGTAGGCCTTCACCTTGTCGTCAGGCTCGATGTTGATGCAGTTCAATATCGGACGTCCCTTGGTGTTCTTCTCGCCTTCGGGCACCTCGAAAGCGCGCATCCAGTAGCAGCGACCCTTCTCGGTGAAGAACAGCAGGTAGTTGTGGTTCGTACAGGTGAAGATGTGCTCCACGAAGTCCTCGCTGCGCACCGAGCTGCCTTTCGAACCCACACCGCCGCGGGTCTGCGTGCGGTATTCCGTGAGGGGCGTACGCTTGATGTAGCCCTTGTGGCTGATGGTGATAACCACCTGCTCGTCGGGAATGGTGTCTTCCACGCGGAAACCGGCGGCATCGTATTTGATGATGGTGCGACGCTCGTCGCCGTATTTCTCGCGCAGCTCCTCGCACTCCTGCTTGATGACCTGCATCAGCACATTGTGGTCGCCGAGGATTTCTTTGCAACGTTCGATAAAGCGCAATTTCTCATCGTATTCGTCCTGCAGTTTCTGATGCTGCAGTCCGGTGAGTTGGGCCAGTCGCATATCGACAATGGCGCGGGCCTGTATCTCGCTGAACTGGAAGCGATCCATCAGGCCCTGACGGGCCTCGTCGGGGGTCTTGCTGGCACGTATCAGGGCCACAATCTCGTCGATGATGTCGATGGCTCTCAACAAACCTTCCAGGATATGGGCACGCTTCAGGGCCTCGTCCATCTCGAACTGCGTGCGGCGCGTCACCACCTCTTCGCGGTGCTCCACGAAGTACTGTATCAACTGTTTCAGGTTCAGCAGCTGCGGACGGCCGTGCACCAGGGCGATGTTGTTCACCGCGAAGCTGCTCTGCAGTTCCGTCAGCTGGAAGAGCTTGTTCAAAATAACATTGGGCACCACATCGTTGCGGAGCACGTAAACGACACGGATACCATCCTTGTCGCTCTCGTCGCGGATGTCCAGAATACCCTCAATCTTACCTTCCTTCACCAGGTTGGCGGTCTTCTTGATCATCTCGCTCTTGTTCACACCATAGGGCACCGTCGAGGCCACAATCAGGTTGTGCCCCTTGGCGTCCTCTTCTATCTCGGTGATGGCACGGATGATGATGCTGCCGCGGCCCGTCATGTAGGCCTCGCGCACACCGTTGTAGCCGTAGATGATACCGCCCAGCGGGAAGTCCGGGGCTTTCACATACTCCATCAGTCCTTCAATCGTGATGTCGCGGTTGTCAATGAAGGCAATGCAGCCGTCCAGCACCTCGCGCAGGTTGTGTGTAGGCATGTTCGTAGCCATACCCACGGCAATGCCGTTCGAACCGTTCACCAGCAGGTTAGGTATCTTGGCAGGCAACACCGAAGGCTCCTCGCCCTCGTTGTCGTAGGTGGGCACCATGTCAACGGTGTTCTTGTCGATATCCGCCACCAGCTCGTTGCTGATCTGCTTCAGGCGTGCCTCCGTGTATCGCATGGCTGCGGGCGAATCGCCGTCAATGGAACCAAAGTTTCCCTGGCCGTCCACCAGCGTGTAGCGCATCGACCAGTCCTGGGCCAGACGCACCAACGCACCGTAGATACTCGAGTCGCCGTGGGGGTGGTACTTACCCATCACGTCGCCGACAATACGGGCCGACTTCTTGGTAGGAGTGTTGTAGAGAATGCCGTTCTCGTTCATCGAAAAAAGGATGCGGCGATGCACAGGCTTGAAGCCGTCACGCACATCCGGCAGGGCTCTCGCCACGATGACCGACATGGCATAGTCGATATAGGCCGTTTTCATTGTGGTCTCGATATCGACCCTAGTGATTTTTTCGTTTTCAGAAACCATCAGTCGTTCTTTGTTATATTATATTATTGTATACTAATTAATTATCGGCACAGCCCAACTGTACCTTAAAAAACAAAGATACGATTTTTTTTTCAAACAGCACAAAAAAACGCAATTTTTTTATCAACACCACACACATCCCATAACCAATACCTATACCCAATAACCCATAACCCCCATTAACACCTTCTTGTTAATAATATTCTTTGGCACCAAACTTGCAATAGAAATATTTGTAGTAATTTTGCAACCCGAAATCATTCCCATCATGGAAGCAAACCTTAGTGAAAATACAAAGAAAGCCGTCGCCTTCTCCCGCGACGAGGCCATCCGCCTGAAAAACGGCGGCATCGGCGTCGAGCACCTCTTCCTCGGCATGGCACGCCTGCCGGAGTGCTCCGCAATGACCATGCTCTCCACCCTCGGTGTCAACACCGCCGCTCTCCGCGAACGGCTGGAGAACCAGGTCTCTCAGGCACATGCCGACATCCGCTACGCCGAAGACAGCGAAATACCCATGCTCCGCCAAACCGAGAAGGTCCTCCGCCTCAGCTACCTCGAAAGCATCAAACTCAAATCCTCCGAGATCCGCACCGAGCACCTCATCCTCGCCATGCTGCAGGAAAACGACAACCTCGTGGCCAACCAGCTCGTCAAAGCCGGTGTCGACTACGACCGTTTCGCCAAACTCGTTCGCTCCGACAGCGGTCTCGAACCCGGCCGCATGCCCGACTTCTCCAGCCAGACCTCCGACGACGACAACGACGATGCCTTTGCCGACCCCGTCATCGAAAGCAGCAAACAGCCCTCAGCCTCCGGCAAGAGCAAGACCCCTGCCCTCGAAACCTTTGGACGCGACCTCACCAAACTGGCCCTCGACGGCAAGCTCGACCCCATCGTCGGCCGCCAGAAGGAGATGGACCGCATAGCCCAAATCCTCTCCCGCCGCAAGAAGAACAACCCCATCCTCATCGGCGAGAGCGGCGTGGGCAAGAGCGCCATCGCCGAAGGCCTGGCCATCCGCATCGCCGAGGGACGCGTTCCCCGCACCCTCTACGGCAAAAGGCTCCTCAGCCTCGACCTCGCCTCCCTCGTGGCAGGCACCAAGTACCGCGGCCAGTTCGAGGAGCGCATGAAGGCCATCATCAACGAGCTCGAGCAGAACCCCGACATCATCATCTTCATCGACGAAATCCACACCATCGTAGGCGCTGGCTCTGCCAGTGGCTCCCTCGACGCCAGCAACATGTTCAAACCCGCCCTCGCCCGCGGCGTCATCCAGTGCATCGGCACCACCACCCTCGACGAATACCGCCAGTACATCGAGAAGGACACCGCCCTCGAACGCCGTTTCCAGAAGGTGCTCGTCGAACCCGCCACCTCCGAGGAGACCATGGAAATCCTCCAGAACATCAAGGACAAGTACGAGGAACACCACCTCGTTGTCTACTCCGATGCCGCCCTCAAGGCCTGTGTCGACCTCACCGAGCGCTATGTCTCCGACCGTCTCCAGCCCGACAAGGCCATCGACGCCCTCGACGAGGCTGGCGCCCGCGTCCACATAGCCAACATGCAGGTACCCGAAGAAATCGTCAACCTCGAACAGGAAATCTCCCGCATCGAAACCCAGAAGAAGGAAGTCCTCGCCTCCAAGCGCTACTCCGAGGCCGCCGAACTCCGCGACCACGAACGCGACCTGCAGAACAAACTCTCCGACCTCAAACGCCAATGGGACGCCGACGAGCGCGAACGCCACGTCCAAGTCACCGACCAGGATGTCGCTGCCGTCGTAGCCATGATGACCGGCGTGCCCATGGAACGCATCGCCGAGAGCGAACAGGGACGACTCCTCCAGATGGAAAGCCAGCTCAAAGGCAGCGTCGTCGGCCAGGACGAAGCCATCGCACAGATTTCCAAGGCCATCCGACGCAACCGCGCCGGCCTCAAGGACCCCAACCGCCCCATCGGCTCCTTCCTCTTCCTCGGCCCTACGGGCGTCGGCAAGACCTACCTCACTAAAATCCTCGCCAAATACCTCTTCGACAGCGAGGCCTCCATGATCCGCATTGACATGAGCGAATACATGGAGAAATTCGCCGTCAGCCGTCTCATCGGCGCGCCTCCGGGATACGTGGGCTACGAGGAGGGCGGCCAGCTCACCGAGCGCGTGCGCCGCAAGCCCTACTCCATCGTCCTCCTCGACGAGATAGAGAAGGCCCATCCCGATGTCTTCAACGTCCTGCTCCAGGTCCTCGACGACGGCGTTCTCACCGACGGCATCGGCCGCAAGGTCGACTTCAAGAACACCATCATCATCATGACCTCCAACATCGGCTCCCGCCAGCTCAAGGACTTCGGCACCGGCGTCGGCTTCAACACCGCCGCACGCGAAGCCGAGAAAGCACAGATGCAACGCGACGTCATCGAGAAAAGCCTCAAGAAAGCCTTCGCTCCGGAGTTCATCAACCGTATCGACGACATCATCTACTTCAACTCCCTCCAACGCGAAGACATCCACAAGATTATCGACATCGAACTCCGTGGCCTCTTCTCCCGCATCCGCAAGATGGGCTTCGAAGTTAAGATGGACGAGAAAGCCAAGGACTTCATCGTCGCCAAAGGCTGGGACGAGAACTACGGCGCCCGCCCCCTCCGCCGCGCCATCCAGCGCTACATCGAGGACGACCTCGCCGACGAAATCATCAAGGCCGACATCCTCCCCGGCGACACCATCCACATCACCGCCGACGACGACCACATCTTCTTCAACATCGAGAAAGGAGAAACCTCCCAAGCCCTCGACGCCGAACTCCACACCCAAGCCCTCGAAGCATAGCCCCCTCCCCTTCTCAACAAAACATAAAAAAATCCCCGCACCCTCATCGGTGCGGGGATTCTTCATGCAGTGACCATTCGATCACTTCACAATCAGCTTGCGGATGGCATTGAGCTGTTCGCCGGTGATGCGGACGAAGTAGGCGCCCTGGGCGTAGCCCGCGAGGTCGATGGTGAGGTTTCCGCTCTCCACTTTCCACTCTCCGTTCACGCGGCCGTTCATGTCAACGATGGTGACAGTGGCCTGGCCGTCGATGCCCGTGAGGGTGACGGTGGTGGTGGCGGGGTTCGGGAAGAGGGCGATGCTGGCGTTGTTCACGTCGTCGATGCCCTGCTGGTCGTCTTCGGTGGTGAAGGGTGTGGCGTTGCTCCAGGGGGAGTAGGCGCCGTTGCCACAGACGCTGCGGACGTAGACATCGTAGGCCATGCCGGCGGTGAGGCCGGTGAGGGTGGCGCTGTTGGTGCTGGTCTCCACGCGGGTGCCGGTGCCGGAGGCAAAGCCGGAGGCGCCGTACTCAAGCTCGAAGTTGGAAACGCCGGCGGGAGCCGTCCAGGAGACCTGGACGCTGTTGGTGGTGCGGTTGCTCACCATGACACCGGTGACGGGCTGGCATGTGGCGGTGGTGAAGGTAGCAGGGGCACTCCAGTCGCTGTAGTTATTGACGCCGCAGACGGAGCGGACAGCGACGGTGTACGCAACGGCGGGGGCCAGGCTAGCGACGGTGTAGGGGTTGGTGGTAGCCTGGACGACGAGGGTGTCGCCAGCGCCGATGATACGGATCTCCCAGAGATCCTGACCTTCGGGGGCGGTCCAGCCGATGACGGCGGAGGTGAGGCCGATGTTGCTGGCAGTGACGTTGGTGGGCACATCGCAGGGTTCTTCGGGGATGGCCTCGAAGTTGGCCACGAGGGCTATGTCATCGGTAACCGTAAAGGTGTAGGGATTGTCACTGCTCACAACGTCGCCCGCCATAGTCCAATTGGTGAAGAGGTAGCCGTCGTTGGGGGTAGCCGTAGCGGTGACCGACGTCCCCTCCTCAACACTGCCGCTGGGCGTCACCGAAGCGGAGCCCATGGTGGCGTTGGCGGAGGTGGCTGAGACGGTGTAGTAAGAAACCGGCGTCACGGTGCTGTCGGAGAAGAAGACCTCGATATCGTCAATCCACCAATACCAGTTGCTGGAGGTGCCTACCTGGGCAACGGCCATGCGTGCCCCGGCAGGCGCCGATGCAAAGTCGACTGTGACCTGCTGGAAGTTGTCCTGATAGGAGGCATTGGGATAGGTCTGGAGAGCGGTGAAGGTGGTGCTGTCGGTGACATCGGTGATGTATCCAACGGCAAGGGAACCGGAAGAGCTGCCCTCGGCTTCAATCCACATCGAGAGGCTCAGCGAGCTGATATTCTGGCTGAAGGTGGGCAGAACAGCGATGGTGGGAGGCACAGCATAGCCTGCGAATCGGAGAGAGCGGGAACTGGCGTGGGCCGTAGAGGCAACGTTGGTGTAGCCCGAGTTGCCGCGGAGCACGACCCAGCAAGGAAGCTCGGTGGCCGAGGAGGTGGTGGAGAAGGATTCGAAGTCCTCGCTCCAAGGAGCGTTCGTCATGCCGCAGTCGGTGCGGACAGAGATGGTGCGGGCAGAGGAGGTATCCTCGGCGCCACAGTAGGTGCGAACTTCGAAGGGATAGACGGTGTTGGCACCCAGACCAGTGGCTGTATAGGTATTCGTGTTGACAAGCTGCCAAGGACCATTGTTGAAGGAGATGAGGAATCCGGCGACAGTGTCGTTGTTGCTCCAGGAGAAGGTGATGCTATTGTCGGTAATGGCAGTGGCCTGCAGACTGTCGGCCATGGGGCAACCGGAGCAGGGAGCACTGGCGGTGACGAGGGTGTCGCCGTTGTTGGAGGAGTTCATGGTGCCCGTGGCGAAGGAATAGATTTCAGCGCCGGAACCGCTGTAAATCGTAGCGCCCATCTCTTCAGGGTAGCCGCCGGCCACGAAGACCACACTGACGGGCATGGAGGAACAGGCGGGTACCAGGATGGTGGCGCTGTTGCTGCCAGAAGGAATGGTGCCGCTACCCACCTCGACGCCGTTCTGGATGACGCGGAGGGCACCGTTGTTCCAACCGTCGCCGTAGGAGTCGACGAGGTCGAGGGTAAGGTTGCAGGTGCCGTCGTCGCAGAGGGTGTGGAAGGTGCCGCTAGTGGCCACGGAGACGCCGTCTTCACTGCCGCAGTCGGCAAGGACAGTGACGGTGTAGGAGGTCATGGGAGTGAGGCCCGTGAGGCTATAGGTGGGGTCGGTGGCAACGTCAGCAGTGTCACCGTTGAAGACGACCTTCCAGGCGGTATCGGTGCCGGCAGGGGTCCAGGAGACGGTGGCGGAGCTGCCGGTGATATCGGAGAAAACAATATCGGTTACAGGCACGCACGCGACGGTGGTGGTGAAGCTGACGGTGGAGGCGAAGGAGGTGTCGCCGGGAGCGCAGACGGCGCGGACGGAGACGGTGTGGGAGGTCTCGCCATCATAGCCACTGAGGTGGATGGAGTCGGTACTGACCACATAGCCGGGCTCGTTGTCAACGACGACCCACCATTCGGTCTCGCCGCTGCGGGGCGTCCAGACGATGTCGGCCTCATGGGCGTGGACATTGCGAGCCTGGAGGTTGGCAACGCTGGAGCAGGTGAGTTTGGAGATAGAGATGTTGTCAACAGCGGCGCCGGGGTTTTCGTTAGTAGCCAAGTATCCGTTGTGCCAGTAGAAATCGAGGGTGTAGAGGCCGGTGTCGGCAATTTCCATCACAGTGGAGAAGGTATTCCAGGAGAGGCTGTCGTAGAGGCTGCCGGTAAGGTTGGTACCCGAGGGGCTGCTGCCAGCGGTAGGCTGGTAGGCGCCGGGGACAAGGTAAGCGCGCATGTAGGCGTCGCTGCCGCCATCGCCACGCCATGAGAAGCTCAGCTCATATTCGCCGGTCTCGGAGAAACGGAACTGACGGTAGGCATGCGAGTTGGCATCGGCCTGGTTGGAGTAGTCGTTGGTGGCGCCGTGGGTGGAGCTGACGTAGAGGGAACGGTCGCCGGTGGCGGTGACGGCCTGGCCGATGTACCATCCGGAGGCGTTGTTGGCGGTGTTCCAGGAGATGTCCTCGCCGTCCTCGAATCCGTTAAAGTAGGGGAATTCGCTGATGGGGTTGGGGTCGACAACGTAGATAATCACGCTCTCGGTGTCGGCGCCGTAGTCGGTGCTGACGATGACCGAGAGGGTATCGATACCAACGTTGGTGTAGGAGACGTTGACGGTGTCCGTGTTGTCGCCCACGAGGGTGACACCACCGACGGAAGAGAGTGTCGAGGTCCACTGATAAGTGACATCGGAGCCGGTCATGAGGTTAGCCCTGAAGCCGAAGGTGGTATCGACACCGATGGTGTAGGTGCGAGACGAGGGGTTGAACGGGCCAAGCACGGGAACGCCGACATAGATGACGCTGAAATCGTCGATCATGAGGGTGTAGGTGCTGCTGCTGTTGGGCGTGGTACGGATAGCGATGCGCTCGCCGTCGCCTTCGTAGGTGTTGAAGAGGACATTGTAAACACGATAGGCTGAAGAGAAACTGCTACCGGGAATGAGGTTCACGGTGTCGACAGGGACAAAGATATCGACGCCATCCTCATCAGTTTCGATGACACCAGCCTCGAACATAAAGTTGGCGCTGGTGATGGAAGCATAGAAGGAGAGCTGTAGGTCCTGAATGTTCTGCATGCGGGGGAGAGCGAGGATTTCGGTCTCGCCCTGATTGCTCTCGAACTCGAAGTAAACGTCACTGTTGTGGGCGTTGGGAGTGTGGCGGTAGGCCGAGGGGAAGACGGGATGGGGGTTGAGGCCGGTGTTGGTGCCGGTCTGCACCTGGAGCCAGCAGTCGGGCATGTCGCCGGTCTGCAGGTCCTCAAAGCCGGAGCTGAAGGGCAGTTCGGCATAGCCTTCGCACTCGGTGCGGAAGGAGAGGGTGCGGGCAGCGGCGGTGTCGTCGTAGCCACAGACGGAACGGACAGCGACGGTATAGCTGGTGTTGGCATCAAGGCCAGTGACGATGAAGGAGTTGGTGCTAGCGGGACTGCCGGAAGCCTCCTCGCCGTTGACGTAGACGGCCCATTCGGCCTCGTCGTTGCCGGCCGTCCAGCTTATGGTGGCGCTGTTGGCATCGAAGGTGTTCAGCGTAAGGTTGTTGACAGGGATGCAGGAGGGGCAGCCGTTGGCAACGGCAAGGATAGTGTCGCCATTGCTGAGGGTGTTTTTGGCAACGTTGGCGAGTACGGTACCGGCAACGTCGATGACGGTGATGCTGCCACTGGTAGAGGAACCCGCATGATAGAGGATGACAAGGCTGTCGCCATTGCAGATGTCGACGGTGTTGTCTTGGTTGGAGTAGGTGCTGGAGCTGAGCAGAGTGGTGACCAAACTACCGTTCTGCCATACTTCGGCACCACCGTAATAGGTGGAGGTACCGTTGACCTGCAGTTGGCAGTTGCCGTTCTGGCAGAGGGTGCGGAAGGAGGTGGAGACAGCACCGGAAGTGTCGCCCCACGAGCAGAGGGCGCGGACAGCGACGGTGTACCCCGTGTTGGCATCAAGAGTGGTGAAAGTATAGGAAGAGTCGCTGAGGGGGCTGGAGGCGATTTCCTCGCCGTTGAGGAGGAGCACCCACTGGGTCTCGGAGCCACCGGCGTTCCACGAAACGGTGGCGCCGCTATTGGTGATGCCGGAGACAGCAACGTTAGTTGGACGGCTACAGATAGGGTTGTCACTGTAGGTGAAGGTGGTCTTCGGGACGAAGCCCTGGGCCGAGGTGCTTGAACCGTATTGTACGTATCCTGCACCAGAAAGATTGACACCATAGAAGTAGGCGCGACTATAGTTGCCGGCGGTGGTCTGTACATCGAGGAGGAGGTTGTCGCCAGTATAGCTGAAACCCTCATCGAAGTCGATGTGGATAATGGCGGTCTGACCCGTCACGGGACCCTGCCATACCTGGGTGAGGTCGCTAGCGGTGGTGAGGCCGCTAAGGGTGGTAGCCGTGGTGGTACCAAGACTAATCGTAACCGTGGTTCCCCAGTTGCTACCGGCGGTCTGGGACATGTAGAACGTCATGCCCGTAAGCCCCTGGCCAAGGAGGGCCGTCAGCGAATCGGCCGGATAGATGACCTGGTTGTGCTGGGCTCGCTCTTGGTAGTAGCCGTAGATGGGCAACCACTCATTGGTGGTGGTGCCGTTGGCCACGGTCACGCTGTCCACGGTGGCCCATCCTGCCGTCGGGGCAAGGAGCAAAGCCACCAAAAAAATTTTGTGTAAGTGTTTTCGCATAATGTAATGTGTTTTAAATTATTATTGAATTATACTAATTATTTTCAACCTGCAAATATACAAATTTATCATTTCCTCCACAATTTTTTTTTATTTTTTGAGTTTTTTTTAACAATAATAAATCTTTATGCAGAAAGGTAAATTGTTTTTGTTCCCTGTCCCCATCGGCGACGACGTCGTGTCGCACTCCCTCCCGGAGTTGAATCAGCAGCTCCTCGCCTCCTGCCGCACCTTCATCGTCGAGGAAACCCGCACCGCCCGCCGCTTCCTCAAAAAAACCGGCTACCCCCACCCCATCGACGACACGGTGTTCCTGGAACTCAACGAACACACCTCCCCCGACCAAATCGGCTCCTACCTCGACCCCATCCTCCGCGGCGAAAACATCGGCCTCCTCTCCGAAGCCGGTCTCCCCTGCGTCGCCGACCCCGGCGCACTCATCACACGCATCGCTCAGCAACGCTCCATCGACATCATCCCCCTCGTCGGCCCCTCCTCCCTCCTCCTCGCCCTCATGGCCTCCGGCTTCAACGGCCAGAACTTCGCCTTCTCCGGCTACCTCCCCGTCGACAAAACCCGACGCACCGCCGCCATCCGCCGTCTCGAGGAACGCCTCCACCGCGAGCACCAAACCCAAATCTTCATCGAAGCCCCTTATCGCAACAACCAGATGCTCGAAGCACTCTCCTCAACCCTCCAGCCTCGCACAATGATCTGCGTCGCCTGCGACCTCACACTCCCCTCCCAGACCATCCGCTCCCTCCCCGCTGCCCTCTGGAAAAAAGAACGCGAAAAAATCAACCTCCACAAACGCAACACCGTCTTCCTCATCGGAGAATGAGTAAAAACGTAGCTATCCAATAGCTCCCCTAAACTTCATATACAAGCCTCCGGGTACCGTCGGAGATGACCTGCTGGACGATTTGGGAGACCATCTGTTTTAGTTCGTCGATGAACTGGTGCGAGTCGTATTTGCGGGCTTCGATGTCGCGGAGCTTCTTCTCCCACTGGCCCGTAAGCTCGGCGCTTTTGAGGAGCTCCTCCTGGATGACGCCAATGAGGGCAATGCCTGTGGGGGTGGGTTCAAGGCTCTTACGGACTTTACTGATATACTGCCGTTTGTACAGGGTCTCGATGATGGCCGCACGGGTGGATGGACGGCCGATGCCGTTGGCCTTGAGGGCGTCGCGGAGTTCGTCGTTGTCCACGGTCTTGCCTGCGGTCTCCATGGCGCGGAGGAGGGTGGCCTCGGTGTAGGGCTTGGGAGGCGTGGTCTGTTTCTCGGCGAGCGAGGGCTCGTGGGGGCCATGTTCGCCTTGCTCGAAGGCGGGGAGGACCTGTTCCTTGTCGGAGTTCTCTGAATTCTCTTGGCCATCAGAGGATTCCGACCTACCGCCGAAGACGGCACGCCAGCCTTGGTCCAGAATCTGCTTGCCCGTGGCCTTGAATTGTTCTTTTTTCAATGCCGGCGGGACGCCGGCGCTCCATTCTACCTGGCCAAGAACGGTGGTGGTGCTGAATTTGCAATCGGGATAGAAGACGGCTATGAACCTCCGGGCCACCAAGTCGTAGACACGCTTCTCGGCAAGGGAGAGGTCGACGGTGGAGGGGTCGGTGCCGGTAGGGATGATGGCGTGGTGGTCGGTGACCTTGGAGGAGTCGAAGACCTTCTTGCTTTTCTTGAGTTTCTTGCCCATCAGGGGCTGGACGAGAGGGGCGTAGGGGCGGATGCCCTGCAGGATGTTGGGGCAGCGGGGGTAGATGTCGTCGGAGAGGAAGGTGGTATCGACACGCGGATACGTCGTCAACTTCTTCTCGTAGAGGCTCTGGATATGCTTCAGCGTATCGTCGGCGGAGAAAGAAAACTTCTTGTTGCACTCCACCTGCAGGCTGGTGAGGTCGAAGAGTCGCGGAGGGCCCTCGGTGCCGGCTTTCTGCTCGATGGAGGTGACCTCGAAGTCCTTACCACGGATGGCATCCATGGCCGCCTGCCCCTCCTCGGGCTTCTTGATTTTGCCTTTGGTGGAGGTGAATGTTACATCCCGATAGAGCGTGGAGAGAATCCAATACTTTTCCGGAACGAAGTTCTTGATCTCGAAGTGGCGCTTCACGATCATGGCCAGCGTGGGCGTCTGCACCCTTCCGATGCTGAGCACCTGGCCCTTGGCCTGCGCGAAGCGAATGGTGTAGAGGCGGGTGGCGTTCATGCCGAGAAGCCAGTCGCCGATGGCGCGGCAGAGGCCGGCCTCGTAGAGGCTCTGGTATTCGTCCTGGGGCTTGAGGTTGGCAAAGGCCTCGCGGATGGCGTCCTCCGTCAACGAACTCACCCACAGCCGCTGCACGGGGCACTTGGCCTTGGCCTTCTGCATCACCCACCGCTGAATGAGCTCGCCCTCCTGCCCGGCATCACCGCAGTTGATGATGCCGTCGGCGGCCTGCATCAGGCGCTCTATGATGTGGAACTGCTTCTCATAGCCCTGGTTCTCTATCAGCTTGATGCCGAAACGCGGCGGAATCATCGGCAACGCGCCCAGGCTCCAACGGCGCCACTGGTCGCAGTAGTCCTGCGGCTCCTTCAGCGTGCACAGGTGGCCGAAGGTCCACGTCACCTGGTAGCCGTTGCCCTCCATATAGCCATCGTGGGAACTGTTGGCCCCCAGCACCTTGGCTATCTCGCGCGCCACAGACGGTTTCTCAGCGATGCAGACAATCATGACAGTTAAGAGTTAAGAGTTATGAGTTATGAGTTTTGGAGCTTTTCACGCATCGTCTTGACAATTGAACTAAGCATCTTCACAATCTCATCGCACTGTAAAACCATCCGTTCACCCTGCTCAGATGATATATATTCCGATGCAGCCAAAAGTTCATACCAATAACGTGACTCTTCAGCCTCCTTTAGAGAAATCGACATCTTAGCCACAAAATCGGCTGTCGACTGTGCCCTTCTCGCCTCCCTTATATTGGCACCGATACTCGTGCTGCTTCGCACCAATTGCTTCGAAAGATTATACTCATGCCGTACCTCCGTAAGATATTGGCAAATCCTTATCGACTCAACCGCAAAATCAAAACTCTTATTCTGAACCACACTATCTTTCATAACTCTTAACTCATAACTCTTAACTGAATAGCGCTCCACCCCTCGCGGTTCTTCTTCCCTTTGAGCACCATACCCAGCTCGTTGGCGCGGGCGATGAGGGCACCCTCGTCGGCCTCGTAGAAGCCGCTGAGCAGCAGCACTCCCCCACCCTTCAGCACGCCCGCGTAGGCCTCCATGTCGCGCAACAGGATATTGCGGTTGATGTTGGCAATGATGATGTCGAAACTCTGGAGCGCCGGCGTCCCGCCGGCAACAGAACCAAGCAATCCCGCATCGCCCAACCGAAGGTCCAGCGGCACCCCGTTGGACTCGGCGTTCTCCTGCGCATTGCGGAAAGCCCACTCGTCCACATCGATACCCATCACATAGTCCGCCCCCCGCATCTTGGCCAGGATGCCCAGCACGGCGGTGCCACACCCCATGTCCAGCACCCGTCGACCCACCATGTCCAGCTCGGCCACGTAGGAGAGCATCATGTAGGTCGTCGGGTGGTGGGCGGTGCCGAAACTCATCTTCGGTTCTATAATCAACTCGTAATCAACGTCGTTGCGGTGCGGATGGAACGGTGCACGCACCCAGATGGTGGTACCGTTGTCGGCCTTCACCAGCACAGCCTCGTGCCCCTTCTCCCACTCGGCGTTCCAGTCGCGGTCCTCCATCTCCGCCACCGTGAACTTCAGCGGCAGCGGGAACGTCTCGACGGTGACATCGAGAAAATGGCGGTCGTATTGGTCCTCAGGCACATAGGCCTTCACGCCGTCGGCCGTTTCAACGAAACTTTCGTAGGGCCCTTCGGCCAGATTGGAGACGAGCATATCGCGGAAGAGTCCGGTGTCGTCGAGGGTGAATGTAACTTCTATGTATTTCATAAACAAGGATATTCAACTTTGGTCAGGAACAATCCGCAGGCCGGCATACTCGTGCCCGCCGCGCAGCGGTCCTTCTTTTCAACAATCTCACGCAGGCCATCGATGCTCAGCTTCCCGCGGCCCACGTCCAGCAACGTCCCCGTCACGCTCCGCACCATATTCCTCAGGAAACGGTTGCTGCGGATGGTGAAGACCCACTCGTCGCCTACCGCGTCCCAATGGGCCTCCGAGAGGTGGCAGATATTGGTCTTCACCTGCGTATGCAACTTGGCGAAACTCGTAAAGTCCTCATACTCCATCAGCACGCGGGCCGCCTCGTTCATCTTGTCGACATCGGGACGATAGTAGATGCGGCAGTACTGCCCCTGGCGGAACGGCAACCGCCGGTCGCTCACATGATACTGGTAGGTGCGCGCAATGGCGTCGAACCTCGCATGCGCATTGTCCGCCACAGGGAAGATCTCGAAAATGGCAATGTCCGGCGGCAGCAGATTGTTGAGCTTGAACACCAAATTGGAACAATCCAACTCCTCCCCCAAGTCAGGGGAAGTGCCCGCAGGGCGGAGGAGTGTGTCGAAGTGGGCATAGAAATCGCTCGCATGCACTCCCGTATCCGTCCTCCCGCAACCCACCACGGCAATCCTCTCGCGCAGCAGCGTAGAAAGGGCGTTCTCCAGCGTCTGCTGCACCGTAGGCAACCCCGGCTGCGTCTGCCAACCGTTGTAACTACCTCCATGATAGGCCAAATGTATAAAATATCGTCCCATAAATCGGATGCAAATTTACACAAAAAATTTGATTTAAACACCGACTCATGAAAAAAACATTAAAACACGAATGACCAGGAATTAACCATTAATTATTAATGGGTCATTATTAATGGGCCATTCGTGGACATTCGCGTTTTTTTATTGGAGAACAAAAAACCTCCGTTTTACGGAGGTTTTGTACCGCATATCAGAGTCGAACTGATGATCTTCTGCGTGAGAGGCAGATGTCCTGGACCACTAGACGAATGCGGCTTTTTTGGTCACTTTCTCTGTCGAAAGCGAGTGCAAAAGTACGAACATTTTCCGAACTGACCAAATATTTTTTCAAACTTTTTTACATCGCACTAATTTTCAGCACGATATTTTTTCCACCATACCGCTTTTCCATCCTCCAAAACCCTCTTTTCGGCACAATTTTTCACCATTTTCACCCATCAACGGAAGCGTTAACCACTCCCCTTTTCATCCCTCATGCCACTAAAAATACTTGTCCCAAACCCCTACCAAATTGCTACTTTATTCGACTGTTCTTATATAGTATACATATAGTATACATATACTTCTCATATAGTTCTTATATACAGTATATGAATACTATATGAGAACTATATGTATACTATATGTATACTATATGAGAAGGGTCGAAGTAAGGGACTGTTTGACGGGGTTTTAGGGCCGGTTGGCGGGGGGATCCTGTTCGCGGTGGCGGAGGACGACGGCGATGTCGGGGTAGGTGCTGCGGAGCCAGAGGGCGGTCTGTTCGGCGCAGTAGACGGAGCGGTGCTGGCCGCCGGTGCAGCCAAAGGAGACCTGCAGGGCGGTGAAACGGCGCTCGATGTACTTGTCGACGCTCTGGGCGACGAGGCGACGGACATTGTCCAGGAACTCGTGGACAGGAGGTTCTTTCTGAAGGAATTCGATGACGGGGCGGTCCTTGCCGGTGTAGGTCTTGTATTCGGGGTAGCGGCCGGGATTGGGGAGGGCGCGGCAGTCGAAGATGAATCCGCCGCCGTTGCCGGTGGGGTCGTCGGGGAGGCCCTGCTTGAAGCTGAAGCTTTGGACGGTGACGGTGAGCGGCGAATCGTTTGCCGTCGGCGAATTTGGCGAATTGTTCTTTTCGCTCAGTTCGCTCAGTTCGCCGACAATCCGGTGCAGGTGCGGAAGGTCGGCGAAGATCTCGGGGTGGTCCTCGGCGAGGCGACGGAGGTTCTGAAGGGCCAGGGGGATGGACTGGAGGAAGTACTCCTTGCGCTCGAAGATGCCGCGGTAGCCGTAGGCGCCGAGGGTCTGGAGGATGCGCAGGAGGAGGTAGGCCCGAAAGAGGTGGAGCCACTGTCGGCGCTCCTCGCCCTTGATGCCGCGGACGCGGAGGTAGTGGTCCAGCAGTTCGTGGCGGATGGGTTCGGGGAGGTTGGACTTGGCGCTGTAGAGGATGGAGGCCACATCGTACTGCGCGGCCCCGCGGCGGGCGCTTTGGAAGTCGATGTAAAATAATTGAGAATTGAGAATTGAGAATTGAGAATTATCGGGGTGCGGCAGCGAATTTTCAATTTTCAATTTTCCATTTTCAATTACCATGATGTTGCGGGTCTGGAAGTCGCGGTAGAGGAGGTAGCGGGTGTCGGCCTGCAGGAGCGTGTCTGCCAGACGGTTGAAGTCGTCCTCGAGGAGCTGCTCGTCGAAGGGGACGTGGGCGAGCTTGAGGTAGTGGTACTTGAAGTAGTTGAGGTCCCAGAGGATGGACTGGCGGTCGAAGTCGGCGCGGGGATAGGACCAGGAGAAGTCGAAGTCGGCGCCGGCCTGCTGAATGTCGGCGAGGTCGGCGAGGGCCTGCTTGTAGAGGGCGAGCATCTCGGCGTCGAATCCCCCACCCTGCCGTTGTTTCTCGTGCAGAAGCCCGTAGAGCGAGAGGTCGCCGAGGTCCTGCTGGAGGTAGCAGCGCTCGTCGGGGGCGACGGCGTAGAGCTCTGGGACACAGATGCCTTTGGCACGGAGGTGACGGTCGAGGGCGAAGAAGGCGCGGTTCTCGCGGAGGTCGTCGCCGACGGTGCCGATGGCGGACAGGCACGAGGTATGAGGTATAGGGTCGGAATGCTGACCTCCGACCTCCGACTGCCGACCTATCAGCCGGTAGTAACGACGCGAAGAGCCCTGGGCACCGATGGAGAGTATCTCGGTGCAGGGTTCGCCCGCCCACTGCTGGAAGAGCTTCTTGAGGCGTTCCATTGCCTTATTCCTCAGGGGCTTTTTCGTTGGCTGCCTGCTCGGCTTCGAGCTGCTGCTGCTTGCGCACCTCGTCGAGCATGCAGCACTTGCCGGTGAAGACGGCGCCGGGCTCGATGGAGAGCTTGTTGATGAGGATGTCGCCTTTGACGCGGGCGGTGTTGTGGAGAGAGAGGAGTTCCTTCACAGAGAGGTTGCCGTTGACGCAGCCGATGATGTTGGCGTTGAGGCAGAGGATGTTGCCGTTGACAACACCGGTGTCGCCGACGACGATTTTTCCGTTGCTCTGGATATTGCCTTCGAGGGTTCCGTCGAGGCGGAAGTCGCCGCTAGCAGTGATGTCGCCCTTGATGACGGTGCCTTTGGTGATGATGTTGATTGCGTTGGGTGTGTCGGTTTCCATTGTTCTGGCCATATTGATTAATATTAAAATGAATTATTGCTTGTTTGTTTTTTTTTCGTTCGTTTATTGTTGTTTCACCAGGTAGCGTTCCATGAAGCGCAGGTAGGCGTTGACGTCCTTGCGGTTGTAGAAGGTGGCGTAGTTCTGGGTGGAGATGGGGAACTGCCGATGGTCGGAGTCGGCATACTGGCGCAGGGGGCTTTCTTCCTGCTGCAGGTGGCGCCAATAGCCGATGGCCTCGTCGGCGTCGACGAAGCGGTGGATGGTGATGATCTGTGTGGTGTCGGTGAAGAGGGCGGAGTTGACACCGTAGCCCTTGTTGGAATAGTATTTGGTGTTGAACTGGGCGAGCTTCATCTGGAGCTCGGTGGCCTTGATGGTGCGGTCGTTGACGACGACGACCACGAAGTACTGCTGGCCCTCGCGCTGGCGGTAGACCATGGACTCCGGAGGCAGGGGCTCCTCTTCCTCGGCAGAGGCCTGGGGTTTGGGGGTTGAGGCCTGCGGCTTCTCCCTGCGGACGCGCTGCTCGTCGGCCGAGGTGATTTCCTCGGAGGAGGCGAAAGTGGTGTCCAGCAGGATGTTGAGCTGGGCTTCGGCCAGGGGCTGTATGCTGTCGGTCTTGGGGAGGGCGGCGAGCTTGGAGAAGAGGCCGATGGCATCGGAACGGTTGCCCATGCGTGCCAGGGCGAGGCCCTTCCAGTAGCGGAACTTGTGGAGGGCGGGGTTGTCGGGGTAGACTTCCTCGGCCTCGTCGGCCAGGCTGACGACGGTGGAGAAGCGGTGGTTAGCATACTGGGTGTAGAGCTGTTCGTAGTCGGCCTCGATGCGGCGGGAGCGGCGGATGAGTTCCTTGTAGTACTCGTTGTCGCGGATGAGGTTGGCGAAGTCGCTGTCGGGGAAGCCCATGAGGACCATGTCGCGGTAGTAGTTGGCCTGGGGGGTGTTGCCCTGACGGTCGTAGATGCGATAGAGCATGTAGAAGGCCTGCACAATCTCGGGATAGGCGGTGTAGTCCTTTGCCAGGCGGTGGTAGCACTCCAGGGCCCGGGGGATGTTGCCGATGCCGTCGTAGAAGATGTATCCGGCGTTGAGGAGGGAGATGGAGGTGAGGGAGTCGATGGAGTCGAGGTCCTGCTGCGTGGCGGGGAGGTCCTTGAGGTAGAAGGCCACGCTGTGGGGGTCGTTGGGGTCGCCGGAGGCGGATGCCTGGGACTTGGGGTCGGAGGCCTGGGAGGCGAGGGTATCGGCATCGGACTCCTCCTCGTCGGGGAGGTCGTCGAAGGCGAAGGTGGACATCTTGTTGGAGAGGAACCAGAGGTCCTCCAGGGAGCGCATGCCCCAGCGCTGGCGGAAGGTCTCTTTGCCCTTCTGGACGGTGTTGGGGGTGTAGAAATACCAGTCGCCGGTGAGGGTGTTCTGCTGCTGGCGGGCGTCGTTGCGGAGTTCCTCCAGGAGGGCGCGTTCCTTGGCTTCCTCTTCCTGGCGTTTGAGGTCCTCAATCTTCTGGTTGATGAGCTGCAGCCGTTCGGCTTCGGGCATGGAGGCCACGGCGAGGAGGGAGTCGCAACGAGAGTAGACGCGGGTGTAGGAGGCCAGCTCGGTGAGCATCTCGTGGCGACGGCGGATGAAGTCGTAGCGGGGATAGTCGGCAGCGATGCATTGCATGGCGGTGTCGTAGTAGCGCTGGGCCAGGTCGTAGTTCTCGAAGACCTCGTACTGCACCTCGCCCATGCGGAGGGCCGACTGGGCACGCTGGGCTTTGTTGACGGTGGCCAGGGCCACGGAGAGGCGGTAGTTGTCGCAGGCCTTGTCGGGCTGCTTGACGCCGAGGAACATCTCGCCCTTGGCGAAGTAGATCTGGTCGCGATACTCCTCGTTCTTCTTGTCGGAGATCATGTCGTCCAGCTGGCGTTCGAGCTTGGCGATGTCGGTATGCTCGAGGTCGGCGCAGGAAGCCATGCCCAGCTTGGCGTTGAATTCGAGGACATAGGGCGGACGGTAGGAGAGCACCTGGTCGTAGTACTTGGCGGCGACGGAGCGTTTGTCCAGATGGCGGTAGATCTGGGCCATGAGGAACGCGAGGCGGGCCTTGGTGTAGCGGTCGGAGGAGGCGTCGATGGCTTCGTGGATGTACTCCACGGCCTTCTTGTACTTCTCCTGCGGCACAGTGGCTTCGACCATGGCGATGTAGAGCTTGTCGCGCTGGGAGCGGGAGAAGTTGCCCTTGGCCAGCCGCTGCACGAGCTGGTCGAGGGCGGCCTCGGCCTCGTCGTAGCGCTTCTCCATGGTCATGCAACGGGCCAGGAGGACGGCGCCCTCGTCGCCAGCATGGGTGCCGGCGAACTGCTGGATGAGGATGTCGCAGGTGTTGGAGGTGGAGACGTAGTCGTGCTTGTAGAAGGTGGCGTAGGCCGTCATGAGGTAGCACTCCTTGATGTAGGGCACGTGTTCGATGCCCTTGACAAAGATGCTGTGCTTCTGGATGCCCTTGACGCCTTTCTCGATGGCGCGGTCCATCTCGGGGTTGATGCTGCGTGCCAGCTCGTCGTCGCCGAGGTTTTCGGGGGCAAGGAAGCGCGTGTAGTCGTCGACGGCCGTCTGGCGGAGCTTGGCCTTGCCGGCCTTGAGGCTCTCGTTGCCGTTCCACCAGACGTTGTAGTGGCACGTGACGTTGTGGTACTGGATGTTGGTCCACTTGGCTTTCTCGGTGGAACATCCTGCCAAAAAGAGGAATGAAAAAGCAAAAACGAGAGAGAGGCTTGCGCAGGCGACCTGCGTAAGGCATCTACCATTTCTCATTTTTCCTTTTTTATTTCTCATTCTGTCAGACGTTGAAGCGGAAGTGCATGATGTCGCCGTCCTGGACAACGTAGTCCTTGCCCTCGACGGAGATCTTGCCGGCCTCGCGGCACTTGGCTTCGGAACCGAGGGATACGTAGTCGTCGTACTTGATGACCTCGGCACGAATGAAGCCACGCTCGAAGTCGGAATGGATAATACCCGCTGTCTGAGGGGCTTTCATACCCTTGCGGAAGGTCCAAGCACGGCACTCCTTGGGGCCGGCGGTGAGGAAGGTCTGGAGGTTGAGCAGGTGGTAGGCGGCCTTGATAAGGCGGTTGACGCCGCTCTCCTTGAGGCCCAGGTCCTCGAGGAACATCTGCTTCTCCTCGTAGGTCTCCAGCTCGGCGATGTCGGCCTCGATGCCGGCACCGATGACCAGCACCTCGGCCTGCTCGTCCTTGACGGCCTGGCGGACGGCGTCGACGTAGGCGTTGCCGTTGACCACCGACCCCTCGTCCACGTTGCAGACATAGAGCACGGGCTTGGAGGTGAGGAGCATGAGGTCGCGGGCCACCTCGGCCTGGTTCTCGTCCAGCTGCACGGTGCGGGCGCTCTTGCCCTCGAGGAGGGCGGCCTTGTAGAGGTCCATCACCTCGACGAGGCGCTTGGCATGGGCATCGCCGCCGGCCTTGCTTTTCTTGACCTCCTTCTCATAGCGGTTCTCGATGGTTTCGAGGTCTTTGAACTGGAGTTCGAGGTCGATGGTCAGCTTGTCGCGCACAGGGTCGACGGTGCCGTCGACGTGGGTGATATTGTCGTCGTCGAAACAGCGGAGGACATGGATGATGGCGTCGCAGTTGCGTATGTCGGCCAGGAACTTGTTTCCGAGGCCTTCGCCCTTGGAGGCGCCTTTCACCAGACCGGCGATGTCGACAATCTCGACGGTGGCGGGAACGACGCTGGCGGGACGCTCAATCTCCACCAGCTTGGCCAGACGCTCGTCGGGGACGGTGATGACGCCCACGTTGGGCTCGATGGTGCAGAACGGGAAGTTGGCCGCCTGGGCCTTGGCGTTGCTCAGGCAGTTGAAAAGGGTGGACTTGCCCACATTGGGCAGTCCCACTATACCACATTGGAGGCTCATAATTCTTTTTCGATTAGGTATTGGTTGCGGGTAGGACTGTTGCGGCAGACGAGTTCGCTGACAAAACCTGCCAGGAAGAGCATCGTGCCCATCAGGATGAAGAGCATGGAGAGGTAGAACCACACGCTGTTGGTGAGCGAAATGCGGCTGGCCAGACGCAGGCAGAGCACCACCACCAGGGCCACGAAGCCCACCAGGAACGACAGGCTGCCCACGGCGCCGAAGAAGTGCATGGGCTGTTTTCCGAACTTGGACATGAACATGATGCTGATGAGGTCGAGGTAGCCGTTGATGAAGCGGTTCATGCCGAACTTGGTGACACCAAACTCGCGCTTGCGGTGCTGGACCACCTTCTCCCCTATCTTGCCGAAACCGGCCCACTTGGCGATGACGGGGATGTAGCGATGCATCTCGCCGTAGACCTCGATGCTTTTCACCACATCGCGGCGGTAGGCCTTGAGGCCGCAGTTGAAGTCGTGCAGCTTGATGCCACTGAGCATGCGGGTGGTGCCGTTGAAGAACTTCGACGGGATGTTCTTGGCCAGCTTGGAATCGTAGCGTTTCTTCTTCCATCCGGACACGAGGTCGTAGTGGTCCTCCTTGATCATGCGGAAGAGTTCGGGCACCTCGTCGGGGCTGTCCTGGAGGTCGGCATCCATGGTGATGACCACATCGCCCTGCACGGCACAGAAGCCGGTGTTGAGGGCTGCGGACTTGCCGTAGTTGCGACGGAACTTGATGCCACGATAGGCGGGGTTGGAGGCGTGGAGCTTCTCTATCACCTGCCACGACTCATCCTTGCTGCCGTCGTCGACCATGACGACCTCGTAGCTGAAGCCGTGCTCCTTCATCACACGGTCAATCCATTCGGCCAGATGGGGCAGCGACTCGGCTTCGTTGTATAACGGTACTACAATTGAAATATCCATATCTTATTATATTTTATTCATTAATTATCCTTCTTCTGATGCACCGGCGACTTCTCGTTCCTGAACAGGATGGCGGCGAGGAAGGCACCGAAACCACCCAGCACGGTCAGTTTCACAGCCGACTCGATACCCCACCAGGCAGCCCAATAGTGCGCCGGCGCCGCAGCGTAAGCATCCTCTCCCCTCAGCGTTCGGGTGAAGAGCTCCGTCTGCTCAGGGACAGCACTACCGAAGGCCCAGATGAAAAGCCCATAGAGCACGCTGGCCACCACGGAGATACCCAGTCCCAACAGCATCAGTTCCTTGAGGGTGGCCTTGCGGTCGGGGAGCACATTGCGGTAGAGCAGCGTGAAGAGGAACACCGCCACCAGCAGGATACCGTCGGTGATGTAGGCCTCCGGGCTCTCGGCGGGAATGCCCATCATATAGCGAACAAAGATATACAGCATCAGCACCAGCCCCGTGATAATCCCGAAGCGGAGGTAACCCTTGCGGTAGTTGCCATGTATCTCTGATTCGTATCTGTGAAAAAACTTCATAACTCTTAACTCTTATCTCTTTACTCTTATCTCTCACCTCACGTTGGCCTCCAACGCCTTACGGATATTGGCCTTGATTTCCAATGCCTTCTTCTCCGCCACTCCTTGCTTCTTCGGACGGAAGAGGTCGGCATAGATCACCTTGCCTAGGCTTATCTTGGGATTCAGTATGGAGCCCTTCACATCCACACCCACCTTGGCCAACAACGGGTTCTTCAGCAGTTCCAGGTGGTAGACACAGTCCTTGTTCACACTCTGGATGCCGGAGATGCACACCTGGTAGCTGCCCACACCGATAAGGAAGGGGAACACCTCCACTTCGCATCCGTGGCCGTCGTCCATGGCCGTCAGTTCCACACTCAGGCTGTCCACCTTGATTTTGTCGTCCTTGTCCTTCCAGCTCTTGAAGCGCATCAGCTTGGCAATGGTGGCAATGTCCTTGTTGTCCATCACCACAAGGTTCTCGCCCGTGATGGCGGCGGCGCCCTTCAGGGTGGTGAGCTTGGGATGGTAGTAGGCATCCAGATAGGTCTGCGCGGCCAGGTGGAAGTTGGCGTTGCCGTCGAAAGCCGACAGCATGGGGACCAACGTATCCACCGCGGGAATCATATCCAGCAGTTCGTCAATCTCGATATCCAACAGGTGGAAATCCAGTTCGGTCCAGATGTGGCCCGGACGGTCAGTCTTGTAGAGCGCCGTCAGCTGCATTGTCGCGGCCTTGCAGACGAAGCCCATCTGGTCGAGAATGGCACGGCCGTTCTTGATGGTGAGGGTTCCGGCCACATCGTGCAGGTCGTTGCCAAAGGCAATGCTGCGCTTGATGTGCGTGTGCAACGTGACATCGACATTCTTGGGCACTATGAACGGATTGGCATCGGCAGGGACGGCATCCACCTCGCGAAGGGCCTCCAGGCTGTCGGGGTCGCTGCCCATACCGCTGAACATGTTCATTATCTGATCCACATCGGCATAGTCGGAGGTGAAATTGAGGTCGCCTTTCAGCATGGCTTTGTTGTCCATCCACTCCTCGAAGTTGTCCACCGTGCCGTAGAGCTCGAAGTCCGAATGTCCGAGGGTCACCTTTGCCTCGCGGATCTCTATCAGTTCGGGATTGTAACTCATATCGAAATCCCGCAGGCGCACAGCTTCGGGCAACTGGGGCATGTACACCAACGCATTGCGCGTCTCGGCGTTCAGACGGGGGTTGAACTTCTTCAACGCATCCTTCTGCAGGCTGTCCATACGCATACTGCCGTCCAACTTCAACTCCACGAGCGAGAATATCATCGAGTCCACCTTGGCCTCGGTCTCCCCCATTCCAATCTTGAACGAGGCGGCGAGCTGCTCTTTCATCATGTTGTTCACTCCGATGCTGATGTCCGGACTCTCCACTTCGGCGCTAATACCATTGCCCATCCGGGCTTTCAAGCTGCTTCCTTTCAGCTTCACATCGGCCATCCTGCCCTTGTGTTCCGTGGCAGGCAACTGCACCGCAATGTCGAGACTGGGGGCCGTGGCATGGATGGTGTCCAGGTCCACCTGCAGTCCCTTCAGCTTCACCGTGCCGCTGGCCGCAATCTTGTCGAAGGCCTGCTTCTTCAGCTGACTCATGGCAAACTTGGCGCTGAGGTCGACATCGGCATTGCCCTCCATTTGTATCTTCATATCCTTGGGAATCATGGGTTTGACATCCTCAAGCGGAAGTGTTCCTTTCACCTTGGCATCCACCTTCATGTCCCCCAGCAGGTCGTCGGCGCGTCCGCTGACGCTCAGTTTCGTACCCTGCGTCTGTGCCGTCAGGCTCTTTATCTGTGCGTTGCAAACACCTCTGGCACCGAGGTCGAGGTGTGCCGACACGTCGCCGTCAATCTTCTTTAACTTGTATGGCAACGCCGAGGGGTAGTAGAACTGGCCGTTCTTCAACCCGATGTGCGCATCCACCAGCGGCATCGTGCTGTCCGTCACGCTGCCAACGGCCGTGGCCTCGAGGGTCACCTTGCCGTCGACGTACATGCCCTTCTTGAAACCCGCGTAGGCATCCGGCACAATGGCCAGCAGCGGCGCCACCTGCCATGCACCGTCGGTGCTCAGCTTCAGGTCCACCGTCAGCGGCAGCGTGTCGTTGGCCAGCTGGGCCGTTCCGGCAAGGTCGAGGGCGTAGTCGTCTATCTTCAACTCGGATTCTCCGAGCGTTATCTTCATTTGGTTCAAGTCGGCCTTGAACGGCATGTCCAGCGTCAGCAGGTCCCGGCCCGACTTCTGCAGCGTCTCGTTCACCATCTCGCTTCCGCTCACGGCAACCTTGCCCTTTTCCACCTTCAGTTTCAGCTTGCCATCCAGCAGGTCCATCGTTCCGTCGGCGTCCAGACGGGCTGTCCAGTCTTCGAGCGTTGCCTTCAAGGGATTTCCCGTGTAGGGGTTCCCGGCGTTCAGCATATCCATTTGGCAGACCTCTATCCACTGGCTGCCCAGCTTCACCTCGGCCTCCACCTTCTCGCCCTCCTTGCCGCCGTCCACGTCGGCCTTCAGGCCGTCGACATGGATAGCCAAGGTGTTCGTATCGTTCCATTGTACAAAAGAAAGCATCCTGGACTCCAGCCCCAGGTCCACGTCGCAGTCCGCGGGCAGCTCGCCGCTCAGCCATTCGGCCACTCGGCCGCTCATGTCCATATCCAAGCCATCAGCCTCGCAGCTCATTCCGTCACGGCGGTCGATAAAGCTGGCCGCGACGTTTTTCAGCTTGATTTTCTTCAGGTCGATCAGTTCCGGCATGCTCGACGTGCTGCTCGTGTCCTCGCTCTCGCTCTGCGGGAAGATGTCGAAGTTTGTAGCGCCGTTGCCGGCGATATAGAGATTGGCCTCAGCATCCTCCAGAATCACCTGGTGCACAACGACCTTGTTCTCCTTGAGGAAGGCCTTCACATCGATGCCCACCGTCAGGCTCCCCACGAACGCCAGCGTGTCGCTGGGCGTAAACTCCGGGTCGCCGTCCCAGTCCTTCATGGGGTTGACAATCACCACGCTGTCGATTCTCAGGCCCGCATCGGGGAACGTGGACAGCAACGTCAGGTCCACCTTGCCGAACCGCGCGTCGCAGGTGATGAAATTGCCCACCAGGCCATTCACGATTTTGGTCAGCTTGCTCGGTGTGAACACCAGCCACAACGCCACAACCACCGTCACCACCACCAGGCCCAGCAGGCTTCCCAGGGTGATCCACGTAATCTTCCAACCTTTCTTGATAGCCATGGCCTAGTCTATTTTTTCGAGTTTCGTTGAACGGTCGTAGATGTCCACCCAGCGCAGGGTCGTGGAGGATATCTCCTTGATGGTGTAACGCTTGGGGATGTAGATGCCGCCAAGTTCGCCACCGCCGCGGAACTCCGTCAGCAGCTGGTCGCCCTCGGAGAGGGTCCACGTGAAGTCGCCGTTGTCCTCGTCGCCTTCCTCCACCTCGCCGCGGTTCACCAGGTTGCCCGTGCCGTCGGCGTTGAAGGTCCAGTAGTATTCGCTACCCGTCTTCACCCAATGGCCATAGAGCATCGTCGGATCCACATTCAGGTGGTCCTCTTCGCCTATGCAGGCCCAGAGCATGGTGGCCGCCAGGGCCATCATCGTTATCCTGATTTTCTTTTTCATCCTGAGTTTTAAACGTTAACCCTTAATCCACCTTCCACACATCCTTCAGTTCCCTACCCTCTTCGTCGTAGTCCATGCCGTAGCCGACAATGAACTCGTCGCCGATTTCGCGGCCCACGTAGTCCACCTTGTAGCTGCCCTTGAAGGCTCCGGGTTTGAAGAAAAGGGTGCAAACCCTGACACTGCGGGGACGCAGCGCCTTCAGCTCTTCGAGCATGTAGCCCATCGAGAGGCCCGAGTCCACCACATCCTCCACTATCAGCACATCCCTGCCCTCCACATTCTGCGGAAACGGCAGCTGGCCGGTCACCTTGCCGGTGCTGCTCATGCCGCTGTAGGAGGTGTACTTGACGAACCTCACCTCGCACGGCACCGTGAGCTTCCGCACCAGGTCGGCAGCAAAGAGGAAGGCTCCGGTAAGCACCGGACAGACAACCAGTTCGCCATCATGATAGTCGCGGCTCACCTCCTCGGCCAGCCGCTCCACCACCTGGGCAATCTCCCCTTCGGGGATGTACATCTTGAAGTCCTTGTCCTTTACCTTCATTGTTACGATTCTTAACCCATTATTCCTAACCCTTGGCTCACTCCTCCGCCTCCATCACCAGCCTCAGGCCGTAGAGCTCGTACTTGCCCGTAGGCAGGTACCAGCTACGATCGTAGACCGTACAGGCGGCGGAAGTGCTGTTGTAGTGCCCTCCGCGGAGCACACGGTTCTCGCCCTGCTTGGGGCCGCGGGGGTTCGTCTGGTCGTCGGGCGAATACTCTTCCACCCAGTCCTGGCACCACTCGGCCACATTGCCGCTCATGTCGTAGAGCCCCAACTCGTTGGAACCCAGACGGCCAACGGGATGCGTCGTGCCATCGCTGTTGACGCAGTACCAGCCGTGGTTGTCCAGCTGATTGCGGTTGCATCCGGCATAGGGGTTCCGCTGACTGCGGCCACCGCCACGGGCGGCGTACTCCCACTCGGCCTCCGTGGGCAGACGGAAACGGCGCCCGGTCATCTGGCTGAGCCTCATGGCGAACTGCTGTGCCTCGTTCCACGAGACGCACTCCACCGGCAGGCTGTCGCCCTTGAACTTCGACGGGTTCTCCCCCATCACAGCCTTCCACGCCGCCTGCGTAACCTCGTAGCGACCAATGAAATAACCGTCCAGCGACACCCGATGCTCCGGGCGGGCCAGGGCGTAGGTCAGCTTCACACCCTTCGGGGTGGCATTGTTGCCCATCGTGAAACTGCCGCCTTCCACCCACACCATCGCCATCTCCACACCCTCGGCCACCTGCACTCGGACAACGCTGTCCTGGGCCCTCGAGAAATTAAAAAATGAAAAAGGAAAAAGGAAAAACAGGCTGACGCAAAACGTTAGCCAACGGCCATCTCTTTTGAACACAAAACTATTTTTCATTTTTCATTTCTCATTTTCTTTTCATCTCACTCGCCGTGGTCCTTGCTCCACTGCTCGGGGTTGAGGCGCCATTTGGCCAGGCTCTCCATGGCCTCGGGGCGGATGTACTCGCGCTCCCTGGCAACGTCGATCAACGTATCGTAGTCCGTCAGCGTAAACAGCTCCACATCCTCGTTCTTGAAGTTGTCCGCAGCCACCTGCAGGCCATAGCTGAAGATGGCCACCATGCCTTTGACCACGCAACCCTTCTCGCGCAGGGCCTTCACGGCGATGAGCGAACTCTTGCCCGTGGACACGAGGTCCTCGATCACGACAACGGACTGACCCTCATGGATCTCGCCCTCGATCTGGTTCGTCAGGCCGTGGCTCTTCTGCTCCGAACGCACATAGACGAAGGGCTTGCCCAGCTCCTGGGCCACCAGGGCGCCCTGGGCTATGCCGCCCGTGGCAACACCGGCAATGACATCCACATCGCCCCACGTGTCGCTCACTATCTCCGAGAAACGCTGGCGGATGAAAGTTCTGATCTCCGGATACGACAACGTGACCCGGTTATCACAATAAATAGGTGATTTTCGGCCCGAGGCCCAGGTGAAAGGATGCTCCTCATTGAGCTTTACCGCTTTCACAGTCAACAGGAATTCGGCCGTCTGTGCGGCCATGTCTTTGTTAGTAATCATGCTGCAAAAATACACATTTTTTTTAATATAATAAAAAAAACTTTTCAACCCCTGTTCCCAACCCCGTTTTTTCGACTCGATTTTTATCGTATTTCAGCAACAACGAAACCCTCTTCAGCCCCGACTTCGGAGCCCGAAAACAGGGGTCAAACAGGCCCTGAATTCGACCGTTCTTATATAGTATACATATAGTATTCATATACTTCTCATATAGTATTCATATACAGTATATAAGAAGTATATGAGAAGTATATGAATACTATATGTATACTATATAAGAACAGTCGAATAAAGTACCTATCGGGTGGGGGTTCAGGACCCTTGGGAACGGTTTTCGGGGACAGGAGAGCGGTTGGCGTTGCCGTTTCCGTTGTTGGACGGTTGGCCTGGCGTATCCGGAGGGAATCTTGGCGTTGGCGGCGCGGAACAGCGAAAAACAGGCATGGTGGAAAACTTTTTTTTGGTATTTTAACAAAAATACATATATTTGTAGGTCGATTTGAAAACGAAATACAAACTAAAATTATTCAATATGAAGAAATTATCGTTAACTCTGCTTGCACTGGCAACGCCATTTTTGTCGTTTGCCAGCGAGGCTGACCTGGAAATGCCGGCGGGTTTCGCCTCGTCGTCCGACGCCTCGATTCTCTATTGGGGCTTCGCCGTCGTGGTGCTGGGACTGCTGTTCGGTTTCTGGCAGTTCAGCAAGGTGCGTAAACTGAAGGCCCACAAGTCGATGCTCGAAATCGGCAACGTTATTTTCAAGACCTGCTCTACGTACCTCAAACAGCAGGGCAAGTTCCTGCTCCTGCTCTTCGTTTTCATCGGTGCAGCCATCGCCCTGTACTTCGGCGTGCTCAGCAAGATGAGCGCCGGTGCCGTGGTGCTGATCCTGGCGTGGACGGTCATCGGCATCCTGGGCAGCTACGGCGTGGCCTGGTTCGGTGTCCGCATGAACACCTATGCCAACGCCCGTATGGCTTTCGCCTCCCTGCGCCGCAAGCCTCTGGACCTGTTGAACATCCCGCTGCGTGCCGGTATGAGCATCGGCATCGTGCTCATCTGCGTGGAGCTGGTGCTGATGCTCATCATCCTGCTCTTCATGCCTGAGAATCTGGCCGGCAGCTGCTTCATCGGCTTCGCCATCGGCGAGAGCCTGGGCGCCAGCGCCCTGCGTATCGCCGGCGGCATCTTCACCAAGATCGCCGACATCGGAAGCGACCTGATGAAGGTGGTCTTCAAGATCGGCGAGGACGACCCGCGCAACCCCGGCGTCATTGCCGACTGCACCGGCGACAATGCCGGCGACTCCATCGGACCCACCGCCGACGGCTTCGAGACCTACGGCGTCACCGGCGTGGCACTCGTCTCCTTCATCCTCCTCGCTGTCCCCGACCCCTCGATGCAGGTGAAACTGCTCGTCTGGATCTTCGTCATGCGTATCCTCGGCATCCTCGCCTCCGTCCTTTCCTACTATATTAATGGCGCGATAGCACGTGCGAAATATAAAAATGCCGACGACATGAACTTCGAGCAGCCGCTGACCTGGCTGGTGTGGATCACCTCCATCATGAGCATCTGCGGCACGTTCCTGGCTTCCTATTTCATCCTGAACACCCCCGAGGTCAATGCCGTGGTGCCCAATCTGTGGGTGGCCCTGAGCATCATCATCTCCTGCGGCACCCTGGGTGCTGCCCTCATCCCCGAGTTCACCAAGCTCTTCACCTCCCCCACCTCCAAGCATGTCAAGGAAGTGGTCAAGGCCAGTGAGCAGGGCGGTGCCTCGCTGAACATCCTCTCCGGCCTCGTGGCCGGCAACATGGGCGGTTTCTGGACCGGCGTGGTCTTCTTCGTGCTGATGCTCATCGCCTACTTCGCCTCGACGTTCTTCGGCATCGAGCCCGTCTTCGGTGCCTACTATAGCATCTTCGCCTTCGGTCTGGTGGCCTTCGGCATGCTCGGCATGGGCCCCGTGACCATCGCCGTGGACAGCTACGGCCCCGTGACCGACAACGCCCAGAGCGTCTATGAACTCTCCCTCATCGAGGACGATGTCGAAAAGACCACCAAGGAGGTCGAGAGCGAATTCGGCTTCAGGCCCGACTTCGAGAAAGCCAAGTACTACCTGGAGGCCAACGACGGCGCCGGCAACACCTTCAAGGCTACCGCCAAGCCCGTCCTCATCGGCACCGCCGTTGTGGGTGCCACCACGATGATTTTCAGCCTCATCCTGATGATCCAGAAGACCCTCGGCATCGAGCCCGAAAGCATCCTCAACCTGCTGAACCCCTACAGCATCCTCGGATTCATCCTCGGTGGCTGCGTCATCTACTGGTTCACAGGCGCTTCGATGCAGGCCGTCACCACCGGCGCCAACCGTGCCGTGGAGTACATCAAGGACAACATCAAGCTCGACGCCAACGCCCCCAAGAAGGCCGACATCGCCAAGAGCCAGGAAGTGGTCAAGATCTGCACCAACTACGCCCAGAAGGGTATGATCAACATCTTCATCGCCATCTTCTGCTTCGCGCTGGCCTTCGCCTGCCTGTCGAGCCCCGAAAGTATCGGTGGCCAGAACGCCGTCTGCCTGTTCATCAGTTACCTCATCTCCATCGCCGTCTTCGGACTCTTCCAGGCCGTCTTCATGGCCAACGCCGGCGGCGCCTGGGACAACGCCAAGAAGGTTGTCGAGGTCGACATGAAGGCCAAGGGCACCGAGCTGCACGACGCTTCCGTTGTTGGCGACACCGTTGGCGACCCCTTCAAGGACACCTCCTCCGTGGCCCTGAACCCCATCATCAAGTTCACCACCCTCTTCGGCGTGCTCGCCATGGAGATTGCCATCAGCGCCAGCTTCCGCAGCCTGGCCCCCTGGTTCGGCGTGGTGTTCCTCCTGGTGGCCCTCTACTTCGTCTACCGCTCTTTCTACAAGATGCGCATCAAGCAGTAACCCCCCGATATGGAGCGCCGGCATCCTGCCGGCAAAACAATGAAAACCGGACTGGCAGAAAGAAAAATTTTGCCAGTCCGATTTTTATTTGTATCTTTGCACCGTCGTTCTGACCGAGGCCCGAACGGGATATTGATGTCCAACAAAGGTTGATGGCGGGCGACAGGACATATTGAAAAGGATATGAGCAAATACGAGATACCGTTTCTTACGACTGCAATACAGGCTTTTGGGCAGCGCTTCGCGATGACGCGACAGGCGGCGTTCAACTACCTGCATCAGCATAAGGGACTAGCATTCCTGATAGAGTTCTACGATGTGGAACACCTGCAGTCGATGGATGAGACCGTCGACGACCTGCTCGTTATCTGCCAAAAGAACGGAGGCACACTCGCATGAAACTATACCACGGCACAAACGCTGATATTGAATCGATAGATATTAGCCAAGGTTTGATATACAAGGACTTTGGCAAGGGGTTCTATGCAACTCCTGACCGAGAGACTGCCGTCCGCATGGCACAAAAAAGAGCAAGACTCTTTGGCGGGACAGCGACACTGATAACCTATGAATTTAACGAAACAGCGCTACAGTCCGAATTGAATATCAAACAGTTCCCCGAGAAGGCCACGGTGGAATGGTTTCTGTTTGTAGACGCAAACCGAGACAGGAAAAACACTGAGCCTGTGCACTCTTACGACATTGTCATCGGACCGATTGCCAACGATGGCGTTGTGTTGCAATTGACCAACTACCGGGAAGGCATCTACTCCCCCGAACAGGCGGCCCGACTGCTGCAGGACAAATACCTTGACCAGCAATACTATTTCGGAACAGAAAGAGCCCTACGATACCTAAAAAAAACAAACTCCGAAGCAGTATGAACCGACCCACACATCACCAGATAGCTACATACCTAACCGACTACGTCCTGAGTGAGTTGGTAAAGTACACCATGGAAGATACGGGTTGCAAGCTTGAAGATGCATTGGTAAAAGTCTATCAATCTCCAGTATTAGAGGCCTTGCAGGATGAGGAAGGTGAGCTATATGTGCAAAGCCCTGCCTACATATATGATATGATGAACACCACTCCAGTATTTGTCTCTCAACGGGCAAAAGGAGCACTTTAATAGACCCCGACCGACATTATTTCCCACCATGTTTTTTCGGACTGGCAAAAGAAAAATTTTGCCAGTCCGTTTTTTGTTTGTATCTTTGCAGTCGCTTTCGAGAGCGAAAGCATGAGGAATGCCGGTGGCATTCCGAACAAGAAAAGCATTTGCTTATTCGGAGAACGTCCTTGAAGTTTGGCCACAGATAGACGCCTCTACAGAATACAGCAGATGTCCACTTTATGTGGACTTCTGAATTGTCTGCAGAAGCGGGTTAGGCCAAACACCCAAGGACGTGGACAAGGATGATGTCCACGTTTTTAGTTACAGGGTGTTTGGGTTAGCTGTACGTTCACGAGGATTATGCTTTACGTACAACTAACAACGACCCAATGGTTACAAGAACATCACGGCTGCAAGGCAGCAAACGAAAACGGGACGACGAATACTACACGTTGTTCCAGGACATAGCGGACGAAGTGAGCCACTACCTGCCCCAACTGCGAGGCAAGCGTATACTGTGTCCCTGCGACTGGGATGAGAGCTACAACGAGGAGATTGTCTACAAGGAAGAGGGCTATGTGCTTGGGCGTGGACTGTTTGGTGCCGAAGGCACGATCAAGAATATAGACATTGCGGGCACACGTGAGAAGATAGAGAAGCGGATGGACAGGGTGAAATGCCAGTTTGTCTACTATCTGCTCAACCAGGCCGAGGAGGCCGGCATCCGCTCCATCAGCGTCAGCGGCTACAATCCGCAGACTGGCGAGGGGGTGCGGTTCCAGGACATCGACTACAGTTATTATGATGTCATCATCACCAATCCTCCGTTCAGCCAGTTCGACGAATTCATAGACCTGATGGTCAAAAACGGCAAAGAGTTTTTGGTCATAGGTCCGCAGACAGCACCTACGGAGAAAATCATCATCCGTCATTTCCAAGAGGGGAATATCCGCATCGGCTATCACTACCATCTGAGCGGTTTCAACCGTCCGGATGGCTCCACACTGCCCAAGCAACACAACACGCCCCGCAGCTGCATGTGGTACACCAACCTTCAGGTGGATGCTGACGACAGGGAACTGACGCTGATGGCCTCGTATTACGACAATCCGGAGAAATATCCGAAATACGTGAACTACGATGCCATCGAGGTTCCAACGGTGGCAGATATACCCAACGACTATTATGGCGAGATGGGCATACCAGTTACTTTTATGCAGAAGTACAATCCAAAACAGTTTGAGATTATTGGATCGAGTAGTCAATTAAGCAAACCACTGAAACCATTGGTAGAGGTTGATGCCGTTTATACGGGCGGTGGCCGTGGACGTTTTTATCTTGATGAAGGGAATAAGCACTATCGCAGGTTGTGGGACAGAATGGTAATCAAGCGCAGAAAGGAGGAATAAACAAATGAAAGTAAAGGAGCTATACGACAAAGTTGTCAACGGTATTATAATTAGCGACATTGAGTTGCAACGAAACATTGTCTACGATGCCGACAAGCAGGCAATGGTAATCGATAGCCTGTATAAAGGCATACCGCTTCCGGCATTCTATCTATGGCAGCGCGAAGACGGCAAGCTGGAGGTGCTTGATGGCAAGCAGCGCATCGAGGCCATCAAAAAGTTCAAGCAGGGCAACCTGTTGTACGAAGGCAAGTCGTGGAAGGCCTATGCTTACGAAAGCGACTTACAGCAGGTGGTTGATAACACAGAACTCACAATGATTGTCTGTAGTGGCGACGAGAAGAAGAAGCGCGAGATATTCAAGCGCATCAATACGCTCGGTGTTGCTCTCTCCAAGTTCGAGGTGCTTAACGGTTTGTACCACGGCGAATATATCGAAGGACTGAACTACTACTTCGCCAACGACGCGAATGTCCGCAAGGTGTTGCCGAATGCCACCGTCGACCGTGGTGACAATAAGTACCACCTGCTTGAATACATATACTATGTGCGCAACAACAGCGTTTTTCCAAAACGTGGTGAACTGGACGATTATGTGCAGCAGCACAAAGACGAGTCGTTCAATGACGATGTCAAGAAGATAAAACCCTATATCAGTTTCATTAGAGATGTGTTTGGCGATGCATCCAAGATTGGCAATGTGCTGAAGTTCAAACTTGCGGTGAAGTACATAAAAGACCGTGCCATTTGGTTGCAGCACAAAGACGCGATTTGCAAGGATTGCAACGCATTCATCAAGAGTGAGGGATACAAACTTTCACCCAGCAGAGAGGATGATATCGAGGCTATGATAGTCGGCATTGTGGGCAACTTACGCGTGGATTCCAAACGGCTATTCACGTCGGATGACAAAGCGCAACTGCTTTCCACCCAAAAAAAGAATGAGCAAGGGCTTTATAAGTGTGCAAGATGTCACCAGCATTTTGAAGCCGACGAACTGACCATCGACCACATCAAGCCTTGGAGCAAGGGAGGGCGAACGGTACTGTCAAACGCCCAGTTGCTGTGCAGGGCATGCAATAGTGAGAAAGGGAACAAGGAGTGATTGTAAGGACTTCGCCGAAGGATTATCTAATGGTAATAGATCCCAGAAAGATTCCAAGAGCATCGGAGCGGCCGAATGGCCACTCCGATGTTTTGCCTTTTTAGGTACGGAGAAATAAAACATTTTGTCGTATTCGAAAAACTGTGTACTTTTGCAGAAAATTTCGAATAGGAATATGGCGCAATATATTCAACGTTCTGTCTATCTGAACAAAATGTCCCTCTTTTAGACATCCGAAAGATTATAAATCCAAACGTAGCGGAGCGGCCTAATGGCCGCTCCGATGTGTATTATTTTATGGTTTATGGGACGAAAAAAAACGAAAGACTGTCTCGACTGGTAACTTGATGACAATCACCGACGGCGCCGTAGGACTTTTGCTCGACGAAGATGCGTGAGCTTAAGAAATGTTAAAAAACCACTTCGGTAAACTTTTTTTGCGGTGCAAAGAAAATTTTTCGTATCTTTGCACCGCAATTTTTGTAAATCAATACGCATACATTATAGTATATGGAACTGAAAGGTAAGATATCGCAAATCATTGGCGCTGTGGTGGACGTGACGTTCCCCGACGGCGAAGCCCTTCCCGACATTTACACCGCTCTGAGCGTGAACCGCCCCGACGGCACGGTTATTATTCTCGAATGCCAGCAGGACATCGGAGAGAACACCATGCGTTGCATCGCCATGGACTCCACCGACGGCCTGGAGCGCGGCATGGAGGTCCTCTCGCTGGGAGAGCCCATTTCCATGCCCGTGGGCGAGGACATCAACGGACGCCTGTTCAACGTCATCGGCGAGACCATCGACGGCATGCCCGCCCCCAAGACCGAGAAGCGCTACAGCATCCACCGCGAGCCCCCGAAGTTTGAGAGCCTTTCCACCAGCCAGGAGATTCTCTACACCGGCATCAAGGTCATCGACCTCATCCAGCCCTTCCTCAAGGGCGGCAAGATCGGCCTCTTCGGTGGCGCCGGCGTAGGCAAGACAGTGCTTATCCAGGAGCTCATCAACAACATCGCCAAGAAGTACAGCGGCATGTCGGTCTTCACCGGCGTCGGCGAGCGTACCCGCGAGGGCAACGACCTGCTGCGCGAGATGATCGAGGCCGGCGTTATCAAGTACGGCGACGAGTTCGTCAAGAGTATGGAAGAGGGCAGTTGGGACCTGAGCAAGATTGACAAGGAGGCCTTGAAGGACTCGAAGTGCACCATGGTCTTCGGCCAGATGAACGAGACCCCCGGCGCCCGCGCCCGTGTGGCCCTGGCAGGCCTGACCTTGGCAGAATACTATCGCGACGGCGACGAGAAGACCGGCGGTCGCGACATCCTGCTCTTTATCGACAATATCTTCCGTTTCACCCAGGCAGGCTCCGAGGTGAGTGCCCTGCTGGGACGTATGCCTTCCGCCGTGGGTTACCAGCCTACGCTGGCCACGGAGATGGGTCTGATGCAGGAGCGCATTACCTCCACCAAGCGCGGTTCCATCACCTCGGTGCAGGCCGTCTACGTCCCCGCCGACGACCTGACGGACCCCGCCCCCGCCACCACCTTCGCCCACCTCGACGCCCAGACGGTGCTCAGCCGTAAGATTACGGAGCTCGGCATCTACCCCGCCGTCGACCCCCTGGAGTCCACCTCGCGCATCCTGGCCCCCGACGTGGTCGGCGAGGAGCACTACGAGACGGCCCAGAAGGTGAAGCAGATGCTGCAGCGCTACAACGAGCTGCAGGACATCATCGCCATCCTCGGCATGGAGGAACTGGGCGAGCAGGACAAGCTCGTCGTCTCCCGCGCCCGCCGCGTGCAGCGCTTCCTCTCGCAGCCCTTCTTTGTGGCCGAGGCCTTCACCGGCCTGGAGGGACGCTTCGTCAGCATCGAGGACACCATCAAGGGCTTCAACATGATTCTCAACGGCGACGTGGACTACCTGCCCGAGCAGGCCTTCCTGATGGTCGGCACCATCGAGGAAGCCATCGAGAAAGGCGAGAAGATTCTGGCAGAAACGAAATAAAGTTTAGGGGTTATAGGTTATGGGTTATTGACGCTACGCAGTCGAATTGACGACAAGATGACGCGCCAGCCCTCCATAACCTATAACCAATAACCAATAACCCTTATGAAAGTCAAGATAACCAAACCCGACACCTCGCTCTTCGATGGCGACGCGAAACTGGTGCAACTGCCCGGCGTGGGTGGCAAGTTCGAGATCCTCGAAAACCACGCCCCCATCATCTCGGCCCTCGCTGCCGGCGACATCCGCCTGGTGCTGCCCGACAGCAGCGAGCAGACCTTCGCCGTCCGCGGTGGCATCGTCAAAGGGCAACAGAACGATTTGCTGATACTGGTGCAATGAGAACACTGCTACACAACGCAATACTGAATGATAAGGCCGTCGACATCACCCTCTGCGACGGCCTTATTGATAGTGTATCGACCGCAAGCTGCTCCCCTCAGTCAGCAGCGCTGACTGAGGAGTGTGCGTCCATCGACTGCTCCGGCCTCTCCGTCTTCCCCGGGCTGATGAACATGCACTCCCACGCCCCGATGACGCTCTTCCGCGGTTTGGGCGACGACCAGCCGCTGGACCGCTGGCTGAACGAATACATCTGGCCCGCCGAGCAGAAACTGACCGACGAGACAGTCTACCAAGGCACCCTGCAGGCCTGCCGCGAGATGCTCGCCTCGGGCACCACGGCCTTCAACGACATGTACTTCCACCTCCCTGCAATGGCGCAAGCCGTCCGCGACAGCGGCATACGGGCACAGCTGGGGCTGAACGTCTTCGGCGACGGCAACGAGCTGGACAGACTGAACACCATCATGCGCGAATGCGAGGGGGTACGCCTGTCCATCGCTCCGCATTCCGTCTACACCGTCAGCGCAAAAGGCCTCCGCCGCTGTGCCGATGCCTGCGTGGACCTGCACCTGCCCATGCACATCCACATGAGCGAGACGCAGAAGGAGGTGGACGACTGCCTGCGCGAACACGGCTGCCGCCCCTGGGAATACCTGGACAGACTAGGAATCCTGGACAAACTGGGCCCGAACATCATCGCCGCCCACTGCCTGCACCTCTCTGGCAACGAAATCAGGCTCATCGGCGACCGCCGCATCACCTGCGTCCACTGCCCCAACTCCAACCTCAAGCTCGGCAGCGGCTACCGCTTCCCCATGCTCGAACTCCTCGACGCCGGCGCCAACGTGATGCTCGGCACCGACGGCAGCGCCAGCAGCAACAACCTGGACATGATCGAGGTGATGAAGACCGCCGCCCTGCTGCAGAAAGGCTGGCGCGGCGACCCCACCGTCGTCCCCGCACAGCAGATACTCACCCTCGCCACCGGCGGCCACACCGTAGCTCCCGGCCAGCCCGCCTGCCTCTTCCTGGCACCGGTCAGGTCGGTGAGCGACCTCGTCTACGCCACCCACGGCGAGAGCGTAGCCATGACCCTCGTCGACGGCAAAATTGTATACAGAAAATGAAGAAGATTCTATTTGCAATAGCACTTATAACCCTCGCCTCCTGCTCCGGCAACCGCCACGACGACAAGATGATCTTCCGCTACAACGAGAGCGCCGGCATCGCCACCCTCGACCCCGCCTTCGCCAAGGACCAGAGCATCATCTGGGGCTGCCGCCAGCTCTACAACGGCCTCATCCAGCTGGACACCAACCTCGAGGTGCAGCCCTGCATCGCCAAGCGGTGGGCCATCAGCGACGACGGCCTCACCTACACCTTCACCCTGCGGGACGACGTCCGCTTCCACAACGGCCGCACCGTCAACGCCCAGGACTTCGCCTACAGCTTCCACCGCATCGTCGACCCCTCGGTGGCATCGCCGGGAGCCTGGATATTCAGCGACGTGGAGGACTTCCGTGCCACCGACGACACCACCTTCACCATCCGCCTCCGCGAGCCCTTCGCCCCCTTCCTCTCCATGCTGGGCATGGTCTATTGCTCCGTGGTGCCACGCGAGGTGGTGGAGCAATACGGCAAGGACTTCCGCAAGCACCCCTGCGGCACGGGACCCTTCCGCTTCCAGTACTGGAAAGAGGGTGTGAAACTGGTGCTGCGCAAGAACCCCGACTACTTTGAGCGCGACGACAACGGCACTCCCCTGCCCTACCTCGACGCCGTCGCCGTCACCTTCATCGTGGACCGCCACACGGTCTTCCTGGAGTTCGTCAAGGGCAACCTGGACTTCATGAACTCCCTCGACGCCAGCTACAAGGACGAAATCCTCACCCTCGACGGACAGCTGAAGGACAAATACGCCGATCGTATCGACATGACCAGCACCCCCTACCTCAACACCGAGTACCTGGGCTTCGACATGGAGAAGACCTCCAGCCCGCTCCACGACCGCCGCCTGCGGCAGGCCATCTGCTACGGTTTCGACCGTCGCAAGATGATGCGCTACCTACGCAACAACATCGGCGCCCCCGGCGTCGGCGGCTTCATCCCCCACGGCCTGCCGGGCTACAGCGACTGCGGCTACGAGTACAACCCCGAACGCTCCAAGCAACTCCTCGCCGAGGCTGGCTACCCCGACGGCAAAGGGTTGCCCAAACTGAAGCTCTCCACCACCTCCAACTACCTGGACCTCTGCAAATACATACAGCAACAACTGGGCCTCCTCGGCATCGACATTCAGGTGGACGTCAACCCTCCGGCGGCCCTGCGCGAACAGATGGCCCAGGGCAAGTGCGAATGGTTCCGCGGCTCGTGGGTGGCGGACTACCCCGATGCCGAGAACTACCTCTCGCTCTTCTACGGTCCCAACCGCACACCCGCAGGCCCCAACTACACACGCTTCAGCAACCCCACGGTTACCAAGCTCTACACCCAGGCCCGCAGCTGCACCGACCCCGCGGAGCGCACGCGCCTCTACCAGACCATCGACAGTCTGGTGATGCAGGAAGCCCCGGTCATGGTGCTCTACTATGACCAGATTCTACACTTTACACACAAGAATGTCAGCGGATTGCGCAGCAACGCCATGAACAACCTGGACCTGCGCTACGTAACGATTTCGCGATAGTCCTTTAGCTCCACCGCCCCGTCGGACGTCATCACGGCGAAGTTCCTGTTGTGCAGCCAGTCGCCCACATTGACGTAGGTGCAACCGCCACCGAGGTCGCGCGTCAGCGGTGTGTGGCGGTGGCCGAAGATGCAGTAGTCCAAATGCTCCTTCTGCAGGCGTTCTTTGCAGTAGATGACGATGCCCTCGCGGTCGTCGCCCAGGTAGTGCAGCATGTCGTGCTTGGCATGCTTGCGCTTGTTGCTGTCGCTCCAACGGTGGGCGATGCCAAAGGTGAAGGCCGACGGCAGCATCTTGAAAAGCTTCTGGCAGAAACGGCTACGGAAGAAAACGCGGACAAAATCGAACCAGCGATCCACATGCCCCAGGCCGTCGCCGTGGCCTATCAGCACACGCTTGCCGCAGAGCTCCATCACCACGGGGTCGTTGTGGAGGATAACGCCCATCTCCTCCGTCAGGTAGTCGAACATCCACATGTCGTGGTTGCCGATGAAGAAATGGATTTCCACCCCCCTGTCCGCCAACTCGGCCAGCTTGCCCAGCAAGCGCACATGGCCTCGGGGCACGAGGTAGCGGTAGGTGAACCAGAAATCGAAAATGTCGCCCAGCAGCATCAGCTGCCTGCAGTCGGGCGCCATCTCGTCCAGCAGACGGCAGAGCAGCAGCTCGCGCTCCCTGGAGTCCGAGCAGCTGCCCAGATGCGAATCTGTAATAAAGTAGACTTTATCTCTCAATTTTCAATTCTCAATTTTCAATTTTCCATTCACCTTAGCCATAACCTTGGATTCTGCGAGGCGGTGCCTTTCCAGAGCTGGAAGGAGAACTCAGCCGTGCCGTCGCTGTTGGTATAGACGGTGCCCAGGTTCTGCCCCGTGGTCACCTTGCGGCCCTCGCTGACGCTGACAGAGCCCATGTTGGCGTAGACCGTCAGGTAGTCGCCATGACGGACAATGATGCCTTTGGTACCGTTGGGGCAGGTGAAGACACGCGTCACCGTACCGCCGAAGACACTCTTCACAGCGGCGCCGGAGGCACACACGAGGTCGATGCCGTTGTTCATGTTCTGACCGCCGGAGGAATGGGTGTACTTGCCGTATTCGCGTGCCACCTTGGTGTAGTTCACCGGCCACGGGAGACGGCCCTTGTTGGAGGCGAAGTCGTTGCTCAGCGCCACCTCAGCGGCACTGGGGGCGGAAGCGTTGCCGCTCACCTTGCTGCCGTTGCTGCCTGTGGTCTGCTGCTGCTTCTTGGCGTTGCGGGCTTTGGCAATCTCCTCGTTGATGATGCGCTGGATCTGCTGCTGCAACTCACGCTTCTGCTTCTCCTTTTTGGCAATCTGGTTCTGCAGGCTCTTCTCCTGCTGCTTGCTGTTTTTCAGCTCCTTCTGGCGTGTCTTCTGCTCGCTGGCCAGCTCGGCCTTCTGCTTGCGGTGCTGCTCCACGAGGTTGGTCTGCTCGCGCTGCTGGCGGCGCAGCTCCTCGCCTACATCGCTCAGCTCCTGCTCCTTCTGGTGGATGAACATGGCCTGGCGACGGCGGTAGCGGCTGTAGTCGCGGAAATACTTGGTGCGCAGATAGGCGTAGTTGTAGCTCTTGGTGTCGAGAACGAGGACCAATTTGTCTAGGTTGCCGCGCTCACGGTAGAGGGCGCGGACCACCTTGCCGTACTCCAGCTTCATGCTGTCCACCTGTCCGCGGATGAGGGCGATGCTGTCCTCGGTCTCCGCCATGCGGATATTCAGCAGGTTCAACTGACCATTGAGGTTGTTGATCAGCTTGGTGCGCTCGGCAATCTTCTTCTCCAACAGGTTCAACTGTTGCTGCCCGGCCTTGCTGTTCTTCTTGGCCTTGCTCAGCTGGCTGTTGAGGTTCTTGATCTCCTGCTCCACCTTCGCCTTGTCCTTCTCCAGCTGCTTCTTGCTTTGAGCCGATGCTGCTTGCGGTGCAGCCGCAAGCAGCATCAGCATCAAGCTACCAACTAAGAATCTTCTTGAAGTCATACTCTTCGGGGTTGGCAACGTACTTGCGGGCGGCCTCGTAGTCGGCAGGGGTGATGTAGTCCATGATGTCGTTCACGTAGGACATCACCTTGTTGCTGTTGACGTTGACCAGACGCGGCGGAATCTTGCCCGTCTCGGGATCCTGCAGGTCCTTCAGGTAGAGGGGACTGACCGTACCCTGATGGTCCACATAGACCATGCAGCCCGTGGCACCCTGGTTGAAGAGGGTGTGCACGCCCATGCCCATCAACGAGCAATAGGTCAGGTCGAAAGCGATGGGGGTATGGCAACGGATCTCGTAGCCTATCTCCACGGGACGCGTCTTCACCTTCAGGCCGATCTCTTTGGCCTTGCGCTCCAACAAGTCGTTGAAAATATGGGCCTTGCTGACCTTGCCGAGCTCCGGATGGCCGTGCTCGTCGTAGCTGAAGTGGATACCGCTGTTCTTGATCTCCTCGTCGCTCAGCGAGTGGAACACGCCCTCGCTGATCATGGCGGCACCATAGTTGATGCCCATGATCTTACGCTTGATGATGCAGGAAATGACCATGTTGATAATCTTCTCGACGGTGATCTCGGTCTTGTTGAAGAACTCGGGGATGATGACCATCGGGTAGTGACAGGCACCGGCGATACCGAGAGCCAAGTGGCCGGCCGAGCGGCCCATGGCGCTGACAACGAACCAGTTCTCGCTCGTGCGGGCATCCTCCATCACGGCGGTGGCCAGCACGCAACCCTGGGCTTTGGCGCTATTGTAGCCGAAGGTAGGACTGCTGTTCGGCAACGGAAGGTCGTTGTCGATGGTCTTCGGCACATGGATGTTGGCAATGGGATAGTGCTTGTCTGCCAAGAACTTGGCAATGCGGTTGGCCGTCGACGCGGTGTCGTCGCCGCCAACGGTGACCAGAAGCTTCACCTCGTTGTCGGTGAAAAACTTGAGGTTGAACCTCTGCTCGAAATCCTCAGCCGTAGGTTTGAAACGGCTCATCTTCAGAATCGAGCCACCCTTGTTGAAAATCTCGTCGGCAGTCAGGAAATCCAGGTCCTGCATACGGGGGTTGTCCGTGAACAGGGCGCTGTATCCGCCGTGCAGGCCGATGACACGATAACCATCGCGAAGGAACGTTTTGGCCACCGAGGCCACCACCGTATTCATTCCAGGAGCGGGACCGCCGCCCGTAAGTATAGCTATGCTTTTCATAATAATAAATGTTTTAAAACAAAGTGCAAAGATACGAAGAAATACGCATACCGCCAAATTTATTTTTCAACAGCCGTCTCCCAGGCTCCAAACAGGGCTCCAAACAGGGGTTTGAGAGGTACTTTATTCGACTGTTCTTATATAGTATACATATAGTATACATATACTTCTCATATACTTCTTATATACAGTATATGAATACTATATGAGAACTATATGTATACTATATGTATACTATATGAGAACGGTGCTTCTGGATAGCAGTCTGGTGGGGGTCGGATGGGGGGATGAGTGGATTCTAATGGATGTTGGAGATGTGGTTGTCAGGGTGTTGTGGAGTTTAACATTATTTTAAGATTGTGAGGGTTTGAAGGTTGGAAAAAGTTTTGTATTTTTGCAGGCTGTTTTGAATGGATAAAAGAAGTATAGAATGGACAAGAAGATATTGATAGTCAGTGCTTTGCTAACAATTACACTCTTCAGTCAGGCGCAAGCGCCTGCCAGCTCCGACACATTCCTCCGCCCTTCGGGCACCTCCCCTAACATAGGGGAGAAGTTGGATAGTGCCGCCGTGTGGACGCTGGAGGGGTGCAAGGCGTGGGCACTGGAGGCCAACAAGGGCTTGAAGGTGGCAGAAGAGAAGGTGACGGAGAGCGAGGCCATGGAGAAAGCGGCCCTGTGGCAGATGCTGCCGAAGGTGAGCGCCAACGGCACCTACAACTGGATGGAGCGGAGCGTGAACCTGCTGAGCGACGAACAGAAAGAGCGCCTGAACAACCTGGGTCCGACGGTGGCACAAGGCGTCGGTTCGGCGTTGCAGAATGAGTTCGGCAACCTGCCCATCGGGGGCGACCTCATTGCGCAGGCGCTGACGAATATGCTGGCCGGGTCGGATTTCATGAACACCATCAACGGCGTGGGCCAAAGGATCACCGATGCGCTGGAGACCGACACGAGGAATGTGATGGCAGGTACCGTGACGGTGACGCAGCCCGTCTTCATGGGCGGCAAGCTGTGGGCCCTGCACAAGAGCGCCAGCCTGATGGCCGAACTGAGCGGCATGGAATACGACAAGAAGCGCGAGGAGATCATGATCGGCGTGGAAGAGGCGTACTGGCAGGTGGTGAGCGTGAAGCACAAGAAGGAGCTTGCCGAGCAGTATGCCGCCTTGCTGGACACGTTGACCAAGGATGTGGAAGAGATGGTGGCTGCCGAGGTGGCCACGAAGGGCGACCTGACGAAGGTCAGCGTGAAGCGCAACGAGGCCCAGATGAACCTCACCAAGGCCCGCAACGGCCTGGTGCTGGCGAAGATGCTGTTGGCGCAGAGGTGCGGGCAGCCGCTCTGGAGCGAGTTCGACGTGGAGGATGTTCTGTCACACTCCTCAGTCAGCCTGACGGCCGACAGCTCCCCTAGCTTAAGGGAGCAGGAAGACGGCGACATCGTGATGGATTCGGTCTACAGCCGTCGGCGGGAAATGCGTATGCTGGGCATTGCCGACAGCGTGGCGATGCAGGGAGTGACCATTGCGCGGAGCACACTGTTGCCCAATGTGGTGGCGACGGGAGGCTACCTGGTGAGCAAACCGAACCTCTTCAACGGCTTCGCCAACGAGTTCGGTGGCACGTTTTTTGCCGGTGTGGTGGTGAATGTGCCGATACTGCATCCCGGCGGCATCTACTCGCTGAAGGCCGCGAAGGCCAAGAGGCGCGAGGCGCAGTGGCAGATGGAAGAGGCGAGGGAGATGATAGAGCTGCAGGTGAAGAAGGTTAGCTACGAGCTGGAACTTGCCGAGAAGAAACTGACCGAAGCCGAGAGCAACCTGGCGAATGCCGAGGAGAACCTGCGCCTGGCCAACGAGAGCTTCCATGCCGGCGTGGTGAGCAGCAGCGACCTGATGGCCGCGCAGACCGCCTGGATGCAGGCCAAGAGCGAAGTGGTGGACGCCGAAATCGAAATCGAGATGAGCAAGGTGTACCTGAAGCAGGCGTTGGGAGAATGAGAGGCATGGAGTCGTGGAGTCGTGAAGTCGTGAAGTCGTAAAGAGTGATAATAAAAAACAGACAATATTATGAAAGAGAACAATAAGACATTGTTTGCGGGATTGGCGGTGGTGATTGCCGCTGTGGGCATCGTGGCCCTGGTGGGCCTGTTCGCCATTCATGAGCCCAAGGAGGTGATTATGGGCGAGGTGGATGCCTCGGAGTACCGCGTGAGCAACAAGGTTCCGGGCCGCATCGACAGCCTGTATGTGAAGGAAGGCGACCATGTGAAGGCCGGCGACACGCTGGCGCACATCAGCAGTCCGCAGGTGGAGGCCAAGATGATGCAGGCCGAGGCCGTGAAGAACGCCGCCAGCGCCCAGAGCCGCAAGGCCAAGGGTGGCGCCCGCGAGCAGCAGAAGCAGATGGCCTACCAGGTGTGGCAGAAAGCCAAAGCCGCCGTGGAGGTCTACAAGAAGAGCTACGACCGTGTGAAAGGACTGTACGAGAAGGGCGTGGTGAGTGCGCAGAAGTTCGACGAGGTGGAGGCGCAGTACAAGGTGGCGCAGGCCGACTGTGCCGCCGCGGAGCAGCAGTACCTCCTGGCCAAGGAGGGAGCGCAGCAGGAGGACATAGCAGCCGCGGCAGCCCTGGTGAACCAGGCCGGCGGCGCTGTGGCCGAGGTGCAGAGCTACCTGGACGACAGCTACCTCATTGCCCCCAGCGATGGCGAGGTGGTGGAAATCTTCGCCAAACTGGGCGACCTCATTGGTACCGGCAGCCCCGTGATGAGCATCCTCAACATGGACGACAGCTGGATGTTCTTCGCCGTGAGGGAGGACCTGCTGAACGACATGAACACCGGCGACACGCTGCAGATACGCCTGCCCGCCCTGGGCAAGGAGGCCTACCCCTGCCAGGTGCGCCGTATCCAGGCCATGGCAAGCTATGCCACATGGCGCGCCACGAAAACCAATGGACAGTACGACGTGAAGAGCTTCGACGTGAAGGTGGTGCCGCTGCAGCATATCGAGGGCCTGCGCCCGGGCATGACAGCGATTGTGGAGAGGTAAGAGGTATGAGGTAAGAGGTATGAGTTTGAAGTGGTATAGGTCCATATTAAGAGTGTTCCAGAGGGAATGCCGGCGGGTGATCAACCAGCCACGCTACCTGATACTGTTGACAGCGGGTGCGGTGCTGACGTTCGTCATCTTCGCCACAATGACCGGTGCGGGCCAGCCGCAGCGGTTGCCCGTGGGAGTGGTGGACCTGGACGGCAGCTACCTGTCCAGGCGTATCTGCCACGAGCTGGACGCCACCTCGGGGGTGCAGGTGCATGCGGTGTACAACAACCACATGGAGGCCCGCCGGGCCATGCAGCGGGGCGAGATATTCGCCTTCTATGAGATACCCAAGGGCACGTACAACGAGGTGCTGCAGTTCAAGGCTCCGAAGTTCGTGCTCTACAACAACTCGGCCTACCTGCTGGCAGGCACGCTGTGCTACAAGCAGCTGGCCACCATGGGCATGTTGGCCACGGGTGCCGTGCAGCGCGAGGTGCTGAGGAAGAAGGGCTACGACGAGGACCAGATAATGGGCCTGATACAGCCGGTGGCCTTCGAGACAAGGAACATCAGCAACCCCTGGATCAACTACGGCATCTACCTGATGACGACGCTGATACCGGCGGTGATGGCCTTCCTGGCATTGATGCACACGGCCTTCGCCCTGGCCACGGAGCGCAGGCAGAAGACGGTGAAACGGTGGATGCAGAAAGCCGGGGGCAACGGAATGTACGCCCTGCTGGGCAAGATGTTGCCGTACACACTGTGGTACACCCTGCTGACGCTGATAGCCAACGTCATCATGTTCGGCTTCATGGGCTTCCCGATGGAGGGCAGCTGGACCCTGATGGTGCTGAGTACGCTGCTGCTCATCTTCGCGGCGCAATGCGCGGGAGTGTTCATCAGCAGCTGCATCAACGACCCTTCGCTGGCCATGAGCGTGTGCACGCTGTACAGCGCCATGAGCTTCTCGCTGAGCGGTTTCTCGTTCCCGATAGAGAGTATGTCGCACATCTTCCAGAGCTTCTGCTGGCTGTACCCGATAAGACACTACTTCCTGAACTACCGCGAGATTGCCATCTACGGCAATGGCTTCGCCAGTTGCTGGCCCCACTTCTGCGCCCTGCTGGCCTTCGGGCTGATGGTGGTGGTCAGCGCCGCAGTACTGAATTGGCAAACACGTAAAAACACCGCGCAATGAACAAGCTGAGACGAAACCTATATGATATCTGGCTGGTGCTGAGTGCCGAAGTGCGCCACGTGTTTTCGGACAGCACGGTGCTGCTCATCTTCTTCATCGGCCCCCTGCTCTACCCCCTCATCTTCTGCTACATGTACAAGACCGAGAACGTGGAGAACCTGCCGGTGGCGGTGGTGGACGAGGCGGTGTGCAGCGAAAGCAAACGCTTCATCCACAAGCTGGATGCCACCCCGGAAATCAACGTTGAATACAAATGCTGCAACATGTCGGAAGCCGAGGAGCTGCTGAAGGACAACAAGATACACGCCATCTTCTACTTCCCCAAGGACTTCTCGCAGCGGCTGGCCAGCATGCAGACAGCCCATATCGGCGTTTTTGCCGACATGAGTTCGTTCTACTACTACAAGGCGGCGCTGCTGGGAAGCAACGCGGTGCTGATAGACGAGATGCACACCATCGAGCTGGAGCGCTACGGGATGGCGGGGCTGACGGGCGAGGACGCCAAGATACAGCTGCAACCCGTCTCCGACGAGGAGATCACGGCCTTCAACCCCACGGGTGGCTACGGCAGTTTCTTCCTGCCGGCGCTGTTTGTGCTGGTGGTGCACCAGACGCTGTTCCTGGGCATCTGCCTGCTGTGTGGCGACGCCAGGGAGAACAAGCGCTCGCTGATGCTCATCCCGGCCCGTCTGCGCACGCGCAGCATCCACCGCGTGGCCATGGGCCGCGCCTTGTGCTATCTGCTCATCTACACTCCCATCTGCATCATGACCATGTGGTTCATCCCCCGTTGGTTCCAGCTGCCGCAGCTGGGCAACCTCTACAACATCCTCATCTTCCTGCTGCCGTTCCTGCTGGCGGTCATCTTCTTCGGAATGACGGTTGGCAACCTCTTCGTGAGGCAGAAACTGTCGCCCATGGTCTGCTTCGCCTTCTTCAGTCTGGTGCTGTTCTTCCTGACGGGCATGGTGTGGCCGCAATGCAGCATGCCGAAGTTCTGGCTGTGGTTCAGCTACCTCTTCCCCTCCACCCCTGGCGTACAGGGATTCATTAAGGTCTCCTCCATGGGGGCCTCGCTGGCCGATGTGCGCAGCGAGTACCTGACGCTGTGGATCCAGGCCGCCGTCTACTTCTCCACGGCCGTCTTCTCGCTCATCCTCATCAAGAAGTACAAGTTCTTTAACGCTAAATAGCGCATGAGTGAGGAATTGAAGCAGCGGGACAAGGGGATGTGGCCCCGCCGTAGGAGAGAGTGGTACAAATACCGGGCTAACGTCGAGCCGTTCAATAGTACACGCGGCATATGGATAGCGACCATTTCGGCCCTCACGGTGTCGGCGATGATGATTCTTTTCTCCTATTCGACCCGCCGCGATTCATTCTCGCCGTTCCTGAACCCATTGTACCTGACAATCAGCAATAATATCCTGTACAATCTGCTCTATGCGTTCGACTTCTGGACTCAACGACGCTCTTTCACGTCGCAAATACAAAGCGAGATTGTCTGCATCACCGGGTCGGTGCTGATTACATTCAACTTTGCCTTCCTCTCCTTCAAGCTGGAGAAGGTTCTTTTCCATCGCGCGTCGTTCCCTCTCCCCACCTTCTTCACGGCAGCCCTGATGGCAGGCGTGACGGCATACCTCATGACCCAACTGCTTAAAAACATCAACCAGCGCCAGCGAATAATCATAGAGAACGAACAACTACAGACAGAGAACCTGCTGAGCCGCTACCAGACGCTGCAGCAGCAAGTGCGTCCACACTTCCTGTTCAATACGCTGAACACCCTCGACGGCCTTGTGGGCAACGACGACGAGGGCGCGCGAAAATATATCGCCCAGTTGGCCGACATCATCCGCTACACGATGAACAAGCCGCAGGAGGTGACCCTGGAAGACGAACTGGCCTTTACGCGTGCCTACCTTTACATGATGCAGATACGCTACGGGGCGGAGCAACTGAAGGTGGAGGAACGGGTGGACCCGACGTTCCTTGCGGCCAATCTGCCGGCCATCAGCGTGCAGATGCTGGTGGAAAACGCCATCAAACACAATATCATCTCGAAGCGCCATCCGCTCTCCATCAGTATCCACACTACGGAGGACGGCCAGCTCGTTGTCAGCAACGCCTTCCAGCCGCGCGTCGACCGCGAGAAGAGCGACAACGGCACCGGGCTCCATAACCTCGCCACGCGCTATCGGCTTCGCTATCACCGCGAAATCTCCGTTCTGCAGGACGAGAAAACCTTTTCCGTGACCATTCCCCTTATCATACCATAAAACTTCCCCAAAACTAAAACACAAACAATTATGACTACAATCAACCGAATCGTCATCATCGAAGATGAAGCCATCGCCGCCGCCAACCTGCAGCGGATGCTGAAAGCGGAGTTGCCGCAAGTCCACGTGGAGGCCATTCTGGAGTCCATCGAGGAAAGCATCGAGTATTTCTCCTCTCACAAAGAGCCGGACCTCCTCCTGGCCGACATCCACCTGGCCGACGGCCTGGCCTTCTCCATCTTCGACTCTGTGTCCATCACATGCCCGGTCATCTTCACGACGGCCTACGAGCAGTACGCCCTCAACGCCTTCAAGATGAACACCGTGGACTACCTGCTGAAGCCCCTCCATGCCGCCGACCTCCATCGTGCCCTCCTGAAGCTGGAGAACATTCTCAACGTCTCCAAACAGCATTCAGATATTCCTCCCGCCAAAGGGAGTCTTGTGGAGCCATCGCCTTCCGCTCCCAAAGGTCAGGCATCCTCTTTCAAGAAACATTTCCTCATCCCTGCCAACAACCATCTGATACCCATCGAGGTGAAGCAGATTGCATGCCTATATGTGGAGGACCGTATCACGCGCGCCATCCTCCTCGACGGACGCGAGCAGATTATGGACGGGCCGCTCGACGCCATCATGACGCAGCTCGACCCCGACACCTTCTTCCGCGCCAATCGCCAATACATCATCTCCCACAGCGCCATCCGGGACATCTCCGTCTGGCCTGTATCCAAATTGGCCATCAACCTCTCCGTTCCCACGCCCTCGCGCATCATCATACCCAAGGCACGCGTCCGCGAATTCAAGGAGTGGTATACGAAATAAAAGATAAGATTACAGTTTCATCAGGCGTTCGAGGGTCTGGCAGATGCGGGTGTTGGTCTCGGCAATCTCGCCTGAGCCGTCGACGGTGACCAGGAGACCGGAGACCCGGTAGTAGTCCAGGACCGGTTGGGTCTGGAGGTCGTAGAGTTCTATGCGATGGCGGATGACCTCCTCGGTATCGTCGGCACGGCCCGAGATGGCGGCACGTTCGTGGATGCGATGTACGAGCTCGTCGCGCGGCACGTCGATGGCCACCACACAGTCTATCTTCCTTTGCAGTTTGCCGAAGAGGAACTCGAGGGTCTGTGCCTGCTGCACGGTACGGGGGAATCCGTCGATGATGCACCCTTCGGGGCGGTGCGGTTCGCCCTTGCGCTCGCGGTCCCAGGGGTCGATGCTGGCATCGGGGTTGGGGAGCGTGGAGCGGTTGGCGAGTGCGCGGGCCAGCAGCGCAACCACGATGTCGTCGCCCACAAGGTCGCCGCGGTTCATAATGGCCTGTGCCCGTTGTCCGAGGGGTGTGCCGGCGGCAACTTCCTGTCGCAGGAGGTCGCCGGTGGAGATGTGGAGGAAGTCGTACTTCTCTGCCAGGAGCTTTGCCTGGGTGCCTTTGCCGGCGCCGGGGGCGCCGAAGATGACAATATTTATCATATTTTTATGCGCGTTGTGGTTTCTTGATGGCCATCGACAGCACAATGCTCACCACCAGTATACCCAGTATCACCGCCAGCGACGCCAGCGTCGGCATGTGCCAACCGAAGAATTCGCCGCCAATCATCTTCACTCCGATGAACGTCAGCAGCACTCCCAATCCGTAGTGCAGCAGCCAGAAGCGGTCGGCCACATCGCTCAGCAGGAAGAACAGCGACCGCAAGCCCATGATGGCGAAGATGTTGGACGTATAGACTATCACCGGGTTCTTCGTCACCGAGAACACGGCGGGAATGGAATCGACAGCAAAAACAATGTCCGAGAACTCTATCACCAGCAGCACCAGGAAGAGCGGCGTCATCTTGCCGGCATGGAAGAAGTCGTGTCCGTGGCTCTCACTCGTCACAGGAAAATGCTTCGAGGCAAACTTCACCACAGGGTGGTTCGCCGTGTCCACCTCCTCGTCGCCCTTGTCGCGGAACATCTTCACGCCGCTGTAGATCAGCACCGCACCGAATACCGCCAGCACCCAGGAGAACTTGGTCACCAGCGCACCCAGGGCGAAGATGAAGATGAACCTCAGCACGATGGCTCCGAAGATGCCCCAGAAGAGCACCCTGTGGTAGTACTCCTTCTTGATGCCGAAGCTCACGAAAATCATAATCATCACGAAGATATTGTCTATCGAGAGACTCTCCTCGAGGAAGTAACCCGCGAGGAACTCGCTCGTCATCTCGCCTCGATAGGCCTTGAGGTCCGTCACCCCCGCATCCGGTGGCATCATCCAATCGCCAAAGAAGTAGACCAGAACAGCGAAAGCCATCGCCAGCCCCACCCAGATGCCTGTCCACATAGCGGCCTCCTTCACGCTCACCACCTTGTCCTTCTTGTGGAACACGAAGAGATCCAGGATCAGCATCACCACCACGAAGACCATGAAAATGCTAAAAAACAGTACGTTCATATACAATATTTTTTTTCGTTTCGAGTTATTGTTTTTGTACACGCATCCTGCCTGCAGAAAAAACAAGAATAAGAACGACAAACATGGTTAAATATTGCACACTCTTCACAACTTTTTTCAAAATCGGTGCCTTCACCATCGGCGGCGGCTACGCCATGATACCCCTCATCCAGCGCGAAGTCGTTGAGCGTCACCGCTGGATGGACGACGGCGACTTCCTCGACTCCCTCGCCGTCGCGCAGACCATGCCGGGCATCCTGGCCGCCAACATTGCCGCCCTCGTGGGCCAGCGGCTGCTGGGCACTCGCGGCGCGCTCCTCGCCGTTTTCGCCAATATCCTCTCCCCCGTCCTCTCCATCCTCCTCATCTCCATCCTCTTCTCGCGCTTTGCACACCTCGCCCCTGTCCAGCATGTCATGTTCGCCCTCCGTCCGGCCGTCGTGGCCCTCATCGCCGCCTCCGTCGTCGTCCTGGCCCGTCGCTCCCACCTTGCATGGCGCAACTGCTGGATTCCCCTTCTCGCCTGCCTCCTGATTGTCCTCCTCGGCGTCAGCCCCGTCCTCATACTCCTCGCTGCCATCGCCGGCAGCTGCCTCTACACCAAACTCTCCCCGAAAAAACACTAACCACTGACCACTAACCACTGACCACTGACCACTAAAAAAATGTTCCTCCAGCTCATATCCACGTTCCTGCTCATCGGCCTGCTGACCTTCGGCGGTGGATACGCCATGATTGCCCTCATCCAGGACCAGGTCGTCCTGCAGCACCATTGGCTCAGCGCGACGCAGTTCGCCGACATCCTGGCCATCTCGCAGGTCACCCCCGGTCCCGTAGGCATCAATACCGCCACCTTCACTGGCTATACCGTTGCCCTCCAGGCCGGCTACCCCCAGGCTGTCGCCGTTCTCGCAGCCCTCCTTGCCTCCCTCGCCGTCCTCGCGCTGCCTCTCACGCTCATCCTTCTCGTTGGCCGCTGGCTCGCCGCACACCGCCAGAACCCTTATGTCGCCGCCCTCTTCCCCGTCCTCCGCCTCGTGGTCATCGGGCTCATCGCCGCCGCTGCCATCTCCCTCATGCCCACCGCCTTCGCTCCGGTTCCCAACAGTGTCAACATTTCAATTCTCAATTCTCAATTCTCAATTTTCAATTTAATAATCTTCGCCGTCGTATTCACACTTTCCGTCCTGCCGAAGAAATGTTTTTCCGCTCTCCACTCCCCGCTCTCCGCTCTCCAATCCCCCATCGCCCTCATCATCCTCACTGCCCTCGCCGGGCTGCTACTCTACTAAGTAACTGTTTTGATTTTATCGTTGATAATCACGAACCGCCCACTCAACGCCCTCCCTCAACTCCATGTTGATGTTCGCACGGATAGACCTGCCGTAACGGCCATCATACGAACAACAGGAACTCTGGAGACCCACGCCCTCAGCCTGTTCTTCTTTTCATAAAGATTCTTATAGCAAGTTGACTTTCAGACAAATAATAAACATCATAAACAAATAGACTGACGTTTTCATAGCATTTGTTAAAAAATAATTTGCGAAAATCCATTTTTTTTTGCTATCTTTGCACCTTGAGAGTGAACAAGTGCAGACATGAAAACCATAGAAATTAATAAAACAAAACAATAATATATAATATGAGCAACAAAAAATACACGCTGGTAATCAATCCTGGTGCCACATCGACCAAAGCCGCCATCTACGAGGGCGAAACCGAAGTTTTTACCGAGAACCTCTCCCACCCCATCGAGGAGATCCAGAAGTTTAAGGAAGTCGCCGACCAGTTCGACTACCGCAAGACCGCCATTCTCGACATGGTGAAGCGCCACGGCGTAAGCACCGACGAAATCGCCGTCGTCATGGGCCGCGGTGGCCTCACCCGTCCCTGCGAGAGCGGCTGCTACCGCGTCAACGACCTGATGAAGGAAGAATGCCACGCCGGTATCCAGGGCAAGCACGCCTGCAACCTCGGCGCCCTTATCAGCGACGCCATTGCCAAGGAAATCGGCCTCGAGTGCGCCTACATCGCCGACCCCGGCATCGTGGACGAACGTCCGGAGTACGCCAAAATCAGCGGCCACCCCGTGTTCGACCTCGACCCCTCGCACGAGGGTGTTATCTGGCATTGCCTGAACCAGAAGATGACCGCCAAGCTCTATGCCCGCGAGCTCGGCAAGAAATATGAAGACCTCAACCTCATCATCGCCCACATGGGCGGCGGCGTCAGCGTGGGCGTGCACGAGCACGGTCGCTGCGTCGAGGTGAACCGTGCCCTCTGCGGCCTCGGTGCCTTCTCCCCCACCCGTTGCGGAAGCATCAACGCCTCCAAGCTCATCGAGGTGGCCACCAGCGGCAAATACACAGAGGCCCAGCTGAAGAAGATGGTCACCGCCGAAGGCGGCTTCGTGGCCTACCTCGGCACCAACGATGCCTACGAGGTCGAGAAACGCGCCCTCGCCGGCGACGAGAAGTGCAAGCTCCTCGTGGACGCCTTCTGCTATCAGGTGGCTATGGAAATCAGCCGCTTGGCCGCTGTGGTCAACGGCAAGGTGGATGCTATCCTCCTCACCGGCGGCATCGCCTACAGCAAGCCTTGGATGGCTCAGATTACCGAGAAAATCGACTGGATTGCCCCCGTCAAGGTCTACAAGGGCGAGAACGAGATGCTGGCCCTCGCCATCTGTGGCAAGGAAGTACTCGACGGCGTCGAAGTGAAAGAGTATAAATAAGAGACAATGAAAAAAAATATTGTTATTGCTGCCATGGGTGTGGCGCTGCTCTGCGGCGCCACCGTCCAGGCACAGGACATTACCATCAAGAAGGGCAAGGTGACCATGACCGAGGCCCAGTACAACGAACTGAAGGCCAAAGCCGAGGCTTACGACCAACTGCGGGCGGCCCCTGCCACCTTCAACGACTCGGCCTCCTATGCCATCGGGCGCGACATCTACAACCAGTGGAATGCCCAGCAGCTGGGCATCGACGGCCGCATGGCCGGCCTGGCCATGATGGAGTGCGCCGTAGCCCAGCCCCGCTTCGGCGACGACGTGGCCATGCCCCTGCTTCAGCGCTTCCAGCGCGCCTTCGAAGAGCGCAGCCAGGCCGCCGGACGCGAGAACATCGAGAAGGGCGAGAAGTTCATGAAGGAAATCAGCAACAACAAGTCGGTCTACACCACCAAGAGCGGCCTGAAATACCGCAAGCTGAAGGACGGCAACGGCAAGCACCCCACGGGGACCGACCGCGTCAAAGTGCACTACACCGGCAAGCTCATCGACGGCACGACCTTCGACAGCAGCGTGGACCGTGGACAGCCCATCACCTTCGGCCTGAACGAGGTCATCCCCGGATGGACCGAAGGCCTCCAGCTGATGGACGAAGGCTCGAAGTACATGCTCTACATCCCCTACAATCTGGGCTACGGCATGCGCGACATGGGCAATATCCCCGCCGGTTCCACCCTCGTATTCGAGGTCGAACTGATTGAAATCAACCCTAAATAGTGTGAACACTTTCGGAAAAAGATTCCGCCTGACTACCTACGGCGAGTCCCACGGGCTCGCCGTAGGTGGCATTATAGACGGTTGCCCTTCGCAGCTGTCCATCGATTTCGAGGCCATAGAGGCCGACCTGCGGCGGCGTTCCTCCGGCGCCCCACGCCAGGAAGAGGACCGGGTAGAATGGCTCTCCGGCATCAAGGACGGCATCACCCTCGGCACCCCCATAGCTTTCTGCATCCGCAACCACAACGCCCGTCCGGACGACTACGCCACGCTGGAGCACCTCTATCGTCCGGGCCACGCCGACTACACCTATGAGGCACGTTTTGGCGTGCGCGACCACCGCGGCGGCGGCCGCGCATCGGCACGCGAGACGGTGGCACGCGTTGTTGCCGGTGCCATCGCCAAGCAAGCCATCGGGCCTGTATCCATTCACGCCGAGGTGGACACCCTCGGCCCTGAAGGCGACACCCGCGGGGGCATCGTGAATTGCCGCATCGACGGCCTCCGGGCCGGCGTGGGCAACCCCATCTTCGGCAAATTGGGAGCTCTGCTGGCGCAGGCCATGATGTCCATCCCGTCAGCCATAGGCTTCGAGATGGGTGCAGGTTTTGCTGCCGCAAGGATGAAAGGCAGCGAGTTTGTGGACCGGTGGGCACCTCATCCATTCAGCCACTCGGCCACTCGGCCACTCACCACAACCAACCATTGCGGTGGCGTGCAAGGGGGCATTAGCAACGGCATGCCCGTGGAGTTCCGCGTGGCCTTCCACCCCGTGGTGACGTTGCCTTCGGAGGTGGAATGTCTGTCTGACGAGGGAACACTTGTGCCCACAACTATCGTTGGACGGCACGACAGCTGTCAGGTGCTACGCACTCCCGTCATCGTAGAGGCTATGGCAGCCCTGACGCTTGCCGATTTGCTTGTATAACAAAAAAATATTTGGATTATGAAATACAAACTTAGAACATTCATCTGCCTAAGCCTGCTCCTGCTTGGCGCCAGCGCATGCAAGCACGACGGCTTCACCATCGAAGGCACCATCGAAGGGGGCGCAGGCAAGAGCCTATGGATCGAGGAGATTGCTCCCGAAGGGCCCATTTTTATCGACTCCATCCGCATGGATGCCAACGGCCACTTCAAATACCGCTACAACCCGCCTTACAAGAGCCTCTACAACCTTCACACAACGGAGAACAACTATATTGTGACCCTGCCGTCAAACGGCGAGCGCATCGAAGTGACGGGCAAATACGACAACCTTTCGCTGACCTACAATGTGAAAGGCTCGACGGAGAGCGCGCTCCTGTGGCAGCTCCAGCAGTACACCAACGATGGCTCGAAGATTCTTTTTGCCCTGGTGGATTCCGTGAACCACTACGATGCCCTCCTGGCGGCAAAAGAAATCGACAACGCCACCTACGACGCGCTGAAGGCCACCATGGACTCCATCTATCATGCCACCTTTGTGGAGCAGCAGGAGTATGTTTGTCGCTTCGTGGAGGAGAACGCCGGGTCGCTTTCGGCGCTGATTGCGCTCTACAAGCCGTTCAACAACCGCGCCCTCATCGACCCGCGCGACCCTGTGAGCATCGAATATTTCGACCTGGTGCTGGAAGGCCTGCAACGCGAACTGCCCGACAATCCGCACACGCTGCACTTCAAGAACACCACGGAGCACCTGCGGAGCGCGCTGGCGCGGCAGGAAGAGCAATAAAAAGAAAGGCATCCGGTTCGGATGCCTTTCTTTTTTTTACCTTGCGGTTTCTTTATTCAGCCCAGACAGCCTGGAGATTGCGGTCGCCATAGGCGTCGTCGATCTTGCTGATGGTGGGCCAATACTTCTCGACGTGGGGCAGCGGGAAGGCAGCCTTCTGGCGGCTGTAGGGCAGCGTCCACTCGTCGGCGCATACCACCTGCATGGTGTGGGGAGCGTTGGCGATGGGGTTGTTCTTCTCGTCGCTGCGGCCGGTCATGATGTCGTCAATCTCCTGACGGATGGCAATCATGGCGTCGCAGAAGCGGTCGAGCTCGCTGAGGGGCTCGCTCTCGGTGGGTTCCACCATGAGGGTGTTGTGCACCGGGAAGGCCACGGTGGGAGCATGGAAGCCGTAGTCCATGAGGCGCTTGGCGATATCGCCGACACCAACCTTGAGGCTGAACTCGTTGAAGTCGACAATCATCTCGTGGCCGCACATGCCGTTGCGGTTGGTGTAGAGAATCTTGTAGTACTTCTGCAGGCGGGCACGCAGGTAGTTGGCGTTGAGTATGGCGTGCTTGGTGACCTCGGTGAGGCCTTCGCCGCCGAGCATCAGCAGGTAGCCGTAGGTGATGGGCAGGAGGTAGGCGCTGCCGTAGGGGGCTGCTGCCATGGTGTTGCCCTTGCTGCCACCGACTTCGACCACGGGGTGCGTGGGCAGGAAGTCGACCAGTTTCTGGCTGACGGCAATGGGGCCAACGCCGGGACCGCCGCCGCCGTGAGGCATGGCAAAGGTCTTGTGGAGGTTGAGGTGGCACACATCTGCACCCATGTGACCAGGGCTGGTGAGGCCCACCTGGGCGTTCATGTTGGCGCCGTCCATGTAGACGAGGGCGCCCATACTGTGGATGATGTTGATGATGTCGAGGATGCCCTCTTCGAAAGCACCGTGGGTCGACGGATAGGTAATCATCAAGCAGCTGAGGGTGTCCTTGTACTGCTCGGCTTTGGCCTTCAGGTCGTCGATGTCGACATCGCCCTTGTCGTTGCACTTCACAACAACCACCGTCATGCCGGCCTTGGCGGCGGAGGCGGGGTTGGTACCGTGAGCGGAGGCGGGGATGAGGCAGACGTTGCGTTGACCCTGACCGTTGGCGATGTGGTAGTTGCGGATGACGGTGAGGCCGCTGTATTCGCCGTAGGCACCCGAGTTGGGCTGCAGGCTGACGCCGGCAAAACCGGTGATGACGGCGAGGCGACGCTCGATGTCGTGAATCATCTCGAGGTAACCCTCAGCCTGGTCGGCGGGCACGAAGGGATGCATGCCGGCGAGCTTGCTCCAGCTGAGGGGCATCATCTCGGCGGCGGCGTTGAGCTTCATGGTGCAGGAGCCCAGCGGAATCATGGCGCGGTTGAGGCTGAGGTCTTTCTCCTCGAGCATCTTGATATAGCGCATCATGGAGGTCTCATCATGGTAGGCGTTGAAGACCTTCTCGGTAAGATAGGTGCTGGTACGCTTGAGGTCGGCGGGGATGGCCTCGTCGGCAAACTGGCAGCAGCAACCCTTGCACTCGAGGGCTTCGGCCTTCTTGCCGGCTGCTTCAGCCAGACAAGCCACGATGGCATCGAGATCGGCCTTGGTGACGGTCTCGTCGATGGAGATGCCGATGCACTCCTCGCAGATATAACGGAAATTAATCTCATGTTTCAGAGCCACTTCGCGAACCTTGGCGGTGGGCACAGGGCACTGGAGGGCCAGGGTGTCGAAGTAGACCTTGTTCCACTGCTTGTAGCCGTACTGCTCCAGCTCCTGAGCCAGGCGGTGAGCGCGGGCGCAGATGTGGGTAGCAATGTCGCGGATGCCTTCAGGACCATGCCAGACGGCATAGAAACCGCTCATGTTGGCCACGAGGGCGGCGGCGGTGCAGATGTTGGAGGTAGCCTTGTCGCGCTTGATGTGCTGCTCGCGCATACCGAGGGCCATACGGAGGGCGGGGTTGCCCTTGGCATCGATGGTCCAACCGATGATGCGGCCAGGGAAGAGGCGCTTGAAGGCATCGGTGAAGGCAAAGAAGCCTGCGTGAGGACCACCGAAGCCCATGGGAAGACCGAAGCGCTGGGCATTGCCAATGGCGCAGTCGGCACCCATCTCGCCGGGAGTCTTCATCAGGGCCAGGGCCATCAGGTCGGTAGCCATGCATACGAAGATGCCCTTCTCATGGCACTTACTGATGAACTCTGTCCAATCCTGAGCCTCACCAAACTGGTTGGGGTACTGCACAAAAGCAGCGAAGTAGCTGCCATCGAGTTCGGTCTGGGCGGCTTTGCCGGTAACGATTTCGATGCCACGGGGGGCGGCATTGGTCTTCATGACGGCAAGAGTCTGAGGCAGAATGCCTTCGTCTACAAACACCTTGCAGATGCCGTCCTTCTGGGCCTGGCGGCTACGGCTGTTGAAGAACATAATCATGGCCTCGCCGGCGGCGGTGGCCTCGTCGAGCAGCGATGCGTTGCTCAGCGGCATGCCCGTCATGTCGGCAATCATGGTCTGATAGTTCATCAGGGCCTGAAGGCGACCTTGGCTAATCTCCGTCTGGTACGGAGTGTAGCTGGTGTACCAACCGGGATTCTCGAACACGTTGCGCATGATGACGGCGGGGGTGATGGTGCCGTAGTAGCCCATGCCGATATAGGTGCGGTAGAGCTTGTTCTTCTGCGCAAGCGAACGACAATGGTTCAGGAACTGATACTCGCTCATTCCTTCGGGCAGGGGCATGGGCTCTTTCAGACGGATGGCTGCGGGAACAGCCTTCTCGATGAGCTCGTCCATGCTGCTGACGCCGATGGCCTCGAGCATCTTCTTCACATCGGCCTCTTTGGAGACACCGTTGTGACGCGATGCAAAATTGTTGGTTGTCATATTATTTGTTTTAATAAATATATCTGTATTAAACTTTTCTTTCTTACTGAGCCCTCATAGGTGAATCCAATGCACCCCAAGCGTTGTCACTCCCCATAAAGAAGCGGCAACGCAACACACGGCGCACAGTCTCAATGCGGACGATATAACTGCCGGCAGGCAGACGCTTCATGTTGACGCTACCTTTGCGGCCGTTTCCGGAATAGACACATTCGCCCGCCTGGTTGAAGAGCGATACCGAAACAACCTTCTCACTCTTCGGGAAGTTCCATTTCAGTCGCTTGCGGTCCTTGTCGAAGGTCACCTCTTTCAGGTCGTTGATGGTGATGGCCACCTCCTGAAGGTCGACCGTGTCGCGGATAACCTTGTAGCCATCCTTGTAGATGGTGTCGACACGATAGATTGTATCGTGGAATATCAGCGTTCCCGAAGGACGCGTCATTGCCACATAGTTCTCGTTGCCCTTGGGCAGGAAGGTACGGGGGTTGTCGCGATTGCCGTCGTTCCAGCCGTCGAAACCGAAACCGGCGGCACAAACAGCCGTCAGCCGCACGCTGTCGCCCAAACCATATTCGCCGGCACCCGTCACGATGCCCGCTTCGGGATTGTCCATCGAGCCGCTAATGGCGAAGGTGCAACTACCGAAGGTCTCGAACGTCCCAAGCCTCTTCCAGAAACCGGATTTTTCGTAGAGACGCTTGCTCACGCAGGGCACACTGAACTTCGCCGTCTTCGGAATGTCGGAGAAGGTGGTAACCACAATCTCGGGCGGATACATCGGATTGACTTTCACCTGTTTCAATCCCACACAATGGTAGAACGCGCGGCCACCGATGTGCTTCACCGAAGCACCGATGATGACCGATTTCAACGAGTGGCATTGGTGGAATGCACATTCGCCGATGCTCTCCACGCCGTCCGGTATCGTCACTCCGCCTCCAAGACTGCTGCAGTAGGCGAAAGCATATTTGCCCACATACGCCAGCGACGAAGGCAGAACGAGGGAGTCGCTGATGGCATCCACTCCACAGAAAGCGTAGTCGGGGATGCGGCGCACGTCCTCGTCCACCGTCACCTTCCTCAGGCTACGGCAGTTGCCAAAGACCGTCATGCTCACCGAACCTCCCATATACTCGCAATCCCTGGCGCGGAACAACACTTCCGTCAGCGCCGAGCATCCATAGAATGCCGAAGCGCCGATACGGACCACATTCGCTCCGATACTCACTTTCCCTTTCATACCGCTGCAACCGTAGAAAGCATAGGCTCCGATTTCTCGCACCGTCTCGGGCATCACCACAAGTTGCATCTTGCTGCAACCCGAAAAAGCCCTGTCTCCTATCGCCGTAACGGCATACTCCGTCCCTTTCCATTTCACCTTGGCAGGGATAATCACCGCTCCCGAAGGCTGGCGGTGACCGTAGTAGTGGTTCGTTCCTCCCGTCCTCGGCGGCACAACCTTCACGTAGCGGTTCTGCACATCCGTGACGTTGAAGAACAAGGAATCGCCGTTGCTCAGCCTGATTCCAAAATCGTATGCTTTGGCTTCCAAGGCGAATACGCCCATCAGTAACAATGCAATGGCGATTCCTTTTTTCATCTCTACTACTATTTTATATTATTATTTTTTTTCAATTTTTGGGACCAGCGGCCACCAGGGCTTTGCCGGCCTCGTTGTGAGTGAACTTCACGAAGTTCTTCACGAAGCGGTCGGCCAGGTCGCGGGCCTTCTCGTCCCACACCTTGGCGTCGGCATAGGTGTCGCGGGGGTCGAGGATCTTCGGGTCGACACCAGGCAGGGCGGTGGGCACCTCGAAGTCGAAATAAGGAATCTTCTTCGTCTCGGCCTTGAGGATGCTTCCGTCGAGGATGGCATCGATAATTCCGCGCGTATCCTTAATAGAGATGCGTTTGCCGGTGCCGTTCCATCCGGTATTGACCAGGTAGGCCTTGGCGCCGCTCTTCTCCATGCGCTTCACCAGCTCCTCGGCATACTTCGTCGGGTGCAGCTCGAGGAAGGCCTGGCCGAAGCAGGCGCTGAAGGTGGGCGTAGGCTCGGTGATACCGCGCTCGGTACCAGCCAGCTTGGCGGTGAAACCACTGAGGAAGTAGTACTTGCACTGCTCGGCGGTGAGGATGCTCACGGGAGGCAGCACACCGAAGGCATCGGCCGAGAGGAAAATGACGTTCTCGGCGGCGGGACCGGCACTCTTGCCGTGAACCGGCTGGACAATCTTCTCGATGTGGTCAATGGGGTAGCTCACACGGGTGTTCTCGGTGACGCTCTTGTCGGCGAAGTTGATCTTGCCGTCGGCAGCCACGGTCACATTCTCCAGCAGGGCATCGCGGCGGATGGCGTTGTAGATGTCGGGCTCGCTGTCCTTGTCCAGGTTGATAACCTTGGCGTAGCAGCCGCCCTCGAAGTTGAAGACACCCTCGTCGTCCCAGCCGTGCTCGTCGTCGCCGATGAGCAGACGCTTGGGGTCGGTGCTGAGGGTGGTCTTGCCGGTGCCGCTCAGACCGAAGAAAATGGCGGTGTGCTCACCCTTCATATCGGTGTTGGCGGAGCAATGCATGGCGGCGATACCGCGCAGCGGCAGGTAGTAGTTCATCATCGAGAACATGCCCTTCTTCATCTCGCCACCGTACCAGGTATTCAGGATCACCTGCTCACGGCTGCTGACATTGAAGGCCACGCAGGTCTCGCTGTTCATTCCCAGCTCCTTGTAGTTCTCCACCTTGGCCTTGCTGGCGGTGTAGACGGTGAAGCTCGGAGTGAAGTTCTTCAACTCCTCTTCGGAGGGTTTGATAAACATGTTGCGCACGAAGTGGGCCTGCCAGGCCACCTCCATGATGAAACGCACGGCGATGCGGGTGTCCTTGTTGGCGCCACAGAAAGCGTCGACCACAAAGAGTTCCTTGTCGCAGAGCTCCTTGCGGGCCAGTTCCTTCATCTGGCCCCACACCTCCTCGCTCATCGGGTGGTTGTCGTTCTTGTACTCCTCGGAGGTCCACCACACGGTGTTCTTCGAGTTCTCGTCCATGACGATATATTTGTCCTTGGGCGAACGGCCGGTGTAGATGCCCGTCATCACGTTGACAGCACCAAGTTCGGTGAGTTGCCCTTTGTCATAGCCCGTCAACGAGGGGTCCATCTCAATTTTGAAGAGCTCCTCGTAGGAGGGGTTGTAGTGGATATCCTTCACGCCGGTGATACCCAGCGCTTCGAGGTCTTTTCTGATTTTGTTTTCCATATTAACTTTATTTTTTTTTTACGACAACCTTGACTACCAAGACAACGTGCAAAGCAACCCTACCGGCGCTTGCTGCGCCGGCAAAGGTTGTCTCTGTTGTCTCTGTTGTCGTTCATACATTTATTTCTCACGGGCTTCTTTGATAGCGGCCTGGGCGGCGGCGAGGCGGGCCACGGGCACGCGGAAGGGCGAGCAGCTCACGTAGTTCATGCCGTTCTTGTAGAAGAACTCGGCAGCCGTGGGATCGCCACCGTGCTCACCGCAGACGCCGCACTTGAGGTTGGCGCGGGTCGAGCGGCCACGCTCGATACCAATCTTCACCAGCTCGCCGACGCACTCGCGGTCGAAGTTGTTGAAGGGGTCGGCGGGGATAATCTTCTCGTCGACATAGGTCTTCACAATGGCGTTGACGTCGTCGCGGCTGAATCCGAAGGTCATCTGCGTCAAGTCGTTGGTACCGAAGCTGAAGAACTCGGCCACCTCGGCAATCTGGTTGGCCACGAGGGCGGCGCGCGGAATCTCGATCATGGTGCCGAACTTGTATTCGAACTGCATGCCGTACTTGGCCTCGACCTCGGCTTTGACGCGGCTGGCGAGGGCTTTCTGGTGCTTGAGCTCGGCGGCGTTGATGGTCAGCGGTACCATGATCTCGAGCATCGGGTGCATGCCTTCCTTCAGCAGCTCGCAGGTGGCACTGAAGAGGGCGCGGAACTGCATCTCGGTGATTTCGGGGTAGATGATGCCCAGACGCACACCGCGGAGACCCATCATGGGGTTCACTTCGTGCATGCTCTCGATGCGGGCGTGCAGCTTCTCAAACTCGATGCCGCGGGCTTTGGCCACCTCGCGCTGCTTCTCCTCGGTCTGGGGGACGAACTCGTGCAGCGGGGGATCCATCAGGCGGAAGGTCAGGGGCTTGCCGTCCATCACCTTCAGCGTGCCTTTGGCGCTCTCGCGGACGTAGGGCTCCAACTCGGCCAGGGCGGCGATGCGGGCCTCGAGGGTGTCGGCGAGAATCATGTTGCGCAGCTTCTCCAGGGGCACCTCGCTGTTCTCGCCATAGAACATGTGCTCGATGCGGAACAGACCGATACCTTCGGCTCCGAAATCGAGGGCCTTCTGGGCGTCGGCGGGGTTGTCGGCATTGGTGCGGACACCCATCTTGCGGTATTTGTCAACCAGGGCCATGATACTCTTGAACTGCGGAGTGTCGACGCTCGTGTCGATGGTCTTCACCTGCTCGGCATAGACATAGCCCTTGGTGCCGTTGAGGGAGATGATGTCGCCCTCGTGGAACACCTTGCCGTTGATGGTCACGGTCTTGGCCTCGTTGACGCTGACAGTCTTCTTGCCATAGGCGTCGGTGGATACAGAGGCCTCGTCGGCATTGATCTTGACGGCGTCGCAACCCACCACGCAGCACTTGCCCCATCCGCGGGCCACAAGGGCGGCGTGGCTGGTCATACCGCCACGGGCGGTGAGGATACCATCGGCGGCACGCATGCCCTCGACGTCCTCGGGGTTGGTCTCCTCGCGGACGAGGATGTTCTTGATCTTAGCCTCGTGGTATTCCATGGCCTTCTCGCTGGTGAGGGCGATGACACCCACGGCACCGCCAGGACCGGCGGGCAGACCCTTGGCCAGCACGTCGAAGTTCTTCTCGTCCTTGGCGTCCAGGATGGGGTGCAGCAGCTCGTCGAGCTGGTTGGGGGCTATGCGCATCACGGCCTCCTGCTCGTCGATCATGCCTTCCTTCAGCATGTCGAGGGCCATCGTGACGGCGGCCATACCCGTGCGCTTGCCAACGCGGCACTGCAGCATGTACAGCTTGCTGTCCTGGATGGTGAACTCGATGTCGAGCATGTCGTGATAGTTCTTCTCGAGGATATTGCGGATGTCGCAGAGTTCCTTGTAAGTCTCGGGCATGAGCTCCTGCATGGACTTCATGTCCTTGTTCTTCTCGTTCTTGGTCTCGTCGTTGAGGGGGCTGGGGGTACGGATACCGGCCACGACATCCTCGCCCTGGGCGTTGACGAGCCACTCGCCGTAGAACTGGTTGGCGCCGGTGGCTGGGTCGCGGGTGAAAGCCACGCCGGTGGCGGAAGTGTCGCCCATGTTGCCGAAGACCATGGCCTGCACGTTGACGGCGGTGCCCCAGTCGTCGGGGATGCCCTCAATCTTGCGGTAGCTGACGGCCTTCTTGCCGTTCCAGCTCTTGAAGACGGCCTTGATGCCGCCGACCATCTGCTCGCGGGCATCGTCGGGGAATTCGGTGCCGAGCACCTCCTTCACGCGCACCTTGAAGGCATCGGCAAGCTTCATCAGGTCCTCGGCGGTGAGCTCGGTGTCGCTCTTGTAGCCCTTGACGGCCTTGTACTCGTCGAGCATGTCGTCGAGCTGCTTGCGGATGCCCTTGCCGTCGGCGGGTTCAATGCCTTCGGCTTTCTCCATGACGACGTCGGCGTACATCATAATCAGACGACGGTAGGAGTCGTACACGAAACGGGGGTTGTTGGTCTTCTTCAGCATGCCGGGGATGGTCTTGCTGCTGAGGCCGATGTTGAGGACGGTGTCCATCATGCCGGGCATGGAGGAGCGGGCGCCGGAGCGGCAGGAGACGAGCAGGGGGTTCTCGGCATCGTCATATTTCATGCCCATGATTTTCTCGATGTTCTCAACACCCTTCCAAACCTCGTCCATGAGGCCCTGGGGCAGCTGGCAGCCGTTGGCGTAGTAGGCGGTGCAGCACTCGGTAGTGATGGTCAATCCGGCAGGCACCGGCAGACCCAGGAGGCACATCTCGGCCAAGTTGGCGCCTTTGCCTCCAAGAAGGTTTTTCATGTCAGCTTTTCCCTCGGCAGTCTTGCCGCCGAACGTGTAAACGTACTTTGTCATCTTAGTTTAATGTGTTTGTTATTAATATATTATTAAATTTCTTTTCATTTTAGAAAATGCAAAGATACAAAAAAGCCCCAACATGACAAAATATTTTTTTCAACAACATGTACAAAAGATATAAAAATATCGAATAGACAACTTTTAACACTTTATTTAACATTCCATCCCCACCCCTCTCCCACCCCTCCCGGTCCGCCAACCCTCCCTTTTCCCTCCACCCTCCCACGAAGTCCCGCCATGGTGGGACTTGGTAGGGAGTTGATAGGGAGTTGGTAGGGAGATGGTAGGGTGATTATTTATCTGATTATGTATTTATTGCGACGTTCGGAAGGGCTTTCTGGCCGTTTGATGGGGAACTGTTGGCATTTTTAGCGTATTTCGATATGGGAGAATAAGAAAAGAGTGGCCCTGCAGAAATGGTCATTTCGATATATAAACATCGGTTATCTCTTATAGTGGGGATGATAGGTGGCGATGGTGTTGCGGAGGGTGTCGCGGGTGAGGTGGGTGTAGATTTCGGTGGTGGAGATGCTTTCGTGGCCCAACATCTCCTGCACGGCACGGAGGTCGGCACCGTTCTCGACGAGTTCGGTGGCGAAGGAGTGGCGGAGGGAGTGGGGGCTGACATGCTTCTGGATACCCGCCTCGGAGACAGCGTCTTGCAGGAACATGAAGACGAAGTTACGCGAGAGGTGGCTGCCGCGACGGTTGAGGAAGACGTATTTCTCTTCGCCGGGTTTGATGTCGAGGTGCGAGCGGACGTTGTGGATGTAGGTGAGCATCAGCTCGAGGGCGCGCGGGTTGATGGGCACCCAGCGCTGCTTGTCGCCCTTGCCGGTGATGAGAAGGGCCTGTTCCTGCTCGTAGATGTTTGACAGCTTGAGGTTTACCAATTCCGATACTCGCAGGCCGCAGCCGTAGAGCACCTCGACGATGACGTAGTTCCGGAACTGGTCGGGGAGGCTAAGGTCGAAGGTCTCCTGGATTTTCGTAATGTCCTCGTCGGTAAGCACATCGGGCAGGTGCTTGGGGCGCAGCGGGAGGTCCAGGAGGTCGGCAGGACTGTCCTTGATGGCGTCCTCGACGACGAGCATGTGGAAGAACATGCGCCATCCGGCAATCATGCGTCGCTGAGAGGTGGGAGCGATGCCGGTATCGTTCAGTTGCGCAAGGAGTTGCTGCAGTTGTTCGAGGCTTACGTGCTCGCTGTCCACCCCCTGCTCGGACATGAACCGGGCCATATGGTCGAAGTCCCTCAGGTAGGCCTGCACGGAGTTGTCCGCCAGGCCTTTCTCCAGCCGGAGGTAGGAGGCAAAGTCGCGACGGTTGCGTTGCCAAGTGGGGCGGATGTCGTCCATGGTTATTTTTCCTTCTTCAAGTACCACTTAATGAAATCGATTATACCTTCCTGGTTCTTATATTTTTCCAGTTTCTTTGGGTCGGGGTTGTCGAGGTCCACCATGCCCCAGGAAAAGCGGCTCTGGATGTCGGCCGTGCGGCGACGGAAGTAGGGCGAGGCGTGCGAGGGGTTGCGCTTCAGGGGGGCCGGGAGGGTGGCGGCGAGCTGGGAGGCCTCCTTGCGGCTGAGGGTCTTGGCGGAGTGGCCGAAGTAGTGCTGTGCTGCGGCCTCGGCGCCATAGATGCCGTCGCCGAACTCTATGATATTCAGGTATACCTCCATGATGCGGCGTTTGCTCCAGAAGGTCTCGATCAGCACCGTGTAGTAGGCCTCGGCGCCTTTGCGGAGGAGGGTGCGGCTGTGCGGGAGGAAGGCGTTTTTGGCCGTCTGCTGGCTGATGGTGCTGCCGCCGCGGAAGCGTTTGCCGCTTTCGTTTTCCCGATAGGCAATCTTCATCTGCTTCACATCGAAGCCGTGGTGATACATGAAAAGGCCGTCCTCGGAGTAGACAACGGCGGTGACGAGATTGTTGGAGATGTCGTCGAGGGAGACGTAGTCGCGTTCGAAGCGTACGGAGCGCTCGTCGTCGGTGAGTTGCTGGAAGAAACGCTGCACCATGAGGGGTGTCAGCGGCGGGTTGAAGACCGCGCCCAGCAGCACCTGAAGGATGGTGAAAAGCCAGAGGCCCACAACGGAAATCCAGAGGATGCGAACAATCCTGCGGACGGCACCAATCTCCCTCCAGGGTCTGAGGAGACGGCGTTTCCGCTGCACGGCTGTGTGTGTGTCTTTTGTTGTCACGACGGTTTTTTTTTTGCCGGAATAACGCCCCGCGGAGAAAAATATTGTTCCAAATATTTGGTTATGTGAAAAAATATTAGTACTTTTGTAAAATCAATAAACAACAAAAAAATTTATAACCCATTAAAAAACAATATAATATGGCAAAAGTTGCTATCAACGGCTTCGGCCGAATCGGAAGAATGAGCTTCCGCGCCATGCTCGCCCACCCCGAGCTGGAAATCGTCGCTATCAATGACCTCACCGACGCCAACACCCTGGCCTACCTGTTCAAATACGACTCCGTGCATGAGAACTTCGACGGTGAAGTGCATGCCGAAGGCGACTGCCTCGTGGTGAACGGCAAGAAGGTGAAAATCTATGCCGAGCGCGACCCGCAGAACCTGCCTTGGGGCGAGCTGGGTGTCGACATCGTGGTGGAGAGCACCGGTCTGTTCAAGAAACGCGAGCAGATGATGAAGCACATCAACGCCGGTGCCAAGAAGGTCATCCTCACCGTGCCCGCCGGCAAGGCCGACGACGTGGACGCCACCGTGGTGATGGGCGTGAACGACAACGTGCTGACCAAGGAGATGCAGCTCGTCAGCAACGCCAGCTGCACCACCAACTGCCTGGCCCCCGTTGCCAAGGTCCTGAACGACAAGTTCGGCATCAAGCGCGGTCTGATGAACACCGTGCACAGCTACACCAACGACCAGAAGATCCTGGACCAGCCGCACAGCGACCTCCGTCGTGCCCGTGCCGCCGCCGTCAGCATCATCCCCACCTCCTCCGGCGCCGCCAAGGCTGTGGGTCTGGTGATCCCCGAGCTGAAAGGCAAGCTGGACGGCTTTGCCATGCGCGTCCCCACTCCCGACGGTTCTGTTGTCGACCTGACCGCCGAGCTCGAGAAGAACGTCACCAAGGAGGAAATCAACGCCGCCATCAAGGAAGCCGCTGAAGGCTCGATGAAAGGTGTCCTCCAGTATGTCGAGGAGCCCATCGTCAGCATCGACATTATCGACAACACCCACAGCAGCATCTTCGACAGCCTCCTGACCCAGGTCATGGACGGCAACTTCGTGAAGATCGTCAGCTGGTACGACAACGAGAAGGGCTACAGCACCCGCGTGGGCGACCTCGCCGCCAAACTGGCAAAACTTCTCTAACGTCCATATATGCTGTTAGATAATAAGACTGCAATCGTGACCGGTGCCACTCGTGGCATCGGTCACGCTATTGCTGTACGGTTCGCCAAGGAAGGTTGCAACGTGGCCTTCTGCGGCCGCTCGCGCGGCGAGAAGATGGTTGCCGTGGAGCAGGAACTCCTCGCCCTTGGCGTGAAGGCCAAGGGCTATGCCTACGACGTGGCCGATTATGATTCCGCACAAGCCTTTGTGAAGGAAGTCCTGACGGATTTCGGCCAGGTCGACATCCTGGTCAACAATGCCGGCATCACCGACGACAGCGCTGTGAAACGCATGACCGAGGAACAGATGGACCGCGTGATGCACACCAACCTCGGCTCCGTGTTCTGCATGACCAAGGCCATCCAGCCGTCGATGTGGAAGCAGGGCTTCGGCTCCATCGTCAACATCGGCTCCGTGGTAGGCATCGCGGGCAACTACAACCAGGCCAACTATGCCGCCTCGAAGGCCGCCATCATAGGCTTCAGCAAGAGCTGCGCCAAGGAGTTCGCCGCCCGCAACATCCGCGTCAACGTGGTGGCCCCGGGCTTCGTGGAGACCGAGATGACCGCCGAGGTGCCGCCGGAGTTGATGAAGACCTGGACCAGCCGCATCCCCATGAAGCGCGCCGGCAAGCCCGACGAGGTGGCGCAGGCCTGCGTCTTCCTGGCCAGCGACATGTGCCCCTACATCACCAGCGTCGTCCTCCCCATTTGCGGAGGAATGGAAGACGCGTGAGAATTGAGAATTGAGAATTGAAAATTGAGAATTGAAAATGTCCATCAAATCCACTAAAACCATCAAGCCCATCCTGTTGATGGGCTTTGTCTTGTGCTTCGCCGCATGCGGCGGAGGAACCCGCCAGCCGGAGGCCACAACCGACACCGTCACCGACGACTACGGCCGCACCGTCGTCGTTCCCGCACAGCCGCAGCAAGTGGTCAGCCTCTCCCCTGCCGTAACGGAGATCATGTTCGCCCTCGGCGCCGGCGACCTCCTCGTGGGCCGCACGGACTTCTGCGAGTACCCTGCCGAAGCGGCACAGATACCCTCCATCGGCGGCATCAGCAACCTCAACATCGAGAAGATTCTCTCTCTCAATCCCGACCTCGTCATCAGCGGCTCCATGGTGAGCCGCAAGGCCACCGACCAGATGGACCAGATGGGCACCCCGATGGTGTGCGTGATTGAGAAACCCCGCTTCGAGGCCCTCTACGACAACATCCGCGCCATCGGCCGCCTGGTAGGCAAGGAGCACGAGGCCGACTCATTGAATGCGTTATTGAGCAAACGAATTAACGAATTAACGAATTCACAAATTAACGAATTCACAAATTCACCGAAGATGTACTACGTCGTCGGCTTCGGCCCCACGGGCAACTTCACAGCCGGCGGAAACACCTTCATCAACGACATCATACGCATGGCCGGCGGCCACAACATTGCCGAGGACGTGGAGGGCTGGAGCTACAGCCTCGAAGCCCTCGTGGGCGAAGACCCGGACTACATCATCGTCCGCCGCGAGGACAGCGCCGCCTTCTGCAACATGAAGCCCTACGACCGCCTCAGCGCCGTCCGCCAGGGCCACGTCATCGGCATCGTCAGCGGCACCCTCGACCTTCAGGTCCCCCGCAACATCGACGCCATCCTCTACCTCCGCCAGCGCATGAGCGACTGACGCTCCCCATGGCAGCATGCTGACGGGCCATCACTCATCGTTCTTGGCGTTGGGGACAGCGAAGATGACCGTCAACGCTCCGACGGCGCCGGCGGCAAGCACTATGGGGCGTGCCACCGAAGAGGCGGGAATGAAGACAAACGCCGAGAGGAGCACGAAAAACACCATCACGCCCACGGCACCGGCCTTCTGGGTGACGGTCATGCCCCCGTGCTTGTGGTAGGAACGGATATACTTGCCCAGCCAGGAGTCGAGCAGCCATTGCTGCAGACGCGGCGACGAGCGGTAGAAAAGCCACGATGCCAGCAGCAGGAACGGAGTCGTGGGGAGGCCCGGCACAATCACGCCCAGCACCCCCAGGCCCACACAGATTAGTCCGATGACGATATAGATTGCTCTTTTCATTGTTGAATGCTTTTATTGTTTTCTGTCCATAACGTATCGGTGGCATATCCGTTCCACTTCGACTCCAGACTGCATGCACACCTGCGGACGACGGGACGGTCGGGATACAGCTCCCTATACAAGGGGACGCGGTTCTCCAAGTGCATGCCGCCCCGAGGGTGGCGATTGTCGTTAAGCCTCATTCCGAGCACCAGGGCGGGGTGGTGCAGCGGTGGCCGCCAGCCGTCGTAAAGGCAGTATTCCGTATGATAAAGGAATTTCATCCCCGCGATGCGCTCCGTCATCGGGTTGCCGTCGGGCACACGTCCTTCGTCGTAGGCCTTGCAGGCAGAGCCATAGCCTTTGCCGCAGCCTATGGCAAACAGCACACAAACCAATACCCCGGCCAGGTACCACCACCTGGCGGCGGCGAACAGGGGACGCACCATATTGCGCCACACGAGCAGGAACAGGAACCACAGCGGCACGGGCAAGAGCCACAGTCCATCCGCCGAGGAACATGCACCAGTAGACATACACGCACGTGCTGATGCCGCACAGCAAGGCATTCACACCCCTCAGCCGCGTCTGCTCCAGCCACGTGAAACCGACGACGTTCAGAAAAGCGACGGCCTGCACGATGGCGGCCCAAACCACGGGACGGCAGAAGCCCGCATTGCTGGCAATGTTGCCACAGATGCAGATGGCCACCAGCAGCAGATTGACGCCCGGCACAACCCTGTGCCAGAAAACATTATAATCTTTAGGCTTGGTAACTTTCTTCATTTTGTCAGTTTATTACACCACATTAACGTCCATATTCCTCTTTTATTGTCCAAAGTATGCAGAGGCACTACACCATTCTTATAAAAAAAAGACGACGGAAACATCTCTGTTTCCGCCCTCTGGAATGTTTTTCACAACGGAATAATCCTTATTGTGAATTGCTTAAAAAGTGCTGCAAAAATACAACTTTTCCAACATATGACAAAATAAATTTTGCTATCCATTGAAAAACACGTATCTTTGCATTCTCAAACTTACTTGTTATTATGGCAAAAATACTAGGGCTGGATCTCGGAACAAATAGCATTGGATGGGCTATTGTTGACAATGAAAAGAAGCACATTGACGCAGCTGGTAGCCGTATCATACCTATGGATGGCGACCGCATGAGCAAATTTGAAAGCGGAGGCTCTGTTTCATACACAGAAGACCGTACAAAAGCACGTGGAACACGCCGCCTGCATGAGCGATTCCTTCTACGCCGCGAACGCCTGCTGCGCGTATTGAACATCATAGGTTTTCTGCCCGAGCATTTCGCCTCTCAACTGGACCGATATGGGAAACTGCCTGCCGAAAAAGAGCCTAAACTGGCATGGCGTGAAGGCAAGGACGGCAAACTGGAATTCCTGTTTACGAGCTCATTTAGGGAGATGGTACAAGAATTCCGTGCAGCAGGGATAGAGGGCAACCTCCCCTACGACTGGACGATATACTACCTTCGGAAAAAGGCACTGACATATCCTCTCTCGAAAGAAGAACTTGCATGGGTACTGCTACAATTCAACCAAAAGCGAGGCTACTTTCAACTACGCGGCAAACAGGACGAGCTGGACAGGGATACAGAAAACAAGAAAGACGAGAAGAAATATTGCGAGCTGCTGGTCACCAATGTTGAGCCGACTGGAGTAAAAGACAAAAAGGGCTATCCTTGGTACAGTATCACCCTTGAAAACGGCTGGATTTTCCAAAGACCATTCCGCACCGAACCAGACTGGAAGGGTAAAACCCGAAGCTTCATCGCTACATTCAAATTGGACAAAGACGGCAATCGCAAGGACGAGCAACCCAGACTGAGCGCACCGAGCGAAGACGACTGGGGACTTCGGAAAATCAAAACCGAACATGATATAGAAACATCAGGACTGACCATCGGAGAATTCATTTACAACACACTGCTTCACTCGCCCGCGCAGAGGATTATCGGAGAGAAAGTCCGTGTCGTCAAACGCGAGCTATACCTCACGGAACTGCACCGCATCCTCGACAAGCAACGCGAGTTCATGCCAGAACTTAATGACCGAGGCCTGTACAATCTATGTATTGAATCCCTGTACCCAAGCAACGACGCCTATCGCAACAGCATCGCCAACCGCGACTTCACCTATCTGCTGGCCGACGACATACTCTTCTACCAGCGTCCCCTGAAGAGCAAGACCAGTCTAATCTCCGATTGCCCTTATGAGAAATACACACAAACCACTAAGGACGGGGAACCAAGAATGAGAGACGGGAAACCTGTGGTTAAACCATGTAAATGCATCGCAAAATCCCATCCTTTGTTCCAGGAGTTCCGTTTATGGCAATTTCTCTACAACCTCAAACTATATTGCGACGATGTCGACACAACCGCTCGATTTCTTCCCGACAACGACGCCTATACCGCCCTCTTCGACCATCTGACCCAAACGAAAGAAATAGACCAAACCACCCTATTCCGCTATTTCAAGATAGGTAAAAAAGAGACCACTCACTACCGCTGGAACTACGTCACCGATCGTAAATATCCTTGCGGTGAAACCAGAACGATATTGCTGGACGGCATACGCAAGGCAGGTCTGCCCGATTCGTTTTTAACAACTGAGAATGAACTCCAACTGTGGCACATTCTATACTCGGTCGACATTCCCGCACAGTACGAAAAAGCTTTGTACACCTTTGCAACAAAGCAAGGCCTGAATGAGTCAGAACGCAAGGTGTTTGTCGATGCTTTCCGACAACTGACGGTTTATAAGGAAAAAGACTACGGTGCCTACTCGGCCAAAGCCATCGGTCGCCTGCTGCCTGTGATGCGCCGAGGTAAATATTGGAATCAAAACGCCATAGACAGTAGGGTCCAAGAGCGCATCAAGCATCTGATTACCGGCGAAGTGGATGACACCTTGCCCCCAACGGCACGCAAAGCATTGGCTGGCATCACCGATATCAGCCAATGTCAAGGCTTGTCCACTTGGCAGGCCTGTTACCTCGTCTATGGCCGCCACTCCGAAGCATCAGACAGCAAGCCCTGGAGAACACCTGAGGATATAGATGCATACCTTGACAACTTCCGCCACAACTCACTGAACAACCCCGTGGTGGAGCAGGTCGTCACCGAGAGTCTCCGTGTGGTGCGCGACATCTGGCGGCAACATGGCAAACCCGACGAAATCCATATCGAACTTGGCAGAGAGTTGAAGAAGACCAAGGCCGAACGCGAAAGCCTCTCTCTGTCCATCGCTGAAAATGAAGCCACCAACCAGCGCCTACGGCTGATGCTTCTCGAACTGATGAACCCCGACTGCCAAGTGGAGAATGTACGTCCGCAATCGCCGTCGCAGATGGAGCTGCTGAAGATATATGAGGACGGCGTAATGCGTCGACCCGAAAAGGACATCTTCGAGAACGAGAGCGAGCGGCAGGACATCGAGGACATCCGCAAACGCTTTGCCGCCGCAAAGAACCAACCCACTCATTCCGAAGTGCTACGCTACAAACTGTGGCTCGACCAGAAATACATCTCCCCCTACACCGGCCGCCCCATCCCGCTAGGCAAGCTCTTCACACCAGCCTACCAAATCGAGCACGTCATCCCGCAAAGCCGATGGTTCGATGACTCACTCTCCAACAAAGTGATATGCGAAGCCGAGGTCAACCAACTGAAAGACCGTGAACTCGGACACGAATTCATCATGGGCCACCACGGCGAGCGAGTGCAGCTAAGCCTTGGCGGCACGGTAGAGATTCTGTCGGTTGAGGCTTACGAGAAACTGGTGGCAGACCTGTTCGCCAACAACCGCGCCAAGCGCATGAAACTGATGCTCGACGACATACCGGAAGACTTCAACGCCCGTCAGATGAACGACAGCCGATACATCAGCCGCCTGATGATGCACCTGCTCTCCAACATCGTACGCACTGAAGACGAAGAGGGCAACCGCGAAGAAAGTGTCACCTCCAAGAACGTCATTCCCTGCAACGGTGCCATCACCGACCGCCTGAAACGCGACTGGGGCATCGGCGACGTGTGGAACCGCATCATCCTGCCCCGCTTCGAGCGTCTCAATACCCTGACATGCACTACCGACTATACCACAACCACCGCCAACGGCCACACCATTCCCACCGTTCCTCTCGAACTGCGGCAAGGCTTCAACAAGAAGCGCATCGACCACCGCCACCATGCCATGGATGCCATCGTCATCGCCTGCACCACTCGCGACCATGTCAGCCTACTCAACAACGAATCCTCGCACGACGGAAACCGACGCTACGACCTGCAACACAAGTTGCGGCACATCGAATACTACCCTGACCATGACGGCAACCGCCATGAGAAATTCACCGACTTCATCAAGCCTTGGCCAACCTTCACCGAGGACACCTATCATGTCCTGCAAGGCATCGTGGTCAGCTTCAAACAGAACCTACGCGTCATCAACAAGACCACGAACCGCTATTCCATCATCAGCAACGGAAAACGAACAACCGTCAAACAGGAGAAAGGCGACAGCTGGGCCATCCGCAAACCGCTGCACAAAGAGACCGTATTCGGCGAGGTCAACTTGCAGCTGAAGAAGAAAGTACCTATTAAAAAGGCTCTGGAGAACATCAACAGTATTGTCAGTCGTGAGTTGAAAGAGAAAATCAAGGATAAGAAACAACTTGGCTATACCGACAAGCAGGTCATTGAATTCCTCGAAAAGAACAAAGACGTCTGGAGCGAAGCTGCCGATGGAAAGGTGGAGGTCTACTACTATACTGCAGACACGGGCGACCGTTACTTCGCCACCCGCAAAGACCTGCTCTCACTGATGAAAGACGCCACCACCATACCCGCTGCCGAGAAGGCCATCGCCAGCATTACAGACAGCGGCATACGCTCCATCCTAATGGCACACTTGGTCGCCGAGGGAAGTCCGAATGAAGCTTTCTCCGCCGACGGATTGGAGCGCATGAACCACAACATACAGCAACTCAACGGAGGACGGCCTCACATGCCCATCAAGAAGGTACGCGTCTTCGAGCAGGCCAACAAGTTCAGCGTGGGCCATTCCGGACAGAAAGCCACCAAGTTTGTCGAGGCAGCCAAGGGCACCAACCTCTTCTTTGTCATCTACACCAACGAGAAAGGCTCTCGCGGATATGCCACCGTTCCCCTCAATATTGTCATCGACCTACAGAAGCAATATAAGAAGTTTTGGCGGGAGTACCTGGCAGAACGGCTGGTGGCCGAAGGTCTGATGTCCGCCAAAGACAGCCTGCTGTACATTCTATCACCAGGCGATTTGGTATATGTGCCATACAAAGAAGAAGTATTAGACAGCACACTGTTAAACAAGTCTCACATATACAAGATAGTTTCTTTCACTGGCAACTATTTACACTGCACACCTGCCAGCTCAGCCAGTGTTATAGTGAACAAGGTAGAATACGAAGCCCAGAACAAAATGGAGACTACGATAGATAAACAATACGGGATAAAGAAGTTCTGCATCCCCATCCAAGTAGACCGCCTCGGCAACATTATCAAAATCGGATAGCCTTATGATCAAACGCACCCTCTGTTTTTCGCATCCCGCCTACCTCTCGCTCCGCAACGGGCAGCTGGTGGTGAAGCTGGAACCCCGAAGGGGAACTGAGCACCTTGAAAATTCAAATAATGGAAGCGAAGAGCCTCACGACGACGAGCCTGAGAAGCAGGCCACCATCCCAATTGAGGACATCGGCTTCGTGGTGCTCGACCACCGGCAGATCACCCTCACCCATGGCGTGATGGCCGCCCTGCTGGACAACAACGCCTCCGTCGTCACCTGCGACGACCGCCACATGCCCGTGGGCCTCATGCTTCCCCTCGAGGGGCACACCGTGCAGAGCGAACGTTTCCAAAACCAACTGGATGCCTCGCTGCCGCTACGCAAACAGTTGTGGCAGCAGACCGTGCAACAGAAGATACGCAACCAGGCCGCCTTGCTGCAGGAACTGCATGGCATCGAGGTCGGCAATATGAAGAAATGGGCCACCGAGGTGCTCTCCGGCGACAGCACCAACCTCGAAGGGCGTGCCGCAGCCTTCTACTGGAGCCAGATGTTCCCCACCATTCCCGATTTCACCCGCAGCCGCGACGGTGCCTATCCCAACGCCCTGCTCAACTACGGCTATGCCATCCTCCGCGCCGTCATCGCACGCGCCCTCGTCGGCAGCGGCCTCCTCCCCACCCTCGGCATCCACCACCATAACCGCTACAACGCCTACTGCCTGGCCGACGACATCATGGAGCCCTACCGCCCTTACGTCGACCACCTCGTGGTGCAGACGATGGCCGAATGCTGCGACGTGGAGGTGACCACCGCCATCAAGAGCCGCCTGCTCACCGTGCCCACACTCGAGGTGTATATAGGCGGCCAGCGCAGTCCACTGATGGTCGCCGCCAGCCAGACCTCCGCCTCCCTGGCACGCTGCTTTGCGGGCGAGAGTCGCCGCATAGCATATCCTGAGATGTAAGAATGGACCGCTTCAGCGAATACCGCATCATGTGGCTGCTCGTCTTCTTCGATCTCCCCACCGAGACAAAAAAGGAACGCAAGGCAGCCGCCGACTTCCGCAAGAAACTGCTCGGCGACGGATTCACCATGTTCCAATTCTCCATCTACGTGCGCCACTGCGCCAGTCGCGAGAACGCCGACGTGCACCTGAAGCGCGTGAAGGCGTCGCTGCCCGAATACGGGCAGGTGGGTTGCCTGACCATCACCGACAAGCAATTCTCCGAGATAGAGCTCTACGTCTGCAAGAAAGAAGTAGAGCCCAACGCCCCGGGTCAGCAACTTGAGCTCTTCTGAAACAGGATTCAGAAAACGGCCACCACAAACAAAAAATCCCGCCCAAACAGGCGGGATTTTTTTAGCCTTTGACCCTATTTGAAACATTGTACATCACATACTTACCCATATCGTGATGTCAAAGAGCTATTATCAATGTTTCCTTTTCAAGCAATTCACAACGCAGAACACTTCCCTCGATGCGCGCGGAGGATGTCAAAGAGCTATTATCAATGTTTCCTTTTCAAGCAATTCACAACGCAATCAATGTACCTCGATAGCGACGACAGATGTCAAAGAGCTATTATCAATGTTTCCTTTTCAAGCAATTCACAACCAGTAGCCGAGCTATATTCGGCATCTCATGATGTCAAAGAGCTATTATCAATGTTTCCTTTTCAAGCAATTCACAACACGAGGAACAATCAAGTAACGGGTTTATTTGATGTCAAAGAGCTATTATCAATGTTTCCTTTTCAAGCAATTCACAACCGCGAGGACGACGGGAGTGCATGCTTTATGATGTCAAAGAGCTATTATCAATGTTTCCTTTTCAAGCAATTCACAACACTACAACCTCAAGTCCTACAGTCACCAGGGATGTCAAAGAGCTATTATCAA
>JAFUWF010000002.1 GCA_017483575.1 Bacteroidales bacterium
ACGGCATCATTACCAAGTCTCACGATGGAGTGACACAGATGTTCGGACTGCATTTTATTCGTCCGGGAATATTCCCTGCACATTATGGAAAAAACTACAGCCAACTCTTTCGGGAGCGTCAGACTGGCGACTATGAAGACCCTTTCAACCACGACAAGGAGTCGGCTACAGACCTATATCCCAAGGCAAAGGAACTGGTTGCCGCCGTCAAGGAGAAGGTCGCCCAATGGCTGGCAGAAAACAAGGCATAGAGATTGTTCATTAATGCATTTGTGAAACGAAAAACAAAAATATGGCATAAACAAAAAGAATAGTATAGACATAAAGACATATTGAGCTGACGCTCTTGTTCTCCCTCGTGGAAAGTCTGGAAAACTCCCATTTGATACGAGAATAAGATTGCGGATGGTTCACGCAATGGCGTGGATTCTTTCCCACTTATTTGTATCATTGGTATTTCCAGACACCACCACAGGAAATAAGTGGCAACTGATAAATCAACAGAAAGAGTTTGCGCCTTTCTTCGTACCCTTATTTACGGAACATCGGCTTCTTGCTCATAAACAAGCAGGGTGGCCGAAAACTGCATCTTAGAGTAGGCACATTGAAATAATCAATATGCAGAATATGTTGTTCGAAATTAAACCACAAACGCCATGCCAAGAATAGTATCATTGTTTTCAGGATGCGGAGGCTTGGATTTGGGCTTTGAACAGATGGGTTATGAAACTGTATGGGCAAATGACTTCAAGCATGAGGCTTGCGAAACATTCATTCATCATTTTGGAAATGTAATGCATGAAGGTGATATCGAAGCCTTCGATCCGTACAACGACCCAACTGTACCCGATTGTGATATAGTTCTTGGTGGCTTCCCCTGCCAAGATTTTTCCATTATTTGGAAACAGCCGGGGTTGCACGGAGAACGTGGCAATCTGTACAAAAGTTTATTGCGGTTTATCGATGCCAAGCAGCCGTTAGCCTTTGTTGCGGAAAATGTAAAGGGTATTCTAACTGCCAACAAAGGCAAGGCCATCAAACAAATTATCAGCGACTTTCAGTCCCTCAATCCCGGCTATCTTATCAAGCCTCATCTTTACAACTTCGCTGACTATGGTGTGCCACAATTTAGAGAAAGAGTTTTGATTGTTGGTATTCGGCTCGATACTGGGTTCAATTTTCATCATCCCAAGCCTACTCATGGTAATGGGCATGGACTGAAACCTTACGTAACGGCAGGCGAAGCACTGCAAGGGGTTGAGAATGTGCCATACAACAATGAAAAACTGAATGTAACAGAGCGTACCAAGAAGATCATCAGCCTCATAACAGAGGGAGGTAACTATACGGATATTCCTATTGACAGTCCATACTATGTTCATGGAATGATAAGCCACGTATATCGAAGAATACACCGCAATGAACCATCAAAAACCATCATTGCTGCTGGTGGAGGTGGAACATGGGGATACCATTACCCAGAGCCGCGTCCTCTGACCAACAGAGAACGGGCTAGAATACAATCGTTTCCCGATGACTTTATATTTTTTGGAAACACAACCGAAGTGCGACGACAAATAGGAAATGCTGTTCCACCAGTTGGAGTACATGAAGTTGCTCGGGCATTGTTTCCATTGTTTGCCGGTGAATACGAGCGTATCGACCTCTACAGGGAACAGGAGCGATTAAGTCAATTACCAATTGAAGAGAGAATTAAACTGTTTTAGACCATGGAATTATTGTTGAGCAAACACCCTCTTTTAAAGCGAGCGTTCTCCTATAAGTCGGTTGAAGACTATGTATCGGAACTTATTGGGAAATCTGACCAGTTGAATATAGCCACTGGATTTGTCTCAAATGCATCTATTGTTGAGTTGACCGACATTATCAAATACCACCAAGCACACAGCAGGCAATTTGTCATCAAGTTGCTAATTGGAATGGACTATATAGAACACTTTACACGTCTTCAGTACCAAGCCTTGCAAGAATTGAATGGTCGATTGGAACGAGATGGCTACGGTGTGGTGATGGTGTCAAAAGACATACCCTATCACGGCAAGATGTATGCTTTTGAGCAAAATGGCGTTTGTGACAATGCTTTTGTTGGTTCTTCTAATTTGGGTAGCTTCATTGGCACGTCTGACGAGTTCATTGAATCGGATATGTTATTTCGTGGCACGGAGGCAATGGCCGTGAATGAGCGCATTAACAATCTGTTTGCATCATTGGGAACCAACTTTTCAGACCTACCGCCTGTGAATGAGTTTAAGAGTTCTAAGTTCACACTGCTGGATAGCAATGTTCGTGTCAAGAAACATTCTGAAAATGAGATTACAGAACTGAGGACTAAACAAATGACCACAGACACAACAGATATTCCACTGAAGACTGATGGTAAAAGCAACCTCAACACATATTTTGGGAAAGGAAAGTCTAAAACAAAATTTCTGCCTCGAGATTGGTATGAGGTGGAAGTTATCGTCAGTGAAAGTGTTAAGGCTCGTGAGCAACTGGACAAGATACATTTCCCTCTCAAGAACGAAAAGTTCACAGTGATAACAGATGATGGCTATGAGTTTGAATGTGAACTACAAGGTGGTAATAGGGGCAAGAATTTACGCTCTTCGGGAGACTTGCGCATATTGGGCAAATGGATAAAAGGCCATATGGAAAGCAATGGTGCTCTACAATTAGGATGCCCCGTAACGCCTGGCGTTCTTTCGCTTTTTGGAAAAAAATCATTGAGGTTTACACGATTGCAATCGGGCAATTGGTTTCTTGAAATGGCATGATGTATGTTACTGGAGCAATACATATCTTCAATATCCAATGAGGGTCTACGCATCGCTGTACGTGGCAATGCGAGTGATATTTATGATAAAGCAACGGATGTTTTTGACTTCCATTCTGTAAGGAATGGCCTGCTGCTTGGCAACGTACAGAGTGGAAAAACTGCACAAATGCTGGGTACTATTGCCCACTTTGCCGACAATGGTTACAAATTATTCATTATCTTAACATCTGATATTACGGACCTTCAGCGACAGACGTTTGAGAGAACGAGACAGTCTTTACAGGGCTTCGAGGTGTTAGATGAAAATGATACAGTTAGATTCCAGAGTGAACGTGGAGCAAAGCCTATTTTGATTGTATTGAAGAAAAATGGTAGAGTACTCAAAAAATGGAAAGAATTGCTACTATCCAGTCACATCTGCCAAGGGAAAACACTTGTGGTATTTGATGACGAAGGCGACAATGCAAGCCTTAATACGCTTGTTAACAATAATCGTAGAAGTACAATCAACCGAAATCTCGAAGCAATCAAACAGGCCACAATGGGATGCATCTACATTTCGGTAACAGCAACACCCCAAGCAGTCTTGCTTCAATCTACAGTTTCAAATTGGAAACCTGTATTTGTGCACTATTTCGAACCCGGCACTGGTTATATGGGAGGCAACTTCTTTTTTCCATCAATCAAGCCATATTGTATTGAATATACTGGAGAAAATGAGCTTGGAGATGCGTCAGAAGAGGATAGCTATTGCCCGGATGGCTTGCAAAAAAGTATTCTCTGTTTTCTGTTGAATTGCGCTCACAAAAGAATGAATGGTCAGAACAACTGCAACTTTGTGATTCATCCCAGTGTACGGGTTAATGTACACGAGCAATTCAATAGGAAAGTACGAATGCACCTTTCTTTGCTTGCCACCAACGCAACTGACAGTACTTTGAGACAAAGCCTCAAAGAGGTGTACGATGACCTTCGCAGTAGTAAACCTGACATAGAGGACTTCGAAGATCTGCTGGAAGTTGTGGTGTCAATTCTTGAAGAAATGAACATCCGGATACTGACACTCAATTCAAAAAGCACAGATGGACGTAACCCCGATAATTCCAACGGCCTCAATCTAAACGATGGATTCAACATTGTGGTTGGCGGGAATACACTTGGTCGAGGTGTGACATTTCCACATCTGCAAGTAGTCTATTATTGTAGGAACTCAAAAACTCCGCAAGCGGACACATCTTGGCAGCATTCGCGAATATTCGGCTATGACCGAGAACGTGAGATGGTTCGTCTATATATGCCAGAAAGTTTATTCTATTTGTTCAGTGAATTGAATAAATCAAACAACATACTGATAAACCAGATATGTCAGCATGGGTTAGATAGTGTTGATGTAGTCTATCCATACGGTATTCGTCCTACAAGAAAGAGCGTCTTGGACAACGCACGGCTAAACGTGGTTATGGGCGGAGTGAACATGTTTCCTCGGGATCCAATAATGGATAATGCGAGTCACATTGACCATTTGTTGGATGGTATGGGAGGAATTGATTTTGTAGATGTGAGTGGCGACATGGTGAAGACGTTGCTTGGATTCACCCGGAGTGTTTCGAATATTGATTATGATGCAAATGCAATAATAGGTTGCATAGAAGCTCTCGAAACAAAAAGACCCAAGATAAAGTATCGGTTGCTCATCCGTCGTAATCGTGATATATCGCGTGGAACTGGTACATTGTTGTCTGAAAATGACAGAACACTTGTGGATTCGGATAATGTCAATGTCGTTCTTGCTCTATATCGTTTGAATGGTGCTGTGCAGAATGGTTGGAATGGAAATCCATTATGGGTGCCAAACATAAAATTTCCGAGCGACTGCTGTTTTTACAGTGTGGATTAGCGCAACTCACAGATTAGAAAATCGCCGACACGCCGCCAAAGGGTCGCAGTGTGATGGTGCTGGAAACCAGTGTTTGTTCTGGGGATTATAATTACTTCCCGTGCAACCAGTCGATGACGTTGAGCTTCTGGATGCCTCCGTAGTTTGAGGTGTCGAAGTCGGTGGTGAGCAGGTATTTGGGGTATGAGTCACGAATCTTTGTCAGTGACGAAAGTTCACGCTGCAGCGTCTTTTCGTCATTAACGGTGTACGCCACTTGGTAGTATTCCCTGCCGCCATTGGTTTTCATCACCACGAAGTCCACCTCGCCGCTGTCGGTCTGCCCAGCAAAGACCTCGCCGCCACGTCGCAGCAATTCGAAATAAACGATACTCTCTATATACGAATTAATGACGAAATTTGTAGAAAATATTAATTTTCGTCATTATTCAATGGGTGAAAATGAAAAAGAAAGTAAGGCAACCGCCGACACACCGCCGAAGGATCGCCGAAGGGTCGCTGAGTGATGATGCTGGAAATCAGTGATTTGGTTGTTTTATATGGTAATTCTTGGATTGCATTGGTTTTCAATGCTTTCGTAAGGGGGTCGAAGAAGGATCGAAGAACCCACGTAGAACCCACGCCGAAGGCAGATGAATTGTGTGCATCAATCCTGACGGACAATTTCTTTCCAACATTGTGGGTCGGGGGCGAGCCAGGAGCGTTGGTAGCCGTAGGCCACGGCGGGGCAACCACGGCAGAAACGCAGCAACTCGCAGCGCGAGCATTTCTCCATCCGCTCGTGCTGGCGGTAAAAGTCCATCTTCGGGCCCGTCCACACGTCGTACATCGGTTCCTCGACGCTGCCCACATAGCTTTCCATCCTGCGGCAGGCCATCATCCGTCCCTCGGCCGAGATGGTGAAGTGGCAGTGGGCGCAGTTGCATCCGTCGTAGATGGTGTCTTCGGCAAGTCCTTCGGGTATCTTGAAGAGACCTCGCTCGTAGAGGTAGAGCGTCCAGAGGTGATCTTTCAGGTTGAAATAGGTGCCGTTGTCCTTGTACTGTTCATATTTTCGCCAGCAGCGGTCGAGCAGGTCGCGGTAGCGCAGCGGCTCAATGTGCCAGCCATGGTCGGCCTTCGCCTTGTCCTCGCTGGTGGGACAGTAGCGACCGAAAGCGAAGATGTCGGCGCGGTGTTCCACCACTATGTCTATCAGGTCGGGTATCTCGTCGATGTTCACGCCGCTGACGGTGGTCATCACCGCGCTGTCGATATCCGCCCGGCGCAGCGTGGCCAATGCCATCAGTGTGGCATCGAACGAACCCGGCTTGCGGAAGGCGTCGTGCGTCTCGCGCAGGCCGTCCAGCGAAAGCTGATACTTGCGGCAGCCCAAGGCTTTGAGCTTTGCACACACCTCGTCGGTGAGGTGGAACGGGTTGCCCATCAAGCAAAACGCAATATTGCGTCGGTGCACTTCCTCCATCAGGTCCCAGAAGCGGCTGTGCAGGATAGGGTCGCCGCCAGTGATGTAGAGGTACGGCAGTCGCCCTATGCGACGGGCCATATCCTCGATGTTGTCAAGCACACGCAGACATCTCCCGAAGGGCATCTCAACCAGTTGAGGATGCCCTTCTGAAAAGATGTAACAATGCTTGCAACGTTGGTCGCAAGCATCGGTGATGTGCCACTGGAATGCGAAGTAGTCCACGGGCTCACTTCTTGTCGCCAGCACCACAGGCAGAAGGTTTCTCGGCGGGCTTGTCACCAGCGCCACAAGCGCTACCGCAGGCGGCTGGTTTCTCGGCGGCTTTCTCGCCAGCGCCACAAGCAGTGCCACAAGGGGTGGCAACTGTGCGAATCATTCCCTGGGCCGTGTGAGCCATGTTCCAATCTGTACGTTTCATATTCTATACTTTGTTGATTAATAAATTCGGTGCAAAGATACGTATAATTTGCGAAACAGCACCCTGCTATCTGAATTATCTGCCACTTACTTTTTTGTATGTAACGTGCAAAAGCGTGATAAAAGAATGATGTTGTTTAACAATTATTATGAAATGCACCTGCTTCCTCCTTTCCCACATGGCAAAAAGAAAATGCCTCCGGCTGGAAAAATACAGCCGGAGGCAATGGGGAACGGTAACTATTAAGCGTGTCTTCAAATCATCTCCACCGAGCGTTTGAGGAAGCGGCTGAGGGCTTCGCCTTTCAGGAGGCCGTTGCCGAGGAGGGCGAGGTCGGTGAGCTGGTGGACGAGCTCCTTCTGCTTGTCGGCGTCGGTCTCGTTCAGCACGCGGCCGATGAGGGGGTGGTTGATGTTGACCACGAGGTTGTAGTTCTCGGGCATCTCGCCGTAGAAGCCCATGCCGCCGCCGGAGGTCTGCGCCATCTCGCGGTAGCGGCGCATGAACTCGCTCTGCGTGACCTGCATGGGGGCGTCGTCGCTCTCGAGGCTCTCCAGCTGGACGGTGAACCGCTGCTTGTCGACGGCCTCCTCGATGATGGGCTGCAGCTTCTCTTTCTCCTCCTTCGTGAGCTTCTCGGGGATGTTGTCGTCGTGTGGGATGAGTTTCTCGACCGTGTCGCTGTCCACGCGGACGAAGCGGCTCTTCTCTATCTTCTGCTCCAGGAGGTTGATGAAGTGCGACTCCAGCGGCGAATCCATGAGCAGCACGTCGTAGCCTTTGGCCTTGGCCTTCTCGATGTAAGAGTGCTCCTCCTCGGCATCGCTGGCGTAGAGGTAGCAGACGGTCTTGTCCTTGTCGGTCTGCAGGGCCTTGATTTTCTCACGGTAAGAATCCAAAGTGTAGTAGGTGCCGTCCACGCCCTTCAGCAGGTAGAATTTCATGGCGCGCTCGCAGAATTTCTCATCGGTGAGCATGCCATACTGGACGAAGATTTTGATGTCATCCCACTTTTGTTCAAGGTCTGAGGTAGGAGGTAGGAGGTCTGATTCGTCTCCCTCCGACTTCTTACCTCCGACCTCCGACCTTTTGGACATCTCCTCGAGCTTGTCGGCGACCTTCTTGCTGATGTGCTGCGAAATCTTCTTCACGTTGCCGTCGCTCTGCAGGTAGGAGCGGCTGACGTTCAGCGGGATGTCCGGCGAGTCGAGCACGCCGTGCAGCAGCATAAGGTAGTCGGGCACCACGCCCTCGACCTGGTCGGTGACGAAGACCTGGTTGCAGTAGAGCTGTATCTTGTTGCGGTTGGGGTCGATGGTTTTGCGCACCTTGGGGAAGTAGAGGATGCCGGTGAGGTTGAAGGGGTAGTCGACATTCAGGTGTATCTGGAACAGCGGCTCCTCGAAGTTCATGGGGAACAACTCGTGGTAGAATTTTTTATAATCCTCGTCGGTGAGCGACGACGGGCTCTTCTTCCACGCTGGGTCGGGGTCGTTGATGATGCGGGGCTGCTTCTTCTCCACGCGCTTGGGCTTGCCGTCCTTATCACAATCCGTCTCGCTGTCCACCCACACGCTCTCTTCGCCGAAGCGGATAGCCACGGGCATGAAGCGGCAGTATTTTTTCAATAGCTGCAGGATGGTGCCTTCTTCGAGGAACTCCTTGCAGTCGTCGGCAATGTGCAGCACTATCTCGGTGCCGCGGTCGGTGTGCTTCATGTCCTCCTCCATGCTGAACTCGGGGTTGCCCTCGCAGCTCCAGTGCTGGGCCGGTTCGTCCTTCCACGATTTGGTGAAAATCTCCACCTTGTCGCTGACCATGAAGGCCGAGTAGAAGCCGAGGCCGAAGTGGCCGATGAGCGGCTCGTGGCTGTCTTTGTACTTCTCCATGAAGTCGGTGACGCCGCTGAAGGCTATCTGGTTGATGTACTTCTCCACCTCTTCGGCCGTCATGCCGATGCCGCGGTCGCGCACGGTGAGGGTCTTCTTCTTCTCGTCGACCTCCACCTCGATGGTCAGGTCGCCCAGCTCGCCCTTGTACTCGCCGCGGGTCGAGAGGGTCTTCAGCTTCTGCGTGGCGTCGACGGCATTGCTGATGAGCTCGCGCAGGAAAATCTCATGGTCCGAATATAGGAACTTCTTGATAACCGGAAAGATGTTCTCGGTCTGTACGTTAAGTTTGCCTTGCATATCTTGATGTTTTTTTGTTTTTCCGTTCATTAATGCCGGCGGGACGCCGGCGCTCCATGAATCAAACAACAACTATGCCACAGGGATCGGACTGCCATTTTGTCAGTCCGGGCCCCCCGCGAGCGTCCGATCAACACCCGCCATGGTGGGAGTTGGTAGGGAGTTGGTAGGGAGATGGTGGGGAGATAGTGGGTTGATAATCACGGAGAAGTGTGAAAAAGCGAGGGCGGACTGCCATTTTGGCAGTCCGCCCTCGCTGGTGGGGTCCTTTTTCAGAGTGCCAGCCGTGCGCCGGCGAGGAGGGTGAGGCCTGGTTGGGGCACGCCGCCGAGGTCGCGCCAAGGGCGGTCCAGGAGGTTGTGGCCTTCGACGTAGAGGGTCAGCGTTGGGGTGCCGTTGTCCTGCCGTAGCAGGTCGTATTCCGCTGCGGCGTCCACCAGCAGGGCGGTTCCGTAGGGGAGTGTCTCGCCGTCTTCTACGTACTGCCCTTCGCGGTGGCGCAGCGAGGCACCGGCTTTGAGGCGCAGGTGGTCGGTGACGTGCGCCATGGCCCAGAGCTGTGCCTTATGGCTCAGGTGGTCGATGGCCGAGGAGGAGAGCAGTCCGCGGTTGTCGGCTTCGATGTGGCAGAAGGAGTAGGAGAGTTGGCAGTTGAAAGTTGGCAGTTGAAAGAGGGCTGAGACATCGAAGCCGAGGGCGTCGACGGAGGTGTGGTTCATCGAGAGCCAGAGGTCGGCCTCGGTAGGGCGTACCCAGCCGATGATGTCGGTGCCGGAGCGGTAGTAAGTGGAAAGTTGAAAATTGAGAATTGAAAATTTTCCAACTGGCCACTGACCACTAACCACTGACAACTCTACGTTGGTGCTGCTCTCGGCGTTCAGGTCGGGGTTGGCCTGCTGGGTGGCGCTCTGGTAGTAGAGGTCGGTGAAAGTGGGGAGGCGGAAGGTGCGGGAGGCGGAAAGCTGAAAGTGGAAAGTGGAAAGAGGAAAACCGATGGAGGCGGCGAGGCCGTAGTTTGGGCCGAACTGGGTGTTGGCCTGGCCGAGGGCCACGGCCTCGGCGCTGAAGCGGCCGCGCGAGAGGCCGTAGCCGCCGAAAAGGGTGGCGCTGGTGCGCGCGGCACTCATGGTGTAAGGGGAGGGGAGGGTGCTGTCGGCGGTGCCGAGGACGTTGCTCCAGATGCCCTCGCGCCGCACCTCGGCTCCCGCCCGCAGTTCGCCGATGCCCAGTGGGTGGGTCATGCGCAGGCGCAGGCCGCCGAGGGAGGAGAGGTGGTGGTTGTGGCCACTGTACCAGGTGGGTACGCTGTCCACATAGCCGTCGCGGAAGAGTTCAAACCGGTCGCGGTGCAGACGGCCATAAGCGGAAAGCTGAAAGTGGAAAGTGGAAAGATGAAAGTTGTCGGTTGCGGAGGCAACGAGGGTGCGGGTGGCTTCGTACTGGTCGGGGTAGGTGGTGGAGTAGAAGCCGGCGCTGCCGAAGTCCTTCATCTGTCCGCCGAGCTGGAGGTGGAGGTCGTTGCCCTCAGTGTGGCGGCGGACCTGGAGGAAGAGGCTGCCGTGACGGTAGTCGGTGTTCTCGCGGTATCCGTCGCTGCGGTGGTATGCGGCGGAGGCCGTCAGGGTCCAGTCGCCCAGGGTCTTGGTGCCCAGCAGGGCGGCGTTGGCGGTGCCGTAGGAGCCACCGCTCAGGTCGGCCAGCAGGCGGTCGCGGTACTGGTCGGCAACGACGATGTTCACCGCGCCGCAGAAGCCCACGATGCCGCGGGCCATGAGTTGCGCCGGCGTGAGCAGCTCGACGCGTTCCACTATCGTGATATCCAGCGGGATGTCCATGGTGTGGTGGCCCGTCTGGGCGTCGGTGAGGTTGATGCCGTTCAGCAGCAGGAGCATCTGGTCGAAGGTGCCGCCGCGCATGCTGAGGTCGCCCTGCACGTCGCCGCCGCCGCGGGTGCGGAGGTCCACCCCGGGGAGCAAGGCCACGAGGTCGCCGATGGAACGAATGTTGGTTTGTTGGAAATCGTTGGCGGTGAGTACCGCCGCGGGCTCGGACGAGCCCTGCAGACTGTCGGCAGAGAGGACAATCTGCACTTCTGGCAATGTGCGCGTCTGCGGTTCGCGGTCGCTCTGGGCGAAGGCGGTGCCTTGCATGAGCATCAGCGCCACGGCGCCGACGGTGGCCGTCTTGGCCAGGCTGCTGTCGGCCACGCGGGTGGCCAGGCGTCCGATGGTCACTTCGCGGTGCATCGAACTATAGGCCGCCCACTTCGCCCGGCAAAACCGGCGGAAGCGGAACACGCTTGCGTGTTGTTGGGTGTGTTTGTACATAAAAATGAATTAGTTGAAATTAAGGTTTATTCAAACAGTTTGTAGATGCCTATCACGGCGGCCCATTCGAGCGCCTTGGTCGCCACTATTCCTACCACTATGGGCCAGTCCCGATAGACTTTGATGGTGGTGTCGGCTTCCAGTTTAGGGGTCCACACGCTCAGGCTGTCGCAGAGCGTCGGGTTGCTGGCAAGGCACTCGTAGGAACTTATGGAGAATTTTCGGTCTATGTATTTGATGGAGTCTATGGATGTTGCTTCCATGAAGCCCCGCTGGAATCGCAGCCTCTCGTTCTGGTCGTTGCGGAAGATGAAGGTGTGGCGGCCACGGGTCAGCACCGAGTCGGAGAGGGTGTAGCCCCTGGCGGAGAGGGAGTCGATGATTTGAGCCTCCTGGCGCAAAACGGCATCATAGGAGATGGCCTTCCGGTGCGTGTAGCACGACGACAGCCCGAGCATGGCTACCGTCGCCAGCAGGGAGATGAGGATTATGCTTTTGTTTGTTTTCATGACGTTGTCGATTATTTATAGAGCAGGCTGTGGACGGCGTCGCGGACCCAAATGTAAGGCTCTCCGTATTCGTCATCAAGTATTTCGTATGCGAAGTGAAAGTCCTCGCAAATAAACTCATGCCACCCTGCGTCAATCCAATTTTGCTTTAGCCTTGCTTTTGGAAACATACCGCTGCATTCAGATAGAGAACGTATTCCGTCGTAAAGGCGCTGCTTCTTGCGGATGACGGTTTCCAGGCTCAGCGTATGGTAGTGCAGAAACACAGAGGCATCATAGAAATTATCAATGGCCTGATGTACTTTCTCGTCGATAAACAGCCTCATAGGTCAACGTTGAAATGGCGGTAAATCTTCTCTGTAATGAGACGCTCCGACTCGTCAACGGTCATGCTGTGTTTCATCACTTCGGCGATAGGTACGACCCGGTGTCTGTGGGTAACGCCGTATTCCATAGCCGGTTCGCTGGCCATGGACATGGTCTCTTCTTCGGGGTATATGTTGTAGTTGTTTGCCATTTTGTTTTTTCTGCTATAACGTGGACAGGGGAGATTTATTGTGTTTCGGTGTGGAATATTATATTGTGGGGGCAGGCGAGCTGGCAGAGGTCGCAGCCTTGGGTGTAGCCGGCGGTGATGTGGCCGGGGGGGATGGGGCGTTCGTGGTGGGTGGTGTAGTAGGCGGTGCAGCGGGCGACGTTGAGCATGGGCGGGCCGTCGGGGGCGATGGCATGGTTGGGACAGGCGTCGACGCAGTGGTGGCAGGATGCACAGAATTGAGAATTGAAAATTGAGAATTGAGAATTATTTGGATTCGGAGTTGATGCGTCAGCCGAATTCTCCATTTTCAATTCTCCATTTTCAATTTCCTCGGTGGTGACGATTTCGCCGAGGTTGACCCACGTGCCCCAGCGGGGGGTGATGAGGAGGGTGTGGCGGCCGATGAAGCCGAGGCCGGCACGGGCGGCCCAGTGCTTGTCGGAGATGGGGACGGTGTCGCAGCATACCTTGCCGTCGATGCCGAGGCGTTCGCGCAGGCGGAAAAGCATGTCTTTGACGACCTTGTGATAATCTCGATATTTAGCGTATGCGGCTATTTTCCCACCCGCTTCGCGGTAATCCATAAAACTATTCTTTTCCTGGATTTCTGGATTTCGCCCCAATGGCGGGAAGCTATCGGGTGGGGGATAGGCGCTGACGCAGCAGATGACGCTCTTGGCGCCAGGCACCAGCAGACGCGGGTCCATGCGCATGTCCACGTTGCGCTCCATATAGGAAAGCCCTGCGTGCCAGCCCTTGGAGAGCCAGAGGCGCAGGGGGTATTCCTCGTCGCTGAGGGCGTCGGCGCGGGCCACGCCGCAGTCGTCGAAGCCCACGGCCAATGCGGCCTGCTTCACCTCTGCACTATCTAGCATATGACATTATTGTTGTTCATCGGCGAATTGAACGAATTTTACGAATTATTACTTGGCATTATTAATTCGCTTAATTCGCTTAATTCGCCGACGGAAAAGCGGTTTATTCGCCGTTGTATTTGGCCTTTTTCGACCCGTCGTAAAGTTCGAAGTGGAGGAAGCGGCAGTCGAGGGCGCCGTTCTGCACGGGGATCTTGGCCGAGGGGTGGAGGCCGATGTGCTTCATGGCCTCGAAGTCGGAGGTGATGAGCCACACGTCGCAGTCCTTGCCGTAGCGCTGCTTGAAGGTGTCGCCGAGATTTTCGTACAGGGCGTTGAGGTCTTCGACCTTGATGCGCTCGCCGTAGGGCGGGTTGGTGACGATGAGCGTACGGCCCTCGGGCGGGTCCTGCTCGGCGAAGTCGCCGATGTGGAGCATCACGTCGTGGTGCAGCTTGGTGAATTCGAGGTTCTTCTCGCATTGCTGGATGACCTGCTCGTCGATGTCGTTGCCCCAAATCTCGTAGTCGAAGTCGAGGGCACCGATTTTGCGGTCCTCCTCGTTCTTGACGCTCTTCCATTCGCCGAGGTTGAACTCCTTCCAGCGCATGAATCCGAAGCGGTTGCCGCGGTAGTACTGCGCGGGGATGTTGTTGGCCATCATGGCGGCCTCGATGAGCATGGTGCCGGAGCCGCACATGGGGTCGTAGAAGTTGCAGTCGCACTGCCATCCGGCCAGCTTCAGCAGGCCGGCGGCGAGCACCTCGTTGATGGGTGCCACGCCCACGCCCTGGCGGTAGCCGCGCTTGTGGAGCGAGTCGCCGGAGGCGTTCATCAGCAGGGTGACGTGGTTGTCGCGGATATGCAGATTGAATTTATAATCAGGGGCTTCGGTATCGATGGAGGGACGCTTGCCGAAGTTGCGGCGGAAGCGGTCGACGATGGCGTCCTTGGTCTTCAGGGCGGCGTAGTAGGAGTGTGTGAAGACCTCGCCGCTGGTGGTGGAGTCGATCATGAAGGTGCAGTCCACGTCCAGGATCTTTTCCCAACGGATTTTGTATACCTGGTCGTAGAGCTCCTGCTCGTTGTTGGCGTCGAACTCGGCGAAGGGCTTGAGGATGGCCAGGGCCGTACGGCAGCAGTAGTTGGCGCGGTAGAGCAGACGCATGTCGCCCTCGAATTCCACAGCGCGGGTGATGGGGTTGACGTTCAGTGCGCCCAGCTGGCGCAGCTCCTCGGCAAGCACCTCTTCCAGGTTGACCATCGTTTTGGCCACCATCTTAAATCTTTCCTTCGGGGTGCTTTCGGTCGGCACCACCTTCCCGTGATTCTTTTGTATTATCATTTTTGAATATTTGTATTCTGTCTTTCAGTTCGTTCTTTGCAATGCGGTTCTTGGCCGTGAGGGTGCCGTTGTAGATGCTGGTATTCAACTCGTAGCCCACCAGCAGGACGATGCAGCTGAAGTAGATCCAGAGCATGAGTATCAGAAGGGTGCCGATGGAGCCGTAGAGGAGGTTGTAGCGGTTGAAGTTGTTGAGGTAGATGCCGAAGCCCCAGGTCAGTACGAAGAACATGCCCGTGGCCAGCACCGACCCGGCGCTGAAGAATCCCACCCGCTGGCGTTTGGCAGGGGCCACATAGTAGAGGAACGCCACGGCCATCAGCGTGGCTAGCGTGAGCAGCACCCAGCGTCCGACGTTGAAAAGGAATGTGTTGGCCTTGGTGTCGGAGAGCCATCCTTGGGTGAAGATGAGCTGCAGGAGGTATTTGTGTCCGATGATGAGTGTAAGCACCAGTGCCACAATGATGAACATGACGAATACCATCAGCAGGCACAGCCCGAAACGCTGAACGAAGGGGCGTTTTTCGACGGTCTCGTTGGCGAAGTTGAGCGAGAGGATGAATCCGTTCATGCCGTTGGCAGCCAGGAGGATACAGGTGACGAAACCGATGGAGAGCAGCGTGGTGTGCTTGTGGCCCATGATGTCGTTGATGGTGGCGGAAAGGGGATTGAGGATCTTCTCGGGCACTATGTCGCCCAGGCCGTTGAGGAGTTCGTCCTGCAGGCCGTCGACGGGGAAGAAGGCGATGAGGGAGAAGATGCAGATCATCAGCGGCGGCAACGCGGCCAGGAACGAGTAGGCCAGTCCTTTGGCCCTCTGGGCCAGGCCGCCGTTGAAGATGCCTACGAGGAAATAGCTCAGCACATCGTAGAGCGGCACCCCCTTGTTGCCCGGAAGGGCGAAGTGGTGGGTGAAGTAGAGCACCTCGCGCACCCAGCGGTGGTAGAGCAGACGGTGCAGGAACGCCTTGACGTCGGCAGTGGCCTGTTTGAACCATGCCCTTACAACGGACGACGCATTGCGGAAGAATCCGCTCACGTCGCCCCAAGCATTCCTGAACCAAGCACTTACCACGTTCATTTCTTCACAAGCGATATGTCGAGGCTTTTGATGTGGTGCGTCAGCGCACCGACGGAGATGAAGTCGACGCCCGTCTCGGCATACTGGCGGAGAGTGGCCTCGGTGATGCCGCCAGAGGCCTCGGTCTCATAGCGATGGTCGATACGGCGCACGGCCTCGCGGAGGGTGTCGGTGTCGAAGTTGTCGAGCATGATGCGGTCCACGCCGCCGTGGTCGAGCACGCGCTGCAGCTCGTCGAGGTCGCGTACCTCTATCTCTATGCGGAGGTCTTTGCCTTTGGAATTCAGGTAGTCACGTGTGCGGTCGATGGCCGCCTCGATGCCGCCGGCGAAGTCGATGTGGTTGTCCTTGAGCATCACCATGTCGTAGAGGCCGATACGGTGGTTGGTACCGCCACCGCACTTCACGGCGTACTTCTCTAGCAGGCGCATGTTGGGCGTGGTCTTGCGGGTGTCCAGCAACTTGGTGTCCAGGCCGTTGAGCATCTGCACCATGCGGTGCGTCTCGGTGGCGATGCCGGAGAGCCGCTGCATGAAGTTGAGCGCTGTGCGCTCGGCGGTGAGGATGGAGCAGGAATGGCCTTCGATGGTCATCAGGATGTCGCCTTTCTGCACGGCGTCGCCGTCGTGTTTCAGGAGGGTGACCTTCAGGGTATTGTCTACGAGCATGAAGACCCGTTCACCCACCTCGGCGCCGCAGAGGATGCCGTCCTGTTTGGCCACCATTTTGGCCGTGCCCGTTGCTGTTGGGGGAATGCAGGCCAACGTGCTGTGGTCGCCGTCGCCGATGTCCTCGCCGAGTGCCATTTTGATGAGGGTGTCCAGATTGTCAATGTTCGTCATAATACTCTGATTATATGATGTTAATACTAATCTGAGCGGAGAAAAACCTCCACTTTTCCATCTGCAAAGATAAGTCTTTTTTCCGACTCGCACAAATCTTTTTCTCCCCGAGCCTCCTCCAAGCCCCCTAGAACACACTCGCCCTCCCCTAGGCTGGCGGAGGTAGCCGCCCGAGGGCGGACGGAGGAGTGCGTTTTTCCAATTTTTTTCCTATATATTGGAAAAAAAGCGTATATTTGCATTCTTAAAGGTAATGGTATAACGTTGCCATATAATTCTGTATCAAATAAAAAGCAGAATTTGTGGCCAGAAAAAAAGAATATGCAGATAGCAATCTCGGGAAATATAGGAGCAGGAAAGACGGAGCTGACCAAGCTGCTGTCGAAGCACTACGGCTATCGTGCCGTCTACGGTCCGTCGGAGGAGAACCCTTATCTCAACAGCTTCTACGAGGACATGCGCCGCTGGTCGTTCAACATGATGGTCCATTCGCTCTATGCCAACATCATGCAGCTCACGGAGCTCAAGGCCACGGGCGAGAGTTTCATCCGCGACCGCTCGCTCTATGACGATGCCGCCATCTTTGCGCCCAACCTGCACGACATGGGGTTGCTGACTTCCCGCGACCTTGCTACCTACACCAAGCTCTTCGAGATGACCTATTCGTTGCTGCCTAAGCCCGACCTGCTGATTTATGTGCGCGCCGATGTGCCCACGCTCATCCGCCACATTCAGAAGCGCGGCCGTCAGTACGAGAGCGGCATCCGTCTGGACTACCTGACCAATCTCAACAATCGCTACGAGAACTGGGCCGCCAACTACGAGGGCAAGATGCTCGTGGTGGACACCGAGGAGCATGACTTCGTGGAGAACCGTGCCGATCTGGGATTGATTATCAACAATATTGATGCCGAATTCAATAGCCTTTTCGGCAACGACGAACCCATGGAGCAATGAAAGCATTGGCAGTCATACCCGCACGCTACGCCTCGACGCGTTTCCCCGGCAAGCCCCTGGCTCTGCTGGGCGGTCGACCTATCATCGACTACGCCTACACCGCGGCCCGCTTCACCACGGGCATCGAGCGCGCGGTAGTGGCTACGGACGACGAGCGCATCTTCGCCCATGTGGAGCAGGCTTTCGGCAAGGGCAGCGTCATGATGACCTCCACGGAGCACCGGAGCGGCACCGACCGCTGCGGCGAGGTGGTGCGCCGCCTGGAAGCCGAGGGCGAGCACTACGACGTGGTGGTCAACCTCCAGGGCGACGAGCCCTTCGTCGAGTCCGCACAGCTGCAGATGCTTGTCGGTTGTTTCGCCGACGAGACCGTCTCCATCGCCACCCTGAAGACACGCATTGCCTCCACCGCCGAGCTCCTCTCGCCCAACAACGTGAAGGTGGTGTGCACCACGGATGGCAAGGCGCTCTATTTCAGCCGCCAGACCATCCCTTACCGTCGCGATGTGGACCCTGCACAGTGGCTCGCCGAGGGCCAGTATTTCAAGCATGTGGGCATCTATGCCTTCCGTCCGCAGGTGCTGGCGGAGGTGTGCGCCATGAAGCAAAGCCAGCTGGAACTGAGCGAGAAACTGGAGCAGCTGCGTTGGTTGGAAGCGGGCTATAGCATTGCCGTCTGCGAGACCCCCACAGCCAATATCGGCATCGACACCCCCGCCGACCTCGAGGCCGCCGAGCGCGTGTTGAGAAACAATGAACGAAAAACACAGAAATAATTATGAATATTACCGAATTAATCGTTGAGTTGTTGCAACAGGGGCAGAAAGTGGAACTGCCCGAAATCGGAACCTTCGACAGCGTGGTGCAGAGTCCGCGCCACGATCCTGTCACCCGCATCTACTATCCTGCCACGCGCAGCATAGTGTTCAGCGAGGGTACCACCGGCGACAACGCCATCGTGAAGGAAATTGCCCGTCGCGACTGCGTCAGCGATGATGTCGCTTTGCAGATGTGGCGTAACTATATCGATGCCCTTACGGATAAAATCAAACGCACCGGCGAACACCGTCTGGGCGATTTGGGTACCCTGACGAAGGTCGGCGACAAGTACGGTTTCGACATGGCCGAAGGCGTTGTCATCGAGGCCGGCAACAGCAACGAGACCCCGCTGGAGGAAGTGCGTACCTACGATCATAGCGACAGCGAGGACCCCTTTGCCCAGTTCGAGGTTGAGCCGGAGGTGATGGAGGTCACCCGTCCCGAGCCCGTGCCCGAACCGGAACCGGAACCCGAGCCGGTGGCGGCCCCGGAGCCAGAGCCCGTGCCCGAGCCGGAACCCGAGCCCCAGCCCGTGGTGGAGGCCGTTGCCGCCGCCGCGGGTGCCAAGTCGGTGGGCGAGGAATGGCAGGAAAGCCTCAAGAAACTGGAGGAACTGCCCAAGTCGAAGGCCCAGTTGAAAGCCGAAGCCAAGGAAGCGAAAGAGCGTCTGAAGGCCGAAGCAAAGGCTGAGAAGGAACGCGAACGTCTGCGCAAGCGTGCCGAGAAGGACGCCGAGGTGCAGGAACGCGTGGCTGCCCACCAGCGTGAGGCGATGGAACGCAAGGAGGCCGAGGAGCGCCGCCGCGCCGAGGAGGAGATGCGCAAAGCCGAGGAACGTGCCGAGCAGAGTCGTCGCAAAGCCGAGAAGGAGGCCGAGGCAAGCATGAAGCGTGCCGAAGAGATGGCCGACGAGGAGAGCCGCAAGGCCGCCAAGAAGGCCGCTGTGCTGGCTGCCGTCGCCGCCTCGCAGGCAGGTTCCGGCAACGCCGTCGCCGCCGAGAGCGTCGCCACATCGGCCACCGAGGCCATCAGGGCCGAGAAAGAGGCTGCCCGCAAGCGCAAGGAAGAGAAGGAACTGGAGAAGGCCGCCGCCCGCCTGGCCAAGGAAGAGCGTAGGGAAGAGCGCCGCAAAAGGGGCTCTAAATGGGTGCTGTGGCTGGTGTTGCTGCTGCTGTTGCTCGTCTTCGCCGCCGCTGTGTACTACCTCTTCTTCCGCGGTCAGCACAAGAGTGCCTCCGCCGAGGTCCAGACCACTGCCGTCAGCAACAAGCATCTCAACGTGCCTGTGGCGAATGCCCTGACCTTCAATCCCGACATGATTCCCTATACCGACCGCGAGATTGGCCGCAACCGCGACCTTGTATGCATCAATATGGCCGAGTATATCAACAACTACCTTGCCGAACGCGACTATCGCAGCGCCCGCGCGCCGATGATGGACCGCGTGCGCCAGTACGCCGACGAACGCATGGAGCAACTGCTCGGCAAGCGCTTCGCCGTGCAGCGTCTCATCCCCTACGAGGACTATATCTACGAGAAGGCCGAGCCGTGGCTGAAGCAGACCTATGCCGATGTGGCACGCCATACGGTACAAGGTGAGCTGATGAACCGTCAGGCCCTCGACGACATCCTCGATGGCATCGTCGACGAACTCGGTATCCAGCCCGGCGACCAGCAGCGCACCGCCGCCGAGGTGCAGCAGGTGAAGACCACCGAGCAGCAGGCCACCGTGGTCCGCAAGCCCAAGCCCCTCCCGGACAAGGACGCCCCCGTCTACGTCTACGTGGAGAAGAACAGCAAGCAGGGCTTCGACATCATCGCAGGCTTCTACCTCAACAAGCAGACCGCCGCCAAGATGACCGCCCGCCTGCACGAACTGGGCTGCGACGCCTACATCATCGAGAAGAACGACATGTTCTACGTCAGTATGGGCAGCGCCCCCACGCGCACCAAGGCCGAGGCACTCTACAACCACATCAAGAGCTGGTACGACGGCGACATCGTCATCAAGGAACTCTAATAACTCACGCAATACTAGACAGAAACAATGGGTCATCACAAACTGCAGCGTTTTGCCGAGAACCTGACGTTCCCCAACCTTTTCCAGGTGGGCTTCGAGCAACTGGAGAAGGAGGGGTTCGCCCTGAAGGGGAAATGGCGTGAGCAGTTCGGGAACGACAACCCCATCACCCTCGAGTTGGGCTGCGGCAAGGGCGACTACACCATCGCGCTGGCCCGTATCCATCCCGAGCGCAACTACATCGGTGTCGACATCAAAGGGGCCCGTCTCTGGCGTGGCGCCAAGACCAGCAACGAGGAGCAGATGCACAACGTGGCGTTCATCCGCACCCGCATCGAGCTCATCGACCGCTTCTTCGCCCCCGGCGAGGTCAGCGAGATCTGGATCACCTTCTGCGACCCGCAGCTCAAGAAGCCCAACAAGCGGCTGACGTCGCCGCGCTTCCTCGACACCTACAGCCGCTTCCTCGCCCCCGGCAGCACGATGCACCTCAAGACCGACAGCCAGGAACTCTACGACTACACCCTCAACGAGGTCCTCCCCACGCGCAACGTGGAGGTAATCGCCGCCACCAACGACCTCTACAACTGCCAACTGCCAACTGCCAACTGCCATCTGCTGAGCGAAGCCAAACTCACCCAGACCTTCTACGAGCGCATGTTCCTCGCCCAGGGCATGCCCATCACCTATATACAATGGAAAACCAATTAAAAATATAAATAAACTAAATACTAATTTATTATGTCAGGACACAACAAATGGTCAAAGATTAAAAGAGCCAAAGGAGCAGCCGATGCCAAGCGCTCGAAACAGTGGAGCAACATTTTGAAGCAGGTCACCATCGCCGTGCGCGAAGGCGGCGCCGACCCCGACAGCAACCCCCGTCTGCGTCTGCTCATCCAGAACGCCCGCGGATGCAACATGCCCAAGGACACCCTCCAGCGCTCCATCAACAAGGCCAATGACAAGGACGCTGCACAGATGCAGGAACTCACCTTCGAGTGCCACGTCAGCCACGGCATCGCCCTCTTCATCGAGGCCCTCTCCGACAACAACAACCGCACCGTCGCCAACGTCAAAGCCATCATGAACAAGAACGGCGGCACCCTCGAGACCAACGGCAGCCTCGCCTTCCTCTTCACCCGCAAGGGCGTCTTCGTCGTCCCCCGCAAGCCCGAGATGGACATCGAGGAACTCGAGATGGAACTCATCGACGGTGGCCTGGAAGAGATGGAGGCCGACGACGAGTACCTGACCCTCTACACCGCCTACGAAGACTTCGGCAACATGGTCAAGATGCTCGAACAGAAGGGTATCGAGTGCGAGAGCGCCGAACTCCAGCGCATCCCCAACACCCTCCGTCAGGTCGACACCGAGACCATCCGTAAGGTCATGAAGGTCATCGGCATCCTCGAAGAGGACGACGACGTGACCAACGTCTACCACGACATGGAGATCCCCGACGACTTCGAGGAAGAATAATGTTTAGTGGTTATTGGTTATTGGTTATCGAGGGCTGCCGCACCATTGGACTGCGCAAGCGTCAATAACCAATAACCAATAACCAATAACCGAAAACAATGAAATTGTTTCTCGTTCCGACACCCGTTGGGAACCTCGGCGACATGACCTATCGTGGCGTCGAGGTTCTCAAGGCTGTCGACCTCATCCTGGCCGAAGACACGCGCACCTCGCGCGTGCTGCTGCAGCACTACGGCATCGACACCACCCTGCAGAGCTACCACATCTTCAACGAACACCAGACCGTTGCCTCGCTGGTGGAGCGTCTGAAGGCGGGCACCACCATCGCCGTCGTCACCGATGCCGGCACCCCCGGCATCAGCGACCCGGGGTTCCTCCTTGTGCGCGAAGCCGTCAAGGAGGGCATCGACGTGGAATGCCTGCCTGGCGCCACGGCCTTCGTGCCGGCGCTCATCGACAGCGGCCTCCCGTGCGACCGCTTCACGTTCCTTGGCTTCCTGCCCCACAAGAAAGGCCGCCAGACGGCCCTCAACGCCCTCGCCGGCGAGGCCCGCACCATGGTCATCTACGAGAGCCCCTACCGCCTCGTCAAGCTCCTGCAGGAACTCATCGCCGTCCTCGGCGTCGACCGCCAGGTCTCCGTCAGCCGCGAAATCAGCAAGCTCCACGCCGAGACCGCCCGCGGCACCCTCGCCGACGTCCTCGCCCACTTCAGCCAGAAGGAAGTCAAAGGCGAGATCGTCGTCGTCCTCAGCGGCAAAAACTCTTAACTCATAACTCTTAACTCTTAACCCTTACCTGAACAATGCCCCTCAACATCTTTGTCTTCCGTCTTGCCTGCGCCCTCTTTGCCGGCATCATCATCGGCACCCAGCGCGAGCTCAAGCAACGCCAGGCAGGCCTCACCACCAACTCCCTCGTCGCCGTCGGCGCCTGCATCTTCATCCTCATCAGCGAGAGCGTCATCATGGCCGCCACCGCCGCCGGCGGCCCCGTCAACAACGACAACCTCCGTGTCCTCAGTCAGGTGGTCACCGGCATCGGCTTCCTCGGCGCCGGCGTCATCATGAAGAACGGCCTCACCATCCACGGTCTCTCCTCCGCCGCCACCATCTGGTGCTCCGCCGCCGTCGGCTGCCTCTGCGGCTATGGCATGTGGGCCGAAGCCATCATCTCCGTCGCCGTCATCATCCTCATCAACTGGGGCCTCAAAAACATCGAAATCTACATCAAACGCCTCCGCCACGTCGACCCCGACAAAGACCCCGACAAAGAAAACAACAACGAGCAAACATCTCAGCGATGAAACACAAACTACTCCTCCTTGCCCTTGCCGCCGTCGGCAGCGTGGCTCTGATGTGCTCATGCGGCAATGACGAACCTGCCAACCCCGGCGCCACCGAGCTCTTCCGTGGCACCATGTGGAAGGACTCCTACGACACCGTGGTGGTCTACAACGACCGCGACTATGCCGAGACCCTCTCGGCCATCATCCTCTTCTCCGAGACCAGCGACTCCTGCCGGCTGGACATGGTCACCCAGACCACCGACCCCATCCAGGACATCTCCGCCCTCCAGACCCCCTGCACCTACAGCTACAATGCCGACACCCGCAAGGGCTTCCTCACCTACCTCTACAACAATGCGGGCTACCCCTTCGAGTACACCCCCGACAGCAAAACCCTCACCATCGCCTTCCCCGACGACGAGGGCCACTTCCGCACCTGGCACCTCTCCCAGGTCGTCCAATAACATCCCCTAAACCCACAAATCCCCATGAACCGTCCCGTCCATGGGGATTTTTCTTTTTTTTGCCCAAACTGTCGGTTGAAAATTACATTTCCAACAGGTTGATACAAAGATTCAAACTTTAAGCAAACTTTACCTTAAGTCTTATGTGACTTTAAAGAAAATTTACTGCGGTATACAATAAAAATGGTTTTGTTGCGTTTGTTGTGTAGAAAAGGTGTGTAAAAAAAATTTATTCTTAACTTATAAAATATTGATTCTGAGTATGGCAAAGGTTGGAAATGGGATTAATGACGGGTTCCGGGGGACGGTAGGGACTGTGGTGGGGTACATGTGGCGGGGGCAGTGGTGCATGCGGTCGAAGCCGCGGTTCTATCACGATGCGAAGACGGAGGCCCAGTTGGAGCACCGGGCGTTGTTCAAGGCCACGGTGGCGTATGCCGGTCGGGTGAAGGAGGTGCTGCATGTGGGCCTCCATCGGCCGGCACTCGATGCACACAAGACGGTGTGCAATTACTTTCTGAAAATCAACAAGAAGTGTTTCTCGATGGTGGCTGTTGACGCGGCCTCCGGGGAGGGGGACGCCGAGGCGGCGCTGGCGGTGGACTATGCTTCGCTGCGCGTGAGCGAGGGGCCCGTGGCGCCGGTGGGTTTCGGGGTGCCCGAGATGGTGGACGAGTGCACGTTCCGGGTGGCGTTCGAGAAGAATCCGGAGCACCGGCGGGCCAATGCGAGCGACAAGGTGTACATCGCGATGTTCAACGCCGAGAGCGGCGAGGCCGTGCTGTCGCTGCCGGTCTATAGGTGGATGAAGGTGCTGACGGCGACGATGCCCGCGGAGTGGGCCGGGCAGGAGGTGCACCTCTACGGCTTTGTGCAGGACCTTGACGGCCGCACGTCGGAGAGCACGTACCTGGGAGGTGGCATTGGAGGTGAAGTTGTTGATGATGAGGGTGTTGTTATCGATGATGTCGATGGCGGCGAGGGGGTGTCAGCGGGAGTTGCCGCCGGGCTTAGTGCCGGGCTTAGGGACGTGGAAGGGGAACCAGCTGCGGACGGGCTGGTCGAGGCCGAGGCCGTTCATGTAGTTGAAGGTGGCTAGGCGCAGGGCGGCGCCGACGGCGTCGATGTCGTAAGGGAATTGCGGTTGACACACTCCTCCGTCTGCACTTCGTGCAGCCACCTCCCCTAGCTTAGGGGAGGAAGATAATGGCAGCCAGTCCACCTCGTTGTTGCAGAAGGGGTTCCATTCCGGCGCTATGCGTTGGGCGCCGTATTTCTCGGGGTTGAGGCCCGAGGGGGAGTGGCAGGTCATGGCGTAGCGGTGCCAGAAGGCCGATTGGACGATGCCCTCGTCGAACATGCGGCGCACGGTCTCCAGGGCGTCGACGGTCTCCTGCAGGGTTTCGGTGGGGAAGCCGTACATGAGGTAGGTGTGCACCATGATGCCGGCGTCGCGCAGGTGGCGGCAGGCGTTGACGGTCTGCTGGATGGTGACGCCCTTGTCCATGAGCTTCAGCAGACGGTCGCTGGCCACCTCCAGTCCGCCGCTGACGGCCACCATGCCGGCCTCGGCCAGGAGGTCGCAGAGCTCGGCGGTGTAGGCCTTTTCGAACCGTATGTTGCCCCAGAAGCTCACCGTCAGGCCGCGGCGCAGAATCTCTTCGGCCACCTCGCCCAGCAGCTTGGGCGGCAGGGCCTCGTCGACGAAGTGGAAGCCCGTGCGTCCGGTCTGCTCCACGATGCGCTCCATGTGGTCCACCACGGTGGTGGCTTTGGGGGCGCTGTAGTGGCCGATGTAGGGCAGCGAGGTGTCGCAGAAGGCGCAGCGGTGCCAGTAGCAGCCCTGGGCCATGACCATCTTGTTCCAACGCCCCTGGCTCCAGAGGCGGTGCATGGGGTTGGTCATCTCGCTCATGGAGAGGTACTTGTCCAGCGGCAAGTCGCTGAAGTCGGGGCAGTGGTCGATGGCTTCGGGGTGGCCGTCGATGACCACCTCGTGGCAGAACTCGTAGAGGCGAGGCTCGTCCAGCTGGCGCCATTCGGTGTTGGGGAATCCGCCGCCGAGCTCGATGGTGGCGTGGGTGTGGGCTTTCAGCCATTGGCCGCAGCGCAGGGCGCCGTAGAGGCAGCCGGGGAAGGGCACCGTTATGCAGACCTTGTCGGGATTGAATTCCGACACACACTTTTCGAGAAGTTCAAGCAGGAGGCGGTCGATGGGGGAGGGTGGCTGCTGGAGCTCGGCGTAGAGGGGGTCGAAGGTGGGGGCGTCGTTGGAGAGGTATTCGGCGTAGCGCACGAGGTCGAAGTGGGGGTCGATGTGCTCGCGGATATGGTCGGCAATTTCTTCGATGAAGAGGGTGGCGAGGTGCTGGGCTTTGTCGGTGGTGCCGCTGACGCCGAAGGACCACTCGAGGTGGTCGGGGTCCAGCTGTTCGAAGCGCCCCCGTCTTGGGGGACGGTTGCCGCCAGTCGGCGGCACCTCCGGCAGCAGGCTCCGGTTGGCGATGCGTGGGCCGAGGGTGTCGTCCTGTCCGCGGAGGAAGCGCTTGACGGGTTCTATCAGTTGTGCCTCGCGCTGGAGTCCGATGCTCAGGAGGAACTCCTTGGAGAGCACGCGGTCGGCCAGCTCGATGCCGAGGTCCACCTGGCGCACCTCGTGGCCCTGTGCCACGAAGAGGCCCTTGAGGTAGGCCGTGGCGGGGTAGGGGGTGTTGAGCTGTGTGAGCGGCGGGGTGATGAGCAGTATGTTCATGGCGGTTTATTCTTCGTCGGACATGTAGTTGATCAGTTCGTCGGGGGTATAGGTGATGGTGATCTTGCGGCCAGTGGTGCGGCTCTGCCATCGGAGTTCGAGGCCTACCTCGGCGGCTGTCAGCAGTGCGAGGAATTCGGCGCCGTCGGCGTAGATGATATTCTCCAGCATGGGTTCCTTCATCTGCTTCTCCTTGCCGTCGACGGCCAGGATGGCCAGTTCTTCGACGGTGTAGTGCATCACGACGACGCGGAGCGAGGGGTCGTAGCTGCAGTGGGTCCAGATGCCGCTGCTGTCGTCCAGGGGCTGGGGGCAGTTGCGACCGATGGCCATGGCCAGATAGTGTCCAGCGAGGTCGACGTCGATGGCGGGCTCCTCGCCGAGGAGCTGCGCGGGACGGTAGTCGAGGGTCACGGTGTCGCGGCTGCCCTCGATGGAGCCCACGATGCGCAGGGTGGTGGTGTCGGCGCCGACGTAGTGGAAGAAGGGGTTGCCCTCGATGAAAAACTTGTTGGATATCATCCAGGCGAACTGCGAGGATACCGTGGGGTCGTCGGCGGCGGTGGAGTGGAGGTGGAGGGTGTAGAGGTGGTTGCAGTAGCTGACGGAGGTGAGGAAGAGGCTGTCGTCTACGGGCATAGGGGTTTTATGGCGTAAGGCCATTGCGTCGGCGAAGATATAGGCTTGGATATGGTTCTCCAGGTCCATGATGCGGCGGAGGGTGGCGTTGTCGTAGGCGCAGAAGAGGAGGCTTTCGGTCTGGTCCCCTTTCCACAGGGCGTGTATGACGACGTCCATGCCGAGCCGGGCCACCATGTCGAAGATGTCGTTCAGGACGTTGATGCTGTGGCTGGCATCGTAGAGTGCCGCCACACGGCACCAGTCGTATTGTTCTTTGGCGTTTGCCACAGCGCTGTCGGTTGTTTTGTATTCGGCGCTGAGGGCGATGTGCTTCTCGTCCATGTCCACGAATGCCAGCGTCGGGTTGTCGCCCGAGGGACCGATGGTTTTCCAGAGGTCGATGTAGCTGTCGAGGTTTTCCTTGAGCTCCTTGCGTTCGTTATGGCTGAGCGTGGGCAGAGGGGCCAGGGGACAGTCGCCGTCAGGTGTGGTTTGCTGCGCGAGGCATGCCAGGTGCGACAAAAGCAATAGGTATATAAGAAAATGTTTCATCGGATGAGGAGGATTGAGCCGACCTGGGTGCGCTGGATGCTGGGCCAGAGTTCGGGGCGGTAAACGAATTTCCAGACGTAGTTGCCTTGTATGCAGTGGGTTCCGTCGTTGGTGCGACCATCCCAGCCTTGGGTATAGTCGTCGGTGTGGTAGACGAGGAGGCCGTCACGCTGGTAGATGGTGAGCTCGCCTTGGGCGACGCCGCGAGTGACGATGACGAATCGGTTGTTGCTCTCCTGTGAGGGGGTGAAGGCGTTGGGGGCATAGATGGAGAGGTCGTCGACATGGATGACGCGTGTGGCGGTGTCGCTGCAGATGCTGTCGGCGAGTTGCAGGGTGACGACGATGGAGTCGGCGCCGATGCTTGCCTGGCCGTGGAGGGCGGGCTCTTGTTCGGGCTGCGGAACATCGTCGATGTACCATGTGCGGGCATAGGAGTGCCCGCGGTCGAGGTCGTAGGCTGTGAAGTCCCGTTCGCCGAAGGGGAGGACGAGAGGCGTCACCTTGAGCTGCACCTGCGGAGTGACAACAGGATTGAGCGTGATGGAGGCGGTGTCCGCGCAACGTCCGGCGCTGCTATGAGCGGCCGTAAGGATGTATTGGGTCGGCACCCTCGGAAGGAGGAGGATGGTGCTGCCGGAGGGGAAGGAGAAGTCGGGGAGTTGCTGCAGGCTGTCCAGCAGGGGGTCGGTGGGGAGGGCGCTCCAGGAGAGGTAGGAGGTAGGAGGTAGGAGGGAGGAGGTGGGAGGTTGGAGGGTGGCTGATGCGGTGACATGGTGTCCGTGCAGGAGGCAGTCCACCTCGGAGTCGATGTCGAAAAGGATGTCCCCGGGTTTGAAGAGCTCGAGGGTGATGGTTGAGTCGCAGCCCACGGCGTTGGGGAGCGTGTTGAGAAGGCGGAAAACACCCGAGGTGTCCGGAGGAATGTTGTATGTGTGCCAGCTGTAGGGGGCATGGGGACAGGAGGTGTCGGCGATGTCGGTGTGGGACGAGTGTCTGACCGTGAGGTGGATGCGTATGACAGAGTCGCAGCCTGAGAGGGTGTGGAGCGTGTCGATGATGCCGACGGTGTCGTTGCGGAAGACACGACCGTCCAGCCAGAGGAGGGAGTCGCAGGGGGAATGGTATTCGTCGATGGTCTGCGAGAAGGAGAGATGGAGGTCGAGATGGACGACGCTATCGCAACCGAGGCTGTTGGTGAAAGTGAGGGATGGGATCTGGGTGGGGGATGTGTAGTTGACGCTGTCTATCCAGGTGTAGTTGCCGCAGGCAAGAACGGTGTCGGTGCGAGCGGAGGTGTCGAGAAGTGTGAGGGAGAGGATGGTGAGGGAGTCGCGTCCGTCGGGCAGCGGGCTGTGGATGCTGTCGACGAGGGTATGGTTGTTCCCGCTGAAGACGATGTCGTTGGCGGAGGGGAAAGAGTGTCCATGCCAGGAGAGAGGCAGGTGGTTGCGGCAGAGGGTGGTGTCGTAGCGGCTCACGGGGTTGACGGAGAGGTGAAGAGTGATGATACTGTCGCATCCATGCGTGGTTGTCGCTGCTTGTTCGTATTGGCCGGGAGTGTCTTGTCCGTGGCCATTGAAGGTGATGCTGTGTCCGAGATAGATGGTATCGAAAAGGTGCTGGTGGTAGGCAGGGAGGACCATGAGGTGGATGGTGCGAAGGGAGTCGCATCCGGTGTCGTGGAATGTGTCGTGGTGGGTATAGGAACTGGTGGTGCTGAAGGACTGACCTTCGAAGGGATATACTACCGTGTCCCATCCGAGGGCATTATAGCTGGCGTGGCATACGGTGTCGAAGAAGTGGACGTCCAGGACGGGCCTGATGCAGAGGGAGAGGCGGGACAGGGAATCGCACCTGTTGATGGACGAGAGGGTATCGGTGATGTCGAGTGTGGTGGTGTGGGACGGTATGGGAGCAAGGGTGTCGGAGGCAGCCAGACGGATGAGGGTGGAATCGGAGAGGTGGATGCTTCGCATGGGGGTGCCCCAGGTGTAGCTTTGGTTTTGACAAATGGTGTCATAGAAAATGTCGCTATATGTGGGATGGACGGTCAGGTGGAGGGTACGCAGCGAGTCGCAACCATGGATATGAGTCTGGTAGTTGTAGTTGTAGGTGCCTTCGACTGTCAGGACGTCATTGTCAAAATGGAAGGTCTCGTTGTCGCATATCGTATCGTAGAAATGCATGTCGTAGACGGGATGAACATTTACAGTCAGTGCCACTGTGCTGTCGGAACCTGCGGCGGTGTTCAGCCAAAGGGTGTCGTGAAGCTGTGCTGTGCCGTCAGATGCGAAGGCCTTGCCGTGCCAGGTGAATGGCAGTTCGTTGGAGCAAACGCTGGTGTCGAGGCTCACCAGCTGGTTCCAGATGACGTGGAGGGAATAGCTGACGAGGGAGTCGCAGTCGAGGTGGTTGGAGGTCAGCAGGCGGCAGTCGGAGGTGTCGGAGGAGAAGGAGTGGGCGAGGAAGGAGCGGGGGAGGTCGTTCTCGAGGGCGGTGTCGAGGATGACGGCCGAGGAGGAGTGGCGGAGGGAGAGGTGGAGGGAGGTGACGGAGTCGCAGCCTGCGGCGTTGAGGGCGAAGACACGGTGCAGGATGGCGGTGTCGGCGACGACGGTGTCGGAGGAGAAGGAGACGCCGTGCCAGGAGAGGATGTCGCAGGGGTTGGCGACGGTGTCGCCGTGCGAGGTGGCGCGAACATCGAGGACCAGTGTCCGCAGGGAGTCGCAGCTGAAGGCCGCGGTGTG
>JAFUWF010000026.1 GCA_017483575.1 Bacteroidales bacterium
AAAGACTGGGAATACGAATGTTAACATTAATCAATAAATAGAAATCAGCAAATATAATTATTATGAAATAATATATAAAAATACTAGCCTGCGCCAGCCTGATTTTCAATTATCAATTTTCAATTTTCAATTCAACCCAGGCCCAGGTGACGTGGCACAGCATCGACGAGGCCTCCAAGGCCAAGATCGGAACCCGCATGTACCTTGTCGACTTCTATACCGACTGGTGCGGATACTGCAAGAAGATGGACCGCGAGACCTTCACCGACGCCACCGTGGCCAAGATTATCAACAAGTACTACTACCCCGTCAAGTTCAACGCCGAAGGCCGCAACTCCTTCACCTGGTTCGGCACCTCCTACGGCCCCGGCAGCGGACGCTCCCGTGCCCACTCCTTCGCCCGCGGCATCCAGGGCTACCCGACCTCCGTCCTCTACCTTGCCGACGGCAAACCCCTCCAGGCCGTTCCGGGATTCTACTCCGCAAAGGACTACGCCATCATCCTCTGGTACTTCGCCAGCGGCGACTACCAACGCTACCCCTACGAACGCTATCAGCGCATCTTCGACAAGGAGATACGCCCCACGATGGAAAAAGAGCTCAACAAGTAACGTTTAAACCACTTAACCAATAAATACCATGGGATTTTTCAATTTCGGCCGCAAAACAAAAGAAGAGGAGAAGCAGACCCTCGACGAGGGCCTGGCCAAGACCAAGACCAGCTTCTTCCAGAAGCTCACCAAGAGCATCCTCGGCAAATCCACCGTCGACGATGATGTCCTCGACAACCTCGAGGAGACTCTCGTCACCTCCGACGTGGGTGTCGACACCACCCTCAAAATCATCGACCACCTGCAGGAACGCATCAAACGCGACCGCTACATCTCCACCTCCGAACTCAACTCCATCCTCCGTGCCGAGGTGGCACAGCTGCTGCGACAGCCGCAGAACAACTTCCCTGCCGACTTCGACTCGCCCCTGCCCCACAGGCCCTACGTCATCCTCGTCGTGGGCGTCAACGGCGTAGGCAAGACCACCACCATCGCCAAACTTGCCTATCGCTACAAGCAAGCCGGCAAGAAGGTGATGCTCGGTGCTGCCGACACCTTCCGCGCTGCCGCCGTGGAACAGCTCATGCTCTGGGCCGACCGCGTAGAAGTGCCCATCGTGCAGCAGGGCATGGGTGCCGACCCCGCCTCCGTGGCCTATGACACCCTGCAGAGCGCCCTGGCCAAGGACTCCGATGTCGTCATCATCGACACCGCCGGACGTCTCCACAACAAGGTGGGCCTCATGAACGAGCTCTCCAAGATACGCAAGGTGATGCAGAAGCTCGTCCCCGATGCACCCCACGAGGTGCTCCTCGTCCTCGACGCCTCCACAGGCCAGAACGCCATCGAACAGGCTCGCCAGTTCACTCAGGCCACCGACGTCAACGCCCTGGCCCTCACCAAACTCGACGGCACAGCCAAGGGCGGTGTCATCATTGGCATCTCCGACCAATTCCACATCCCCGTGCGCTACATAGGCCTCGGCGAAAAAATGACCGACCTCCAGCTTTTCAACCCCGACGACTTCGTAAACTCCCTCTTCGACTAATACATTAACGCATTAACACAATAACGCATTGAAGATAAATATCATCACCCTCGGCTGCTCAAAGAACACCGTCGACAGCGAGAAACTTGCCGGACGCCTCTCCGCAGAAGGCCATTCCGTCTTCTTCGACCGCCAGAAGAACGACTGCGACACCGTCGTCATCAACACCTGTGGCTTCATCGGTGATGCCAAGGAGGAGAGCATCAACGTCATCCTCGAACAGATTGCCGCCAAACGCCGCCGCCACAACAAGACGCGCCTTATCGTCAGCGGATGCCTCGTACAACGATACCTGAAGGAACTGAAAGACGAAATGCCCGAAGTCGACGAATGGCACGGCACCGAATACTTCAGCCTCTCGGACCCCCAGCGCAACCTCTCCACCCCCCGCCACTACGCCTACCTCAAGATTGCCGAAGGATGCAACCGCTCCTGCTCCTACTGCGCCATACCCCTCATCCGCGGTGCCCACCACTCGCGTCCCATCGACGAACTGGTAGCCGAAGCCAAAGAACTGGTATCCAACGGGGTGAAAGAACTCATCGTCATCTCCCAGGACACCACCTACTATGGCCTCGACCTCTACCATCGCCGCGCCCTTGGCGAACTCCTCGACCGCCTGGCCACCGAGAGCGGTGCCTCCTGGATACGCCTCCACTACACCTATCCCACCTCCTTCCCCGTCGACGCCATCGATGCCATCGCGCACCACCCCAACATCTGCAACTACATCGACATCCCCCTCCAGCACATCAACACCCGCATCCTCTCCTCTATGCAGCGCGGTATCGACCGCGAAGGCACCCACCGCCTCATCGACACCTTCCGCCACCGCCTGCCCGACGTGGCCATACGCACCACCCTCATCGTGGGCTACCCCGGCGAGACACAGCAGGAGTTCGACGAGCTGAAAGATTTTGTCCGCCAGGCACGCTTCGACCGCATGGGATGCTTCGCCTACAGCCCCGAAGAGGGCACCGCAGCCTACAACCTGGCCGACGATGTGCCCCAGGAGGAAAAGGAACGCCGCGTCAGCGAACTCATGGCCATTCAGGAACAGATCTCTCTGGAGAAGAACCAGTCCCGCATCGGCAAAACCATGCGCGTCATCGTCGACGGACACTACGACAACTACCTCATCGGCCGCACACAATACGACAGCCCCGAGGTCGACGACGAAGTGCTCATCGACACTCAATCCATCAAGCCTTCGGATCTGCAGACAATCCATCCAGGCGATTTCGTGGACGTGGTCATCACCGACGCCCTCGAAAACGACCTCATGGCCCGACTCAAATAGAAATCACTCCTTCGAAACAAGCTTCGACAACGCCGCCAGGCTGGCCGCCAGGTTCTCGTTGCGGATGGCCACATCGGCAGGCAGGTCTATATGCGCCGGAGCAAAGTTCCATATGCCTTTGATGCCGCTGGCCACCAGCAGGTCGGCAACGCTCTGTGCCTGCGGTCCGGGAACGGTGATCACGCCCAGCTTCACACCCAGACGCTTCACCAGCTTCTCCAGCTTCGACACACTGTAGACGGGCTTGCCACCCACATTCTGGCCCACAACCTTCTCGTCCACATCGAACCCCGCCACTACATCCAGTCCGTAGTTCTTGAACCCCGGATACTGCAGCAACGTCTTGCCCAATCCGCCAACACCTACAAGAACTGCCTCGTTGTAGTTGTCGTAGCCCAAATAAGTTTTCATGTCTTGCAGCAATTGCTCCGTGCGGAATCCCAGTTTCGGACGTCCCGGCGATGTGCTGACGCTCGCCAAGTCCTTGCGGACCAGGACAGGATTCAACGACAGACTCTCGGCCATAGCGCTAGACGACACATATTCATCCCCTTCCTTCTGACGATTCTGCACATAGCAATAATAAACTGGCAGACGACTCAAGGTCGACTTCATTACTGCAACTGGTTTTGATTCCACTGTCTCACCCCTCCTCTTAAACGATTTACCTTTTACCATAATATAGACTCTACGTTCCTAAAAAACGGTGCAAATATACACAAAATCCCAAACATGACAACAAAATAAAGAAAAAAAAACATTCCGACAAGGAATAAAATACACTGGAACAATAATATACAGAACAACACTTTCATCTCTACTTATCCACTTTCCAATTCCCATATCCCCATCCACACACCCGTTTTTCTCCTTCCCACACCCATCAGAATCCTCACCTAAATTCCCTCTTCCTTCTTGCTTCCCACCTCTTTTTTTCACTTTGCTTCCGCCATTTCATTTTTATTTCGTATCTTTGCAGCCGGTTTTGGTCACCTCACAAGGGTGCCAAGAGGGAATCGGGTGCAAATCCCGAGCAGTCCCGCTGCTGTGAGTTCCAACGAGTTAGGACGCCTCCGCACATAGGGTCACTGTGGTTCTAAACACGCCATGGGAAGGCCGCGAAGACGGACTGGAACAAGCCAGAAGACCTGCCAAAGCCACAATCAATCATTAGCAGCCCTCGAGGAAAGGACATGTTGATATATGAGCATTGTTGTTGAAAAAATAGTATCGTTTATTGTTTGCCGCCGCCCTGCACATGCGAGCCCCGGTATCATGCTCAGAAACACCCTGTCCTCGAGGGTCTTTTTTCTCCTCTTGCTTCTCTTCCCGTTTTCCCTTGCCGCACAGAACGACACCGTGAAAACCCTCGACGAGGTGGAGATATCCTCCCAACGCACCCCCTCCGTAACACGCACGGCAGCCCCCACACAGGTGATGGATGCCGAAAAGATCGAGCACCTCGGAGCCGTACAGCTGAGCGACGCCATCAAGCAGATGGCCGGCGTCACCCTCAAAGACTACGGCGGCGTGGGCGGCGTGAAGACCGTCTCAGCCCGCGGCCTGGGCAGCCAGTTCTCCGCCGTCACCATCGACGGCATACCCGTCGACGACTCCCAGAACGGACAGGTGGACCTCGGACGCTACACCCTCGGCAACACCGCCTACGTAAGCCTCAGCCAGGGACAGGAGCAGTCCGCCCTCCTCTCGGCCAAAGCCCTGGCCGCCGGCAACGTCCTCAACATGGAGACCGCCGAGCCCTCCTTCTGGCCCGGCGAGCACACCAAGCTGAAGGCCGGCATCGAAGGCGGCTCCTTCAGATACCTCTCCCCTTCCCTCCTCTGGCAACAACGGTGGAGCCGCCGCCTGAAGAGCAGCCTCTTCGTCAACTACCTCCGCTCCGACGGCGACTACCCCTTCACACTCTACTACACCGCCTCGCACCGCGACAGCTCCTCCGTCGAACGCCGCAACCACTCCGCCGTATGGATGTTCTCGGCCGACGGCAACCTCTTCTACACCATCGGCCAGGGCAACACGCTGACAGCCAAGCTGCACTACATGCGTGGCATGCACCAACTGCCCGGTCCTGTGTCGTTCTATTCGCAGGCCGTCTCGGGCCAACACTCCGAAGAAGAACAGGCTTTCGCCCAAGCCCGCTGGCGGCTGGAACGCGAAGGCTGGCAGGCTCAGCTGCTGGCCAAGGTGCGCTACAGCGACGACCACTACTTCGACACCATCCGCAACGCCCACGACGCCTACACCCAGTGCGAGGCCTTCGTCAGCGGCAGCTGCCACCGTATCCTCACCGCATGGCTCAACCTCGACGCCGCCCTCGACGCCGCTCTGGCACACCTCGACAGCCGTCACCAGCCCGCCACCAACCAGTTCTCCGACGTCACACGCCACAACCTCGCCGCTGTGGCGGCCCTGCAACTCCACGTCGGCAAATTCGAGGCCCGCGCCAACGCTCTCTACACCGACGTGGCAGACCACATCGCGGAGCAGGACACCACCCCCTCCTATCGCCGCCTGACGCCCTTCGTCTCCCTGATGTACCGCCTCGGGACAGCCACTACCCTCCGTGCCTTCTACAAGGAGGCCTACCGCGTGCCCAATTTCGGCGAGCTCTATTTCTTCCAGATTATGCCCCGCGGCCTGCGCCCCGAACGCGCACACCAGCTCAACCTCGGCATCACCCACGTCCAAGACTGCCAGCTGCCAACTACCAACTGCCAAATCACCATCACCCTCGACGCATACTACAACCACGTGAACGACAAGATTGTGGCCAAACCCACAAGCAATATGTACTACTGGTCGATGGAAAACTTCGGCATCGTCGACATCCTGGGGCTCGACGCCACTGTCAACTGCCAACTGTCGGCTGTCAACTTTCAACTGAACTACTCCTTCCAATCCGCCCTGGACCACACACGTCCCGGCAGCAGCACCTACGGCCACCAGATTATGTACACCCCCCGCCACTCCGGTGGCGCCACACTGCGCTGGGAGAACACATGGGTCAACCTCGGAGCAACGGCCATGCTGGTGGGCGAGCGCTACTTCATGCGACAGAACACCCCGGAGAGCCGCATGCCCGCCTACTGCGACCTCGGACTCTCCCTCGACCGCTCCTTCGACCTCCGCCTCGGCACCCTCACCCTCCGCGCCTCGTTGCAGAACCTCCTGGACACCCAGTACGAAGTCGTGGCCTCCTACCCCATGATGGGACGCAACTGGAAGGTGGGCATCACATACGATTTTTAAAACATAAAAAACACAATAAGACAATGAAAAACACCCTCAGAATGCTCCTCATCGGCCTCCTCAGCATCGGCATGGCGGCCTGCGAAAAAGAGAAAGAGAACACCAACGGCAACGTACAGTCCACGGGAGCCCTTGTGCTCAACGAAGGCTCCTTCGGTGTCAACAACGCCTCCATCTCGGCCCTCGACATCACCTCCGGCGACATCGACAACCAATGGTTCCAGAACGCCAACAACCGCGGCCTCGGCAACAACGCCCAGGACATGGTGCTCTACCAGTCCAAGGTCTACGTCACCGTCACCGAGAGCAACACCCTCGAGGCCATCGACCCCGCCACCGGCATCTCCACCCAGAAGAGCATGGGCACCCTCAAGCCCCGTAGCATCGCCGCCCAAGACGGCAAGCTCTACATCTCATGCTACACCCCCGCCTGCGTGGTGCGCGTGGATGCCGCCAGCCTCGCCACCGAGGACACCTGCCTCCTCGGCGAGTTCCACCCCGAAGGCATAGCCATCGCTCAGGGCAAGGCCTTCGTGGTCAGCGCCTACAACGACAGCTACGCCTACGACAACCACCTCTACGTCATCGACCTCAACTCCTTCTCCGTCTCCTCCACCATCGAGGTGGGTCTGAACCCCAACAAGGTTGAGAAAATCAACGACAACAAGCTCATCGTCACCTGGACGGGCAACTACAGCGACGTGCCCTCCGGCTGCGCCATCATCGATGCCAACAGCCTCACTGCCAGCACCGTCAACCACGGCCTCACCAAAGGCAGCGTATACAACGGAAAGGTCTACGGCTACGATGCCCCCTACGGCAGCACCACCTCATGGCTCGTCATCGACGCCGAGGGCAACGTCTCGGACTTCCCCTTCGCCGTCTCTGTGGACAACAACCCCTACGGCATCAACATCAACCCCGCCAACGGCGACATTTACATCATGGACGCCGACTACAGCGCCGGCGGCAACGTCTACTGCTACAAGCCCGACGGCACTCTGCGCTTCAAGGCAGCAGCCGCCATGAATCCATCCAAGCTGATCCTCCTGTAGGCTCCTGCCTCACTTCTGTGTGGCAATGTAGTCCAGCACCTTCTTCTTGTCACTGCTGAAGGTGAGGACATCTACAGTCGTGTAGTAGTTAGGCTTGTCGATACAGTAATTGTAGGCATATTTCAGGAATTCCACCTGCGACGACGAGAAATCTATCGTCTCCGCCAGGCGGGCAATCTGGGCGGCCGTGAGGTTCGACGAGGCCACGATGACCTTGCCCAACGCCAAACGGTCGCTGTCGAAACTCTGGTTCTTCATCCGCACCACCATGGCGGCCACATCCTCCTCAGTGGCACGGCGCACCTCGGGCTCCATCGGGGGCTCGGAGGCAGGAGGTACAGGGGCCATCCGTTGAGGGGCGGGAGCAGGGACATAGTTCACCTGGCGCCCGTCGGCACGGTTGTGCGACGGCGTGTAGAGCGACAGGCTCTCCGTGCGCTCGTCGTAGTTCACATTCACCACCACGCTGGGCTCGCCCGGCAGCAACTGCAACACAGCGGCCTTCTGCACCGGACGCTTCAGGATGACCACCACCTCGTGCGTGCGGTCCGTCACATCGCTCACCATCACACGGCTCTGCGGCATACGGTTCATCAACTCGCCGTCAACAAAAACATTGAACGACTCCCCATGCTGCGACTGGAAACTCACGGAATACACCTGCGGCCGCGGCGCCCGTCCATGATGCCCCGGCTGGGCCATGGCACCGGCCATCGCCAGGCAGACAGCAATTAAAACAAATATCTTCTTCATAGGTTTTTACATTATTTTTCTCAGTTTGTGCTCTCGGAAATACATCGTGTCGATATACCGCCCCTCTTCGCCACGCAACGCCATCGCGAACTCGTCGAACGTACGATGCTCCATATAGACGAGGTTGTACACATCGCCCACATTGTCGATGAAGTGCGCGTCGCTGTCGGTGATGAAGTTGAAACGCTTCAGGTAGGCGAACTTCTTCAGGATCTCCTCCCGCGTGGTGCGGAAGTTGATTTCCAGGCCGTCGGCGCGGAGGTCCGGCGGCACAAAACCCAGCTGGCTCATCAGGCTCGTCGTGCCCTTGTTGATATGCGCCGGAACAAACAAGCCGCCGATGCGATGCACCTCTTCGTAGATGCCGTCGATGTCCACATCAATGGCATTTAGCAGGTGGTACTCCTCCTCACCAACAATCTCCTCGTTCTCGTCGACGATGAGCTGGTAGCCGAAACGATCCACATCGTTGGGGATGGGCGGCAGATGGGCATCGAGGAACTTCTGGAAGGCATCGAGCTGCGCCTCGTCGCGGAAGAAGCACAGGCAGTGCGTCTCCTCCTGCGAGGTCACCTCCACGCCGCCCAGCACAAACAACCCCTTCTCCTTGCCTATCCGCTGCGTCACCTTCACCTGGCGCGTCGTGTTGTGGTCGCTGATGGCAATCATATCCAGCCCGCGCGCCAACGCACGGTCCACGATGGCCGTGGGCGACATCTCGAGGTCGCCGCACGGCGAAAGCACCGTATGGATATGCAAATCAGCCTTGAAAGGGCTCAACATAATAAATGTGTTATTGTGTTAGTTTTTTTTTGCGTAAACCACTCACACATTGGCTCCACAAAGTCGCCGACCTCAGTTCACGCATTCAAAAGCTGGTAAATCTTGCCCACCGTCTCGTAGGTCTGCATCTCCGTGCTCAGGAACGGGATACCCTCCTCGTTGCTCTGCTCCACGGTCTCCTCGTTGGCAGTCAGCCCTTTAACGAGAATCACGCAGGCCAACTCCTTCAGCGAGGCTATGGCCATCACATTTTTGTGCGTCTGCAGCGTCACCCATACATTGCCCATCTCGGCATTGCCCATCACATCGCTCAGCAGGTCGCTCACATAGCAACCGTCGATGTCGCGGTCCAGACCGCCCTCCCCACTCAATACCTTGAGATTCAACTTCTCAACAAGTTCTCTTACTTTCATATCATTATAATTTTAGATTCAAATAGCCACTGCAAAAATACAAAAAAAAAACAACCTGACAAAAAAATATTATCCCCCACCCACAAACACCCCCTACGACAGGGGTCAAAATGTTATAGTTTTTTAGTATGTACAGGCTCGAATAAAGGTTGTTTTCGACCCGACAACCGGCCTACCAATTCCCATTGTAGTGGGAGTTGGTAGGGAGATGGTAGGTCTTTGGCAGGGACGAAGTGGGTGCATGGCCCCGCCGGAAGGGTTTGCAGGATGTGTCGGTTGAATCTCCTTGATGGTACCATAATATATTGGGAAATACATCATCGGAACCGTGTACCGTGGCATTTAGCCAAAGAGAGTATGTCGTATCTTCGCTGATTCTCTCCACAAGCTTCAATTCCGCTTTAAGGTGTCTAGAGAACGCAATCTCATTGTATTCACGATTTATCGAAGTACACTGTGCAAATACCATTATACTAGATAACAAAAAAAATATAACGTTTCACTAGTGTCTCTTAATTTTTGTTAATTAAGTTCATATCTGATTTAAGAACATTGTGTTATGAAAGAACATTGTTGTCCGGGGCTTGAAATTCGTACCTTTGTTTCATACAAAATGGAACAAAGATGTACGACGGACGATACGTATTCACCCAAATCACAATGTATTTGCCACAACGGCAATTCCGCAGAATTGTCTCCAAATTCAATGACAAAACTCGGAACTGGAGCTTTTCGCATTGGAATCACTTTCTTGTACGCATCTACGGGCAACTTCTTGGATGCAGCACACTTAGAGAGCTCACAGATATTACCACGGCACATGCAAAAAGGAGCAACCAACTTGGATTTGGCAACTCTGCTGTTGTTAGGAGCACTCTTTCCAAAGCCAATATGCTCCGCGAGCCTCGAATCTTCGAGGAGTTTGCGTTCTATATGGTCTCTCTTGCCCAGCAAAGGAGAATCACAAAAGAGTTTGAACTCCACGGGCGTTTCTACGCCATCGATTCCACTACCATCGACCTCTGTATGTCCGTCTTTCGCTGGGCTTTCTTCCGCAGTACTAAGTCCGGAATCAAGATACATACGCAGATTGACATCATCACCGAAATCCCTGTATTCTACCGAATCACCAACGCCAAAGTCAGCGACTACAAGGCTATGGACTGGATTGGCTACGAGTCCAACGCCTGCTACATCTTCGACCGTGGGTATTTCGACCTCGCAAGGCTTTTCACGATACATCTCTGCGGCGCGTTCTTCGTTATCAGGGAGAAAGGGAAACCGGAATTTGAGGTTGTCGACGGAGAAGATATGCTTGACGGGGAGGACGGAGTTCTCCTTGACCAGACCGTCAGATTCGCAGGAAAGCGTAACGCTGGCAACTACCCGTCGGAACTGCGAAGGATTGTCTACTACGCTGCAGACCTCGGACGCTCCTTTGTGTACTACACCAACAACTTTTACCTTGCGGCGAAGGACATCGCCCTGCTTTACCGTTACCGATGGCAGGTCGAGCTTTTCTTCAAATGGATCAAGCAGTATCTCCGCGTCAAACGTTTCTGGGGCGACAGCGAGAACGCTGTGCGAATACAGATACACGTCGCCATTATCACCTATTGCCTTGTTGCCGTCATCGAACACGACCTCAAACTGGGGCGGCCAGTCTTCGAGGTTATGCGGATACTGGGTAGTTCCCTGCTGGTCAAGGACGACCTCTTGGAACTTTTCACAGGGCGGCAGGGCAATACGGGCGAAAGTGGACAACTTGAATTAAATTTTAATTGTTAAATTTTTTAAGAGACATTAGTGATGATGATTGGTTTTTTTTCCATTTTTTTTATCATTGATTGTTTTTTTTTATTTTTATCATTCACAGGTTGTCCTAATTGTCGGATACTTGTTTTTCAAGATTCTTTCATATCTGCGATACTGTTTGGCATCTATCAAATTATTTTCCTTTATAATTGGAGCAAAATCGTATTCCTGATTACAAAAATCCAAAATAGAAGAACATAATCCGAGACTTTGCGCAAATTGTTGATCCTCTTTGGACGGCATCCAATAAAGATAGCCAGGCAAACTAGGATGATAGTGTCTCCACCTTTGCACATTTTCTGAAGAATAATCATCTGGGTCCATCTTGATTTTATCTGGCGATGCAGATGTCACCAAATCTGCAGATCCATTTTTTAGATACATTAAATTCCATTCAAATTGGACTTTACATTCTTTCAAGTGATTATATATGGCAAGGGCTTGTTTCGCATCCTTGAAAGAAATGATAGTTCTATTGTTGCCCACATTCACTTTATCATAAGACGTGTTTCCGGAATAAATTGTCGTATACTCACCATGTTCCACTTGAACAAAGTACAAACCTTTCCGATTTTTGTCTTCTTGACGGTAAATTAAGCCGTTGTCCAAATTGAAAATAATAGTTGTATCCATTCCATCAAGATCAACCAGTTTAACTGGGTTCCATGCACAATACGCATAAGGGCTAATATTGGGATACTTGTCAGCCATCGGGTCGACACTCAGCCACATGGTCATCAGTTCGTGGTCCATATACCTTGCCCCGAAGTAGCCGTAGCCGGTTTCCTCGTCGCGTTCTTTGCCGGTGAAAGTGAATCGCTCGTTGTAGCCGGACATGCGCTGGTCGACGAAAGGTTCGCCGTAGGGCAGGTACTGGAGATGTTGGATGGCATCTCCGTCCCTGTTTGTTATCCAGCTGGCGCTGCCGAGGTGGTCGGAGTGGTAGAAGAACACTTTGTCTTCTTCTTCGGTCTCCTGCTCGCACCGTTCAACAGCCTTATGAATCCGCTTGAGTTTTGTTACCGCTTCGGTATGGAAATAATAGGGCACGCCATAAAGAGGGACTTTCAAATCTTCGTCTGGTACATCTCCATAGGACGCAATGCAGTTCAAATCATTCTGCG
>JAFUWF010000027.1 GCA_017483575.1 Bacteroidales bacterium
AGTACCCCTGTTTCGAGTTCAATTGGGTATGTTACATCATATATTTTATCCTTGTCATCAATGTTGACCTTTGGCTTATTGAAAAGCACCAGCAGGTCGATGTCGGAGTCAGGCCGTGCGTCGCCGCGGGCTTCGCTGCCATAAAGCCACACCTCAATGTCAAGTGGCAGGGCGTTGAGTCCTTTCTTAATGGCATCTGTTATGTTCGGGCGTCTCATTTTTCCTATATTTCGATTTGCAAAAATACACAAAATAATCGGACTGACAAAAATAAATTTTGCCAGTCCGAAAAATAGTTGAACCTTTGCAACAGGAAATCAATAGGGGAACAGTCCAGTCCAGTTCAGACGTCCACAATTTGGCGATGACCTTCCGAGCGAGCCAGCCTGTCGATTTCTTTTTTTATACCATATATCCTTGTTTTCGTTTGTTGGATTTCACTACAAATCTATTTCTTCAAGTTCTTTTCGCGATACTCATTCCACACCTCTTCGGCAAGATACTTGTCGCTGCGGCAATGCAAATCGGATATACCTTCTTCGATGAGGTTTGAGGTCTCGGAACAATAGTAGATGTCGGTGGCTTCAATTAGCGACACACCGAACATCTCGCTTATGGCTGCTATTATTCTGGCGCATTGGGCACCTCGTATGACTTGTACACTCTCCTCGCTCATAACTGCTGACTCTCAATATAGGTAATACATTCATTCAGCATCCTTTCATTACGAATGCAGTATTGTATGTTTGGCTTCTCAAACAGAAGCAGTCCCAACGTCTCTTCCTGTGAAATCTCACCTGCGAAATATCTGTCGAGCGTCAGAATCACTCGGTCGTTTGCAATTCCGCCAATCACCATGTCATAATCACCCACCTCCTTGCCATCGCGACACTGAGCCACAAAATCGAGCCAATCCTTATCGTATGCATCGAAATAGCGGACGTTCCATTTTTTGAAGTCGTCTAGTTCATAGACATTCAACCAAGCCTGCTGGCCTCTTCTTTTGAAACGCTGTGCGTATCTTACCGCCTGTTCGTGTATGGATGTAAGATAGAATCCTCGCCCGAAGTCAAGATATTTGCGTGAGTGTTGCACGTCAGGATGCTCGACAACCACGTTTGATGAATGATACATCCTCATGCTTCCAACACCCCTTTCTCTCTCATATAGCCTGTTAAATCTTCCATCAGGTATCGCGAACTGAATGTGTGCAGCACATCATACGACGGAACGATATAGCCATACAATATCCCTGAAGCATTTAGTCGCCTGTATATCTCTTGCTGCGGCAGATGCAACACAGACGACAGTTTTGCTATGCAATAGGTCACAAACTCCAATGTCTTTCCGTCCATATCTTTATCCTAATTTCGATTTGCAAAAATACACATTATTTTCCATTCGGCAAAAAGTTTTTTGCGGAGGCACTTGCGTTTGCGAAAAAAGTCGTACCTTTGCACCGTAATTCTGTAACGCTTATGAAAGCAATAGTAATAGAGAAATGCTGCGCAGCCGAGGAGTTGCGCGTCAGTGAGCTGCCCATGCCGCAGGCGCGGCCCGGCTGGGTGGTGGTGAAAGTGATGGCCGCAGGGCTGAACCACAGCGAGAGCCTGCTGCGCCAGTTCGAGGCTGACAATGACTACATCAACACCCCCGTGGTGCCCGGCATCGAGTGTGTGGGCGAGGTGTACGACCCTTCCGACAGCCAACGTCTGCACCGTGGCGACCGCGTCATTGCGTTGATGGGCGGCATGGGGCGCTCGTTCAACGGCAGTTACGAGGAGTACGCGCTGCTGCCCGAGGGCATCGTCTTCCGCGTGGAGAGCACCCTCGACTGGGTGAGCCTCGCCGCTGTGCCCGAAACCTACTACACCGCCTACGGTTCGCTCACCGAGTGCCTGTTGCTGCGCGAAGGCGACCGTCTGATGGTGCGCGGAGCCACCAGCACTGTGGGTCGGGCGGCCATACAGCTGGCCAAGGCGATGGGTGCCGAGGTGATAGCCGCCTGCCGCAAGGAACGCGACTTCGAGGCGCTGAAAGCTTTGGGAGCAGACCATTGCATCATCGACGACGGGCATATCGCAGACCAGGCACTCGATGTGCGCCCCAACAAAGTGCTGGAACTGGTAGGCCCCAAGACCTTGCAGGACAGCCTCCGTTGCGTCAGCACCCCCGGCTATGTCTGCAACACCGGCATCCTCGGCAACGTGTTCACAGTGCCGCAGTTCGACCCCATCAAATACATCCCCAACGGCGTCTTCCTCAGCGGCTTCTTCTCCAACTATCCCACCCAGGCGGCCATCGACGGACTCTTCGCCCTGATGGAGAGCCACCGCATCCAGCCGCAGTACGCCCGTGTTTTCACCCTCGACCAGATAGCCCAGGCCCACCGCCACCTCGAAGACGGCACCGCCGGCGGCAAGATAATACTCAAAATAGCAGAATAGCCATGAAGAACAATTTTATCAGCGACCCGCTTTTCCCCGAATGCCCCATCCGCAACATCCTGGTGCGTGTATGCAGCAAATGGAGCCTCGCCGTGCTCTACACGCTCGACAAAGCCGCCGCCCCCATCCGCTACAAAGAAATAGAGAAACAGAACCCCGACGTCACACAGAAAATGCTTGTACAGACCCTGCGCACCCTTGAGACCGACGGCATAATAAAGCGCCAGGCCTACGCCGAGACACCGCCACGCGTGGAATACTCGCTCACCGAACGCGGACAGTCAATCATGCCCATCCTGCACCAGCTATTCGGATGGGCATACAGCAACCTGCACGACATCGTCGCCGACCGCGAGAAAAAAGCCAATGCCACCGATGACATGCAATAATACCCATTACGGTGTGTGATATTTGTCGCTTGAACACAATAAAACAGTCTTCGCTTCGTTAATACAAACAAAATATCAACCAAAATGAAACAGACCCTATTCACCCTGGCCGCGGCGGTTGTGCTCTTCTCCGCTTGCTGCAACAAACAGGAAACCAACAACGAGGAGCAGACTCAAAACGCAGCAACTATGGAACTTAAGAACGTCAACGAGCGCGTCAACATGGGCGCGAAACTGTATGTCACGCCACAGCCGGCGCTGATGATTGCCACCTACGACGCCGAGGGCAACCCCGACGTGATGATGGCCGCCTGGGGTGGCCAGTACGAGGGCAACCAGGTGTGCTTCCAGCTGAGCAGCCACCAGACCACCGACAACCTGCGCCTCAACAAGGCCTTCACCCTCAGCTACGCCGACGCCCGCACGGTGGCGGAGAGCGACTACTTCGGCATCGCCAGCGGCCGCGACGTGAAGGACAAGGTGGCCCACGTGGGCTTCCACTGCACCAAGAGCCAGAACGTCAACGCCCCCATCATCGACGAGTACCCGCTGGCCATGGAGTGCAAGGTGGTGGAGATGATTGACCGTGGCAACGGCGGCGCCTTCGTCGTGGGCGAAATCGTCAACGCCGTGGCCGACCCCGCCATCCTCACCGACGGCAAGATCGACATCAAGAAACTCGACCCCGTGGCCTGGGACGCCTCCAGCCTCAACTACATCACCCTCGCCGACAGCGTGGGCAAGGCCTGGCACAGCGGCATGGCCCTGAAATAATGAGTCAATGTGTTATCTCGTAAATTCGTCAATCATGCAGCCAAGCCTGATTAACGAAACACGAATTAACTAATTCACGAATTAACTAATTCACACATTCATGAATATCATCATCACCGGAGGAGCCGGATTCATCGGAAGCCACGTGGTACGCCTGTTCGTCAACAAGTACCCGCAGTATAAGATTATCAACCTCGACAAGCTGACCTACGCCGGCAACCTGGCCAACCTCAAAGACGTGGAGGACAAGCCCAACTACAAGTTTGTCCGCATGGACATCTGCGACTTCGACGGCGTGTACAAGCTGATGCAGGACGAGCACATCGACGGCATCATCCACCTCGCCGCCGAGAGCCATGTGGACCGCTCCATCAAGGACCCCTTCACCTTCGCGCAGACCAACGTCATGGGCACCCTCAGCCTGCTGCAGGCTGCCAAGTGCTACTGGGAGACCCTGCCGGAGAAGTTCGAGGGCAAGCGCTTCTACCACATCTCCACCGACGAGGTCTACGGCGCCCTGCAGATGACGCACCCCGAGGGCATCAAGCCGCCGTTCACCACCAAGGCCTCCAGCGGTGAGCACCACCTGGCCTACGGCGAAAAGTTCTTCACCGAGGACCTCAAGTACCAGCCCCACAGCCCCTACAGCGCCGCCAAGGCCAGCAGCGACCACTTCGTCCGCGCCTTCCACGACACCTACGGCCTGCCCACCGTGGTCACCAACTGCTCGAACAACTACGGCCCCTACCAGTTCCCGGAGAAGCTCATCCCGCTCTTCATCAACAATATCCGCCACCGCAAGCCGCTGCCCGTCTACGGCAAGGGAGAGAACGTGCGCGACTGGCTCTATGTCGAAGACCACGCCCGCGCCATCGACCTCATCTTCCACAAAGGAAAGATTGCCGAGACCTACAACATCGGCGGCTTCAACGAGTGGAAGAATATCGACATCATCAAGGTTCTGATTAACACCGTCGACCGCCTGCTCGGCCGTCCCGAAGGGCAGGACATGGACCTCATCACCTACGTCACCGACCGTGCCGGCCACGACCTGCGCTACGCCATCGACTCCTCCAAGCTGCAGCGCGAACTCGGCTGGGAGCCCAGCCTCCAGTTCGAGGAGGGCATCGAGAAGACCGTCCGCTGGTACCTCGACAACCAGGAGTGGATGGACAACGTCACCAGCGGCGACTACATGAAGTACTACGAGGACATGTACGCCAACAGATAAAGCACACAAAACCAACCCTTCAAATGGCATCCAACCATCGGATGCCATTTTTTTTTGCATTTTTTTTCGCACCAACACAATATTAATTTAAAACCGCCGTTTCTTAACTAGAGATTTAATTATACAACTATGGATATAGACAACAAAAAAGAACTTACCAAGGCCGAGGAGCAGGTGATGCAGGCCATCTGGAAACTGGGGCAAGGCTTTGCCGGCGAGATAGTTGATACCGTGGAGGGCACGGCAGCCTACAACACGGTGCTCACCGTGGTGCGCATACTGGAGCAGAAGGGCTTCGTGGCACACGAGACCTTCAACCGCTCCAACCGCTACTATCCGCTGGTCACGCGCGAAGAGTACATGCAGCAGCAACTCAGCCGCATGACGCGCAGCTACTTCGGCTCCGCCCGCGCCCTGGTCAGTTTCCTCGTGGACCGCAACGAGGTCACCCTCGAGGACCTCGAAGCCATCACCAAAGAACTGGAGTCATGATACGCTGGATTCTTTTCTCTACGCTGGCCTCGGCCCTATTCTACGGACTCTACTGGCTGCTGTTCCGCAATGACAAACAACTGCAGGTGCGGCGCTGGTACCTGATGGTGGCGTTGGCCTTCAGCCTCTTCTATTCCCTGGTCAGGGTACCCGTAACGGTGGAGATGCCGACGGTGTTCACGCTGACAGACGCCTCCACCCTCGCCATGCTCGGGTCCCCCTCTCCTGACTTGGGGGCGGAGCAAGAGGGCACTGCCTTTCTCATCGACTGGTCGTGGTGGATAGCAGTCCTCTACAGCGTTGGCATGGCGTTGACTATAGGCCTATTGTTTGTGCAGGTGGGTAAGACACTTGCCCTGCTGGGGAAGCTGGGGTGGCATAACCATGTGCACTTGCTCGACGACGACACACCGCCCTGCTCATTCTTCCACCATATTATAATAGGTACGCGCGCGATGAATCAGGAAGAATTGCCCTATGTTCTTGCACACGAGCAGGAGCACGCACGACGGCTGCACAGCCTCGATGTGCTGCTGATGCGCCTATTGTGCAGCCTGGCCTGGTTCAACCCCTTCGCCTGGCTGATGCTGCGCGAGCTGAGGGCCGTGCACGAATACCAAGCCGACGCAGCGGCGGTGCAGCGCAGCGACTACAAAGAATATCTTGGTCTGCTCTATCGGCAGACCACCGGCACAGGATATGGCCATATCACCAATAATTTCCAAAGTATCAATCTAAAAAAACGCATCACCATGATGAAACAACAGAAATCGCGCTTCGGCGCATGGAAAGCGCTGGCGGCACTGCCCGTGGCGGCACTGCTAATGATGGTGGGCTGCCAGCCCAACCCAGAGGAAACGGCCACCCCCGCCACCGAGATGGCACAGCCCGCCACCGCGGACGCCGACATCCTCGACGTGGCCGAGGTAAGTCCCGAATTCCCCGGCGGAGTCGAGGCCTTGTATAAGTACCTGGCCGAAAACATCCGCTATCCCGAGCAGGCCAAGGCCAACAAGGTGGAAGGCAGAGTCTTCGTTACCTTCGTCGTCGAGAAGGACGGCAGCGTGACTGACGCCAAGGTGCTCCGCGGCATCGGCGGCGGCTGCGACGAGGAGGCCCTCCGTGTGGTCAACGCCATGCCCCGCTGGAGCCCCGGCATGCAGAGCGGCGTACCCGTCCGCGTGCAGTTCTACCTGCCCCTCACCTTCAAGCTGCAATGAGACGCCACCTCCTTGCCATGCTGCCCCTCCTGCTGCTGGCGGGCTGTGCCACAACACGGTCCACCAGCGACGGGACGGCATGCGACTGCCAGCGTGCGTTGCGCGTGCCGGACAAGGCCTTCCGCGAATTCCTTCTGGAGAAAGGCCTCGCCGAGAAGGTGCGCGGCAAGCAGATGCGCCCTACCGAGAGGGGCTGCCGCACCGACACGCTGGAGTGCTACAGCCGTGGCATCCACTCGCTGCAGGGCATCGAGATGTTCCCCCAGCTGGAGCAGCTGACCTGCAGCGACAACCCCCTCAGCGAGCTGGACCTGCACGCACTGACGAACCTGCGGCAACTCTACGCCCTCAACGCCCCCCTGCAGCGGCTCGACCTCAGCCAGTGCCACCAGCTGACCACCATACAGTTGAGCCACACCCTGCTGGACACCCTCGACCTCTCTCCCCTACCCCACCTTACGTCACTCCTTTGCATCTACACGCCGCTGCGCCACCTAGACCTCAGCCCCTGCCCCCTTCTGAACACACTCTACATCCGCTTCACCCAGATCCAAGAAATCGACCTCACCCCCTGCCGCGACTTCTGGCAGCTCCACGCCCTCGACACTCCCCTCGAGCGCATCCTCGTCACCCCGGAGCAATACCAATCCGACATCAAAATCTCGGTCGAAGACTCGGTGAAAATAATCGTAGTCCACAAGACACAATAATATTGACCGTCGTGCGTTACCTATAGCATGACAAAGAACATTATCTTCGATTTTGGAAACGTGCTGGTGCAATGGCATCCGGAAATCGTCTACGGAGCGCACTTTGGCGGCGACGAGGCCAAGGCCTGGTGGTTCCTGCGCCACGTGGCCGACCTCGACTGGCGCCAGCGCATCGACGCCGGCGAGGACCAGGACGCCTGCATCAATGAACTGCAGGCCCAATACCCTGACTACAAGGACGCCATCGCCCTCTACCGCGACAAATGGCGCGAGATGCTCACCGGCGAGGTGCCGGGGATGCGCGATTTAGTTAAAGAGTTAAGAATTAAGAGTTATGAGTTATATGGCCTCACCAACTGGAGCATGGAGACCTTCCCCGAGGCGCGCGAGCGCTTCGACATACTGCAGATGATCGACCGCTACGTCGTCAGCGGCGCCGAAGGACTGGTGAAGCCCGACCCGCGGCTGTTCCAAGTGCTGCTGGACCGCTACGATCTCCGCGCCGAGGACTGCACCTTCGTCGACGACAACCCCGCCAACGTCGAGGCCGCCAGCCGCATGGGCATGCGCGGCATCGTCTTCACCGGCGCCGACAACCTTAGAAAAGAACTTGCCCTATGAAAAAAATATTGTTTATTGCCGCGGTACTCACCGTTCTCCACTCTCCGTTCTCCGTTCTACACTCACAAGGCCGTTTCGACGCACACGTCTTCGCCGGCCTGAACATGGGCCAGATCGACGGCGACCGCTCCGACGGCTACTCCCATCCCGGCCTGCGCGCCGGCGTGGGCACCAGCTTCGCACTGGGCGACGACCTCGCCTCGCCTTGGCGCATGGTGGTGGAACTGGCCTTCACCAACAAAGGTTCCTACAACAAGAGCTACAACACCACCCTCTCAGTCAACTACATCGAGGTACCCATCCTGCTGTCCTACAACCTGCTGGACAACCGCCTGCGACTGGCGGCAGGAGTGGCGCCGGCAGTAAAAATCGGCTCCTCTTTCACCGACGGCGGCGGCTCCGCCATCGGCGGCGAGGACGACTTTGTGGCTGTCGACTGGCTGCCGCTGACCGTCAGCGCACGCTACCGCTTCACCGACCACCTCGGCATCGAGGGTCGCCTCCAATACTCCGCCACCTCGGTGACCAACGACAATGTCAGCGGCACCTACTTCCTCTTCCGCTCCAACAAGGGGTGCTTCCACAACCTGGTCAACATCGGACTAACCTATACCTTCTGATACGATGGACAACACAGCACAAGCACGCATCATCTTCGCCCAGGACCGCTATGCCACCGAGGCCACGGGCATCGAGATAGCCATGGCGGGCGACCACACGTCGCGCTGCACAATGGCCGTCGGCGAGTGCCACCGCAATGCCCGCGGCGTCGTCATGGGCGGCGCATTGTTCACCCTAGCCGACTTCGCCGCCGCCGTGGCCGCCAACACCGATTGCCTGGAGGATGGCACCCTACACTGGGTCTCCCTCGACGCCACCATCCACTACCTCGCTCCCGCCTTGGACGACAGCCTTGTCGCCGAGTGCAAGGCCCTGAAGGCCGGACGCACCACAGCCCTCTACCAGACCACAATAGAAAGTCCCGACAACGGCAAGCGCATTGCCATTGTCGAGACCACGATGATTTTCGTCTAACGTTTTATTCGCCCTTGCGGACGCTCTTGTAGCCGCTCAGCAGGCCTGTGTTGGCGTTGCCGATGAAGGCCAGAATCTGCTTGCCCTCGTCGGTGTTGCCGTAGTGTTCCTTCACCTGCTCCACAGCGTCGCTGACGTTGAGGCCTTTGACGAAGATGTAGCGGTAGATGTCGCCGATGCGGTTGATGCTCTCCTGCGTGAAGCCGCGGCGCTGCAGGCCGAGGCTGTTGACGCCGCAGTACTGGATGGGGTAGCGGGCGGCTTTGATGAACGGCGGGATGTCCTTGTCGATGAGGGCGCCGCCCTGGGTGATGACGTGCGAGCCGATGTGGATGAACTGCAGGCAAGCCGTCTTGCCGCCCAGGATAACATAGTCTCCCATAATGATATGCCCCGCCAACGTAGCGTTGTTGGCCAGCACGCAGTTGTCGCCGATGACGCAGTCGTGGGCCACATGCACGTAGGCCATCAGCAGGTTGCCGTTGCCGATAACCGTCTTGCCGCTGGCGGCGGTGCCGCGATGGATGGTGCAGCACTCGCGGATACTGTTGTTGTCGCCAATCTCCACGGTGGAGTATTCGCCGGCAAACTTGAGGTCCTGCGGCACGGCGGCAATCACCGCGCCGGGGAAAATCTTGCAGTTCTTGCCAATACGGGCACCGGGGAAGATGGTCACATTGGGGCCAATCCAGGTGCCGTCGCCAATCTCCACATCCTCATAGATGGTGGTGAAATTGGAAATCTTTACGTTCTGGCCAATCTTGGCATCAGGGTGAAGGTCGTATAAAGTCATTACAATTTGTTGATTTATTCTTGGTTAGGATTATTATTCATATATTCCATCAGGAAACGGGCGAAGGCGTTGTTGGCCTTGTGCCCGGGCTTGTAGATGGAGAAATGGGCATTGATCATACAACCCACCAGACGCACATCGCCAACGAAGTCGAGCAACTTGTGTCTCGCAGGCTCGTTGGGGAAGTAGGGGTTGGTGGTATTCAGCACGCCGTCGTGCACCTTGAAGTTATTCACATCTTTGTTGAAGGTCTTTCCCAAACGTTTCAACTGTTTGGGCTTCAGCTCCTCGTTGACGTAAACGAGGGCGTTGTCCAGACTGCCGCCCTTGATAAGGTTGAAGCGCAGCAGGGGCTCAATCTCGTGCAGGAACACAAACGTGCGGCAGGGGGCTATGCTCGCCGAGTACTCGTCGAGGCAGTTCATGTCGGCCTCCTGGCGGCCGATGACGCTGTTGGGAAAGTCTATCTCGCAATGCACCGCGAAGTGGTCGCAGGGCGCAAGGTCGAACACCGACCCCGTGTCCTTGTATTCGAAGTGCAACGGTTCGTGGAAGGTGTAGTATCGACGGGGAGTGTTGTAGGTACGTGTCCCTACGCGCACCAGCTCCAGCATCCACGGACGGGCGGAGCCGTCGATGATGGGCACCTCGCCGCCGTCCAGCTCGATCAGGGCGTTGTCCACCTTCATGCCGTGCAGGGCCGACATCAGGTGCTCGATGGTGGCTATCGACTGGCGGCCGGAGCCCAGGGTGGTGCCGCGCGAGGTGGCGCCGACGTTGGTGGCCAGGGCATGCTGGGTGATGATATTGGTGCGATCGGTTCGACGGAAGGCGATGCCGAAGTCCTCAAAAGCGGGCTTCACGGTGACCGTCACCGTGCGTCCGGTGTGCAGTCCCGGACCCGTAACTCGGAATTCTTTCTGTATCGTGGTTTGGTAATCCATTGAGAAAGTTTTGGTTAACGTGTAGGTACAAGTCGTAGCGACTCCATACGGAACAGCTGCGGCTGGTCATTCTCGAGGCCGGCCTGACGGCGGCTGAAGTGCAACGGATGCACCAGCACGGGCATCGTCCGCGAGGGCGCCGACCAGAACCCGCTGTGGCGGCTATGGAGTCCGCTGACAATGTACATGGTCAGGTCGTAGCCCGTAGCTGCCAAGGGCGACGTAGGCTCCGAACCGTAAGTGTCGCGGAAGGACTTCAGAAACTCCACATGCACCTCGTTGGTCATATCCCAGGCCGAGGTGAAAGTGTGATAGCCAAGCAATTGCAACTGCGAAAAATCGACATCACCGAAGTCCCGCGTCCAATCGCTGATGGTGTACAGCGTGGGGCTGTTGGTCTTGAAAGCGGCCAGGCGGTTGAGCAGATTGCTGGAATACACGCGCATCTGGTCTGCCTTGTGGTCGTATATGCTGAGCACATTGCACCCCGGCGTAGCCTTGAGGGTGGACGTGAGCTTGGCATTCTGGCTCCAGTTGAAGAGGGTGTACTTGATGTCGCCGCGCTCGGTCAGCTGGCGTTTCAGCTCGTCCAGCACGGGCTTCTCGCTGGCGGCATTGGCACCATGGATGATGTACAGGTGGCCGTCAGGACGTTCACTCTTCATATTGTCCAGCATCACTCGCACCTGACTCTCCAACGACGGCTGGATCTTCACCATATAGGGATTCTCCGCACAGATCTCGCTGCGGGTGGCCATGGGGTTGACGATGTAGATGCCCGCCTGCTGCGCCAGCTCGGCAGCCTTGTCGAAAGCGTCGCGGAAGAGCAACGCCACCACAAAATCGCTCTGCGCCACGCGGTGCGACTCGAAGGCGCGCTGCACAGCTTCGGCGCTGTTGTCCTTCACGTCCACCACATTCAGTTCCACGCTGACACCCTGCCTCGACAACTCGTCGAGGGCCATACGGATACCCTCGTAGAACTCGATGAACTCGAACTGGCGATAGCTGCGTTTGCCCCGCTGCTCGACATCGAACTTCGAGGTGGATATCTCGTCGATCTGGTCCAGATGCAGCGGCATCATGAGCGACATGCGGAGCACCTTGCCCGTGGGCTTCACCTCGGGCGCCTCCACCTTGACGGGCACCGGTGTCGTCACGGACCCGTGGGCTGGCACCGGGCGCGCCTCGGCGGGAGCCTGAGGCTGAGCGGGTTGGGATGCGGCCTGCTGGCGTTGCTCCTCCTGCTTGCGGAGGGACTCCTGCTTCTGGGCCTCGAGCTGGTCGGCATCGGTGGCAAACTGGCCACGCACCGGCAGCCACACGGTGTCGCCCGGATGCAGGAAGTGGATGTCCACATGCGTCACAGCATCGTAGCTCTCCACCTTATAGGCTCGCGAGATGGAGTACACCGTCTGCCCTTTCTCCACGATGTGCACATAATACTTGCGCCCGTTCATCACCTGGGTCTCCGTGCTCACCTTGATGGGCACCGTCCCCGGCGCTTGCGCCCGTGCCGAATTGAAAATTGAAAATTGAAAACTGAAAATTACGCCGACGCACAACGCCATGCGCAATATTCTTTTCCAACCGTCAATTTTCAGTCCATACTGTTTCATACTATCTGTTTTTCAACTTTCAATTCTCAATTTTCAATTCTCAATTTCCAATCCCCAATCACTCCCACTCGATGGTTGCCGGCGGCTTGGAACTGATGTCGTAGCACACGCGGTTGACCCCTTTGACGCGGTTGATGATTTCGTTCGAAACCTTGGCCATGAAGTCATACGGCAGGTGGCTCCAGTCGGCGGTCATGCCGTCGACGCTCTCCACGGCCCTCAGGGCCACGACGCTCTCGTAGGTCCGCTCGTCGCCCATCACGCCCACGCTCTGCACCGGCAGCAGCATGGCGCCGGCCTGCCACACCTTGTCGTACAGGCCCGCATCGCGCAGTCCCTGGATGAAGATGTGGTCCACCTCCTGCAGGATGTGCACCTTCTCCGGGGTGACATCGCTCAGAATACGGATGGCCAGGCCGGGACCCGGGAACGGATGGCGTCCTATGAGCTCGTCCTTGATGCCCAGCTGGCGACCCACGCGACGCACCTCGTCCTTGAACAGCGAGCGCAGCGGCTCCACGAGCTTCAGCTTCATATAGTCCGGCAGTCCACCCACGTTGTGGTGGCTCTTGATAGTCTGGCTGGGACCCTTGACACTCGAACTTTCAATCACATCGGGATAGATGGTACCCTGGCCGAGCCACTTGGCATCGGTGATGAGCTTGGCTTCGGCATCGAAGACATCGATGAAGGTCTTGCCGATGGCCTTGCGCTTCTTCTCCGGCTCGGTGACCCCGGCCAGAACGCTGTAGAAACGCTCCTTGGCATCGACGCCCTTCACGTTGAGGCCCATGTCCTTATAGCTTTCCAACACACCTTCGAACTCGTTCTTGCGCAACAGGCCGTTGTCCACGAAGATACAATGCAGCTGATGGCCGATGGCCTTGTTGAGCAGCACGGCGGCCACGGTGCTGTCCACACCGCCGCTCAGGCCGAGCACCACCTTGTCGCCGCCCACCCTCTCGCGCAGTTCCTTGACGGTGGTCTCGATAAACGAGGCCGGCGTCCAGTCCTGGCGGCAGTGGCAGATGTCCACCACAAAGTTGTGCAACAGCGTGTTGCCGTCCAACGAGTGGTGCACCTCGGGATGGAACTGTATGGCGTAGGTCTGCTCGCCTTCAATCTGATAGCCGGCATACTTCACATTCTCGGTGCTGCAGATGGTCTTGTACCCCTCGGGGAGCACCTCGATGGTGTCGCCGTGGCTCATCCACACCTGGCTCCCCATCGGCACACCCTTCATCAACGGATTGGAACCGTCGATGTAATTCAGGTTGGCGCGGCCGTACTCGCGGATCTTGCTCTGCTGCACGCGTCCGCCACCCCACTTGGCCAGATACTGGGCTCCGTAGCACACCGCCAACAACGGAAGCTTGCCCTTGATATTGCTCATGTCCGGCACCGGCGCGTCGGCAGCGTTGCAGCTGTAGGGGCTGCCCGAAAAAACAACGCCCTTCACGTCCTCCGTGAGGGTTGGAATCTTGTTGAAAGGATGAATCTCGCAGTAAACATTCTGCTCGCGAATCTTGCGCGCAATCAGCTGAGTGTATTGAGAGCCAAAGTCTAAGATGATGATGGTATCCATATATTGTTATAATTTTAAAATGCAAAGATACAGAAAAAGCCCGACATGGCAAAACTTTTTTTCGCCAACGCCCCGCATCCATCATCCCCAAACCACCCTTCAACACCCCACCAACTACCTACCAACTCCCTACCAACTCCCACCACGGCGGGATTTCGTCGGTATTTGACCGGCCCAAAAACTGGCGTTTTAACGTTCATTAACATAATTCGACCCCTTTTGCCGAGAGTTTCGACCCGAGAGCGTTTGCTCGTTATACGATAAGCGTTCCTGCAGGGAGCCCGTCCGGACTTTTGGATGTTCCCGATGGACACAAGATTATTTTTAAAATAAATTTCATAATATATCAATTTTTTTTCGTACTTTTGCACGTTATGAGAAACGTCAAAAACATACTCGGAATCATCTCAGTATGCTTGCTACTAGCAAGTTGCAGCGGGTTCAACAAGATGCTTAACAGCAACGATTACGACGCCAAGTACGCCGCGGCCATGAAATACTACAACGAAAACAGCTTCTCGCGCGCCGCACAGCTCTTCGAGAACCTGACGCTCTACTACCGCGGCAAGGAGAACGCCGAGAACATCGGCTGGTACTATGCCATGTCGCTCTACCAGGAGAAGGACTATTTCACCGCCGGATACCAGTTCAAACGCTTCGCACGCCAGTTCCCGTACAGCGACCGTATGGAGGAAGCCACCTTCTATTCGGCCTACTGCAAATACATGGATTCGCCGGACTACAACCTCGACCAGAGCCAGACCAAGGAGGCCATCGAGGAGTTCGAGATGTTCGCCGAGCGCTGGCCCCGCAGCACACGCATCCCCGAGGTGAACTCCTGCCTCGACGAGCTGCGCAAAAAACTGATAAAGAAAGACTATGAGATTGCCTACGGCTACTATTTCATCGAAGAATACCACGCCGCATACGAGTCGTTCAAGCAGTTCCTGAGCCTCTACCCCGAGGCACCGATGCGCGAGGATGCCATGTACTACATGCTCGAGTCCAGTTTCCGCTACGCCATCAACAGCCGCGAGGACAAGATGTATGAGCGACTTCAGCAGGTGGTGAACGACTTCGACAAGTTCAACAGCAGCTTCAGCAACTCGAAGTACCTCGCCTCCGCACAGAGCATCTACACCAAGACCCGCGAGGCCATGGCACAAGTGAAAAACGAAAAATGAAAAATGAAAAAATAAAAATAACAAATTCAATGGAAGAGAAGAAGAAGAAAGTGGTGAACACCACCATCACCAGAAACACCGCCGATTTCAGCAACCAGACCGAGAACATCTACGAGACCGTAGCCGTCCTCACCAAGCGTGCCAACCAGATCGCCATCGAGGAGAAGCGCGAACTGCACAACAAAATCGACGACTTCAAGACCGGCAACGACGCGATGGACGAGATGTACGAGAACCGTGAGCAGATTGAAATCGTGCGCCGCTACGAGATGCAGCCCAAACCCACCCTCGAAGCCACCGAAGAGTTCCTCGAAGGCCGTATCTACTACCGCAACCCCGCCAAGGAGAGCTCCGAAGAGAAACAGCGCGAGGCCATCGACGAGGAAATCAAGAGCATGGAGGCCTAAGCTTCCGTATGCCCTAGCAACCGTTTCTGTACTATGAAGATCATCGTCGGCATCACCGGTGGCATCGCCGCCTACAAGAGTCCCGAACTCGTGCGCCTGCTGAAGAAAGCGGGGCACGAGGTGCGCTGTGCCGTCACGGAGCACGCCCTGCAGTTCGTCACCCGCGTCACCCTCGAGACCGTCTCCGCCTCGCCGCTCTACCACGACCTCTTCGAGGGCAACGGCAGCAGCACGGAACACATCTCGCTGAAGGACTGGGGCGACCTGCTCGTTGTGGCTCCCGCCACCGCCAATATCATTGGCAAAACGGCCTCGGGCATCGCCGACGACGCCCTCTCCACCCTCCTGCTGGCCATGCCGCCAGAGCGCGTACTCATGGCCCCGGCCATGAACAGCCAGATGTGGGCACACCCCGCCGTGCAGCGCAACATCGCCACCCTCAAGGGCTGGGGTATCCGTTTCGTTGGCCCTGCCGAGGGCGAACTGGCCTGTGGCACCAGCGGCCCCGGCCGTATGAGCGAACCCGCCGCCATCGTGGCGGAAGTGGAAAGCGCTTTCCACTTTCCACTTTCCACTCAACGGTGGCTCGTCACCGCCGGCCCCACCTATGAGCGCATCGACAGTGTGCGTTTCATCGGCAACTACTCCAGCGGCAAGATGGGCTTCGCCCTGGCGCAGGCCCTGGCCGATGCCGGCGCCGAGGTGGAACTGGTCACAGGTCCCACGGCCCTCAGCATCAGCCATCCACGCATCCACCGCACCGACGTCGAGTCGGCCCGCGAGATGTATGCCGCCGCCACCGCAGCCTTCCCCTCCTGCCGGGGAGCCATCCTCTCGGCCGCCGTGGCCGACTACCGCCCGTCGGAGTGCGCCGACCACAAGCTCAAGAAGCAGGGCGACGAGGGCATGACCCTCACCCTGGTGCAGAATCCCGACATCCTGGCCTCGCTGGGCAAAATGAAAACCTCAGACCAAAGGCTGGTGGGTTTCGCCCTGGAGACCGACAACGAGCTGCAGAACGCCCAAGGCAAACTGCAGCGCAAGAACCTCGATTTCATCGTAATGAACTCGCTGCGCGACGCCGGAGCCGGTTTCGGAACCGACACCAACAAGGTGACCATCCTCGGCGCCGACGGCAGCCGCCGCGATGTGGGCCTGCGGAGCAAGCAGGAAGTGGCCCACGAAATTGTCAGCACCGTCACCTCATGAAGAAACTGTCGATCATAGCCATCGTACTGGCCTCTTTGGCTATCGCCGGAGAAGCCTTTATTTTTTCCACGCAGAAGGAACGCAACAGCGAGGAGACCCACACCCGTGCCATCCGCGCCGGATACCACGTCTACGCCCCGCCCATGCCGGACACCCTCTATTTCTGCGGCGAGCGCGTTCCGCTGAACATCTTCTATGTGCGCGAAAGCCTCGACCGCGAGCTGGTGGCCAACATGTACCTCCAGAGCAGCACCCTTTTCAGCATCAAGCGTGCCGCCCGCGTCTTCCCCACCATCGAACGCATACTGAAAGAGGAGCGCGTGCCGGAGGACATGAAGTACCTCTGCGTCATCGAGAGCGGCCTGCAGAACGTCACCTCCCCCGCAGGTGCCGGCGGCTACTGGCAGTTCATCAAGACCACCGGGCAGAAATACGGACTCGAAATCAGCGACGAGATCGACATGCGCAACGACCTCGAGGCCTCCACGCGCGCCGCCTGCCGCTACCTGAAGGACCTCAAGCGCCGCTTCGGTGGCTGGACCGAGGCCGCCGCGGCCTACAACTGCGGTGAGAACGGCCTCAGCCGTCGCCTCAGCAACCAGCAACAGCAGAGCTACTACGACCTCCTGCTCAACCAGGAGACGCAGCGCTACGTCTACCGCATCCTCGCCCTCAAGCTCATCATGCAGCACCCCGGCGACTATGGATTCACCGTCCGCCGTTGCGACACCTACCCCGAACTGCAATACGAGGAGGTGAAGCTCAGCGGCAAAGACGTGGACCTCGTGCAGTTCGCCATCGACAACGGCACCTCCTACAAGATGCTACGCATCCTCAACCCCTGGCTCGTCACCGACAAGCTGAAGAACAAATCCGGCAACACCTACACCCTCCGCATCCCCACCAAAAAGGGTACGGAATACACCACCCTCACCAAAGGCAAACACGACACCACTGTCATCGAGACACTCTAAGCAAGCATGGAAGACGAAAAAATTAAAATACTGGGTGCCAGAGAGCACAACCTACAGAACATAGACCTCGAGATTCCGCGCGGCAAGCTGGTCGTTTTCACCGGCATCAGCGGCAGCGGCAAGTCCTCCCTGGCCTTCGACACCATCCACGCCGAGGGCCAACGCCGCTACATGGAGACCTTCTCGGCCTACGCCCGCCACTTCATCGGCAACATGGAACGCCCCGACGTGGACCTCATCGAAGGCCTCAGTCCCGTCATCGCCATCGAGCAGAAAAGCACCAACAACAACCCACGCTCCACCGTCGGTACCCTGACCGACACCTACGACCTCCTGCGTCTGCTCTACGCCCGCATCGGCAAGGCCTACTCCCTGGCCACGGGCAAGCCCATGGTGAAATACAGCGAGGAGAAAATCATAGACATCATACGCACCGACTACGGCAGCCACGACCTGATGATACTGGCGCCGCTGGTCAAAGGCCGCAAGGGCCACTACCGCGACCTCTTCGCCCAGGTGGCCAAGAAGGGGTTCCTCAAGGTACGCGTCGACGGCGAGGTGAAAGAGCTGACCTACCACATGCAGGTGGACCGCTACAAGGTGCACGACATCGAGCTGGTCATCGACCGCCTCCGCGCCAACGGCAACCAGACCCGCCTGAAGGAGGCCGTGCAGACCGCCTTCCGCCAAGGCAAGAGCGTGCTGATGGTACTCAACAACGACGACGGCTCCGTGCGCTACTTCAGCCGTATGCTCATGGACCCCGACAGCGGCCTCTCCTACCCCGAACCCGAACCCAACACCTTCTCCTTCAACTCGCCCTACGGCGCCTGCCCCCACTGCGGCGGCCTGGGCCGCGTGGCACAAATCGACATGAAGAAGCTCATCCCCGACCCCAAGCGGAGCCTCCGCGACGGCGGCATCGAGGTGCTCGGCAAATACTCGCCTTCCAACTACGTCTATCGCAAGCTGGAACTCATGGGGCGCCACTACGACTTCAACCTCGACACCCCCATCGGCGACCTCAGCGAGGAGGCCATGAACGCCATCCTCTACGGCAGCAACCACTTCACCGGCATCGAGGACCCCGAGGACTCCGGCTACCTCAGCGAGTTCCCCGGCATCGTCACCTACATGTCCAACCTGGCCCTCGACGACAGCCCCGCCAGCCTGCAGAAATGGGTAGCCAACTTCATGAACACCGTGCCCTGCCCCGAGTGCCACGGCCATCGCCTCAAGCCCGAGAGCCTGGCCTTCCGCATCCTCGACAAGAACATCGGCCAACTGGCCGACATGGACCTCCTGGAGCTCCAGCAATGGCTCTCCGACCTCGAGCCCAAACTGGACCAGCGCGATGCCGCCGTGGCCCACGAAGTGCTGGGCGAGATACTGAAACGCCTCCACTTCCTCACCGATGTCGGCGTGGGCTATCTCTCCATGAACCGCAACACCGCCTCGCTCTCCGGCGGCGAGGCCCAACGCATACGCCTGGCCACGCAGATCGGCTCCCAGCTGGTCAACGTGCTCTACATCCTCGACGAGCCCTCCATAGGCCTCCACCAGCGCGACAACCAGCGCCTCATCGAGAGCCTCAAGCAGCTGCGCGACCTCGGCAACAGCATCATCGTCGTCGAACACGACCGCGACATGATGCTCGCCTCCGACTTCCTGGTGGACATCGGCCCCGGCGCCGGCATCCACGGTGGCAAAGTGCTCTTCGCGGGAAATCCGAATAATCAGAATAATCAGAATATCCAGAGCCTAACCCTGCAATACCTCTCGCGCCAGCGCGACATTCCCCTGCCCAAACGCCGCCCCGTCAAGGACCGCCAACACATCATTTTGAAAGGTGCCACCGGCAACAACCTCCAGGGCGTCGACCTCGACCTGCCGCTGGGTCTCTTCGTATGCGTCACCGGCGTCAGCGGCTCCGGCAAATCCACCCTCATCAACGACACCCTCCAGCCCATCCTCTCCCAGCACTTCTACCACTCCCTCCGAACGCCCCTGCCCTACGAATCCATTGAGGGTATCGACGCCATCGACAAGGTCATCCAGATCGACCAGAGCCCCATCGGCCGCACCCCGCGCTCCAATCCCGCCACCTACGTGGGCATCTTCGACGACATACGGCGCCTCTTCGCCGAGCTTCCGTCGGCACGCATCCGTGGCTACAAGCCCGGCCGCTTCAGCTTCAACGTCAGCGGCGGCCGCTGCGAGCACTGCAAGGGCGCCGGCCTGCGCACCATCGAGATGAACTTCCTGCCCGACGTCTACGTCAACTGCGAAGTCTGCAACGGCAAACGCTACAACCGCGAAACCCTCGAAATACGCTACCGCGGCAAGTCCATCTCCGACGTGCTCGACATGACCGTCAACGAAGCTGTCGACTTCTTCGACGCCTACCCCAAGTTGCGCCGCAAACTCCAGGCCTTGAAGGACGTAGGTCTCGGATACATCACCCTCGGCCAGCAGAGCACCACCCTCAGCGGCGGCGAGGCCCAGCGCGTCAAGCTCGCCACCGAGCTCAGCCGCACCGACACCGGCAAGACGCTGTATATCTTGGACGAGCCCACCACGGGTCTCCACTTCGAGGACATCCGCGTGCTGCTCGAGGTGCTGCAGCAGCTCGTCGACAAGGGCAACACCGTCCTCGTCATCGAGCACAACATGGACGTCATCAAGGTGGCCGACTGGATCATCGACCTCGGCCCCGACGGCGGCCGCGCCGGCGGACAAATCACCTTCAGCGGCACGCCGGAGCAGCTGGCCCGCCAGAAAAACAACTTCACCGGCCAGTACCTTCGCGAGGAACTCGACGCCATGCGCCGCTGACCACCCTTTCCAATCCGAAAGGCCATAATGCAGGGCTGCAACAGCGTGTTTCATTTCCAAAACACCCCGTTGCAGCCCTGCAAAACCATGTTTCAAATTCAAAACAGCCCGTCGACACCCTCGCAACCGTGTTTCATTTTTGAAACACCCTCGCGACACCCTCGCAACCGTGTTTCAAATTTAAAACACCCTCGCGACACTCTCGTAACCATGTTTCAAATTTGAAACAGCCTCGCGACACTCTTTTCACCCCCTTTCAAAACCATTTGGGACTTGCGACAGCCTTTCCGTCCGGTTTCAAAAGCGTATGGGAGTCTGATTATTTATTCCTCTTGGTGGCCAAAATCCTGCTCCCAGTCATCTGTGTTGCAGCTAATGATTTTGCCTTGTTTGTCTATATAGTAGGAGCTGTCTCCCAGCTCTACATAGGCTTTACCATCCTTGAAATCGTCTCCGAAAGTCCATTTTAGTGGGATGACAAAATTGCCATGCTTGTCAGCATATCCGCATTGCCCATCCTTGTCAACAAGTCTCAATCCTTCTTGCAAATAACCGAAAGAATTGTATTCTGGCTTAAGGATAATATGTCCGTTGCGGTCAACAAGTCCTTGGCGGTGTTGTTCGGTAAAGATCTTGTAATACTCATCTTCCCATTCATATATCGCACTATATGCCGGTTCAAGAATCACATTGCCGTCTTTGTCTGCGAGGCCGTATTTGCCGTTGACCTTTATTATTGTCGGTTTCGGTGATAGTTGCTCAGACAGGTTAGTACTATCGGCCATTGCTATGCTATCGACGGTAGTGTCCGCTGTCCCGCTCTTGCAGGCGGTCATCACCCCGAGGGCGCACACCATCGCGCCCAGCAAAAAGAGTTTCTTCATATTGTTATCTGCCTTCTATTTCTTTTACCAGCTGACGCAGATAGGCGTCGGAGACGTTGCTGATTTCGGCCTTGTCGTAGATGGACATCAGCGTAATCGTCACGTCGTTCTCACTTTGCGCAACATTGTAGGTTATCACCCTTGCGCCGCCGCTTTTGCCTTTGCCCTTCGAGGCGATGGCCATGCGGTGCTTGTAGGTGTTGCCGCCGAGCGGAGTGCCGCTGAAGGGGTTACGCTCCAACTCATCGAGGAACGCGTTGTAGTCGTTCACGAACGAGCGGTACTTCTTGGCCAGGGCTTTGGCGCGACGCTCGAACTCCGGAAGGTATTCGAAAGCAACCATCAGGCAAAAAGGTTTCGTGCGTCCTTCTTTGCCTTGCCGGCACGCATCTCGTCGAACGCCGTCGTGAGGCTTTCCCTGACCATCTGCTTCTGCCCCGCCTTGGCGTCGTCGGCAGGCAGCACCTTCGCGCCAAGCGTGAGGAGCACGGCAATCAGCTGCTTGATAGCGCTGTTGCGTCCGTCGTATTCAAGTGTTATCGTTGCCATAATCAATATTGTTTTGCTACTATAACGCGGACAATCCACTTTTATTGTGTGGTTGTCAAACTATTGTCAGCGGCTGAGCCACTGGCGCACTTCGGCGGGGATAACGGCGGAGCTGTTGGTGCTGCGGCGGTAGCCAGCCATGACGGTGCGGCATTCGACGCAGACCTCGCCGCTCTCGCTGTCCACCACGCGCTGCAGCATCGTCAGGCTCTTGTTGCCGAAGCGTTCGATGGCGCTCTCCACATGGATGCAGTCATGGTAGTGTATCTGACGCTTGAAATCGACGTCATAATGGACAATAACGACAGTGAAGTCGCCCTTGGTGGGCGGCAGGCCGTGGGCCGAGAAGAAGGCGTCCTTGCCAAGGTCGAGGTATTCCATGATGACGGCGTTGTTCACGTGACCCATCTGGTCCACGTCGTTGAAACGAATTTGAATAGGTGTAGTATGCATAGTTAGTTATTTTTTTAGCGAAAAGAAAAACTCCAGCCCTCCTTGCGGGCGGTTTTTGGCATAAATCTCCCCCCCGTGGAAGAGCACGGCGTGCTTGACAATGCTGAGGCCCAGGCCTGTGCCGCCGTTCTGCCGCGAACGGCCCTCGTCGATGCGCAGGAAGCGGTCGAACAAGCGCGAAAGGTACTCGTCCGCCACTCCCTTGCCGGTGTCATAATAATGTATGAAGTAGTGGTCGGGGCTCTCCTTGTATGTCTCAAGAACTATTTTGACGCCCTGGCCGGCGTAGGCGATGCTGTTCTCCACGAGGTTGCGGAAAACGCAGTATAGCAGCTCGCGGTTGCCCTGCATCGGCATGGCCGGCAGGTCGTTGCGCAGCGCGATGCCGGCGGCGGCGGCCTTGTCGCTGAGGTCGTCCACGGCCTCGACGGCCACCTCGCGGGCATCCACCTCGGTCCGCGGGAAGAGGTCGGCGCTCTCCTCCAGCTTGTTGATGACGGAGACGTCCTGGATGAGGTCACTCAACCGCAGCGTCTGGCGGTAGCAGCGGTCGAGGTAGTGGCGGCGCCGCTCGTCGTCCACGGGCTTGTCGCCAAGCAGTATCTCCAGGTATCCACGGATGGAGCTCACGGGCGTCTTCAGCTCATGGGCGATGTTCGACGTCATTTCCTGCTTCAGCTGGCGGTTGCGCTGTTCGGCCTCCGACGCCTCGCGGCGCAGACGGTTGGCCTCGTCGGCCATCTGCCGCAGACGCACATTCTTGCGCATCAGGCGGATGTAGAGCACCATGATGGTGACCACCAATACTAATAGTATAACGTCAGACCAGTCCATAGCCGAACCCTGTTTTGTTTACAATCCGTTGTCCCTCGGCACCGAGTTTCTTCCTCAGCCGCGCGATGTGCACATCCACGCTCCTTTCCCCCACCAGTGCATCGCCCGGCCACACGGCGGCGAGTATCTCCTCCCTGGTGAAGAACCGCCCGGGGTGCTCGCGGAAGAGCTCAAGGATAAGGTGCTCCCTTCTGGTCAGAGTGGAGAGTGTTCTCAGTTCTCCACTCTCCGCTCTCCGTTCTCCGCTCCTCCTCAGCACCGCCTTCACCCTTGCCAGCACCGTGTCGAACGAGAACGGCTTCGTAATATAATCATCCGCCCCCGCGCCGAAACCCTCCATTTCGTCATCATGCGCATCCCGCGCCGTGAGGAAAATAACGGGGGTGTTGTCACCACGTCCGCGGAGCATGGCGGCCATCTCGAAGCCGGACATGCGGTCCATCATCACGTCGAGCAGCAACAGGTCATAGCTATGGCCGGATGCCATCATCCCCAGGGCCTCCTCGGCGCTGTTGGCGGTATCGGTCTCGTAGCCCTCACTCTGGAGGTTGAAACTGAGAATCTCGCAGAGGTCCTGCTCGTCGTCTACTATGAGTATCTTTGACATAACAATTATAACGCCATACAGACAATAATATTGTACACCATAAAAAAAGAGACCCTTTTAAGGTCTCCTTTTCGCTGTGGCATCGACTGGATTTGAACCAGTGACGCAAGGATTTTCAGTCCTTCGCTCTACCAACTGAGCTACGACGCCAACTGCTTTCTTGGTCTTGAAATCGGATGCAAAAGTACGAACTTTTTGCGAACTGGCCAAATTTTTTTTCTCTTTTTTCGTCCATCGGGCCATCTTCGATTGATTTTCAACCCCTTTCACTCCTCACTTTTTTCTTCGGCAAGGGCTTTTTTCTTGTTTTTTTCGGAGATAATGAGCTCCACCAGGAGCCAAAATGCGCCTATGGTGATGGCGGCATCGGCTATGTTGAAGATGGCGCTGAAGAAGATGAAATGCTTGCCGCCGATGGCGGGGACCCACTGCGGCCAGTCGAACTCGAAGAAGGGGAAATAGAACATGTCCACCACCTTGCCCTGCAGCAACGGCGCATAGCCTCCCTCCGGCGGGAAGAGCATGGCGACGTCATAGTAGCTCGCGCTGAAGATGCGGCCGTAGAAGCAACAGTCGATGAGGTTGCCGACAGCGCCGGCAAGGATGACCGTCAGGCAGTAGATGAGCGACGGGCGGCCCTGGCGCTTCAGCAGTCGGACAATGTACCAGCCCACGGCGACAATGGCCGCAAAGCGGAAGAGCGTCAGTCCGATTTTTCCGATGTCGCCACCAAGCGTCATTCCGAAGGCAAATCCCTCGTTCTCTATAAAATGCAGGTGAAACCAATCGCCAATCACCGGTATGTCCTCGGTGATATGCATGTGGGTTTTCACCATGATTTTCACTATCTGGTCCACCACAACGATGGCCGCCACGATGGCGGCACATATCCATGCACGTTTCTTATTCTCCATTGTTTCTGAGGTTTATCTGTTCAACAAGTTCGTCGTACCACTCCTGCCCGAAGCGCCGCACAAGGGGCTCCCGGAGGGTGATGTAGAGGGGCTCGCCTTTGCCCTTGGCCGGACGGCAGATGTCCCACTGGTGGTAGTTCACAGCCGTGAACTCGCCGTAGTCCTCCACGCGGATGGGATACAGATGGCACGACACCGGCTTGTACAGCTCCTGCAGGGCACAGAGGGCACAGCCGTCGGCGCTGTAGGCGATGAAAGCGCAAGCACCGCCGTCGATGAGCGGTGTGCCGAGGTCGCCGTCCTTGTCGCGCACCGCCACACCCTGGCTGGCCACCGCCGCGCGTCCGGCCTCGGTCATGCGCGGCAACGCCTCGGGCAGCACGGCTTCCAGCTTCGCCACCTCCTCTTCCATCAGGGGGGCTCCGCTGTCGCCGTCGACGCAGCAGGCTCCTTTGCAGCACATCAGGTCGCAACCGAAGCGCTGGTCGGCAACATCGTCGGAGACTATACTGTTCTGTACTATAATCATTTCAGCACACTTATCATTTTGTCCGCCAGCACGGCGGCAAGTTTATACTTCGATTCCACGGTCCATCCTGCCACGTGGGGCGTGAGCACCGTGCGGTCGCTCTGCAGCAGATACTGCATCGGGGCGGGAACATCGCCCAGGCCGTCCTTGGTCATATCCTCATATTCAAGCACATCCAGTGCGGCACCACGCACCTTCCCCTTCTTCAGTCCTTCGACCAGCGCCACGGTGTCCACCACAGCCCCCCGCGAGGTGTTCAGCAGGAAAAACGGTTTGTCCATGAGACCGATGAATTCCGCGTCAAGGTAGTGGCGGGTCTCGCCGGTGAGCGGCACATGGAAACTGACCACATCGGCTTCGGCCTGAATGGTTTCCAACGAGACCCGCTCGATATTTTCGAGCTTGATTTCCAGATTTTTCAGAAAATCAAGCATAGGGTCAAGGTATCTGTCATAATATATCACCCTGCAGCCAAAGCCGCTGAGCCTTTTGGCAAAGGCGCGGCCCATATTGCCGAAGCCAATGATGCCAACGGTGAGGTTGCCGAGTTCGTAGCCGCGGTTCTCCTCGCGGCGCCACAGCCCCCGGCGCACTTCGGCGTCGGCACGGGCAATATTGTTCAGCAACGACAGCAGCAGGCCCACCGCATGCTCGCCCACGGCATCGCGGTTGCCCTCGGGCGAATTGACGCACCGCACACCTTTTTCGTATGCGTATACCACGTCGATGGTCTCCATGCCGGCCCCTACCCTGCCGATGCAGCGCAGCGACGGCACGCGGTCGATGAACGCCTCGTCCACAATCACCTTGCTCCGCACCACCAGCCCGTCGTAGCCCTGCGTGGCAGCAATAAGGCTCTCATAGTCGTGTCCCGGCTCCACGCTGACCTCTATGCCAGCCTCGCGGAGCTTCTGTTCAAGCACCTCGTGGGTGCGGTCGGATATCAGTACCTTGGTCATTCTCTTCTAGTTCTTAATAGCCTCATCCTCTTCGTATTCGCCCTGCAGCGGATTCTTGCGCTTGCGGGTACGCGGACGCTTGTATTCCTGTATGGTTTCGCCTGCCACCACACCCGTCGGAACAGCAATGATGGAGTAGCCGAGCAGCATCACTATCACAGCCAGGAACCTTCCGCCCGTCGTCACCGGGGCAACGTCGCCGTAGCCCACCGTCGTGATGGTCACCACTGCCCAATAGATTCCCGTCGGGATACTTTTGAAGACCGGGTTCACCTCGCTCTCGAACGAGTACATCAGCGTCCCCAGGATTACCGCCGCAACCAGCATAAACATCATGAATATCACTATCTTGACAACGCTGTTGCGTAAGGCGTTCAGCAGGTGGAAAGCCTCCATCTGAAACCTCTCGAGCCTGAAGATACGGAAGATGCGCATCACCCTCAGCAGCCTCAGCACCGTCAACGCCTGGGTGGCAGGCACAAAGATGCTCAGGTAGGCAGGGAAAATGGACAGGAAATCAATCACGCCCCAAAACGACAGGATGTACTTCCGCGGATGTTTCAGACAGTAGATGCGGAGGTAGTATTCGAAGGTGAACAGCAACGTGAACCCCCACTCCAACACCTTGAAAATGATGTATGATATAGACAGATGGGCACGACTGGTCATGGTCGACGTGGTACCCGTCAGGCTGTCCACCAGCAGCAACGCGATATTGGCCACAATCAGCACCAACAGCCACACGTCGAAACGCTTGCCGGCCGGGGTGTCGCTCTTGAAGATGATCTCGAAAATCTGCTTCTTCGTCAGGCTGCGGTAGCGTTTGGGCATCAGCCATCCGAAGAGCACCTTGTGCATCACCGCACCGACAAAGTGGACGAAACGGTTGGACATGCCACGGTAATCCCGCTCCGAGAACCATTTCCTCGCACGCCAGAAAGCATCCACTATTTTGTCTACCAGTTTCATATTCAATTCATATCTCTTTACAACTCTGCAACTCTTTTGCTCTGAAAACCAACGTCTCAGCGACCCTCCCCTCTGATCACCAGCACATTCTCCCGCTCGCTGCGGAACAGACGGCCTATCGCACGCTGCATATCGTCGGGCGTAATGCGGCGGTAGGCGTCAGGCTCGCCGTTCACCAGCCCGGTCTGTCCCAACCACGTGTAGTGGCACAACGAGAACGCACGGTCCGCAGCCTTGTATTGCGAAAAGACAAAGGTGCTCTCGTACTTGTTCTGCACCTTCTCCAACTCGCTGTCCGAAACGCCCTCCGCCACCAGGATCCTGACCTCCTCGCGCAGGGCATCGATCACCGCGTCCACCTCCACGCCGGGCAGCACCTTGGCGCTCATCACAAATAGCCCCGGACCGGCCTCGCCGCTGATGTACACATCCGCCTCCGAAACCAGCTTTCCCGGACGGACCACATGGCTGTACACACGGCTCGACGCGCCGTTGCCCAGCACATCGCTCAGCAGGTCGATGGCCCTGAAGTCCTCCCCGAAGTGGCCGCACATCGTCCATGCCAGGTACACCGCCGTGGCCGGCACCTCGCGCTCCACCTCCATCCGCCTCGCTTCCTTCTGCTCCGGCTCTGCCGGATACTCCCTTTCCATAGCGAAGCACCGCTCGCCACTCTCCGCTCTCCACCCTTTGCTCTTCGTCCCCCACGCCTGCGCCACAAGCCTGATTATCTGCTCGCTCGCCATCGGCGCCGCCACCGAGAGAATGGCGTTCTCCGGCCGGTAGAAACGGCTGTGGAAAGCCTGCACATCCGCCAGCGTGGCCTCGCTCACATGGCGGATATCCGCCCCGATGGTGGGCCAGCGGTAGGGGTGCACCTTGTAGCACAGCGGACGCATCAGCAGCCACATGTCGCCGTAGGGCTGGTTCATATAGCGCTGGTTGTACTCCTCCGTCACCACCCTCTGCTGCACGCTGAGGGCCTTGGCGTTGAGGGAAAGGTTCGCCATGCGGTCCGCCTCCAGCTCCAGGCAGGTGCCCAGGCCGTCGAGCGGCACGGTGATGTAATAGTTGGTATAGTCGTTATTGGTGAAGGCATTGTTCTCCCCGCCCAGCGACGACACCACGGCATCGAAATCCGGCACACGCTCCGTGCCGCCGAACATCAGATGCTCGAACAAGTGTGCAAAACCCGTCCGCGACGGGCTCTCATCCCGCGCGCCGACGTTGTACAGCACGTTCACCGTCGCCAGCGGCGTGTCCCACGCCTCGTGCGTCACCACGGTCAACCCGTTGTCTAATATGTATTTCTTGTATGTTATCATAACAAAACAAACTGCAAAAATACGAAACTTGCCCGACATGGACAAAAAAAAGTGCATCCAACTCAGTTTTTTTATGTATCTTTGCAATTCATAAACAGTCCCATCAGGGAACATAAATAATTGTTATGCTTGAAATTATCCATCAGATAGACATCGTAGAGATCCTCAGCGCGTTCATCGTCATGTTCGCCATCATCGACATCACCGGGTCCATCCCCATCTTCATCGGCATGGAGGACAGCGGCAAGCACATCAAGCCCCTCCAGGCCACGGGCGTGGCCCTCGGACTCTTCGTGGCCTTCTTCTTCGCCGGCGAGGCGCTGCTCAACCTCTTCGGCATCGACATCGCCTCCTTCGCCGTGGCCGGTGCCTTCGTGCTCTTCCTTCTGGCCTTGGAGATGGTCATGGGACGCGAGTTCATCAAGAACGAGAGCGCCGGCTCCGGCGCCAGCATCGTCCCCGTGGCCTTCCCGCTCATCGCCGGCCCCGGCGCCATCACGGCGCTCCTCTCCCTCCGCGCCGAGTACGCCACCGTCAACATCTTGCTCGGCCTGATGCTGAACATCGTCCTGGACTACCTCGTGCTCGTGCTCCTGAAGAAAATCCAGCGCTGGCTGGGCGACGACGTGGTCTTCGTGCTCCGCAAGTTCTTCGGCGTCATCCTCCTGGCCATCGCCCTCAAGCTCTTCGTCAACAACATCGCCATCGTCATGAAGAGCGCCGGCTTCTAGCCGCCCCACATACACCGACGGCGAGGCCTGCCCCAGATAGTCCATCGCAAAGGCCCACAGGTGCACCGTTCTCCCCTGCCAACATTCCGGCAACGTGAGGGATACGCTCCCCGCCTTGCGCCATGCGCTGCCGCTCATCGCCACCTCGCCCCTCTCCTGGCAGAAACCCACCAGGTATACCTCGTCCTCGCCATCGCCATCAGTCATGAAGTGAATGGTCACACACACTCCTCCGTCCGCCCTTCGAGCGTCCACCTCCACCGGCGCCACCGGCCCGTCGGCCACCTGCACCTGCTCCCAGTCGGCATCGAAGCGCCCCTCGCCATCGAACCGGAAGAGCCCCTTGTTCCGACGAATGAAAAGATTGGCCTCCGTCATGTGCATGCCCAGCGACAGGCGCCGCATACCCATACGCAGCACCCCCTTGAGCTGCGACGACAGCTCCACTATCAACCTGAACAACATCCGGTTGCCCTGTTGCTTCTCCGTGCGCGGATTGCGCACATTGCGCGGACGCGCCCGCAGACACCACTGCCCGCGCCATTCATAACCAATCACCGTGCCCACCGCACCACGATAGGCGTCGTTGATACCATTGCGTTGTTTTGCCATAATGAATAATGTTGGCTCTTCATAAAAATGCGTAGGTAATAATACAAGAATAGGGTTCATTAACGTTTTGTAAATGAACAAAAAAAATAATCAAAACATGAACCCTAGTGATTTGTACCATCAGCACGGTGTCAGAGAGCAGGTCTGCACAC
>JAFUWF010000028.1 GCA_017483575.1 Bacteroidales bacterium
CGCAACGAAAACGTGTCGCTCATGGACATTAAACGAGCAAATAACCAACACAAATAAAACGGCATGAAAGCAAGATTTTTCACGATGCTGGCAGCGGTGCTGCTGAGCGTCAGTGCCTTAGCACAGAGTGATTTCGCCCTCGCAAACTTCGACCACGAAGTGACGCAGCCTGCTCCGGGCGGCGACACGACAGATGGCGGTCCTCAGGCCGTATCAAACATTACGTCCGTTGCTGGTGTCCCACTCGTCCGCCTCAATAACGGCGTAATGATGCCCCGCTTCGGCCTCGGCACGCAGGTGCAGAGCATGGAGGGCGCCAACCAGCGTCAGCAACTCAACGAGACCGTTCGCGGCATGGTCATTGCTGCGCTCCAGTCGGGCTACCGCCATCTGGACGATGCCATGTTCTACTACAACGAGCGTGGTGCGGGCTGGGGCATCCGGGAGAGCGGCGTGCCCCGCGAGCAGATTTGGGTGACGAGCAAGATTTCGGGCAACCTGGCCGACGCTCAGAATGCGTTCAACGGTATGCTCGAACGGCTGCAAGTCGATTACCTCGACCTCGTCTATATCCACCACCCCGCAGGCACGCTGGCCGACATCCTGGCCTGTTGGCGCGTAATGGAACAGGAGTACAAGGCCGGCCGCATCCGCGCCCTCGGCATCAGCAACTTCGACAACCGCATGGAGGCGTTCAACTACATTATGGAGAACGCCGAAATCAAACCGCAGATGGCGCAGATAGAGTGCCACCCCCTGGCCCAGCGCAAGGAGGCCCGCCAACTCTACGCCAATAATTACGACGTGCAGGTGGAGTGCTGGTACCCGCTGAACCACAACCGAGGCGACGTGTCGAACACCACGCTCCTTCAAATCGCCGCCACGCATAACAGGACGGTCTATCAGATTATCCTCCGCTGGCACATGCAGGAAGGTCTCTGCCCCGTCCCCGGCTCCACCAACCCTGACCACATCCTTGAAAATATCAGCATCTTCGACTTCTCGCTCTCTGACGAAGAAATGGAGGCCATCCGTGCCATCGACCGTGGTGATGCCGGTCGCTCATTCAATCTCGGCTACGGCAACTACGGCTTTGGCAATTTCCAGGACTACACCTATAACCATACCTACGAGCCACCCACGGCCATCGAAACGCCTCATGCCAGTACCCTCAGCGCTGACACCCAGATTTACACCCTGCAAGGCCAGCAGGTAAACACCCCGCAACGTGGCGTGAACATCATCCAGCAGAGAGATGGTACAACAAAAAAGATATTGTTGAGATAACGTATGAAGAAAACGATTTTGACTTTGATCATGCTGACGGCATTGACGGGATGCGCTTCGGACGGGACGGAGGTGCGGGCTGAGAGTGGCGATGACGGGGCAAGTGGATTTGAAGTACAATACACCACACCCATACCAAGCGAGTTCTTCCAATCAGCCTCGCAGCAGGGTACGATTGAGTTGCTGGAATATGACTCAAAAGATTATACTTCCTCGGCCCGCCCTGCCACAAGGAAACCCGCGTATGTCTATCTGCCCTACGGATACGACCCGACGCAGAAATACGACGTTATCTATTTGTTGCATGGCTGGACGGGAGTGGCACAGGAGTATTTCCTTGGTCGTGGAGGCAACAGCAAGACGAACCTCGTGAACATCTTCGACAACCTGATTCAGCGGGGGCTGACGCGCCCGTTTATTGCTGTGTCACCCACGTGGGACAAGGACAACCAGTCCAAAGACTGGGGCGAGAGCACACGAGAGGCTGCCGTCTTCTCGCAGGAGTACGTGAACGACCTCATCCCTGCCGTGGAGACCCACTACAGCACCTTCTTGGAGACGGCGGACGAGGCCGGCATCCTGGCCTCGCGCCAGCACCGTGCCATCGGCGGATTCTCGCTGGGCAGCATCACCACGTGGTACGTCTTCGAGCAGGCCTTCCCTTACTCGAAGTGGTATCTGCCCATGAGCGGCGATAACTGGAGCCAGGGCATGTACGGCGGACAGTATTATCCCGAGGCCACGGCGCAGTTTCTGGCCGACCTCGTAAACGCCTCGCCATACGGCAACGACTTCTACGTGTGGTATGCCTGTGGCACCGAGGATGTCCGTCTGCCGCAGTCCGACAACCAGGCCAAGGCGATGGGTGCGCTCAGTGACACCTTTAATGCTTCGACCTTCTCCTATCACATGAAGGAGGGTGGTCGCCACGACTTCAACGCCGTGTGGGAGTTCTGCTACCACGCCCTGCAATTCTTCTTTCCCCCGAAAAACGCTGAACCCATGACGAACTATTACAACCGCCAGAGTCTGATCTCTGACGTCATCAACGACCCTGATTTCGCAGGTTTTGGACGCCTGTTGTTCCCTGTCGATGACGGCTACTGGAGCGGCACAACGCTCGAAGACCTGCGGCTGACGTGGTATAACGGCATCGACCCCGACAAGACGGTGGAGATTGTGAACACGCTGAAGTCGCAGGCTGAGGCCGGGCAGACCGTCTTTTATGATATCTACACCGAGGCAGAAAAGCAGGCTGACCGCGACAAGCGCGACACGGGGCTGTTCTTCTTCAAGGGGAATAGCGGAGCGCCCTTTGCCATCTGCAATGCCGGTGGTGGCTTTGCCTACGTCGGAGCCATGCACGACTCATTCCCCCACGCACTGGAGTTGTCGAAAAAGGGCTATAATGCCTTTGCCCTCATCTATCGCCCAGGGTGGACGACGGCATATGAAGACCTCGCCCGCGCAATTACCTTTATACATGACCATGCCGACGAGTTGGGGGTATCACGGGATGGCTACTCCCTCTGGGGCGGCTCGGCAGGTGCCCGCATGGCCGCAACGCTCGGCA
>JAFUWF010000003.1 GCA_017483575.1 Bacteroidales bacterium
CTTGGAGGCCTCGTCGATGCTGTGCCACGTCACCTGGGCCTGGGTTGAATAGAAAATTGAAAATTGAAAATTGAAAATCAGGCTGGCGCAGGCTAGTATTTTTATATATTTTTTCATAATAATTATATTTGCTGATTTCTATTTATTGATTAATGTTACCATTCGTATTCCCAGTCTTTCTCGTTGTCTTGTTCGGCTTCGATGTAGATTTCCTCGCGTTCCTCGCGGTCGCGCAGGCGGAAGAGGCGGCCGAGCCAGTCGTCTTTCTTGGAGCGCGTTTGGGTCTGGCGGTTCTTGTCTTCCTCGATGATGCGACTGATTTGTTCCACGTACTGCTCCACGTAGTTGCGGTTGGCATGTGGGTCTTGGTGTATTTCGGCGCCGGTATAGTAGTGGCGGAGGATGCTGTCGTAGGCGATGCCTAGAGCGACCATGCGGATGGTTCCCTCCTGCGAGAGACCCACGCCGTGGCCGTAGCCGTGGCCGTGGAGGACGACGTTGTTGGATGCAGAGTCGACGCTGACGGAGAAGAAGGTGGACTTCAGCTGCCAGTCGACGCGCACACGTGTCAGGGGAACCCCAAGGATGCGTACACGGCGGTGCTCCTGCGTGAAGTGGAGGAGGGTGTCGCGGTTGGCGGGATTCTTGGTGTCTATTTTATGTGTCTTGGCGAAATAGGCGAGCCAGCGGTCGATGGTGATGGTCTTCACCCAGTCGCTTTGCTTCATGTGGTAGGAGAAGGTGTCGGTCACGGAGCGCAGGTAGGGCAGGGCGGCGCGCCACACGTCCTCGGAATTGGCGGTCTCGCCGCCGGAGTTGGAATGGAAGGGTGTCTCGATGAGGGCGCCGAACTGGTCCACGAGGGTCTCGCCGCTGCTCTGGATGGCGCCCATCATGATGTCCGGACGGATGCAGCGGTTGTGGTAGGCCTGGCAGTGGACGTGGTCGCAGAAGTTGTAGCCTTCGGCGCGGTGCTTGCCCATATTGCGCAGCGCCCAGGTACGCGAGATGATGGCCTGGATACGGAAGATGTCGGTCTGTTTGCCATAGATTTCGCTTTGTACAACCCCGGCGATGTAGGTTTCGAATTCGACGTTGTTCAGCAGTTGCAGGCTACCGCTCTTGAGGATGGAGACCTCAAGGTCGCCTTCGTAGGTGCGCTGCTTGCTCCCTTCGGGATTGATGCAGAGTATACAGGCGGTGTCCGTCGCCTCGAGGCGGATGGAGGCAAAGGAACCGTAGTCGGTTTCGTTGACGCTGATGTGCAGTTGGTTGCCCTCGGGACGGATGAGCACCGAGCGTCCTTCGCCCACCATGTCTTCCAGCAGCTGGTCGCCGTTGGCATAGAGGTTGTAGTAGCCGAGGTCGAAGGAGACGTTGAGGGTCTTGACAGTGGTGTTGGAATAGAGGCGCACCTTGACCTTGTCGGCATGGGCGGCGAGGGTCAGGGAGAGGAGCAGGAGTATGGAGAGGAGGCGTTTCATTTGGCAATGGTATCGATGATGGTTTGTGCGGTACGGAGACTGGCGCCGGCGCTGCCCAGTTTCTCTTCCACGCGGCGGTAGTCGTCGAGCATGCGCCGGCGGTTGGCGTCGTCGAGGGTGATGAGGCGGAATTCCTCCTCGAGGCGGCGGTCGTTGTAGTCCTGCTGGAGGAGCTCGGTGACGACGTTGCTGTCGTCGATGAGGTCGACGAGGGCTATGTGGTTGATGCGGCGTCCCACGAGGGCGCGGGCGATGGCTATGGAGATGCCGTTGCCGCGGTAGCACACCACCTGCGGCACATGGAAGAGGCCGGTCTCGAGGGTGGCGGTGCCGGAGCACACGACGGCGGCAAAGGACTGGGAGAGGAGGCGATAGGTCTGGTCGTAGACGACGCTGATGCCCGCCGAGGGGGCGAGGAAGCGGTCGTACATGGCCTTGCCCAGCAGGCTCATGCCGCCCACGACGAAGTGGTATTCGGGATGCTTGGCAGCGAGGCGCACCATGCCGGGGAAGTTCTTCAGCAGCTCCTGCCGGCGGCTGCCGGGAAGGAGTGCCACGATGGGCCTCTTGTCTTCGGGGAAGAGGGGCGCATCGTCGGGACGCCCTTGGATAATCTCCACCAGGGGGTGGCCCACGTAGGTGGCCTGCGGCATGTTGTTCTTGGCGTAGAAGTCCTGCTCGAACGGAAGGATGTAGCATAGGCGGTCCAGATAGCTGCGCATGCCTTTGAGGCGTCCTTTCTTCCATGCCCACAGCTGAGGCGAGATGTAGTGGATGGTCTTGATGCCCTGGGCGTGGGCCCATTTCTCAATCTTGAGGTTGAAGCCGGGATAGTCGATGCCTATGACGGCATCGGGGTGCCAACGGAGGATGTCCTTCTTGCAGAAGCTGATGTTGCCCAGAACGGTGCGTAGGTGCAGCACCACCTCGACGAAGCCCATGATGGCCAGGTCGCGGATGTGGCGCTGGGGTGTGCCGGCAACCTTTGCCATGGCGTCGCCACCCCAGAAGCGGATCTCCGCCTGGGGGTCCTGCTTGCGCAGGGCCTCGATGAGGTTGGCCCCATAGAGGTCGCCAGAGGCCTCGCCGGCTATGATGTAGTATCTCATTTCAACGTGATGCTATGGGTTCGGAACAGAATGAACATGAACGGGATGAAGGTGAGGAAGAGCACCGTCATGAGGGTCTTGGCGACGGTGGCTTTCTGCTGTTTGATATAGTACCGCATGATGAGCAGCGGTGCCACGAAGCATCCGGCATACCATGTGAGGTGGTCCGTCGGTGCTTCGCCGGCAACGAGCAGAGCGGCTGTGAGCAGCAACGCCAGCAGGGCTATGGAACCCAAACCGGCCACGAGGCCTACGGCGATGGTGTCTTGTTGGAAGAAGTGTTTCATGCTTTATCTGTATTGTTCTTCAAGTTCTTCGATGGCGGGATAGTGTGTGAAGTCGGGGTGGATGGGCACCACGGAGACATATCCGTTGCCGAGGGCCCACTCGTCGCTGGTCTCCGGTGGGTTGTCGCAGACGAATTTGCCTGTGAGCCACCAGTAGGGGCGTCCCTGCGGGTCGATACGCTTCTCGAAACTGTCGTTCCATTGGGCGCGGGCCTCGTGGCAGATGCGTATGCCTTTGATTTCCGAAGCGGGGAGACGGGGGATGTTCACGTTGAGCGACACTCCCGACGGAAGCCCTTTCTCCAGCGTATTGCCGATGATCTGCCGCACAAAGGGCAGGCAGGGGCTGAAGTCGGCCTCGGCGCTGTGGTGGAGCAGCGAGAAGCCTATGGCGTCCAGTCCCAGGGCCGTGGCCTCGATGACAGCGCCCATAGTGCCGCTGTAGAGCACGTTGATGGAGCTGTTGCTGCCGTGGTTGATGCCCGACAGCACCACGTCCGGCCGACGCGGACAGAAGTATTCGACGGCAAGTTTCACGCAATCCACCGGGGTGCCGTCGCAGCAGTAGACACTCAGGCCCTCGGCCTGCTTCACTTCGCGCACACGCAGCGGCCGCGAGGAGGTGATGCTGTGGCTGAGCCCCGAGGCGTTGTATTCCGGAGCCATCACCACCACATCGCCGAACTCCATGGCCACCTCGTCGAGTGCCCGGAGCCCTTTGGCGGCAACGCCGTCGTCATTGGTTATGAGTATCAGCGGTTTCATTGTGCAAAGATGCTTTTCTCGGCCCCCAGGAAATAGCTGGCGGGTTGCAGGATGTTGTCGAAGGTGTAGTACTGGATCAGCACCGTGTCGCGCTGGTTGAGGATGGCGTAGAGGCGGTTGAGGTCGAAGGTCTCGTACATCTTCTGGTCCGGTATGGCCTTCATGTCGTCGGGATTGTTGTATTTGATGTAGGTACGCAGCTCGCTGTTGTGCCCTGCGGTGTCGGTAACGCGCAGGATGGCTCGGGGTTCGCCACGCACGCAGCTGTCGGGGAAGGTGTTGGGAACAATGGCCGCAAACTCGTCGAAGTTCAGATAGGTGAACGACGACAGCATCTGCGCCACGCGGGCGGTGTCGAATCCATCGGCGCGCCGGTGGTCTTTCAGCAGCTCCAGGTAGAACCCTTCGCCCTCGCGCTGCACGGCAAACGACTCCTCGGGCATCTGGGGAATCTCCAGTTCCACGCGCTCAATCTCCCTCACATTGAGGTCCACGATGGAGTGGCTGCGCCACTTCAGGGGGTCGGTGACGAAGCGCGGGGTGAGGAATCCGCGGAATCCGGGGATGTGGATGATGTAGGGAACGTCGTCGCCTTTGCGGTACATGAAGCTGGCCATCATGTCCTGCGTCTCGCGGCCAACGAAGTAGGTGGCGGTCAGTTTCTCGCGGGGGAAGAGTTTCAGGTGGCCACCGAACCAGTTGATGAACGGCACCTCCTGGTACACCTCCACCTTGATGCTGTGGGCGGCAATATCCTTGATGGCTGTGGGAATGGCGTTCTTGTTCACCTGCTGCCGTATGCGCATGTCGTGCAGGGTCTCCAGCAGGAGGTCGATCATGGGCTGGCTGGCGTAGTACTTGCCGTCCACGCTCCACGAGGAGTCGCTCTGGCGTTCGAGGGTCACCTCTCCGTTCTCTTTGTCGGCGAGGAAGACACGGGTGATGGTAGAGGTATCCTCGATGTGATAGTCCTGTTTGAAGGTGGGTCGCGAGAGGAACCAGGCGGTGAGGGCGGCGGCCACTACCACCACGGCGGCGACGATGATGAGGATGAGGTTGCGTTTCTTCATTTTCTGTTCTCGTTTATCTTAGTTCTTTTTTCCCTTGCGGTATTTGTTTCTTCTGGCGAAGGTGATGACGGCGCCGGCGATGCCCAGCAGCAACAGCGGCACCGCGATGTTGATCACCTGGTAGGTCGAACGGCGGTTGTTGACCTTGTTTTCATCCAGTTTGCGGAGGGTGATGTTGCGGCTGCGCGAATCCATCAGCCCCTTGTCGCCCACCAGATAGTTCACCGCGTTGAGCAACAGCTCCTTGTTGGCATAGAGCGTGCGGGTGTAGCTGTCGTAGCCCGCGGGGTAGACAATCTCGCGCTCGGCGTCATAGCGGTTCTTGATGATGTCGCCGTCGGCGATGACAATCATCTTCGTAGGCTCGCTCACTTCGCGGAAACCGATGGCTTCTTCGGCCATCAGCTCGGGCGTCATGCGGTTGCGCCAGGTGGATTTGAACTCCCCTTCCAGCAACACGGCCACAGGCAGATGGCTTTTGTTGAAGAGGCGCTGGTCCGGCTCAGCCTGCGCATCCGCGAGGTCCACCATCGCCGGGGCGTTCTTCACGCGGGTGTATTCCGACGTGCTGAGCAATACCGTCTTGGCTACCTCGTTGTCGATGAGGTCTATGCTGCTGACGAAGTCGGTCTTGATGAGGTCCAGGTTGCGCACGATGGGGTGTTCCGACAGGGGCACTATCTCGGGGAAATAGTACCACGGCATGAACCGGTACTGGGGCGTCTCGCCCACCATGGCCACCGGCAGCGGGATGGGCCGGCAACGGATGTCCATCAGCACGTTGGCGTTGACGCGCACGCCGTAGTTGAACAGCATCTCGTCCAGGCCCAGCGGGTAGCGCGTGGCCAGCATCTGGCCGTGGCTGGCCAGGCTGTCGATCTCGGCATTCACGGGGTCGATGAGCCACAGCACCTTGCCTCCGTACATAATGTACTGGTCCAGAATGAAAAGGTCCTTCTCCGAGAATGTCTCCGTGGGTTTGGCCACTATCAGAAGGTCGTACTTGTTGCTGAAACGGTAGGTGGAGTCCTTCGTGTTCTGGCGGTGGGTGGTGAGGGATTGTATCTGTCCGTCGATGGTGACGTATTCCAGGCTGTAGAACTCCTGCAGCGAGCGCTGTATGTCGTAGAGCACGCCTCCCGTCAGCTCGCCCTGTCCCTGCAGGAAACCTATGGTCTGCTTCATGCCGCGGGCCAACGAGCGCACGGGGCTGGTCAGCGCGTATTCGAGGTTCTGGATGGAGTTGTTCAGCAGGTCGGCCTGGGCAACATACTGCTGGTTCTGCAGCAGTTGCACCGTCGTTTCGCGTCCTTGGTAGAACACATCGGCTGCCGTCAGCAGCAGCAACTGCGTCACCCCGTTGTCGCCCTTCATCTGCACCTGTGCGGGCTGGATGCCCTTCTCTGCCAGCTTCTGGAAGAAGACGCGGCGCTCCTCGTCTGTGCCGAAGTCGTTGGGATTGACGAACTCGTAGCTGATGTTGCGGTTGTAGGCGCGGAACTGGTTGAGCATCTCCTTCGTCTCGTTCTGCAGGCGCTTGAAGTCGGCCGGCATGTCGCCGTCGAGGTAGACGCGGTAGAGCAGGGGCTCGTCGATGCCTTTCAGGAGCTTCTTGGTGGAATCGGAGAGGGTGTAGCGACGCTCGGAGGTGAGGTCCAGGCGGGCATAGAGGAAGTGGCCGATGACGTTGACCGACAACACTATCAGCACCGTTACGCCCATCTCCAGCCAGTGGCTGCGCTTGAGGTTCTTGCGCTTCTTCCATCCGTTCCACATACGGCTCTGCAGCACCAGGCGCGTACCCATCAGGAAGAGGGCTATCACGCTGGCGAAATAGAGCACATCGCGCGTATCCACCACCCCCCGGCTGATGCTGTCGTAGTGGTCCATCATGCCCAGGCTCCGCACGAAGAGGTCTCCGCTGCCGAAGAGCTCCATGCGGTAGAGCGACTCGAAGCCCAGGTAGGCCACGGCGCTCAGCACCGCGGCGGCGATGAACGCCACAATCTGGTTCGATGTCAGCGAGCTGCACAGCAGGCCTATGCTCACAAAGGCTCCGCCCAGCAGCAGCAGGCCTATGTAGGAACCCATGACGCTGCCCGTGTCGATGTTGCCCACGGGGTAGCCCAGGGAGTAGACGCTGAAGTAGCACACCAGCGTCGGCAGCAGCGAGATGAAGACCAACGTCCACGCCGCCAGGAACTTGGCCCACACTATGGTCCAGTCGCTCAGCGGGTGTGTCATCAGCATCTCGATGGTCCCCCCGCGGCGTTCCTCGGCAAAGGTGCGCATCGTGATGGCGGGGATGAGGAAGAGGTACAGGAACGGGCCGATGAGGAACAGGCCGTCCATGCCGGCATAGCCGTAGTCCAGGATGTTGAAGTCGCTCTTCAGCACCCACAGCATCAGGCCGGTGAGTATCAGGAATACCGCTATCGTGAGGTATCCGATCAGCGACGAGAAGAAGTTTGCCAGTTCTTTCTTATAAAGTGTCCACACGGTTCTCTTAAGTGTTTAGTGTTATGCGTTTAGTATTGGGTTGAATGTCTTAGTCCACAAATTTGAGTGCCTTGCTCTTCGGCGTGCGGCCGCGGTACATGCCGTCGCTCAATTCGCGCACGGTTTCCACCATCACCTGCGAGGCTCCGGTGAGCATGCGGCGGTCTATGTTCTCCCAGATGTCGCTGGGTACATGGTTGTGCTGCAGGCCGTTGAGCGAGGTGAACACCAACGAGGGAATGCCCATGGCGTCGAATCCGCGGGCATCGCCGCGGGGATTCGTGGCCTCGGGGCTGCGATGGATCAGGCTGTGGTTGGCGCTGTCGCGCACACGGGCAAGCTCCCACAGCGAGGGGTAGCGGTTGTCGCCCAGGAGCACTATGCTGTCGCCGCAGCCGATGTTCTGCACATTGATGAAGGCCTCCACATTGCGCATCCTGGGGTAGTTGGCCAGGAAGATGCGCGAGCCGAGGTACAGCTGCTCGCTGCCGCTGAAGAGCACAAAGAGGATGCTGCGACGCGGACGGAACTGGGGCTGCGCGAGCAGGCGTGCCGTCTCCAGAACGGCCGCCACGCCCGAGGCGTTGACGTCGGCCCCGGGGAAGAGGCAGGTCTCGCCCTGCATGCCCACGTGGTCCAGGCTGGCGCCGACGACGATGAGCTCGTCTTTCAAACGGCGGTCGCTACCCTCCATCAGGCCCAGCACATTGGCTGTCACGGCGCGCTGACGGTAGATGGCGTTGACATCCACCTCGGCCTTCTTCAGCAGGGCGAAGGAGGAGGGGGCGTGGGTACGGCCGATAACGCTGACGGTGGAATCCAGCGGCAGCTTCTCGCCTTGGAAGATCTCGCGGCCGCAGTCGAGGGTGAGCTGCAGGATGGGGAAGGTGGCCAGGTGGGGCAGTTCGCCGCAGTAGACGCGGCCCTGCACCTCGTCCGGCAGGCAGCTCGGGCTGAGGTTGACGGCCAACACGCCCAGGGCGCCGTGCTTCTCGGCCACGCGGGCCTTGTCGCGCAGCGTGGCATAGTGCTGCGCCACATTCTGGGCCAGCCACGAACCCTCGGGCAACCCCGTGAGGAGCACCACGATCTTGCCTTGCACATCGACGCCCTTGTACTCGTCGAAGCCCTCCTCCGCAATGCCGTAGCCGCAGAAAACCATCTGGGCGTCGACGTAGCCGCGGCCCGTCATGCCGGCGCAGCAGAACTCGTTGCCCAGGGTGAAGATGCGCTTGTCTTTGGTGCCGGGAGTGTAGACGTTGAACTTGCAGTTCTCCACCTCGTTGCACTCGATGTTGAACCGCTGCTCCGAGCAGCTGACACCGTAGCGCTGCAGCACGCGCTCCACGTAGAGCACGGCCTCGTCGTAGCCCAACGAGCCGGCCAGACGCCCTTCGTAGCGCTCGCCGGAAAGCTCGATGATGTGCTTCATGATGGAGTCCTCCTCAACCACCGGCATCGCCATCGCGTCGCGAATCTGCGCTTGGGCCAGCGTTCCTCCGGCCAACAGGGGCAGCGCCAGCATCAAAAGGCGCGCCGTTTTGCTCCACAATCCCTTTTTTGTCATAGTGTATATTATTATAAATTTATTTATAATGTTGATTCAAAATGTATTATGCCATCGCGCACTATCGCGATGCAAAAACAAATATACGATTTTTTTTTGAATTGCAACGGAAACTTCTTTTTCTTGCCTCCTCCTGCCACCTCCGTCCCAACGCCGCCCCAACGCCGCCTCAACGCCGTCCCAACGCCGCCCCAACGCCTATGCCATCCACCCCATACGGACCGCCAACGCTCGGTGCAGCAACCGCCCGCAAACCCCTGTCAATCAGCCCCCAAATTCGACACTTCTCATATTGTATTCATATAGTATTCATATACTTCTCATATAGTATTCATATACTGTATATAAGAACTATATGAGAAGTATATGAATACTATATGTATACTATATAAGAACAGTCGAATAAAACACCTCTCAAAGTCGGATTTTGAGAGGTGTTGTTGGTGTGTTTTCCGGGGAGGGTCAGTTGCCCATCTGGCGGAGGAGCTTGTCGAGGTTGGGTGTGAGGATGATCTCGGTGCGGCGGTTGGCGGCTTTGCCCTCGGCGGTGCTGTTGTCGGCTTTGGGTGCGAACTCGCCGTGGCCGCAGGCTTCGATGCGCGAGGGGTTGATGGCGGGGCCGTGCTGGAGGAGGAGTTTGACGATGGCTGTGGCACGCATGACGGAGAGGTCCCAGTTGTCTTTGACGGCGGTGTTGCCGCGGTAGGGGTCGTTGTCCGTATGTCCTTCAACCATAATGTTCAGCGTGGTGTCCTGCTCGAGGACTTTGGCCAGTTCCTTGATGGCGTTGGCGCCCTCTTTGGAGACGGTCCAGGAGGCGGGGGGGAACATGAGTTTGTTCTCCATGGAGACGTAGACTTTGCCGTCCTTGGTCTCCACTTTGAGGCCTTTGTCGGCGAAGCCCACGAGGGCTTTGGTGACGGAGTTGCGGACGGTTTCGAGTTCGCGCTCCTTGGCCTGGAGCTGGGCCCTGGTGGCGGCTTCCTCGCGTTCCAATTCGGCCTGCTTGGCAATCATTTCGCTGCGCTGCAGACGGAAGCTCTCCTGCTGCTCGGTGAGCTGCTGTTCTTTCTGGCGGAGCTCTTCCTCTTTGCTGTTCAGTTCCTTGGTGCGTGCGGTGAGGAGGTTCTGGGCGCGGGTGAGGTCGCGGTTCTTGCCGGCCACTTCCTGCATGTAGTTCTCCATGGTGGTGTCGTAGTGGTGGCGCAGTTGCTCGATGCGGCGGTTGAGGCTGTCGACGGTGACGTCGCAGCGTCCCTTGGCGGTGGTGAGTTCCGTGTAGTCGGAGGTGAGGGAGTTGTTCTGGCGCGTCAGGGCGGCGTTCTCCTCTTTGATTTCCTCGAGTTCCTGGAGTTTCAGTTTGTACTCCTTGGCGGTCTGGTCGTATTTGTTCTGGAGGCTTTCGTGCTCGCTGAGGGAGACGCACGAGGAGAGTGCCAGGGCGGTCAGAGCGCTGATGAAAAAGGTTCTTTTATTCATAATAAATGTTATTTTTTTTGTTTTAATAACGCAGTTCAATTATTTTTCGTATCTTTGCAGTCCGATTTTTTGAAAAAAATATGAATTTTGTAGGCAAATACCACCGTTGGCGACTGCGCCACATGAGTGAGCACGGCTATGTGCTGGTGCTCGCCGTTGTGGTGGGGTTGTTGTCGGGTCTGGCGGCCGTGGTTCTCAAGACGTTGGTGCACTATTCCGGCGTGGTGGTGACGCGCGTCGGCGCGCTGACGCCCCTGGGCGGCAATGTGATGATGCTGGTGTTCCCGCTGGTGGGCATTGCGTTGACGGTGCTGTTTGTCAGGTATATCGTTCGTGGCGACATCGGGCACGGGTTGCCCAGTGTGCTGTTGGCCATCAGCCGCAACGAGGGACGCCTGCCGGCGAAAAATATGTACACGTCGCTCATCGCGTCGACCCTCACGGTGGCCTTTGGCGGCAGCGTGGGACTGGAGGCCCCGATTGCCTCCACGGGCTCGGCCATCGGCTCCAATATTGGGCGGTGGATGAGGCTGAGTCCCAAGAGTGTACGCATCCTGCTGGGGTGCGGCGCCGCGGGGGCTATTGCGGGTATCTTCAAGGCCCCGTTTGCGGGCATCATGTTTGTGCTGGAGGTGTTCATGTTCGACCTCAGCGCCACCACGGCGTTGCCGTTGCTCATCGCCGCTTTGGTGTCGGCAACCGTGGCGTATTTCCTGATGGGTACCGATGTGCAGTTCCATTTCGAGGTGACGCAGCAGTTCGGCCTCTCGCAGTTGCCGTTCTATGTGGTGCTGGGGGTGTTCTGCGCGTTGGTCTCCATCTATTTCCTCCGCACCACCGACCGCGTGGAGCAGCTCTTTGCCAGGCTGAAGAAGCCGTGGGTGAAGGTGCTGACGGGCGGCCTGGTGCTGGGTGTGCTCATCTACCTGTTCCCGCCGCTGTACGGCGAGGGCTACGGCATGCTGACGCAGCTTTTGCACGGCGACAGCAGCAGCCTGTTTGTCAATACGGTATATGGTTCCTGGAGCGACAATGCGCTGGTGCTTCTGCTGGTGCTGTTCATGCTCATAGCGCTGAAGGCCGTGGCCACGGCGGCCACCATTGGCAGCGGCGGCGTGGGCGGCACCTTCGGCCCGTCGCTCATCGTGGGTGGTCTGTCGGGCTATTTTGTGGCCATGGTGTGCAACGAAATGGGTCTGCCTCAGCAGGATACGGCCAACTTCGCGTTGGTGGGCATGGCTGCCGTGATGACGGGTGTGATGCATGCGCCGTTCATGGCCACGTTCCTCATTGCCGACATTACGGGCGGCTACCAGCTGCTGGTGCCCCTGATGGTGGCGTCGGCGGTTACCTACCTGTGCGTCAGTCCGTTCGAGCGCCATTCCATCTATGCCCGCAAGCTGGCCGAAAGGGGCGACTTGCTGACCCACGACAAGGATGCCTCGGCATGGCACTTGCTGGACATGTCGTCGCTCATAGAGACCAATTTCGTCATTGTGCGCAGCGGGTACACGCTGCGCGACCTGGTGGAGGTGATCCAGACCTCGCGCCGCAATGTCTTCCCCGTGCTGACCGACGATGACAAGTTCCTCGGGGTGGTGGTGCTGGACGATGTGCGCAAGATTATGTTCAGGCCGGAACTGTATGACACTGTGGTCGTCGACGAGCTGATGCATCCCATGAGCGAAGGCGACCTGGTTCGCAGCAGCGATTCGCTGCTCGACGTTGTGGAGAAGTTCCGTATCGGCGACCGCTACAACCTTGTCGTTGTGGACGATGACGACAATTACCTGGGTTTCCTCTCCCGCGCCAACACCTTCTCCGCCTACCGCCGCTTCATCAGCGACACCAGCGACGAGTGAAGTTCTCTTTTTATTTTCCACCACCGTTGCCGCCGGAGGAGGCCTGGATGCCTTCGTTGCTGCTGTTGCCGAGGTCCATACGTCCGAAGCGGAGGGTGATGCCGAAGCTGATGGACTGGGAGTTGTAGGTGTAGTTGCTGGTGGAGGGAGAGTAGGGGTTGATGCTGGAGGAGTTCCAGTTGGCGGTGTTGAAGATGTCGTTGATGTTGAGGTAGAAGGAGAGTTTGCGGTCGAAGAGGTCGGCGCTGGCGCTGACGTCCATGCCGAAGCGAGGCTCGCTGACTTGGAGTGCCGACCAGCCATGGGAGCGGCTGGAGTAGTGGGCCGAGGCGGAGACCCAGACGAGGTTGAAGAGCTTGGCGCGGGCGTTGAGGCGGATGTTCCAGGAGGCCATCTCGTCCTCGAACCATTCGTCGGGGCGTATGAGTGTGCGGTACCAGTCGTCGCCGATGCCGCCGCTGAGGGTCATGCTGAAGAGCGCCGAGTGGCGCCAGCGGGCATAGACGTAGATGTTGCCGTCGCGGCTGTCGCCGCCGTTCATGGGCTGCGAGAAAGGCACGTAGCGGCCGAAGAAGGAGCTGTAGACGGGCCAGGAGAGGTGGGAGATGCGGTTGTATTCCAGAGAGTAGTTGGCGCTGATGCCGAGGGAGTGGCCCTGCTCGAAGCTCTTGTCGTAGCTGAGGCCGAAGTCGTGGCTGTAGGAGGGTTCGAGGGCAGGGTTGCCGGTAGAGTAGCTGTCGGTGCCGTAGGAGACGTAGCGGTCCAGGTTGCCGGCCGAGGGGTGGGAGACGGAGGTGCTGTAGTTGAAGGAGAAGGAGTGCATGCTCTCGGTGTTGTACATCAGGAGGATGCTGGGGCGGAAACTGAAGTTGTTCACGGTGGTGTCGTATTCCGGCGAGCCGAGGTGGCGGTTGCTGCCGTGCTCGTAGGAGAGGTTGCTGCCCAGGCGGATGGTGAAGTTGCCCCATTTGCGGCGCCAGGAGAGGTAGAGGGAGAGGTCGTCGGAGGGCGACTCGGTGCTGTCGGAGCGCAGGTAGTCGGTGTGGAAGAGGCCGTCGGTGCCGAGGGTGTCGCGAAGGGTCTCGTCGGGCGAGAAGCCGTGGGAGTAGGAGAGGCCGGCGCTGATCTCGCCGTTGTCGCTGTAGGGCAGGGAGTAGTTGATGCCGAAGTCGAAGTTGCCGTAGCGGTAGCTGCTCTCTTCGCGTTCGTCGTAGCTCATGGCGGGCTGGGCGTCGTAGTGCTCCCAGGAGGTGCCGCTGCTGCCGCCGCCGCCGAAGTAGCCGCTGAGGTCGAGGGAAATCTGGTGGCCCTCGTTGTTGAATTTGTGCTCGAAGCTGGCGCCGTAGTAGCCCCAGAGGTAGTTGCTGCGCGAGTCGGAGTGGCTGGAGAAGCTGAAGTCCTCCATGGCGGTGCCAATGAGGTCGGTGCGCTCGATGCGGCCGTCGCCGTCGCTGCGGCTCCAGCTGGGCGAGAAGGAGGCGTAGAGGGAGAGGCTGTTCATGGTGTCGAAATCGTAGCCGAGGTTGATGTTGGTGCTTAGGTTGTGGCTGCGGCTCGAGGAGGAGGAACGGCGCGAGTAGCTGCGCACGGTGTCGAGGTTCTGGTCGTACATGGTGCCGTCGCCGTCGGACTGGCTGTCCCAGTTGTCCCAGCTGTAGCGCATGTAGGCGTTGAAGCGCAGTTTCTCGTTGGCGTAGGCGTAGGAGAGGAAGGGCGAGAAGTCGGGGCGCGACGAGCCGCTGCCGCCGAAGCTGAAATAGGAGTTGCGCATCACTTTCTGGCTGGTGCGAATGTTGACCACAGGGCCGCCGCCGCCGTACTTGGCGGGGGGATACTCGATGGCCTCGATGCTGCTGATCTGGTCGGCCGTGAGGGTCTTGATGTACTGCTTGAGCATGTCGTCGGTGTAGTGCGACTCGCGGTCGTTGATGTATACGGTGACGCTTTTGCCGTTGAGGGTGATGTTGCCGTCGCCGTCCACCTGCACGCCGGGGGTGTTCTGCAGGGCGTCCTGGGCGGTGCCGTTCTGGATGGTGGGGTCTTCGCTGACGTTGTAGATTTTCTTTTCGCCGTCGGCGGCGTACATGGGTTTGGAGGCTGTGATTTCAACGGCGTCGAGGGTCGTTGTGCCTTCGTTCATCTTGATGTCCAGAGGGCCTTCCGCTACGGGTATCATCACGGTTTCGAAGCCTATGGCGGATATGCGCAGGAGGGTCTCGACGGTGTCGGCGTCGAGGCTGAAGGCACCCTTGCTGTCGGTGGTGGTGCCGCGGAGGAAGGTGGTGTCGCTGGCACGCATGAGGGTGACGTTGGTGAAGGGCAGGGGAGTGCCGTCTTTGGCGTTGCTGACGGTGCCTTTCACCGTCTGTGCCTGCAGGGTCCCGAGGGTGGTCAGGACCAGGGCAAGAGAGATGATTCGTTTCATAGGTTTGTGATATTGTTTTCAGGGGTTTTCTTTTCGCTGTATACGTCCAGCGCCACAATCACGGCCGTGAATCCCCAGAAGGGGACGGAGAGCTTGTCGGTGTCGAGGAAGTTGTTGAAGACGCCGTGGATGTAGTAGGTCAGCAGCGCCAGCGTGAAGGCCAGCGCCATGCGTGCCGTCTGGGGGTCCTTGGCGGTGCGGTAGACGCGCACGCCGGTGGCGAAGGTGGTCAGGAAGAGGATGGTCACCAAGGCCACTCCCGGCACGCCTTGCTCCGTCAGCGGGCCGATGTATTCGCTGTGGGCGTTGCCCAGGTTGCCGGCGTTGGTGCTGATGGTGGAGAGCTGGTAGGAGCGCTGGTAGCCGGCGTAGAGGAACTGGTAGGTTCCGGGGCCGCAGCCCAGCACGGGGCTCTCTTTCCACATGCGGAAGGCCGAGGCCCAGCGGTTGAGGCGTTCGAGGTTGGAGGCGTCGGTGGAGATGTTGGAGATGCTCTTCACCTGGTCGGCCAGCGTGTAGGAGGAGTCCTGATGGTTCTTGCCGAGCTTATAGAGCACATCGCTCTGGTAGACGAAGAAGGCTCCGACGCCGAGGCCGAAGAGCAGCACCATCCATTTCACCTTCATGCCCATGCGGATGAGGAAGTAGACGCCTATGGCACCTACGACGCTGATCCATGCCGCACGGCAGTAGCTGAAGAAGAGGCCTACGCAGAGCAGGGCGAAAAGCAGGAGCGCCAGCAGGGAATAGAGGGTTGTCCAGCCTTTCCCGCTCTTTTTCTCTCGGTTGAATATGAAATAGAAGGCTGCCGGGAGCATCAGGGCGATGACACATCCGTAGGCCGTATGGTCGTTGTAGAAGGGTTTCATCACGCGGTGCAGGGTCTGCAGGTCGCTGAAGTTGCCGAGGGTCTTCGTGGTGGCGATGAGGATGACCACACCGAGGCCTATGGCGTAGGCCCAGAAGAACTGGCGTATGCGTTGCTGTTTCTGGAAGAACTGGCTGGCGGCAAAGAAGAACGGCACGACGAACCATATACGGGCCAGCGTGTATTTGATTGACACCCATGGCATTTCCGACGTCATCGAGGTGAAGGCCATCCAAGCCAGCGAGGCCAGGAGCAGCAGGGTGACGGGGTGTCGCAGCAGGCGAAGGTCGTAGCTGCGGGTGAGGAGCACGCGGAAAAGGAAGATGGCTGTGAAGAGTATCATCATGGGCTCCACGGGCATGGACAGTTCCATCTCGGGCAGCAGCGCCATGTTCACCGCGAAGGGCGTCAGGAGCGTCATCAGGAGGAATCCCGTTTCGAGCCTCGCCACGAAGAGCCATACCACCAGCAACGCCATGGGAATCATGGCCACCGAGGCGTCGCCCGTGTACCACAGGGCGTAGCCCTCGAAGGCGATGAACAGCAGCGTCAGCAGTATTGCCAGTATGATGCCCTTCGATTTCATTGGGTGTTATTCGTCCTCTTTTTTGGCGAAGATGAGCAGGGCGAAGATGCACACCACCACGGCACCCAGGCTGCCGCCGAGGATGATGAGGAGACGTTTGGGGTAGGCTTTCTTGTCGGCCGGTGTGGCCTCGTCGACGCTGTATTTATAACTGACGCTGAGGTCTTTGTCCACCTGGGTCTGGGTGTTGCGGGTCTGCAGGTCGGCCAGTTGCTCGCACTTGTCTGCGATGAGCTTGGTGCGCCAGGCGGTGGCGGGCAGCTGCGAGAGGGAGTCGATTTCGTGCTCCATCTCGGCGCACACGCCCTTCATCACCTCGGCGGCCGAGACGGCGCGGTCGTGGTGGATTTCGCGGCAGAGGGTGTCGTACATCGAGGCCATGTAGTTGGCAATGTCGGCGGCCCATTGCGGGTCTTGGTCCAGCACGCCGATCTCCACGCCCAGAAACTCGGTGCGCTTCACGCTGATGTTGCTGCGGTACTGCTCGTCGAGCTTGAACAGGCGGTGCGGATGGTCCTCGGGGATGCCGTAGTGAACCATGAGGTTGAAGTGGTTGCATACGGCTTGCTGCATGCGCTTTGAGCTGAGAATCTGGATGGCGTACTCGCAGTCGCGCTCGATGCCGTAGTCCATGAAGTCAAGGCTGTAGTGGTAGTCCATGATGGCCTTGCTGAGGCGGTTGCTGTTGGTAGGGAAGATGACGGCCGACGACTTGTACAGCGGCTTGATTACCCATGCGGCGATGGCCGACACGATGGCACCCACAACGAACACGCCCACCAGCAACTTCCACCAACGGCGGAAAAAACGGAGCGTGGCTTCGCTGTTATAGTTGTTTCCCAATGCTTTGCGTTCTTCTTGCATAATGTTGTCTTTTCTGTTTTCTGTTTTCTGAACTATATGGTGTATTGTAAAAATACCTTTCTATAACGCCGTCTATTAAATAATATTGTATATATCAAAAAAAATAACCTCTCCATGGACAGGACAAACGCGTGAAATTCATCATGGCGATGCAGCAACAAGAGCCTCGAAGAAGCTCTATCTTTATAACCCCACACGGCAGTGTGGGGAAGGTAAGCCCCCCGTGAGAAATGCGTCTCGAAGAGACGCGCCTTGGTGGTGGGGTGTCGTTATCCCCAGACTGCGCTGTAAACGGGGTTGCTCCCTTCGGTCACAACCCCACGCTTGTCTGGGGTTATTGAAATCCAGCCTCTTCGAGGCTGTACCGAGAATAACCGAACTATGTACTTTATTGTTATTTTCATGCGTTTGCCCTGTCTCCATGGAACATAACTGTCAGGTAAGGATGATAGATGGATGCTGTTTTAGTTGAAAAAAAATTTTTCTCTCTTATGTTGCATATAGACAGTATTTTGTATCCTCTTTGAAAGTAAAATGAAAAAAAATATTTTTGTAGTATGAAAAATTGTCTTACTTTTGCAGTGTACTAGTTGACTAATACACTGGTGTAAAAGTAAAATTAGATATTGAAATACAAATAGATAGAAAAAATGACCTACAAGGAACATTTGAAAAAAAGAGATTGGGTGTACGTGCTGACGCTGTTCGGGGTGTTTGCGGTGGCGTTCTTCCTGTCGGCGTTGCTGATTGACGGGCGCACGGTGCGCTATTCGGTGGTGAGCGGTCTGCTACACGGGACGTTCTTCGCCGGCATGTGGTGGTTGGTGGAGGCTTTGATTGCCGCCAATAGTGAAAAAGAGAAAAAGTAACAATATAACAAAACAAACAATGATGAAAAGACTGATTTTTGTTATGCTAGCCATGATGGCCGTGTCGACGGCTGTGGAAGCGCAAACGGTAAGAGTGAAAGGAACTGTGCGCGACGCCAAGACCGGCGAGGCGCTGCCGCTGGTCAACGTGGGCCTGATGCGTCAGGCGGACACGGTGTTTGTCCGCGGCGCGGCGAGCGACTTCGACGGCGACTTCGACATCAAGGATGTCAAACCCGGCAGCTACCTGCTGCAGGCCTCGTCGGTGGGGTATGAGAGCTATATAGTGGCGATAGATGTGACGGAGGCGATAAATGATTTGGAGATCAAGCTTAAGGCCGGCACCCTGCTGGAGGAGGTGGAGATTGTGGCCGAGAAGCCGCTCTACCAGATGGATGGCGAAAAGAATATGTATAACACGCGCGAGGACCCCTCCATCCAGACCGGCAGCGCCAGCGATGCCCTGCAGAACGCGCCCGGCGTGGAGGTGGATGCCGAGGGCAACATCACGCTGCGTGGTGTGTCGAGTGTGGAAATCTGGGTCAACGACCGCCCCTCGCACATGAACGAGGAGGCCCTGAAGCAGTACATCAAGCAGCTGCCTGCCAACGCCATCGAGCGCATCGAGGTCATCACCAACCCCTCGGCGCGCTATTCGACCAGCGGCGGCGTCATCAATATCGTCACCAACCAGAAGATTACGCGCAACGAACTGCTCTGCCTTGGCGTCCGCGCTCGCACCTCGCCCAGCATCAGCCCTTGGGCCAGCTATGTGTGGGCCAACGAGAAGGTGGACATCAACTTCTACCTCAACGCCGACTACTCGCAGCACAACATGGGCCAGGACGGCACCAGCACCCTCTTCGACGCCAACGGCGACACCAGCCGCTACCAGAAGTACGACTCCAAGACGCGCGCCAACAACCTCGGCGGCTATAGCGGCTTGAACCTCAACTGGAACATTACCGACCGCACCCACCTCGCCACCTGGCTGGGCGTCTACCCCTACTGGGGCCGCAACCACACGACCAACCATCTGCTCTACCGTGAGTACATGCCCACGCCCGTCGACCTGGGCTACGACTACACGGCCGACAGTCCCGACGGTTTCGGTTGGGGTGGCTATGCCGGCGCCTGGCTCGAGCACCGCTTCGACACCACGGGCCGCAAACTCTCCTTCAGCTTCAACGGCAACACATGGAACTCCGACGGCCGTGTCGACGAAGTCTTCGCCTATCACAACCCGCTGACGGACACCCTGAACCGTCGCACCGAGAAGCGCGACGCCAACCCTTCGGGCAGCCTCTCGCTGAACTATACGCACCCCTTCGCCCTCGACCTTGAGATGGAGGTGGGCGCCGAGATGGAGTTCGGCGGCGGCTCGCAGTGGCAGAGCGTCGACACGCTGGCCGGAGGCAGCTACACGCAAGTGGCGCTGCGCTCGCACGAGGGCGTGGAACGCGGCACGGGCCTCAACGGCTACGTCACCCTGCAGAAACGCTGGGGTGGCTTCACCGCCAAGCTCGGTCTCCGCGGCGAGCAGTCGTGGAAGCACAGCGAGTGGAACTACCTCGACGGCACGGGCACCACCACCGTCGACACCGCCTTCTTTGGCCTCGTGCCCAGCCTGCACCTGAGCTACCAGACCCCGACCTTCACCTCTTACAGCCTCTCCTACACCCTCCGCAACAGCACCCCCGGCATGACGCAGCTCTCGCCCTTTGTGCGCTACGAGGACTACAGCTACGAGACCGGCAACCCCAACCTGCTGCGCAGCTACACCCACAATCTTGAGGCCGCCTGGAGCAAGTTCTTCATGGGCTTCGGCATGGTGAGCCTCAACGCCTACTTCCGCGCCAACACCGACGAGATTGGCACCATGACCTATTCGGGCTACGCCCCCGCCTACTTCCCCGCCACGCAGCTGGTCAACTACACCCGCCCGGAGAACATCGGCACCAGCCACACCGAGGGCCTCGAGGCCAACGTCACCTACCGCCCCTCCGGCTTCTTCAACGTCCGCCTCAACGCCTCGGTTTTCAACTATGGCTACGACTACGATGGCTTCAAGGACAACAAGTGGAGCTGGAGCGCCCGCGTCAACCTCTGGGCCAAGCTGTGGAACTGGCTGGAGGTCTTCGCCAACGCCCACTACAGTTCGCCGCGCCTGGGCCTCTACAGCCTGACGGTGGCCAACAAGGGCATCGACCTCGGCGTCAGCAGCGACTTCTTCGACCGCCAGCTGAGCGTGTTCCTCAACGTCAACGACATCTTCGGCATGGCCGAGTGGGGCGAGAACACCACGGCCCCGGCTTACCAGACCACCGGTAGCCAGAGCTACGACTCGCGCTTCGTCAGCCTCGGCCTCACCTGGCGCATCGGCAAGATGGAGCTTGAGAGCAAGGCCCGCCAAGGCGCCACCGACAACACGCCGCAAATGTAAGGCCCCCGCCACCGCAAGCGGCGGCGCACACGACAAAACGACAAAGGAAATTAATATAAACAAAAAAAACATTTAAAATTATGAAACTTATCACAGTAGAAACCCTTCCGGGAATGAATTACGAGGTGCTCGGTGTCGTCAACGGCAGCACCATCCAGAGCAAGAACATGTTCAGCGACCTTGGCCAGGGGCTGAAGAGCATCGTGGGCGGCGAGCTGAAGAGCTACACCGGCATGATGGAGAAGGCCCGCAGCCAGGCCACGCAGCGCATGGTGGACCAGGCCGTGAAGATGGATGCCGACGCCATCATCGGCGTGCGCTACACCACCAGCGCCATCATGGCCCAGGCCGCCGAAGTCCTTGTCTATGGTACAGCAATCAAATACAAATAAGCCATGATCGAAATACGCAATCTTGACTTCAGCTATAAGAAGTCGCCAGTTTTCAGCAATATCAACCTCTCGTTGCCCGAGGGCAGTATCTACGGCCTCCTGGGCGAGAACGGCGTGGGCAAGACCACCCTCCTCAAACTCATCTGCGGCCTGCTGCGACCCAAACATGGCACTGTCAGCGTCGACGGTCTCACCGCCCACGACCGCCTGCCGGAGATGCTGCAGCGCATCGTTATCCTCCCCGATGAGGTGTCGCTGCCCGACAACTCGACCCCGCAGCGCTATGTCAACGAGCTGATGCCTTTCTATCCCAACTTCGCCCAGGGCACCTTCCTGCACCTGATGCAGGAGCTGGAGGTGGAGCCCGACCGCAAGTTCCGCGAGATGAGCTTCGGCCAGCAGAAGAAGAGCCTCATCGCCGCCACCCTTTCGTTGGGCACCGACTATGTGCTCTTCGACGAGCCCACCAACGGCCTGGACATCCCCAGCAAGGCCCAGTTCCGCGCCATCCTCAGCCGTCGCTTCGAGGAGCGCAACACCATCATCATCTCCACCCACCAGGTGAAGGATGTGGAAAACCTCATCGACCCCATTGTCATCCTCAGCAACAGCGGCGTCCTCCTCGACGCCAGCGTGCAGCGCATCCAGCAGAAACTCTTCTTCGAGTATGGCGGCGAGCAGCGCCCCGATGCCCTCTACAGCGAGATGCAGCCCGGCGGCTTCCTCAATGTCATTCCCAATACCACCGGCGAGGAGAGCCAGCTCAACATCGAGGCCCTCTTCAACGCCGTGCTGCGCAACAAGAATATCATCAGAGAAATAGGCCTCACCCCCAACCCCTCTCCGAGGGAGAAGGGCGCTGCCGCCGACAAGGAAACCAATATGTCTAACCAATAGAAAACCATAGGCGAGGTATCCTTTATCCCCCTCTCCTTGGGAGAGGGGCTAGGGGTGAGGCCGAGATATTATGAACAATACATTCGATATAAAGCGTTTCTGCCGGCTGGTGTGGCACGATGTGCGCAGTTGCCCCAAGGAGTACATCACTTCGGGCCTGAGCCTGGCGCTGACCTTTTCTCCGCTGATGGTGCTGAGCCAGCAGTTGCTCGGCAACGACTATACCCATGGCACCTTCTACAGGCTGGTGCTGATGATTGGCATGGTGACATGGTGGGCCCTGATGGTTCCCAGCAACGTCTACCCCAACATGGGCAACAAGAAACGCGGCATCTACTTTGCCATGCTGCCTGCCACCAAGGCCGAGAAGCACGCTTCGATTGCCACGGTGATGGTGCTGATGGCGGTGGTGCTGACGGCCATCGGCCTGACGGTCGACGTACTGCTCACGGCGGTGCACCTGCCGGGCTACACGAAGTATTTCTGGCAGTCGCAGACATTCCAACTCATCGACCTGCCGATGGTTGTGGGGTCGGTGTTAGCCTTCCTGGGTCCGGTGTTCGGAATGATTTGGGCCAACACCTTGACCAAAAACAACCTCCGTCTCACGATGATGGTGCTGATGTTCTTATGGATGATCGGGATGTTGTATGCACCACCCCTCTTTTTCGACGGCAAGCCGCAGGCCTACTGGATTGTAATCGCCGTCGAGGTTGCCGTAACCCTCTTCCTGCTCTGGCTCAGCCGCTGGCGCATGGACCACATGACCTATTAAACCCATAACCCTTAAACATTAAAACCTTAAACCAACAATGAACAATACATTCGACTGGAACCGTTTCTGCAAGGTTGTCAACAAAGACTTCCGCAACCTCTGGCCCATGTTTGGCACAACGATGATTGTGCTGGCATCGCTGCCCTTCGCCATCTGGCTTCTTTTCACCGTCATCGGTGGCAGCGGAATGACCGTAGCACCCGAAGTCCGCGTGGGCATGCTCATGTTTTTTGCCTCCTTAGCAGGCATCATGCTTCCCTCGCGTCTCTACCGCACCATGAACCTCCGCAACGAAGGCATCTACTTCGCCATGCTCCCGGCCTCCAAGCTGGAGAAGTTCCTGAGCATCATGCTCTTCTCCTTCATCGTGGCCCCCGTGTGTGTCTACCTGGGCAGCCTGGTACTCGACATCATCCTGCGCCTCATGCCCGCGGGACCCTACCACGATTGGATATGGAACAGCACCCTCGGCTTCCCCCTCCTCACCGTCGTCCCCATGGACGAGGACTTCCTCCCTGGCTTCCACTCGTGGATTCTCACCGCCGTCACCTGGACGTCGATGTTCAACTCCACAGCCCTCTTCCTCTTCGCCGCCACGCTCTTCAAGAAGCACAAGGTGCTCTACACCTTCCTGATTCTCTATGCCATCGAGTTCGTGCTGACCATCATCGCCATCCCCATCTTCGTGGCCCTGGCCCAGAGCCCCGACTTCATGGAGTGGCTCTACGACACCTTCCGCGACCGTTTCTCCTCGCCCGAGAAGATGATGAACACCATTATGGCGGTAACGATGGTCTTCAATATCATTGTCACGGTCCTCTTCACCTGGCTCAGCTGGAGACGACTGAAGAAAATGCCGTACTGATTTTTAGTAGTAAAGGAGATAGAGACAAATGAAAAAGAATCTTTTTATTGCCCTTGCGGCATGCATGACCCTCTGCGGCTGCTATTTCAACCGCGACATCGACGAAACCATCGAGACCGACCGCTATACTATGCACATCACTTCGGACGGTGTTATTGCCGGACATGATGGACGGTTCGCGAGTGCCGACACCACAGATAGCATCGACACTACGGAGAGAACCGACATCAAGGAGTTTACCGGAACCATCCCCCGCATGGCATACCACCTGATGTGCGCGTCTATCGCCGACCCCTATAGCACCACTATGTGCTGGATCGAACAAGACAAGCAGCCTTTCCTGCCCAAATATGTTTGCACCGTAATCGACAGCGACACCACGCAGCCCGACGACTACACGCCTCTCCTCCGTGCCATGATGGACCGTGGCATCCTCCGTGCCGACACCACCTACGAGCCCCTGCAGCTCCTCGAACTCTACGACTCCGCACGCTACGCCCAGCACATGAGCGGCGTCGACGTCGATTCCTCGGTGCTCTTCCAGGTGGAGATGGAGGACGGTGAGCCTGCATATGGCATCTTCAACGCCATCTCCGTCGTTGCCCATCTGCGCGAGACCTACCGTATGCCCCTCACCCTTGCTCCCAGCCTCCCCGCCGACTTGACCACCGAGATTCGTTGGATGGTTGACGACTGGTCCACCGACAGCCTCTGGCTCGACTCCATGGGCTTCCGCATCGTCCCCGACCCCCAAGGCCGCCAGATGCGCATCATCACCATCAACCGCCACAAAGGCAAGATTTAATGGAACGGCGAATTATGCGAATTGTCATGCGTAGCTTCGCTTAATTAGAATAATTCGCCGTTTGAAAAAGTATTGGCAAAATGGAATTCAGAAAGCAAAAACCGATATACCTGCAGATAGCCGACCGCCTGATGGAGCAGATCCTCGACGGCCAAGCCGCCGCGGACGACCGCATGCCCTCCGTGCGCGATGTGGCGGTGCAGATGGGCGTCAACCCCAACACCGTCATGCGCACCTTCGAGCACCTGCAGGGCGAAGAGATCATCTACAACCGCCGCGGTGTGGGCTACTTCGTCAGCCCCGACGCCAAGCGCCGCATCCTCGCCGAGCAGCGCCGCGAGTTCCTCGAAGAGGAGCTGCCCCTCATCCGCCAGAAGATGCAACTCCTCGGCATCAGCCTCGATGAGTTGAAAAATAACCACTAACCCTTAAACCTTTAACCCGCCATAACCTCGCGCCCCTCGTTGCCCATCGGCAACGGGGGGTAGGGGGGAGGCCTAACAAAAAAAACAATGAAAAGAATAACATCGTTCCTGCTGGCCATCGTCCTTTGCGCCAGCGCTTTCGCCCAGCTGGGCAACAACAAGACGGAGCGCCGCTCCGACCTCTCGGCCCGCGGCTACCTCCTCCACTACGAGGAGATGGTCCGCAGCGTCACCGTCAAACAGCTCATCGACCTCGCCAAGCGCTACATCAACCTCAGGAACTACGCCGCCGTCAGCCTCCGCCCAGATAACCCCGACGCCGGCCAGGCCGACTGACCCTAAACCCCTCTCAGACAGCCCCTAAATAGCACCCTTCTCATATAGTATACATATAGTATACATATACTTCTCATATAGTATTCATATACTGTATATAAGGTGGGTTCTATAAATTAAACAATTAGAATTCATTTGGTTAAATCAACAATTCTTCGTATTTTTGCACTATTGACAGAAAAACGTGGCACACATGAAATACCGTAAGAATCAAGATATTGGATTATTTGACAAGGAGAACACCCTTCAGGATTTGCTTGAGAAGGGGAATCCGCTTCCGTATCTGAAGGAAACGATTGGCTTTGAGCAGTTCCGAGACCTGCTGGAGCCCGTCTTCGAGAAGCAGGGGAGGAAGAGCAACGCAGGCAGGAAGCCGTTCGACCCGGTGTTCATGCTGCGGGTGCTGTTCCTCCAGCGGCTCTACGGGCTGAGCGACCCGCAGGTGGAGTACCAGATAAAGGACCGGACC
>JAFUWF010000029.1 GCA_017483575.1 Bacteroidales bacterium
CGGCTGCACTCCTGCTCCCGAATGCCAAGGGCTTGATATATGAAGCTGGTTTCCATTCCGTACTATATTTCGCATTTACAATACGAAATGCCAGCTTCTTTTATTGCATCTCACCTACGCATTTGTCGGAAGAACCAAAAAAGCGACTGTTTCCGGTCGCTTTTCATTGGCAGCTCAAACCGCCCTGCCCATCTCGTAGGCATCCCTCAGCTTGGGGTTCCCCTCCACCTCGTTGGGGCCGCCCACGCCGCCACAGAAGAGGTGTCCCTTGAGGCTGCACTTCCCGTAGCAGTCGATCCAGCCCTGCAGGCCGCTCTCGGCGCGCTCGGGGACGAAGGCCTCGTCCTCGGCGGCGGTGGTCAGCAGGTAGATGTCGCGGAAGCGGTAGTCCTTGGGGTACATGGCGTTCATGCGGTCGATGAGGGTCTTCATCTGGCCGCTCATCTCGTAGTAGTAGATGGGCGTGGCCCAGCAGACCACGTCGGCACTGAGCACGCTGTCCATGATGGCGGGCACGTCGTCCTTGAAGATGCAGGCCCCCGTCTTCTGGCACGAGAGACATCCGACGCAGAACTTCATCTCCTTGCCGCGCAACGTGACGAGTTCCACTTGGTGCCCGGCGGCTTCGGCGCCCTTGGCGAACTGCTCCGCTAAAGCATGGCTGTTCGAGCCGGGGCGGAGACTGGTTGATATAGCGACTACTTTTTTCATTGTATTATTTCGTGAAAATTGAATTAAATGTCCAAAATAGACTGAATCACTTGTTCATAATCGGAGTTGATCATACAGACCTTTTCTCCAACCTTCTTAAAACCATCAATATAGTTCTTGTTGTCATTCTTTAAAGTGGCAACAGTGCAACTGTCTTCCAGCCGCTTTTCAATATCCAAGCTGTGTCCTTTTATTTCGGAAAAGTGTTGGTCAATGTATTCGTCTGTCAAGGCAAGACAAATGAAACGGATAGCGTTCAAATACGGTTCTTCAAAGCATTCTCTCCAGTTGTATGGAACATAGCCGCCTTCTATTATGAGATTCTGATGATTTTCGATCGCTGTCTTGATGATCTCGCGGACAATGGGCCAAAGGTATTCCGTTAAGGCATCATCATCTTCCGGTGTCAGGGTGGTGTTGCCACTGCGGATCAAGCCCATCTTCAAATGATCCATAGACATATAAGGATACTTGTATTTTTCAAGCATCCGCTGCGCCAAAAGCGTTTTACCCGTATGTGATGCACCTGCTATCAGTATAACCATGGATGACAAACTATTGATCAATCTTTCTAATCAGCGATAAATCGCCACTTGACAAGGCCTCGAAATTGGCCTCAATCTTCTCTATGTCCCAATCCCACCATTTCAGTTGTAGCAGATAAGCGATGAATTCGTCGTCAAAACGCATCCTGGTAACTCGACAGGGATTTCCTACGGCTATAGCGTAAGGCGGAATATCTGAGGCCACCACAGAGTTGGCTCCGATAATTGCTCCGTCGCCTATATGAACGCCTGGCATGATGGTTACATGCTGGCCAATCCAGACATCATTGCCCACAACGGTATCACCCTTCAGAGGCAATTCATCTTTCACTGGAGCAATGGCACTTCCCCAGTCGCCACCAATGACATAAAACGGATAGGTTGTCACACCGTCCATCCTATGGTTGGCTCCATTCATGACAAACTCCACGCCTTTGGCGATGGCGCAGAATTTACCGATAATCAGTCGGTCACCGATGAAGTCGTAGAAATGAGTGACATGCTTCTCGAACTGGTCAGCACCATCCACATCATCGTAGTAGGTATAGTCGCCAATGATGATACGTGGATTCTTCACCACGTTCTTGATGAAGCAGAGCCGCGGGAGATTGGGATTTGGAAAAGTCTCGTTGGGGTTGGGCCTGTTTTTTATCATGATTTTACGGATTATCTGTATTAAAAAAGCTACAGATTCTTCCCGAAAAACGCCGCTAACGTGTCCCAGGGAATGTAGTTTTCCTCGCCACCGTCGTAAAGGTCGCAATGGTTGGCGCCGGGGATGATGAGTAGCTGCTTGTTCTCTGGCACAGGGTTGGGCTTGCCGACAAAGTTGTAGCCCTCTGCCTTTCCGTCCACCATGTAGTGGTAGGCAGCCTCGCCAAAGTAGCGCGAATGAGCCTCCGAGCCATGCATTATGAGTACAGCGGAGCGGATTTCGTTAATGTAGTAGAGGAAGCGGGCGTTGGCATAGGCTTGGGTGCCGATAACACGCCAGCCGTCGTTGCTGTTGCCGCTGCGCTTGTGGTAGCCACGTGGAGTCTTATAGTATGCGTGGTAGTCGTGAACGAAATTAGGTGCCTGAGGAGGCACGGTGTCCAACACGCCGCCAGCCATAGCCATCGGGTCTTCGAGGCGTTGCTTAGAGAGATTGTTACGGTTCTTGTAACGAGCCTCTTCTATGTCGAAAGCATCGTTGTAGTCGTTGCCGCTGATGCGGGTCATGTCATACATGGTGGAGGCAACGGTGGCCTTGATGCGGGTGTCGGCAGCGGCAGCATTGAGGGCGATGCCGCCCCAGCCACAGATGCCAATGATGCCGATGCGTTCGGGGTTGACATTGTCCAGCTTGGAAAGGAAATCTACGGCGGCCATAAAGTCTTCGGTGTTGATGTCGGGCGACGCCGTGCGGCGGGGTTCACCGCTGCTCTCGCCGGTGTACGACGGGTCGAAGGCCAGAGCCACAAAGCCGTGCTCCGCCATCCGCATGGCATAGAGTCCGCTGCTCTGCTCCTTGACGGCACCGAAAGGTCCGCTCACGGCGATGGCCGCCAGCTTGCCCTGGGCATCCTTGGGCGTATAGAGGTCGGCGGCAAGCGTAAGCCCGTACTGGGTCTCAAACGTCACCTTGCGGTGGTTCACCTTCTCGCTCAGCGGGAACACCTTGTCCCACTCCTGAGTTAAAACGAGTTCTTGTTTCATATTGTCAGTGTTTTTGATTTCTTGATTGTTGTTGCAGGCGGCCATCATCAGCGCCACAACTGCAAAAAGAATTGGTTTCTTCATAATTTTATTGTTTTATTCCACGTATTACCCTTGCCGGTGTGCCCACTGCGACCATATTTGCGGGCACGTCCTTGGTGACCACCGAGCCGGCAGCGACGATGGCGTTCTCGCCCATGGTGACACCGGCCAGCACCTTGACGTCGGCACCCAGCCATGCATTGCGGCCTATGACGATGGGCTTGGTGAGCAATGTGTGACGCGTGGCAGGGTCCTCGGGATGGTACTCAGTGGCCAGCACACCTTGCTTTATTTGTGGGTGTAGTTGGTCATTACCTAACTTGACTAATAGTGTGTCAAGCTGTCGGGGTCGACTTTGGGAATGGTGATTTCGCTGTAGATCGGTTCCGGCTGGTCGATAACGATTTCTTGTTGGCGCTTCTCCATAAAGTCTTTCAATTCCTGCTCGGTGATGCCTATGATTACCATGTTTTTCCGGTTGCAATAGCGCAGAAATTTGGCCTGGTAACAAGTCCATTTGCGCAGACTGTTAATCATTAGTAGTTTCTGGCGGAAACCCGGGTCGCGGGCAATCTTGGCACTTGTCGTCTTGCCGGTGTATTGGTCGGGATGGGCCGCTATCTCACTGAAAGTGTCAGATAGCACATTCTGATGGCCATTCCATTTTTCTTCGCATAGTCGCATCGTTGAGAAGCAGGTGCCGACGATATCGATGAATTGGAAGTTGCCCATATTTTTCCAGGTGTCAATGTTGTTGGAGAAAATGCTCTCGGTGGTTTTGTCGTAGTTTATAAATCCGATACTTTTGGCTTTTGCAATGATGGGCAACAGCTCAGACAGAGTCATTTCGTCTAAGGAATCTTCCGGTATATTCAGCAGCCAGGCAACGGCGGTGTCGGCGCTTGCCGCCTGAATCCATGCGGTGTCCAGTTGCTGTGCGAAGGATTCGATGTTGCTCATCACCATCAAGGCCGTCAGGCGGCGGTCGTTGGCGCGCTGTTTCTTTTCGATGACTTGTGCTGTGCCAAAGGTGAGCACCAGCGACACCGTGGTGCCCAGTACCAGCATGCACAGCTGTTTCCAAAACCCGCCACGATTGCCTTTCATATTGACATCTGGCGGAGATACTATGTTAAAATTTTCCATATAGCATAAAAAGCATAAACCATATTATTAACGCTTTTAGGAACAAAATATTGTCCACAGGGGCGTTTTTTGAAGTAGCTCGCCGACGGCGGCCTCCTTCTTGGCAAGGTCGATGAGAGGCATGTAGGCCATACCGTCGTACTTGTGGGTGACGATCTCATACTGGTCGGCACCGGTGAATTCGCTGATGTAGTCGGCCACAATCTTGGTGTTGCCCACCTCGATGTTGCCCACGCTGTAGTTGTCGCCAGCGTGTGAGAAGAAAATAACTATCTTGTTCATTGATTGATTGTTTGATTGTTTCGTATCCGATTGGGCCGCCGGCATCTTGCCGGCATCCTTGGCACCCGACTGCCCGTTGCAGCCCGAGGCAAACAGCAGAGCCACAAAGGCCATGAGAATGGTTTTCGCTTTCATATCCTTACAAATTTGGAATTGCAAAATTACGAACTTTTCTCCAAACAGGCCTAACACAAACGGCGGTAAATGTAGCACACTTTTCCCTTACCCCCGCAGATCGCTCGGCGCAACGCCCAGATTCTTTTGCACATAGCGTGCAAAATAGCTCATCGACGAGAAGCCGTACAGGTCCGCCACCTCCTCTATCGTCACATCCCTCCGCCGCAGCTGCCGGCTGATATCCAGCGCCGTATAGCGCGTAATCCAGTACAGCGCCGACTCACCGCTCACCCGCTGGCAGACCTCTGAAAGATACTTCGGCGTGACGCACAGCCGCTCCGCGTAGTACCCCACATCGCGTCGCCGCCGGAACTCGCCAGCGTCCAGCAGCCCCAGGAAACGCTGCATCAGCACCCCCTGCTGCGTCGTCACCTCACGCTCACCATACAACTCCGCGTGGAAATCAAAAAAAACGATAATCATGCACTGCACCGCATTCATCATCGCATCGCGGTGGAAATGGTGATGCGGCAACGCCAGCCGCCGACGGAGATAGTCGAAATTCAACGCACACACCGCCTCCTGCTCCTCCGTCAAGTGCATCACCGGATTCTCGAACAGCGCCAGATGTCCCCTCATACCGTAATTGCTCCGCGGAGTAGACAACGCCACAAACGCCGACGACACATAAACCACCTCCACCCTGAAATCCCCGCTCGCCTCCACATGGTGCACCTGCAGGCTCTGCTGCGGCACAATCATGCAGTCCCCCTCGCACAGACGGTGCTCCTTCGGGCCCAGCCGGAACACGCACTCCCCTCCCCTGCACAGCGCATGCGTCACATATCCACGCGCCTGCATCGCCGCAGTATCCGCCAATGTATCAGCCACTACTATCTCTTCGTTCAAATCAACCATGCTGCAAAAATAACAAAAAAATCCCACTCCATCAAAAAAAAATTTGCACATGTCATATATCATTCGTAACTTTGCACTTCGACATCCAAGGTCAGAACCCCTCTAACCCCCTGTCGAAGAGCTCTTTTCCTATATAGTATACATATAGTATTCATATACTTCTCATATAGTATTCATATACTATATATAAGAACTATATGAGAAGTATATGAATACTATATGTATACTATATAAGAACGGTCGAATAAAATAGTAGTCAAACCATAAAAAAACGTACAAAAATGAAAAAACAGAAAACCGAGGGTCTCCTCATCAACGGCAGTTTCCGCCAGGCCGGCGTCACCGTCTATTCCCGTGCCGGCAAGACGATTGTCCGCGTGTCCCACAGCCAGCAGCCCCAGCGTCGCACCCCGGCCCAGTTCGAAGTGCGCATGCGTACCAAACACAATGCCGCCCTCTGGACCGCCCTGAAGGAATGCGGCGAGGTGCATTTCTACGGCGAAGGCAACGCCTACTCCCGTTTCCGCTCCCTGGCGTTCCACCTGCCCGTGGTCTACAGCAAGAAAAACCAGAAGATCACCCTCCTCATGCCCGGCATCCCCGTCAGCGAAGGCTCCCTGCCCTCCTTCAAGCAGCAGCTGGACACCGTCAACGGTAGCCCCGCGTTGGTGACCAACCTCACCAAGGAGGAGCTCTCCGAGAGCACCCAGTTGCTCCTCTTCCAGGTCGAGCAGCAGGACGGGAAGAACCCCCGTTGCATCTTCAGTGTCAGCGAGGTGAAGAAGAGCGACCTGGTGGCCGTCAAGAAAGGTTTCGCCCTGGTGGACGAGAAATTCGGCGACGACACGAAAGGCTGGGCCCTGGTGCGCATGATCCGCAAGAGCTTCCAGACCACCGACGAGATGCCCTGGCGCGTCTCCACCCAGACTATCGTCACCCGTTGCACCCTCTGGCAACAGTACACCACCGAGAAAGCCCAGAAGGAATGCATCGAGAGCTACGGTGGCATCAAGGAGAAATGAGAAATCAAAAATTAAAAATCAGAAATTAAAAATTAAAAAAGGCGGGCCGCAACGAATGTTGCGGCCCGCCGTGCGTTTTCTCTGTTCTCGAAGTTATTCCTTGACAATCTTGGTGGTGCTGACACTGTCGGCGCAGACAACGCGGACAACATAGACACCCGAGGCCAGGGCGGAAACATCGAGGCCGCCGGCGCGCTCGGAGCTGAGCACAACACGTCCGTTGATGTCGAGGACCTGAACCAGGTTGACGTTCTCAGCCTCGACCATCAGCATATCGCTGGCGGGGTTGGGATAGACCGCCACGTTGGCGTTCTGCACATCATCGATGCCGGTGGTGCCGGCGGCGACAACGCGGATGTTGTTCACCAGGATGACATAGCCGCCAGTGGTCTCGAAATGGCGGAAGGCGATCTTGAAGTTGCCGGTGACGTCAGCCGGAATAGCGACGGCACGCGAGGCAGGAGAGGTGATGTTGGCCGTGAGGGTCTCCTGGCGCAGCAGGGTGGCGTTGCCGTTCTGGACCAGATAGACACCATAGTGGTCGGCGGGGAGCTGACGTTCATAGGGCATCACGTCCCAGGCGATTTCGTAGCTGCCGCTGGCAGGCATCGAAAGGTTGGGCGTATAGATCCAGTTGTCGGGATTGATGTCGAAGATGCCATAGAGGTTGGACATGGAGTAGAGGTAGTAGGTGCCATTCATGCCGATGGTGTCCCAGCCGCCCTCGGGATTGTTCCAGCAGAGGCCGAACTCGGTGGCGAGATCGAAGGTGTGAGGAACATCGTAGGTGTGGCTGCAGTCGACGACGTTGACGACAATGGTGTCGCTGTTGGATCCCGCGTTGTTCGTGGCGGTAGCGATGATGGTGTGGCTGCCGGCGGTGGGGAAGGCATAGTTGAGGGTCAGGCCGTTCTCGTTGATGACGGAGCCGTCGATATTCCACTCAACGGTGGTGGCGTCGGTGCTGGCAATCCAGGTGCTCTCCTCGTTCATGATGGCATTCTCAGGACCGCTGAGAACCATGTCGGGAGCCAGAGGCACGCCGATGTAGATGGCGTCGATGGCCATAGCGTCACCGGTGATGGGAGTGATGTTGTGGAAGGCAATGCGGACGGTCTGGCCGGCATAGTCGCCCAGGCTGATCGTGCGGGGGGCGAAGACACCCTGGTTGTCGCCGGTCTCGTCGCGGAGGATGGTGGTGAAGTCGCTGGTGTCGGCATCCTCGTCGGTGGTGATGCGAACCTGATAGTGGGTCTGGACACCCTCCCAGTCGCGCATAACGACATAGAACTTCAGGATGTAGTCTGTGGCCTCGGCGGGCAGGGTGACCTTGGGAGAGATGGCCCACTGGTCGGTGTTGACGTCGTCGCTGTAGGCGCCGAAGAGGCAGAAACTGTCATCGTAGCCACCATTGGCTGAGATAGCGAATCCATGGTCAAGGGAGTCGGCCACGAGGAAACGCCAGCAGTCGGTGTTGCCGTCGAAGCTCTCCGTCCAGGGCATGGCGGTGATGGCCTGGGAGCAGTCGAAGACATTGACGATGATGGAGTCAGAGCCTGTTCCTGCGCTGTTGGTGGCGCTGGCCACGACGGTGTGGTTACCGGCGGTGGCGAAGGTGTAGCTGAGGACATCGCCGGTCGCGCTCTGGGCAGTGCCGTCGACGGTCCATGTGAAGGTGGTGGCGCCCGTGGCAGTGAAGGAAACCTCGGTGTTGATTTCGGCGTTCTGCGGACCGCTGACAAGCACCTCGGGAGGCTCGGCGCCGCCCACGCGGATGTCGTCAATGTTCAGGTAGAACATATCGGTGCACTGGTGACGGAAGGCGATGTAGATGGTCTGGCCAGCATAGTCTGCCAGGCTGATGTACTTCTTCACCCACGAGGCGGTGGCAGTGCTGTTGAGGACAGCGTTGCTGGCAGTGAAATTGCTCACCTGGCGGCCTGTGGTGCAGATGTAGACGCTGTAGGTCTCGGCGGAATAGCCGGCATCCTGACCCATCTCGAACCAGGAGAGATTGAACTCAGAGGCATCGCTGGGGAGAGTGATGGCGGGGAGGATCATCCAGTTGTCGGAAGTGAGGGCCACCTCGCCTTCGTTGTCGTAGGAGGCGGACACGATGACGCCGTCACCGTTGTGGCAGGTGAAGCGATCCACCGAGTTGGTCACTCTTTCCCAGTTGAAACCGTCGCCGTCATTGTCGACGAAGGTGAAGCCTTGGGCCGTGGCGTTCTCGAAGCCTTCGGTCCAGGGGAAGGTGCTGACGGTGTCGCCAGCGGCCTTGGTGTTGAGGGTAGTGTTGTGCTGTTTGAACAGGCGGGGGGCAACGGTGGCGTTGCGGTCGGCCTTGAACATCGGCACATGACGATGGGCGCTCTGGGCAAAACCGACAGAGGCCAGCAGGGTCATAGCCGCCAATAAAGTAAATACTTTCTTCATGTTTTTTTTTGGTTTTAGGAATAAGTAATCTTTCTTAAAAAAAGATGCGGGTGTGATTCCACACCGGGGCGAAACCTACACCCGCATACCATGTGTTAATACTAGCAGAGCTCGTGGATCACGAGGCCGGAGCGCAGTTTGGGCTCGAACCAGGTGGTCTTCGGGGGCATGATGTTGCCGGTGTCGGCAATGTCGATGATCTGCTTCATGCTGACGGGATAGAGGGCGAAGGCGACCTTCATCTCGCCGCTGTCGACGCGACGTTTCAGCTCGCCGAGGCCACGGATACCACCGACGAAGTCGATACGCTTGTCGGTGCGGAGGTCCTTGATGCCGAGCACCTTGTCCAGCACGAGGTTGGAGAGGATGGTGACATCGAGCACGCCGATGGGGTCGTTGTCGTTGTAGGTGCCGGGCTTGGCGGTGAGGCTGTACCACACGCCTTCGAAGTACATGGCGAAGTTGTGGAGCTTGGCGGGCTTGTACTCCTGGCTGCACTCGCAGTGGCAGGGCAGTTCGCACTCGCACTTCTTGCCTTCGCGCACGCAGTCGCACATGCACTCGATGTCGAAGTTCTCGGCCAGCTTGGCAAAGAACTCCTTGCCGCTGAGGCCGTTGAGGTCCTTGACGACGCGGTTGTAGTCGATGACGTTCAGCTGGTTGTCGGGGAAGATGACGGTCATGAAGTAGTTGTACTCCTCCTTGCCGGTGTGGTGGGGGTTCTGTTCCTTCTTCTCCTGGCCCACGAGGGCGGCGGCGGCGCTGCGGTGGTGGCCGTCGGCGATGTACATGGCGGGAACCTGCTTGTCGAAGATTTCAACGAGCTCGTCGATGAGCTTGCGGTCGTCGATGACCCAGAAGCGGTGGCCAAAACCGTCTTCCTTGGCGATGAAGTCGTAGATGGGCTTCTGTGCGGTGACGGAGGCCACGATTTCGTCGATGCGGGCGATGGCGGGATAGGCGAAGAAGACGGGCTCCACGTTGGCGTTGGTGATGCGGACGTGTTTCATGCGGTCCTCTTCCTTGTCCTTGCGGGTCAGCTCGTGTTTCTTGATGACCTTGTTGACGTAGTCCTCGCTGTAGGCGCAGGCCACGATGCCGTACTGCCACTTGGCGTCCTTGTCTTTGGGGTTCATGCTCTGGGCATAGATGTAGAGCTTCTCCTCTTCGTCCTTGACGAGCCAGCCGAGGTCTTTGAACTTGTTGTAGTTCTTGACGACCTGGAGGTAGACCTCGGGGGAGTGCTCGTCGGTGCCGGCGGGCAGGTCGATTTCGGCCTTGGTGACGTGCAGCAGGCTGTAGGGGTTGCCCTCGCATTCCACGCGGGCCTCTTCGGAGTTCAGCACGTCGTAGGGACGTGAAGCCAGTTTCTCGACGATGTCGACAGGCGGGCGAAAGCCTTTAAAGGGTTTGATGATACTCATAGGGTTGTCTGTTGTTTATTTATTGAAATTTAATTGTCTTTACTGCATGCATGCCCAGCCGAATTTGCGTGACAAATCGCGCAGCAGATTACGGTCACTGACGGGAATGGTGACAATGACGTTCTCTCGCTGGGCATTCTGAGCGGCGGTGTCATTGTCGTATTGATATTGAAGGTTCTTCCACATTACTACAGGAATACCCAAGGCTTTCTCGAGCGAGGTGGCAATCTCTTCGGTGATGCTGCGCTGTGCACGCACAACCTCGCTCACCACGGAAGGAGCAAGCCCCGCCATCGCGGCAAGCTGCTTCTGCGTGAGACCGCGCTCGCGCATCTCGTCACGCAACAGTTCGCCTGGGTGGGTGGCTACAAACGGGGTTGTATTCTTATTTTTCATAATGCTTCGATATTTCTTCCAACAATGCATTTACAATGATTCCGCCCTCATTCGGGCTACTGTGGAATAGCAATCTGTATTGGGCATTGCTCCATACGGCTTTCACGCCATTCATCGTTCCGCTTTTCTTCTCATAGTGCAGCGAGCCAACTGTGAACAAATCCTCTATCCGGCTGGCAGCCTTGATGTAGTTTACAGTCTTCACATAGCGTTTCACAACATCCAAAGGCAGTCGCGCATATTTCTTTGCACCTGTCCTGCCAGACAGATACAACTCCTCCAATGCTTTGTCTTCAAATGTTATGTTCATATTGCTATTCCCAAATACACTCTCTTTTCCGACTGCAAAGATACGCACTTTTTTTGATATGGCAAAAAATAGTTTTTTACGACCACTCGAGGCAGGCGTTGGCGAAGCTGCGGAGACGCAGGTCGTCGGGGCTGATGAGGTAGGCGTACTCGTCGTTGTCCGAGAGCAGAACCTCGAGGTCGTCGAGGTCGGTCAGGCGCTCGAACGCCTCCTCGTTTTCGGGATGAAGGTAGCCACCCAGCTGGCCGAAACGCACTGTGTAGCCCAGCTGACAGAGGGCCTCCTGGTAGTCGGCCCAGGTGGCATCGGGAACAGCCCGTCGAGCAAGGAAGAAGTCGGGATAGTCGTCTGCCTCCATAAACTCCATGGCATCGCCCAGCCAACGTCTCTTACCGCCGCCGAGGGGGTCGGTGGCCACGAGGTTGTCCTCCCGCTCGCTGAAGAGGACCAGCCCCCCTTCGAAGAAATAAATCATGCCGCAGTGCGGATAGCGCCCGTCGGGGTCGAGCGGTGCGAGGTCGCTGCAACGGAGCTGGAAAAGGAGGCCCAACGGGGAGCCGTCGTCGTGCAACGGGTAGCGGCGCCCCGCGGGAAGGTCCGGCGTGCCTCCCTCCTTGCTGCAGCCCAGCGTGACGGGAAGTTTACGGTCATCCCCATAGGCAATGCACGGTTTGCGCCGGGGGCCAAGCCATTCCACCAGCCGCGCCACCCGCTCGGGTTCGGGCCGTTCGGGCTCGCCAGGGGCAAAGCGCGTGGGTTCGAAACTGCTTTCGGGCCTCAGTGCAGTCAACCCCATGAGCCCCACCACCGCCATCAGCAGCGACACCCCCATCAGTACATAATGGTAACGGTGCACCACCGCCAACCACGGTACCGTCTGCACCCATCCCCATGCCAGAGCCGTCACCAGCAGGCAAATCCATACCACCACCGCCAGTCCCAGCAACACAAGGCAGGTCCAGTACACAAAAGGTCGGAAACTGAATATAAACGCACGTTTTTTCACGCTGCAAAGACACTCACTTTTATCCAGTATGTAGAAGAAAGCATAAGAGTTGACTTTGCATTTTGCCGAATCAACTCTTATGCCAATTTATTTATCAGTATGAACTGTTTTTATCCCTCGTAGAAGGGCATCTTGACGGTGATGGCCTTGAGGAGGCGTTCGCGGATCTTGATGTAGATCTCGGTGCCAGTCTTGGCGTATTCGGCCTTGATGAGGGCGGTGCCGATGTTCTTGCCGGTGCTGGGGCTGGGGGAGCCGCTGCGCACCTCGCCGATCTTGTTGCCCTCGGCGTCGCAGACGTCGTAGCCGTTGCGGGCGATGCCGCGGTCCACCATCTCGAAGCCAGCCACCTTGCGCTTGAAGCCGGCGGCTTTCTGGGCCAAGAGGAGCTCCTTGTTGATGAAGTTGTTGTTCTCGGCTTTCAGCTTCACGATGAAGGCCAACGGAGCCTCCAAGGGGCTGACAGTGTCGTCCATCTCGTGGCCGTAGAGGGCGAAGCCCTTCTCAAGACGCAGGGTGTCGCGGCAGCCCAGACCAGCGGGCATGATGCCGAACTCCTTGCCAGCCTCGAAGACCTTGTCCCACACCTCGAGGGCTTTCTCCTTGGGGATGTAGATCTCGCATCCGCCGGCGCCGGTATAGCCGGTGGTGGAGAGGATGATGTCGGGGATGCCGGCGAAGGTGAGAATCTTGAAGGTGTAGTACTCCATATCGACGATGTTCTCGTCGGTGAGCTTCTGCATGGCCTTCAGGGCGTTGGGGCCCTGGACGGCGAGCTGAGCCCACTGCTCGCTCTCGTTGACGAAGTCCTTGCCGAGCTCCATGCCCATCTTGTCGGCAATCTGGCTCATCCAGTTCCAGTCCTTGTCGATGTTGGCGGCGTTGGGCACCATGAAATACTCGTCGTCGTGGACGCGGTAGACCAGCATGTCGTCCACCACGCCGCCCTGACCGTTGGGCAGGCAGGTGTACTGCACCTTGCCGTCGAAGAGGTCCTCGACGTTGTTGGTGGTCACATACTGCATGAAGTGCTTGGCGATGGGGCCTTTGGCACGGAACTCGCCCATGTGGCTCACGTCGAACACGCCCACGTTGTTGCGCACATTGTTGTGCTCCTCGATGAGGGTGGTGTACTGGATAGGCATGTTGTAGCCTGCAAATTCGGCCATCTTGGCGCCGAGTTTGATGTGAAGGTCGGTGTACGGTGTTGTTTTCATTATGTTACGTTTTTATTGATAATTATCTTTTTGTACTGATAACGCCATAGTGTCCGCTTTATTGTGCCCATTGCAAAAAAAACTTTCACCAGTACACGTCTTCACTTAGGTATCTGGCACCTCCCCTAATTTAGGGGTGGTGGACGCCCGGATGGCGGACGGAAAAGTGTGTCAGAAAAGCCTACATAACAACCACTTAACTCGTCCCTTCTCATATAGTATACATATAGTATTCATATACTTCTCATATAGTATTCATATACAGTATATAAGAAGTATATGAGAAGTATATGAATACTATATGTATACTATATAAGAACAGTCGAATAAGACACCTTTCTGAGGGGGTAGAAAGGGGGGTGGGAAAGGAGGAGAATGGGCGGGTCAGTAGAGGAAGTTGTTGTAGGGGTAGCGGACGGCATGGATGCGGGAGACGTGCTCGTAGAGGAGGTCGCGGAGGGCGTCGATGTTCTGTTTCTTGGCGGCGGAGATGAAGATGGTTGTGAGGTCGGAGGTCGGAGGTCGGAGGTCGGAGGTCGGAGGGATGGGGTCTTCCATCGCATCGATTTTGTTGTAGACGAGGATGGTGGGTTTGTCGGCGGCGTGGATGTCGGCGAGGGTCTTGTTGACGGCGGCAATCTGCTCTTCGTGGTCGGGGTGCGAGAGGTCGACGACGTGGAGCAGCAGGTCGGCTTCGGCCACCTCGTCGAGGGTGGTCTTGAAGCTTTCGACGAGCTGGGTGGGGAGCTTGCGGATGAAGCCGACGGTGTCGGAGAGGAGGAAGGGGAGGTTGCCGATGACGACCTTGCGGACGGTGGTGTCGAGGGTTGCGAAGAGCTTGTTCTCGGCCAGGACGTCGCTCTTGGCCAGGAGGTTGAGGAGTGTGGACTTGCCGACGTTGGTGTAGCCGACGAGGGCCACGCGGACGAGGCTTTCGCGGTTCTTGCGCTGGAGGGTTTTCTGGGTGTCGAGTTTGGCGAGCTGGAGCTTGAGGGCGGAGATTTTCTCTTTGATGAGGCGGCGGTCGGTTTCGATCTGAGTCTCGCCGGGGCCGCGCATGCCGATACCGCCGCGTTGGCGCTCGAGGTGGGTCCATAGACGCGTTAGGCGGGGCAGCATGTACTGGAGCTGAGCGAGTTCGACCTGTGTGCGCGCCGTGGCGGTGCGGGCGTGGCGGGCGAAGATGTCGAGGATGAGGGTGGTGCGGTCGAGGATGCGGGTATCCAATTCCTTCTCGAGGTTGCGGAGCTGTGCGGGGGAGAGCTCGTCGTCGACGACGATGATGTCGGCATCGAGGGCCTGTTTGTATTCCTTGATCTCCTCAAGCTTGCCGGAGCCTACGTAGGTGCGGGTGTCGGGGCGTTCGAGCTTCTGTATCACCTTTTTGAGGGCGATGCCACCAGCAGTCTTCAGGAGGAACTCCAACTCGGCGAGGTATTCCTCGGCGCGTTCGACGGTCTGTCCGGCGGGGCATACGGCGACGAGGATGGCGCGTTCGGGGACCTCCTCGGTGCTGAAGGTGTTGCGTTGCTGGGGGGAGAGACGCTTCTGACACACTCCTCCCCCACCCTTCGGGTGGTCCCCCTCCCCTAGTTTAGGGGAGGAGTTAGGATTGCTTCCGTCGAGGCTGTTGCGGAACTTGCCTTGTTTATTTGGATTCCAGGAGGGCATTGAAGATGTTTTCTAGGGGTTGGACGGCGGCGGACCAGGAGGAGTGTTGGAGGACGAAGTTGCGACCCTGGTCGCCGGTGCTGCGGCGGAGGTCGGCGTCTTGGAGGAGTGCGACGATGTGGTCGGCAAGCTGGGCGGGGCTGTCGCCGATGAGGAGGGGTGCGCCGGCAAGGGGGGTGGCAGCGAGGGTGGTGGTGACGCAAGGGAGCTGCATGGACATGGCCTCGAGGAGCTTGTTCTGGAGGCCGGAGCCTATGCGCATGGGGGCTACGAAGAGCTGGGCCGAGGCATAGGCGGAGCGTATGTCGGGGAGGTGTCCGGAGACGGTGACACGCTTGGAGGCCAGGGCGCGGACAGAGGGCTTGGGGTCGGTGCCGGCGAGGAGGAGCGTGGCGGAGGGGACTTTCTGCCACACCAAGGGCATCACGTCGTGGACAAGATACTGCGCGGCATCGACGTTGGGAGCGTAGGACATGTTGCCGGTGAAGCAAATTGAGAATTGAGAATTGAGAATTGAGAATTGGGAATTATCCGGGTTCGTCGTTGTTGCGTCAGCCGAATTTTCAATTATCAATTTTCCATTTTCAATTTTGAAGTAGTCGGTGTCGACGCCGTTGGGGATGATGTGGATTTCGCCGTTTTTCTTGTGGGGGATGGCTTCGGAGTCGACCTCGGAGATGATGGTGAGGGCGTCGAAGATTTTGAAGGCGTTGTACTCGGTGGAGCGGAGCATCTTGAATTCGTAGTGGAGGATGGCGCGCCAGAGGCCGTGGGAGTGCTCCATGCGCCGTTCGGTATTAAGCGAAAGGGCGTCCTGGAAGTCCATGACTTTCTTGAAGGGCAGGCGTGCCACGAGGGGCACAGTGCGCACCATCTGGTTGTAGACGATGTCGGGCTGTATGCGGCGGGCCATGTCCTTGACGGTGCGGCGGGCGGCATTGGAACCCCAGTAGCCCATCTGGAGCGACTTGGCACGGAAGTAGTTGCAGACTATCTTGCTGTAGCTGGTCAGGCGCGAGGGATGGACGACGACGATCTCGCGGCAGTAGGGCTGGAGGGCGGCGCGCTGGGCGTCGGTGACCTTGACGTGCGAGAGGGCGAAGAGGTATATCTCATGACTCTTGGAGAGTTCCACTATCTGGTGGTAGGCGCGGAGCTTGTCACCTTTATCGAGCGGATAGGGGAACCGCGGGAGGACAACGAGGATCTTCATAAATTGAGAATTGAGAATTGAAAATTGAAACTATTGCGCTCTTTTTCTTTACTTGTTTTAAAACAGCTGGGTCTGTGTGCCTTCGGCATAGCCCATACGGTCGTCTGGGAGGTCGGAGGGCTGAGGGGTGAGGTCTGAGGGCTGAGGCTCGGGTTCTTCGGCAGGTTCGGGGTCGGGCTTGAGGGGTGCGAGCCAGTTGAACTGGTCGACGGCGAAGGTGGTGATGCGTTTGCCTTTGGCCTTGATGCTCTTGACACCAATAAAGTCCTCGACTTCAATAATCTCGGAGGCTATCTTCTTGCCGCTTTCGGGGTTGTAGACCACCTCGAGGCGAGGATAGTAGTCGAAGGAGAAGGAGAGGAGCGAGGAGCCATCGTCGTCGAGGATGGGGGTCTTGCGGTCGGAAGGTTCGGGGACGAAGCGCTTGAGGTAGGGGTAGCCGTCGGCGGAGCGGTAGAGGACGGTGAGGATGGCCTGGGGGGTGTATTTGCGGAGGTCGACGAGGTCGTCGTCGTAGTGGTTGGCGAGGTCGAAGTTGGTGGTGCGGTAGACGGCGGACTGCATGAGGGCGAGGATTTTGTCGTTGCCCTTGAATTCTCCCAAGTAGCGGCCAGCCTCGTTGACATTAAGGCGCTTGACGCTTTCGTCGAACCATATCTTGCGCGCGGAGAGGGTGGAGACACCTTCGTCCTTGAGGTTGATGGAGCGGACGGCGTTGCGGGTGAGGATGTTGCCCATGGACTGGCGGCCCTTGATGGCGAGGGTCTTGAAGTCGAAGTCGAAGGAGGTCTTCTTGAGCTTGGGCTTGGAGACATGGTGGACGGTGATGACCTCTGCCTCGCCGTTGGGGTTGGCGGTGAAGTAGAGGACTTTGCTTCCCTTGGTGCCCTTTGTGAGGAGGTAGTCCTTGTCGCGGGTGATGGAGGTGACGTTGAAGCGCTTGACCATCACATAGCCGTCGGGGCCGCCGTCGCGGTAGATCATATTGTATACGGTGCGCTCGTCGCGTTTGCGGAAGACGGAGATGAAGAGAATTTCGGGGCACTCCTTGGTGCCGACGAAGCCCTTTTCCTGGACCTTGGTGACCATGAAGGTGCCGTCGCGGCGGAAGACAATGATGTCGTCCAGACGGGAGCATTCGCAGGCCACCTCGATGCCCTCCTCGCGTTTGAGTCCCCAGCCGGCGAAGCCGGTGGTGTAGTTGACATAGAGCTTCTCGTTGGCAAGGGCCACGGTGGTGGACTCGATGTCCTCGAAGGAGCGTATCTCGGTCTTGCGTTCACGGCCTTTGCCGAATTTCTCAAGGATGTGGCGGAAATAGCGGATGGCGTAGTCGGTGAGGTGGGCCAGGTGGTTATTGACCTCGTCGATGGTCATCTCGATGGAGGCCAGCTCGTCGATGGCCTTCTTGATGTCGAACTTGGAGATTTTGCGTACGGGCTTCTCGGTGAGTTTAAGAACATCCTCGCGGGTGATTTCGCGCTTGAAGTTCTTCTTGTAGGGACCGAAAGCCTTCAGCATGTCGTCCACCTGCTCGTCCCACGACTGGCTGTCCCTCTGTTCCATCTTCTTGTAGATGCCTTTCTCGAAGAATATCTTCTCCAGCGATACCCAATGCCAACGGTCCTCGAGCTCGGCGAGCTGTATCTCCAGTTCCTGCCGCAGGAGGTCCTTGGTGCGGAAAGTGTTGTGGCGCAGGATGTCGCTGGCGGTCATGAAGACGGGCTTGTCGTTGACGATGACGCAGGTTTGGGGGGAGAAACTGATCTGGCACGAGGTAAAGGCATAGAGGGCGTCGATAGTCTGGTCGGGGCTGACGCCGGAGGGCAGGTAGACCACAATCTCGACCTCGGCGGCGGTGTTGTCGTCGACCTTCTTGATTTTGATCTTGCCTTTCTCGTTGGCCTTCAATATGCTGTCTATAAGAACATCGGTGGTGACGGTATAAGGCAATTCGGTGATGACGATGGCCTTGCGCTTCTCGTCGTAGTGCATCTTGGCACGGATACGCAGACGTCCGCCGAGGGCGGCGTCGTTGTACTTGCTGACGTCGATGAGGCCACCGGTGGGGAAGTCGGGATAGATCTCGAACTCCTCTTCTTTCAATATCTTGATGCTGCTCTCAAGGAGCTCGCAGAAGTTGTACGGGAGTATGACGGAAGTGAGGGTGACGGCAATGCCCTTGGTGCCCTGGGCCAGGAGCAGGGGAAACTTGATGGGCAGGGAGACAGGCTCCTGCTTGCGGCCGTCGTAGGAGGGTTTCCACTGGGTGGTCTTGGGGTTGAAGACCACCTCTTTGGCGAACTTCGACAGGCGGGCTTCGATGTATCGGCCGGCGGCGGCATCGTCGCCGGTGAGGATGTTGCCCCAGTTACCCTGACAGTCGATGAGGAGGTCCTTCTGACCGAGGTTGACAAGGGCGTCCTTGATGGAGGCATCGCCATGGGGGTGGTACTGCATGGTGTTGCCGACGATGTTGGCCACCTTGGTGAAGCGGCCGTCGTCGGTCTCGTTCATGGCATGGAGTATGCGGCGCTGCACAGGCTTCAGGCCGTCGTCGATGTCGGGCACCGAGCGGTCGAGGATAACGTCGGAGGCATAGTCTATCCAGTAGTCCTTGAACATGCCGTTGAGCGACATGGTGGAACCCTGTTCCTCCTGGGTATTGATATTTTCAGTTTCTTCCATTCAAATGTTTTATCTGTTGTTTTTTTTCACTCCCTTCACATGTCCTGGTTTCATCTGGCATTGGCATCCTTGAGGATGCGTCCGACGCGGTTGCCACCCTGCCCCCACGACCAGAGGACACGCTTGGCCTTGCCGGCGATGTGGTCCTCGGGCACGAAGCCCCAGAAACGGCTGTCCTGGCTGTTGTGGCGGTTGTCGCCCATCATCCAGTAGTAGTTCTGCTTCACGGTGTAGGTGTCGGTCGGCTGGCCGTTGATGTATATCTTGCCATCGCGTACCTCGCAGGTGTTACCTTCATAGGCGGTAATGACACGACGGTAGAAAGGCAGGTTGTCGAGGGTGAGATGCAGCACCTCGCCAGCCTCAGGGATATGTATGGGTCCATAGTTGTCGAGGCTCCAGTCATATCCGGGAACATTGGGGAAGAGGTGATCCGAGGAGGGAATCTCTGTGGGCACAATGGACACCACGATGGCCTTCTTGCTCAGTTCCGCCACCTGATTGTCGGTCAGCACTATCTTCAGCATAATGTTGCCCACGCTGTCCATCTCCGGATTAGAATAGACATCATCCAACTTTATGCCGTTATCCAACAGCACTTTCTCAAGATTGAATTGGGCACTGGCCAGAGTCACGTCGTAAGTATATTCGGCGTCGGTGGGCAGTTCGACGGGCGTGTCGTTGATGTGCACCACGCGGTCCACTATCTGCAGATTCTCGCCTGGCAAACCCATGCAGCGCTTGATGTAATGCTCGCGTTTATCGACGGGACGAACGATTATTTTTCCCAATGGTCCTAGTTCGGCATCAACCACCTGACCCGAAAGCACGGCCTCGCGTCCATACTTATCCACTGCATCATAGTAGGTGTACTTGCCGTCGGGGAAGTTCTCCAGAATGGTATCGCCTGCAGGGAAGTTGAAGACCACGGCATCGTAGCGTTTCACATGCGTGTAGCCCGGGAAGCGGTGATAAGGCAGATGGGGCCAGTCGAGGTACGACTTGGCATTGGTGCCCACGATGGTGTTGTGCATCAGCGGCAACGCCAACGGCGTCATAATCACCCTGGGACCATAGGCCAACTTGCTCACCATCAGGTGGTCGCCCACCAGCAGGCTCTTCTCCATACTCGACGAGGGAATCGAGAACAGTTCGAAAACAAAGCCTCGGATGAGGATGGCGGCTATCAGGGCGAAGACGACGGCCTCCGTCCAGTCTCTCGCCTCGCCGACCTTCGCCGCCGGATCGCTCTTCGGGTCGTGGAAGTTCACCACCCAGCGCTCCCCGCGGGCTATGGCATCGGCCCTCTCCCGGCGCTCACGCTCCAGGTCGGCCTTGCGCTGCGCCTCCGTCTCCTCCTTCGTCAGCTTGCGCGGCGATGCTTCCGCGGGCAAACGGTTGCCCTCCACCTTCTTGCCTTTCGTCAATCCCAGGAACGGCAGGTAGAAGCAGGGCAGGAGGACTCCCAGGGTCTGCTCCCATAAGTTCGACCTCCGGCAGCAACGCGCCGTCTCCACCACCAACAGGAGGAAAGTGAAAATATTCAGGCCCGGTATCAGCAGTCCCACGTACCATTTCCAGTCCTTTCCGCACAGCTTCACCCACTCCACAAGGTTCCACACCGGCACCAGCGCCTTCCACGGCGCCACACCGGCCTTCTTGAAGATGAACCAGAGGCCTATCACGGTCCCCAGCACATAGACTAACAGCAAAATGTCGTATATCATCTCTCGTTTTTTTAGTTTTTTTGTTTCAACATATCTATTATCGACAGCAACTTCACCCTCTCCCGCGCCCAGTCCATATCCTTGCGCGCCGCGGCGAAGACCTCTTCCTTCCACTCCCTCGCCAGCACCTTTTTGACGGCTTCCGCCAACGCCCGCGCAGCCGACTTCTGCACTCCTCCACTCCTGCACTCCTTCACTCCTGCACTCTCAATCACCTCCCCCACTCCGAACTCTCTCACCACTCTCGCCATCTCTGGCAGGTCGCTCACCACCATCGGCACTCCGGCGGCCACGAAATCGCCTATCCTGTTCGGCAGCGCGTAGTGATAGCTCAGTCCCATATCCTCCAACATAACCAGCCCAACACTCGCTTTCGGCGTTATCTTCTCCAGCTCCTCCGGCATCAGCCTCCCGAGGAACGTTATCCTCTCCGCCCACGGCTTTTCCTTCGCGTAGGCCTTCATCTCCTCCAGCAAGTCACCCCCTCCAGCCACCACCAGGCGGCAATCCTCCAACCACTCCAGCGCATCTATCGCCCAGTCCACTCCCCTGCTCTTGTTCACCGCCCCCTGGTAGAGAAGCGTGTGCATTTTGTTCTCCGTTCTCCGTTCTCCGTTCTCCACTCTCGGCTCTCCACTCGGCACATTCCTCACCACCGTCATCTCCACACCGTACCGCTCTCTATAGTAGTCCGCAATGCTTTGGCAAACCGTCAGCATCGCGTCGCACTTCGGCATCATCCTCCGCTCTATCCATTCCCACACGCGCTTCACCCGCCCTCTTCCAATCAGTTCCGGAACCTCGGGAAACAACTCGTGGGCGTCCATCACCAACCGCACTGGACCGCCGGCGTCCCGCCGGCACATCCTCTTCACCCGGACCGCCACGCAGCATGCCGCCAGCGTGTCCGTATCGTTCGCCCACACAACATCCGTCTTCGTCCGCAACAACCGCAGCAACAGCCGCACGTTGTACTCCGCGTAGAACTTCCACCCTCTCCGGGCCTTCACCCCCAGCTCCTTTTTCCCAACACACTCCACCTCGCAACCTGCCTCCCGCAGCGTCTGCGCGTGGCGCATAACCCTACGGTCTGTCAACAAATCGTTCGTGACAGCCATCACAATCTTCATCCTATCTCCACTAATACTCAACCCTTTACACTTAATTCCTAACTCTTAAATCTTAATTCTTAACTTACCAAGTAACGCAATCCGAAAACTTTTCGTATCTTTGCACCCGAATTTTTATCAACAAAATGTGGAAAAAGATGAAGCAACGCTCCCTCCTCACCCTGCTGCTGGTCCTCCTGCTGGCCTCCTGCGGCACTGGCCGGCCAGCCTTCTCCAGCGCCCCCGCGCCGCTGCCGCAGAAGGAGCAGACCTGGCAGCTCGTCGCCCTCCGCGGCCGCAGCCTCGACCCCGCAGCCGCAGCCCCCACCCTCGTCGTCAACCCCGAGGCCGGCACCCTCTCGGGCTTCGCCTACTGCAACCAATACTTCTACCAATACACCCTCCGCCTCGAAACCTCGCAGCCCGACGGCGACTACTACGCCCTCTCCCTCCGACCTCCTACCTCCGACCTCCCACCTATCAAAACCTCCTGCCCAGAGGGCAAGATGAACGCCGAGAGCCGCTACCTCCTCCTCCTCGACAAGGCCACGCGCCTCCGCGTCACCGCCACCACCCTCACCTTCTACAACAAAAGCAAAGAAATCCTCCATTTCCAACTCCAATAACCCAATAACCACTAACCGTTCTTCACATGAAACTCAGCTATAAACACCACACCCTCGACGTCCCCCTGTCTCTGCTGCGACTGCTCAAGCGCCGCATACGATGGATACGCGCCGGCGGCGGCATCGTCACCGCCCCCGACGGCCAGATGCTCCTCATCCTCCGCAACGGCCGCTGGGACCTCCCCAAAGGCAAAGTCGAGCCCGGCGAGGCCCTCCTCCAGGCCGCCCTCCGCGAAGTGCAGGAGGAGACCGGAGTATCCTGCCTCAAACCTCAGACCTCAGACCTCAGACCTATCAAAACCTACCATATTTTCAATCTCTACGGTGGCTGGCACCTCAAGCAGACCTCCTGGTTCGCCATGACGGCCGACAAGCAATCCGCCACCCCCCAGGAGGAAGAAGGCATCACCGACGTCGTATGGGTCGACCCCGATGAGTGGTACCGCCGCCTCCAGTCCTCCTACGGAACCCTTAAAACTCTCAGCACCTTATGGAAATCCTCTCGCAGATAGCCCTCACCTTCATCCCCGGCCTGGGCAACACCAGCATCCGCCGCCTCGTCGACCTCTACCCCGACGAGGACATCTTCGCCCTCCCGGCCTCCGAGCTCAAGACCGTCTTTGCCGACCACCCCGCCATCCTCGGCCACATCCAGGGCAAGAGCTCCTTTCCCCGTGCCGAGCAGGAGCTGGCCTTCTGTGAGAAAAACCGCATCCGACCCCTCTTCTTCACCTCCCCCGACTACCCCGAGCGCCTCAACCGCGCCGAGACCGAGGACTGCCCTGCCCTGCTCTACGTCATGGGCTCCGCCGACCTCAACCCCGACCGCCCCGTCGCCATCGTCGGCACCCGCCGTGCCACCCCGCAGGGACGCGACAACACCGACCGCCTCGTCTCCCAGCTCAAAGCCTACAATACGCCCATCATCAGCGGCCTCGCCTACGGCATCGACACCGCCTCCCACACCGCCGCCCTCGACCACTCCTTGCCCACCGTCGCCGTCCTCGGCCACGGCCTGGACCGCATCTATCCCGCCCAGAACCGCCCCCTGGCCAAGCGCATCCTCGACAACGGCGGAGCCCTCGTCACCGAATACCCCTCCAGCACAGCCATCAACCCCCGCTTTTTCCCCGCCCGCAACCGCATCATCGCCGCCCTGGCCGACGCCACTGTCGTCGTCGAGGCCTCCGACAAAGGCGGCGCCCTCATCACCGCCGCCATCGCCGCCAGCTACCACCGCGACGTCTTCGCACTCCCCGGACGCCTCACCGACACCTACTCCCGTGGCACCATCAACCTCATCGCCACCAACCGCGCCCTCCTGGCCCGCAACGCCGACGACATTGCCTTCCAGCTCGGATGGCCCCTGATTGGACGGCAGGCCACCCTCGACGGCATCCAAGAAACCCCGCGCCTCTCCCCCGACGAGCAGAAGATCGCCGACGCCCTCCGCGACAGCGACCACCTCACCCTCGACGAACTCGCCGCCGCCACCTCCTTCTCCCTCCCCAAGACCGCCGGCATCCTCTTCACAATGGAAATGGCCAAGCAGGTACGCACCCTGCCCGGCCATCTGTATCAGTTGGTCAAGTCCTGACCGCCTTAACGTCGCACCACCAGCTTGCCTGTCGCCGTGGTCGACGCCAACCTCAGACGGACGAAATACACGCCTTCCGGCAGTCCGCTCACATCTATCTCACACCTTCCGCAAGCCGCCGTCGGAGCCGTCACCATGCGCCCCGTCAGGTCAACCACCGTCACCTCCATCTCGACCTCGGCCTCTATCACCACGGTCGTCGCAGCAGGGTTGGGATGCATATTCCACACCGTGCCATCCACCATCACCACACCCTCAGGTTCGGGTTCAGGTTCCGGTTCAGGTTCCGGTTCCGGTTCAGGTTCCGGTTCAGGTTCCGGAGTCCAGTTCACAGGTTCCACCCGCACGTTGTCCACACACACCGTGCTCCACATCGTCCCGCTGTAGCTCCATCGCAGCGCGATGTGCGTCGCCGTGTCGGGCACGCCGCTGAAGGTCACGGTGTCCACTTGCCCTGCCCCGCTGGCCATCGGCAGGTCGGCCACCTCGACAAACACCAGGCTGTCCGACCAGCGGTCCGCGGGGAACCTGCAGATGTAGCCCACCGTCAGCTGCCCCGCCGTGGCATTCGCCTGGCGGTGCCAGAGCATCAGGCGCAGGCTGTCCATCGGCTGCCCGAAGGCCGGCAGCACCACGTAGTCGCTCGTCCGTTGGAAACCGGTCTCCATGTATAGCGACGGCGTGCCATCGGGGCTGTACTGGTCGTAATCTTCGCCCTCGTCCGACACCCGCGGCGGCATCAACTCCCCTTCGGGCCAGGTCCGCCAGCAGGGAGGCAGACCGCCGTTGGACGTATAGTTGAAGCTTTCGCTGTACGGCAACACCACGTCGCCGCACTCCGTGGCAAACCGCACATGCAGCGCCTCGGTCGTCGTCCCGTCGTCGCATATCTTCCTGACGGAGAGGTCGTAGGCCGTGGCGGCACGCAGACCCGTGAGGGTGTGCGTCTCGCCCGTCACCACAACGCTGTCCGTGCCGTAGGCCGACCGCAGCGTTAGGGCATAGCTGCCCGTGCCCACGAGGTTGGTCACGCTCATCGCCGCCCAGTCCGTACCCACGCTGTCCACCGTCACCGCCAGCGGCTTCATGCACGACGGCAGCACCTCCAGCACCACATCGTCCACATAGCCCATCATGTATTCCTCTTCGCCGTCGGCGGGGCGCACCTTGATGGCCACGAAGCGGCCCGTGCCCTCATATCCCGCCAGCGGCACCGTCCATTCTTCCCATTCACCTGCCGCCGTGGGCGCTGCGGCATACACCGGCTCAAAGGTCTGCCAGTCGCCGTGGTCGGTCATCACGCCCACCTCGAACACCTTGTCCAGATTGCTCGTCGCCGTGCGGAAGCTCAGCGCCAGGTCCTGCACCGAGTCCACCGCCGGCAGCACCACAAAGTCCGTGTGGCCGAAAAGGGACCCGAAGCAGAGGGCCTGCGTGGCGTTGCCTGCACCGTCGACTACCGCCCGGGGGCAGGGCCGACCGTAGAGGCCCCAATGGCCCGGCGACAGCAGGCGCCAGCAGCTGCCAATCTCGGCCTCGGTGCCCAGGGCATAGCTCTCGAAATCCTCCGTGTACGGCAGGTCGGCATGCGTCAACGTCGCGCAGTCGGTCCTGAACCTCACGTTCGCCCACGCCCCGGTGTCGCCGCCGTCGCAGATACGCGCCAGGCGCACACAGTAGGCCGAGTCGGACATCAAGCCCGTGAGGGCAATCATGGTGTCGGCGGTGGCGAGGGTGTCCGTGCCCACGGCCACCAGATAAGTCGTGCCTTCCGCCTCGGCCGTCCACACGAGGCGCGCCGAGGTGTCGGTCAGCCCCTCGGGGGCCAACGCCACGGGGGCCGGGCAAAGGTTGAAGCCCACCTCCACGGCATCCACCAGCCAGCTGCCCTGGTAGGTGGTGCCCGTGTAGCGCAGCGCCATGCGCGCTCCAACAGGGGCGTCGGCGAAGGCCACACGGTATTCGCGGTAGTCGGGCCCTTCAAATTCCGTCCGCTCAAACCGCGCTTCCTGCACGAAGGTGCCCGCATTGTCCGCGTCGGTCACATAGCCCACGGCCAGCGATCCCGAGCCCCAGAGGTTGGTGCCTATGGGACGCATCATCAGGTCCAGATACAGCCCGCTGATTTCCTCGCCGAACGCCGGCAGCACCAGCGTGTTGTCCGTGGCACCCTCCTGCATCTGCAGCGCCGCCGCGCCCTCGAAGGGCACGGCCGTGTTCAGCGCCACCTGTCCGCCGCCAGTCTTCTTCCAGCCCGCAGGAACGGCCGCCGTGTCGAAGCCCTGGTAGTAGGGCAACGGCAGCAGCAGGGGCAACTGGACGGTGGCAGTGTAGACGTCGCTGCTGTCGGGCGAGCAGAGCATGCGCAGGCTGACGCTGTGCTCCGAGCCCGGAGCCCAACCATCGAGGGTATAGTGGTTGCCGCTCACCATGATGGTGTCCTCACCGTCGACCGTCAGCAGGAAGGTCGCCGTCGTGTCCACGGCCATCCAGCTCAACTCCGTCCCCTCCTCCGTGGCCTCCACCGTCAGGCAGCAGGGGGCGCCGCAGCTGTCCTGCCACACCACGATGTCGTCCAGGTATATCTCCGACACATACGTACCCACGTTGCGCGAACGGAAGACTATGCGGTCGCCCAGGCCCGTATAGGCTGCCAGGGACACACTGTAGCCAACGAAGGTGCCGTAGGTGGTTGGTGCACAGAGCTCGATGGGCACAAAGGTCGACGTGTCGTCGCCCTCCATCACACCCACCTCCAGCACCGGATGGGCGTTCGGACGCCGCACCTTGAAGTCCACCGTCAGGCTGCGCACATCCTCCATCTCCGGCATCACCAGATACCCCCGTGGCGACACCGTCCACTGGTCGCCCGGCGAGGTCTCGAAATACATCGTCTTGGAGGTCACATAGCCCTGCTCGGGGATGGAATACCATGTGAGGGTCTTGATGTACGGGCCCGTGTAGAAATCCGCCCCGTTGGTGAAGCGCTGCCAGCAGCTGTCTATCGACGCATGGACACCCGTGCCCCACCCCTCGAAGTCCTCGGCATACGGCAGGCTATCGTGCACCACCGTCTCGCACTGCGCCCTCAGTCCCGCAGGCCAAAGGCAAAACAACGCCATCAAGGCAACCATGGACCGCCGGCGTCCCGCCGGCAAAACAACCATGGACCGCCGGCGTCCCGCCGGCAAACAAACTGGTACACAGGCACCCTGCGCGCCAGAACCGTGCAAAACTTTTCTTTTCATCATGTAGACATTTTTTCCATAAAAAAAACTTTCTACATACTTTATAACCACCTTTTCCCCAAAATACTACCAGCCCACCCCAGATTTAACATCATTTAACACCCCAACCTCATACCTCCTACCTCCTACCTCCTACCTATCCTAACTCCCAAAACGCCACAGCGGCGGCTGCGGCGACATTCAGCGAGTCGACGCCGTGCTGCATCGGTATGCGGGCCACGTAGTCGCAGGCCTCCAGCACCTCGGCGCTCAGGCCGTCGCCCTCGGTGCCCATGATGATGGCCAGCCGCTCTGGCTCGCGCAGCACCGGGTCGTCGATGGGCACCGAGCGGTCCGTCAGCGCCATGGCCACGCTCTTGAACCCCAGCTCCCGCAGCACCTGCGGATAACTCTTACCTCCTCCCTCAGACCTCTCACCTCCCTCAATCCACGTCCACGGCACCTGGAACACCGTTCCCATGCTCACGCGGCAGGCCCTGCGGTTCAGCGGGTCGCAGCACGTGCGCGTCAGCAGCACGGCATCCATGCCCAGCGCCGCCGCCGCCCGGAAGATGGCCCCCGTATTCTCCGAGTTCACCACCCCGTCCAGCACCACGATGCGTCTCCTCCCCTTTCCATATACCGCTTGCCGCTGAACGTTACTATCTGGCTGCTCCCCTAAGTTAGGAAGAGGAATGCCAGTGGCATTCCGGGCAGAGCCTTCGCGCGTTGCGGCTTGCCGCTGACTGAGGAGTGTGTCCACCGAGACCTCCCCAGGCCGCCGCATAGCACACAGCACGCCTCGCGTCAGCGCATAGCCCGTCAGGCCCGCCAGCACCTCGCGCTCAGCCGTGTACACCGGCACCTCCAGCCCGTACTCCTCGCACATGCCTCGCACCTGCCGCTCCACGAACTTCCGCTCCGCCAAAAACGACAGCGGCCTCATGCCCGCCGCCAGCGCCACGCGGATCACCTTCTCGCTCTCCACGATGAAAACTCCCTGCTCCGGCTCCAGCCGGCTGCGCAGCTGCGCCTCCGTAAGGTGCGCATACACAGCCACCTCCGGCACTTCCAAACTTTCTATTTCAATCACTTTCATGCCTGCAAATTTACAGAATAATTTCCGATTCCGACGCCGCCACATGAAAAAAATGTCTTTTTTATGCTAAAAGACGAAAAACAACGTTACTTTATCCAAACACGAAAACCTCAAACACACATAGCAATGAAAAAGCACAAAAATCACCCGATTATACCGTCGTGCGTCCGCATGACGTTCGTTCTCTTCCTTTTGGCGCTGGGGACTACAGCTACTGCTCAGCACTTCGAGTGGGCCAAGGGCTACGGCTCGTCCGCCAACGACATGTGCGGCATCGTCGGCACCGTCGCCGACCCCGAGGGCAACCTCTACATCCTCGGCGACTTCCACCCCGACGCCGAATGGGACGGCGTGCCCCTGCTACCCATGACACCTTACGGACCCAATCACGACACCCGGAGCGTCGTCGTCGCCAAAATCTCCCCCTCCGGCGAGATGCTCTGGAAAAAAGTCATCCACGGCAACAACGGCAACGATGCATTGGCAAACGACATCCGCATGCTGGGTGACACCGCCATCGCCTTCATGGCACGGTACACACTTCCCTCGCAGTTGCAACGCATGTACCTATACTACCTGGACACCCTCTATACCAACGAAGAAGAATTCGTTCACGACCTCTCGCACATGGCCCTGAAAATCACCACGGCCTATATTGTGCTGGACCTCGATGGAAACGTACTGGAGGAACACGCACTCAATGTCACTTTCGTCGACAGAGACGGCAACGATGTCATGCACGAATATACCGATGCAATTTATGGTCTTCGGACCGTGTATGAAAACGATGTACTTTGGAATCTGTCGTTCGATTTCGACCAGACAGGTAATATGTACCTTTGCCGGTGGGCCAACGACCGTGTGAACTTTTGTGACCTAGACTTGGAGAATGGCGACCTGAGTGCCGTCAAGCTCTGGGTGGACGACCGTGTGGCTGGCGTAATGAACATTCCAGAAGGAACACGATATTGGTTCCCGCAGCTGGTCAAATTCTCCCCACATCTGGACACCGTCCTTGGCAGCCGCTACCTGGTGCAGAAAGGGCGGAGCGGGATCCCCTATACAGAAAACCTTGTAAAATGCAGACAGAACGGCGACGTATATGTAATATGGAATATCCCTGATACGCGTAATTTCATAGACACAATCGTTTGTGATTCCACAAAAAACATTCGGTTTAAACTTATTGAACAAGACAAAAAAATGGGTTTTTTATGCGCTTATGACCCAATGATGAATCAAAAATGGGGCATCGTAATTGAGCGAGATTCTGTCATGATGTCATCGGGGTTTATTTCTATCTCATGGAAAGACCTTTGTTTTGACGAAGATAGCAACCTGTTCTTTTTAAGTTCAGAAGGATATGCAAACGGCCCATATGGTGATACCTCAAATTATGTTGCAGTTTTATCATATGACGGAATTGTATTACCAATTCAAAGAACGTCAAATGTTGTATTGGTATTTCGTGAACGAGAGTCTCAAATACCTGAATTGGTTAATATTGGACGTTTCCCATCAATTTACGCAGCATATGCAGCCAGCACGTCAAATGGGAACATGATATGCAAAAACAATAGAGTATTTCTTCAGTCATTCTATCAAGGTGGATATCATTTTCCATCAGAGCGTGTTGAATTTGAAAGAGGTGTAGGTGAGACGTCCGTTGGGTTAGCTGTTTTCGACTACTCGATGAATCTTATAGAAGGATTTGATTTCGACACACGCTCCCCAAATTCTACAGAAGGAGTCTTAACTTTGGTAGACAGCACTCTTTACATAACAAACTACATTTCAGATGCCCATGCCCAATTTGATGACATCACATTCCAAGGTGAAACAACCAAACACTATGCCACTATCGCAAAGTACGTCGACACCGCCTTCATGACCCCGTATGTGGCACCTGCGTCAATAGGTATACCCGATGAGCATAGCATTAATATGGCGACGCCATACCCCAACCCATCAAACGACAGAGTCCAAATTGATTTAACCAACGAGGTGCTATTAACAGCCCGTGCCCTATCTATGCTTGGTCAACAAACAGTACTTGGACACAACGACATGTCCGTAGACGTCTCTCCTCTTGCACCTGGCATCTACATTATGGAAATACACACCAGCAAAAAAGATTATAAATGTAAATTCATCAAATATTAATCCATTAAACTTTTTAGCATTATGAAAAAAACACTATTACTGTTTGCGGCACTGTTTTTTTCCGCGCTGGGAATCCAAGCGCAAGCGATGCCCTCTTCCGCCAAGGACGACAACTCACACCCATGCAGGATTGTCATCAAAGGGTCGTACGAGACGACCTGCCCTTACATTGTCGACAAGATCGACTACGACGAGTACCCCAACACCCTGGTAGCCTGCAAGGGCTCGCGCGTCACCTATACGGCCTACGCCTACCTAGGCACCGCCACGGCGGCCTCCTACACATGGAGCGTCATCGGCGATGTGTCGCACACCGTTAGCGCTGACGAGGTGGTCGTCGACTGTGTTTCCAACGACTGGGGATGACTGCCGGACATGGATGTTGGCTCCGAGGATAGCACCCTCCTCGACAGGCAGTA
>JAFUWF010000004.1 GCA_017483575.1 Bacteroidales bacterium
AACCCCTCCCGATAGGTGTTTACTTCGACATAAGGCATATAGTATTCATATACTTCCCATATAGTATTCATATACTGTATATAAATACTATATGGGAAGTATATGAATACTATATGTATACTATATAAGAACAGTCGAATAAGACACCTGTTTGAACGGGTTTTGGGGGCGGATTTTTTTCCGGGCGTTGGTGCAATAAGAGGTGTTTTTTTTCGTTATGGTTTCCGTAATTGTAATATTCGTATCATGACCCTTGCCATCTTCATAGCCGCCGTTTTCGCCGCCGCCGCCGGTCTGTTGGCCGGAATGGTCCTCGCGGGCCGCAAGGCCGACCGTCTGCGGGAAGAGAAACAGACCGCCGAGAGCCGCCTCGCCTCCGAGGAGGCCCGCTGGCAGACCGAAGTGAAGAACCTCAACGCCCGCCTCGAGGAGGCTCGCCAGCAGCTGCAGCAGCAGACGGCGTCCCTCACGGCGGACTACACCGCCCGCCTCGACAGCCAGAAGGAGGACTCGGAACGTGCGCTCCTGGCCGCAAAGGCCGATGCCGAAAGGACGCTCCAGGCACAGAAGGAAGATGCCGAACACGCGTTGCTGGTGCAGAAGGAAGATGCCGCCAAGGCCCTGAAGGACTACAAGGAGGAGGTGCGCCGGCGCCACGAGCAGGTGCTCGAAGAGACCCGCCAGGCCTACCAGAAGCTCATCGACGAGCAGGACCGCCGCCACCAGGCCGACACCCGGGCCATGGAGGAGCGCTTCGAGGGCACGGTGAAGATGGTCAAGGAACAGATGGTGAACACCTCCGACGAGATGCTCAAGCGCCGCCAGGAGGAGTTCTCCTCCTCCAGCACCCGCAATATAGACTCCATCGTCAAACCCCTCAAGGAGACCATCGACAAGATGAAGGAGGAGATGGCCAAGAACTCGACCGTGCAGACCAACATGAGCGCCGAGATCAAGACCAACATGGAGCACATGATCCGCCAGAGCATCGCCGCGCAGAAGAGCGCCGAGGAGCTGACGCGGGCCTTCAAGCATGAGAGCAAGACCCAGGGCGACTGGGGCGAGGTGGTGCTCAGCAACCTCCTGCGGCAGCAGGGCTTCACCGAGGGCAAGGACTTCGAGGTGCAGGCCATCATGCGCGATGCCGACGGCCAGACCATCCGGCCGGCCGACGCCGAGAACCTGCGGCCCGACGTGCTGCTGCACCTCGACGACAAGCGCGACGTCATCATAGACTCCAAGGTCTCGATGACGGCTTTCATCAACTACGCCAACGCCGAGGACGAGCTCCTCCGCCGCCAGTACCTGCGCGACCACATCCGCAGTATCAAGGACCATGTCGACGAGCTCTCGGCCAAGAACTATACCCAGTATCAGGTCAATCCGCATCTGGATTTCGTCATCATGTTCGTCCCGCAGCCGCCGGCGCTGTGGGCCGCCACCGCCGAGGAGTCCTCGCTGTGGCAGGACGCCATGCAGAAGAAGGTCTTCATCGCCGACGAGCAGACCCTCTACGCGGCCCTGCGCATTATCCGCATCACGTGGACCCACATCGACCAGGAGGAGAACCACAAGAAGCTCTATGCCCTGGCGCAGGAGATGATTGAGCGCACGGGGAACTTCCTCAAGGAGTACGACAGCGTGGGCAAGAACCTCCGCGATGCCCTCGACACCTTCGAGCTCAGCCGCAAGAAGCTCCTCCCCGGCGGCCGCAGCATCGGCACCACGGCCAGCCAGATCCTGGCCCTGGGCATCGACAATGTGCGCGTCGGCAAGGGCAGGAAGGGCACCGCCATCATCCCGGCCGACTATGTGGACGCCACGCTCGACCTGCTGCCCGCCGACACAGAGGCCGAGGCCGACAGCGCGAAGGCGGAGGCAAGCGAAGAATAGCACGAAAAAAAACTTTTTGCGTTTTGCAAAAAACACGTATATTTGCACACACGAAACAGCCGCCACACATCATGAACCAGAAAACATAGAAACCCATATATCAACAACTTAATCTTATTCATTATGCGCGTAATCATTACAAAAGACTACGACGAAATGTCGGTCTGGGCTGCCAACTACGTAGCCAAACGAATCAAAGACTTCAATCCCACGGCGGAGCGTCCGTTCGTCCTCGGATGCCCCACCGGTAGTTCCCCCCTAGGACTGTACCAGCATCTGGTGAAGCTCAACAAGTGCGGAGTGTTGAGTTTCCAGAACGTGGTGACGTTCAACATGGACGAATACGTGGGCCTCGACGTGAACCACCCCGAGAGCTACCACAGCTTCATGTGGAACAACTTCTTCAACCACATCGACATCAAGCCGGAGAACGTCCACATCCTCGACGGCAACGCCAAGGACCTCCAGGCGGAGTGCGCCCACTACGAGGAGATGATTGCCGCCGCCGGCGGAGTGGACCTCTTCATGGGCGGCGTGGGTCCCGACGGCCACATTGCCTTCAACGAGCCGGGCTCGTCGCTGGCCAGCCGCACGAGGATCAAGACCCTCACGACGAATACCATCCAGGCCAACTGCCGCTTCTTCGACAACGACGAGAGCAAGGTGCCCAAACAGGCCCTGACCGTCGGCGTGGGCACCGTGATGGACGCCCGCGAGGTGCTCATCCTCTGCAACGGCCCCAAGAAGGCCCGCGCGCTGCACCACATGATCGAGACGGGAGTGAACCACATGTGGACCAGCAGCATGCTGCAGATGCACCCCCACGCCGTGGTGGTGTGCGACGAGGAGGCCTCCGTGGAGCTCAAGATGAGCACCTACGACTACTTCAAGGACAAGCAGCGCATCGAAGGAAGTATCGAAGAATACGTCAACCTGTACCACTATGACAAATAACTACCGCAATCTAACGGCCGCCGAGATAGCACAGCTCGAGCGTCAAGGCAACTACTGCCGCGACTGGAGTCTGGTGCGCGTCGGTGCGCCCTTTGCCGCCGAATGCGTGAGAAACAGCACCTTCGAGGGTGCTGTTTCTCTTGGAGCCCTGGAGGCCGGCGGCTGCACCAACGACAGCCTCCACCTAAGCGAAGGCATATACAACTCCATGTTGCGCAACGTTGCCGTGGGCGACCACACGGCCATCCACAACGTGCGCTTCCTGGCCGACTACACCATCGGCGACCGATGCCTGCTGTTCAACATCGGAGAGATGATGGTGGAGCAGAAGGTCGGCGCCTGGCAAGACAACGACGGGAAGGTCTACACCGTGGCGCCCAACGCATGGCTGGAGCCCATGAACGAGAACGGCGGCCGCCGCATACTGCCCTTTGTGGGCATGACCATCGGCGATGCCTACCTCTGGGCCCGCTACCGCGGAAGGAAGACCCTCATGGAACGGCTGGAGAAGATGACCTATGCCTGGCAGCAGACAGAGGAAGGGCACCTGGGGCAGGTGGGCGATGGCTGCACCATCAAGAACACCTCCTGCATCCGCAACGTGGCTTTCCGCTCGCGTATGGACGACCCCACGAGGGTGGAACAATGCATCATGCTGGGCGACGGCGTGGTGGGCTACGGATGCACGCTGGAGCACGGCATCATCGCCGAGCGGTTCCTGCTGGGCGAGCACGTGCATCTGGAGTTCGGCCTGCGCCTGAACGACACCGTGGTGGGCGACAACAGCACCCTGGCGCGCTGCGAGGTGGGCAACAGCATCATCTTCCCCGCCCACGAGCAGCACCACAACAACTCGTTCCTCATCGCCGGCCTCGTCATGGGGCAGAGCAACATAGCCGCCGGCGGCACCATAGGCAGCAACCACAACAGCCGCACGGCCGACAACGAGCTGGCCGCGGGCCGCGGCTTCTGGCCGGGCCTCTGCTGCTCCTTCAAGCACAGCAGCCGCTTCGCCTCCTACTGCCTCCTGGCCAAGGCCGACTACCCGTCGGAGTTGGACATCACGCTGCCCTTCGCCCTGGTGAACAACAACGCGTCGAAGGACCAGCTGGAGGTGATGCCCGCCTACTGGTGGATGTACAACATGTACGCCATGAACCGCAACAGCAAGAAGTTCGCCAAGCGCGACAAGCGCAAGATCAAGGCCCAGAACATCGAGTTCGACAACCTGGCCCCCGACACCGCCGAGGAGATGCTCCACGGCATGGAACTGCTGAAGAAATGGATGGCCGGGAGCAAGGACGGCATCGTCTACGGCGAAGGCATGGAGAAAGGCAAGCGCCGCACCGTCATCCTCAAGGCCAAGGAAGGCCTGCAGGCCTACGAGGAGATGCTGGTGTACTACGCCATGAAGTACCTCACCGCCACTTGCGGCGACGCCCTCCCCTCGCCCACCCTGGGCGAAGGCGCCCGTTGCAAAGAGTGGGTCAACCTGGGAGGACAGCTGGTGGCCAAGGGCGACATGGAGAAACTGATTGCCGATGTGGAAAGCGGCGCCCTGGACAGCTGGGAGGCCCTCAACGGCCGCCTGAATACCCTCTGGCAGGCCTACCCTGCGCAGCGCGACGCGCACGCCTACCATGTGCTCTGCACCCTCGAAGGCACCGACCGCCTGGACGATGCCCGCTGGCAGCGCCTCCTGTCCCGCTACGCGGACATCCAGCGCTACATAGACGACCAGATACACCTCTCCCGCCACAAAGACGAGGTGAACCCCTTCCGCAACATGACCTACTGGGACGAAGAGGAAGCCGCCGCCGTGCTGGAGTAGTAAAAAAAGAAAAAGCCGCTCTCGTACGAGGGCGGCTTTTTTTTTTCACGATTCGGCTATGAGGGATTACATAGCGTTGACCTGGCGCATGCACTTCGACTTGAGGTTCGAAGCTTTGTTCTTGTGGATGACGCTGCGCTTGGCGAGCTTGTCGATGATGCTGATCATCTTGGGCAGACGCTCGGTGGCCACGGCCTTATCTTCCAGAGCACGGAAGTCGCGCAGAGCGTTGCGCATGGTCTTGGCGTAGTATCTGTTCTCAACTCTCTTTTTTTCGCTCGAGCGAATTCTCTTTTTTGCAGACTTGTGGTGTGCCATTTTCTAATTTCTGTTTTCTAATTTCTACTTTTCTTATCTTTTGTACCGCGTGCGGGATTCGAACCCGCGATTTTGAGAATGAAAATCTCACGTCCTGGGCCAGCTAGACGAACGCGGCATCGCTGTTTTTTTTGACTGTTTTTTTCGTCAAAAGCGGGTGCAAAATTACGAACATTTTCCGACATGGCAAAATTTTTTTCAACCCTGTCGGTTGATATCTTTCGCTTTTTATTCGCTATCTGCCTGAAAACGAAAGCCTAAACGCTTGCCCGTAACAAGTGATTTTTTGTCGAAATTGGTCCTCATCTCACCCACAGAAACGAGCTTGACTTCATCGTAAGGAGGGGTCAAAAGATCAAAATTGGTGGTGTACTCGATAGCCGATTCGATGATTCCCTGAACACTCTCTGGAGAGACCTCGGAGGTGTTGAAGTTGGTGTAGAGCATGCCCAGTTCGCGTTTACCCTCTATGAAATAGTGGCGTTCGTTGTTGACGAACACACGGCCAATCATGTATCCGAGGTCGTTGTCGCGCTGGTAGGCGAAGCTGTCGGCCAGGAAATTATATATATGAATAACGCCGCAGTACGAGCGGCGGGGGTCTTCGCGCACGTAGGGGGTTTTCATCACCTGATGGTCGCGGGAGAATTCGAAGACGTTGGTGTGCATCATGAAAAGCAGTATGTCACCGGCAAACTTCACCTCGAACTCGAAGTCGCCGCGGTCGGTAAACTCGAAGGCCACCTGATGCCCCTCGGCGCGGCAGCGCTCGCGGAAGAGCTCGATGAGTTCGCGCGTCTCGCGGCGGAACATCTCGAAGGTCTCCTTCGTGGCGTCGTAAACGCTTTGTTTCAGTTCGCTCTTGGTGAAGACAAGGTCTTTCAACGTTTCTTTCAGTTCCATATTCTTTTTTCTTTCTTTAAACATCCCCCATAACGGCGGAAAAGAAAAAATATTTTGTCGGGATAGAAAATGTTTACACACTCCTCAGTCTATCCCACACACTCCTCAGTCAGGCGCAGGCGCCTGCCAGCTCCCCTAACTTAGGGGAGCAGTTAAGATAGTGTGTGGTGCCATCTGGCTCCTCCCCTAAGCTAGGGGAGGTGGACGCCCGCAGGGCGGACGGCGGAGTGTGTAAGGAAGTGTGTAAGGAATGGGGCCAGCGGAAAGCTTTTTTTCACTTTTTTTGATTTTTTTTCTTGCATATTAAAAAAAATGTGTAATTTTGCAGCCGAAAAATTGTAGAACCAAAGGGCATTGAATGAAGCAAAACTATCAGTTTTAACCCCCTAAAAAGAGAGGAATATGACGGACGTAAAAACAAGACAACTGTCAGACAACGAACTGATTACTCGCTACCAACAAGGCGATGCATCCTGCTTTGAGGCGCTTCTCGAGCGCTATCAGGCAAAGGTGTATGGCTACATTTTTTCGGTGGTGAAAGAGAAGGAAACGGCGGATGATATCTTCCAAGACACCTTCTATAAAGTCATTGTCACCATCAACTCCGGCCTGTACAAGGATGAAAACAAGTTTGTGCATTGGGTGATGCGTATTGCGCACAACCTGATAGTGGACTACTTCCGCCGCAACAACAAGATGCCCATCGTGCCCAACAAGCCCGACGGCGATGTGGTGGACAACCTGAAGATTCAGGACGAGAACGCCGAGCACGCCATCATGAAGAAGCAGACCAGCGCCAACATCCGCAAGCTTGTGAAGATGTTGCCGCCCGAACAACGCCGTGTAGTCATCCTGCGCCACTACGGCAAGTGCGACTTCAAAGACATTGCCGCCCGTACAGGCGTGAGCATCAACACAGCCCTCGGCCGTATGCGCTACGCCATCATCAACCTGCGTCGCCTGGCCCAGGAAAACAATATGTATATTGAACTTTGATTAGCAAAAATAAACTGAAGGAATTGGCCGCCTACCGCCTGCAGAAAAGATGCGACGAGGAGGCGGTTTTTGTTGTCGAAGGGGCAAAGATGTGCGCCGAAGCTTTGACATCGGGCTTTCGCGTGCGCACGGTGTGTGCAGTGGCGGAGTGGCTGCATGCACACTCCTCCGCCCTCGACTGCGAGGCCTACGAGGTGAGCCCGGCGGAGTTGGAACGACTGTCCAACTTCAAGAGCCCCAACCAGGTGTGGATGCTCCTGGAGCGCCCGGATAATTCTCAATTCTCAATTCTCAATTCTCAATTGATTCTTGCCCTCGACCGCATCCAGGACCCTGGCAACATGGGCACCATGCTACGCACGGCCGACTGGTTCGGCATACGCCATGTGGTGTGCAGCCACGACACCGTCAGCTGCTACAACCCCAAGGTGGTGCAGGCCACCATGGGCGCCATCTTCCGCACGCAGGTGGACTACGTCGACCTGCCGCAATGGCTTTCGCAGAGCGGTATGCCCGTCTATGGCGCCTCGCTGCAAGGCAAACGACTATCGACCATCAGCCTCGAACATTCGACACCCAAAGTGCTGGTTATCGGCAACGAAAGCCGTGGCATCAGCCCCGCGGTGATGGCCTGCGTCTCCCACCCCGTACTCATACCCAACCTCGGCGGCACCGCCGAAAGCCTCAATGCCAGCGTCGCCGCCGGCATACTGATGAACTGGATGACAAACAAAGAATAGACAATGGAACAACTACAATATCAAGAAGGCCGCACCGAGATTGGCCAACTGGGCAAGGTGCGCCTCATCGACCGCCTGACGGCGGACACCGGCTGCCAGGGCGACGACTGCGCTGTCCTCGGCACAGGCAAGGAGAAAACCCTCGTCACCGTGCAGACCATGGTGGAAGGCGTGGACTTCGACATGATGTACACCCCCCTGAAGCACCTGGGCTACAAGACTGTGGCCATAGCCATCAGCAACATTGCCGCCATGAACGGCACCCCTCGCCAGGCCCTGGTGAGCATCGCCGTTAGCAACCGCTACTCCGTCGAGGCCCTGGACGAGCTCTACGCCGGCGTGCGCCTCTGCTGCGACCGCTACGACGTCAGCCTCGTGGGCGGCGACACCCGCAGCACACGTGCCGGCATGGTACTGAGCGTCACCCTCATAGGCACCGCCGACGAGGACAAGATAACCTACCGCCACGGAGCCAACCACAACGACCTTCTCTGCGTCAGCGGCGACCTGGGCAGCGCCTACGCCGGCCTCCTGGTCCTCGAAAGGGAGAAGGTCACCTACCAGTCCAACCCCAACTTCCAGCCCGACCTCGACGGCTTCGACTACGTGCTGGAGCGTTTCCTCAAACCTGAACCCCGCATGGACATCGTCAAGGCCCTGGCGGAGAAGGGCGTAGTGCCCACCTCGATGACCGACGTCAGCGAAGGCCTGGCCGACAGCCTGCTACACCTTGGCAAAGCCTCCGGCAATGGCTGCGAAGTCTACGAGGAACGCCTGCCCATCGACTACCAGACCTCGCGTGTCTGTTCCGAGATGAGCAAGAACATGCTGCCCGTCAGCTGCGCCCTCAACGGCGGCCGCGACTACGAGCTGCTCTTCACCGTCAGCCAATCCGACTACGAGAAGATCAAGACCATGGAGGGCATCCACATCATTGGCTATATCACCGAGAAAGGCATGCCCACCGTCATGGTGACGCCGCAAAACACCACCATCGACCTCGTGGCACAGGGGTTCTCGGCCCAATGAAAGGAGAGCCATGACACGACAAGACACATACAAGCATAAAGGCCAACGGCAACAGCTGTGCGACGAGTTGCGACGCAAAGGCATCGTGGACGAAGCGGTGCTGCAGGCCATCAACGAAGTGCCGCGCCACTGGTTCATCGACGGGGCCCTGGACGCTTTCGCCTATCAGGACCGCGCGCTAAAGATAGGCTGCGACCAGACCATCTCGCACCCCTCCACGGTGGCCATGCAGAGCCAGCTGCTCGATGTGCGACCCGGCATGAAGGTGCTGGAAATAGGCACCGGCAGTGGCTACCAGACGGCCATCCTCTGCAAGATGGGCGCCAAGGTCTACACCGTGGAACGCCAGAAAGGCCTCTTCGACAAAACCCGCCTGTTGCTGGCCGACCTGGGCTTCCGCGCCCGCTGCTTCCTCGGCGACGGCTACCGCGGCCTGACGGAGGTGAACTACGGCCCCTACGACCGCATCATCGTCACCTGCGGCGCCCGCGAGATACCGTCGGCACTGATGGGTCAACTGAAGGAGGGCGGCATCATGGTCATCCCCCTCGACGACGACGAGGGCCAGGAGATGCTGCGCATCACCAAGAACGGCCCTTCAGAGGGCGAATGGAAGGTGGAGAAATTCGGTGCCTACAGCTTCGTGCCCATGCTCGACGGCCGCGCCATGCGCTAACGCAGAATGAAATGCTGGCGCGAGAGGCGGGGGTTGCGCACAGCGATGCCATAGTCGAAGAAATCGAGCGTCACCTGCCAACGGGCGTCATCCATGACGGTCTGCCAACGGTCCTCCCGGCGGTGGGGATGGTCGAGAACAAGGAAATCGCCGTCGGAACAGGAAAACGCGGCCTCGCCGCCCGAACGAACCGCCGCAACGCCATAGTGGCGCTCCATCCGCCAAAGGGCACCCTCATAGCGACCACGCGGCACACCCTCGGCACGCGAGAAGAGCACCTCGGTGTAGAGCCCGTAGACGAAGGGCGAATGCAGGTTGAACTGCGTCTTGGCCCGAAGGAAATGTTGCAGGCGGTTCATGGGTGCAAAGATACGAAGAAAAAATGAAAAATGGAAAATGAAAAACGAAAGATTATGAATACTAAACACATACCGACACTTCGCCACAGCGGAATCCTCGTTTCCGCTTTCTCATTTCTCATTTTATTGGCGTCATGCGGCGGCAGCGGCGACTACACCCCCAAGCCGCAGGCCTACCTGCGCATCGATGTGCCGGAGCACACCTACTGGCTAGTCGACAGCCTCTGCTCCCGCCCCGGCGACACACTCTTCTTCGGCACCGACACGGCATTCACGCTTACCGGCTCCTGCAAGACTTTCCCCTTCATCTTCGAGGCCAACGAATGCATCGAATTGGCAGAGAAGGGTGCCCCCAAAGGCGAGGTGTGGGTAGACCTGCGGTACCCGCAGTGGGACGGCGTGGTGTTCCTCACCTACAAGCACTTGCGCGGTCCCGACGACCTGCGCGGCCAGACCGACACCTCCACCCGCATGCTGGAGAAGCACTACCAGTTTGCCTCCGGCATCGACGAGCAGGCCTTCGAGAGCGACGACCACACGGTGCACGCCGTCAAGTGGCACCTCAAGGGCAGCCGCGTAGCCTCCACCTACCAGTTCTACGCCACCGACTCCCTCCACCACTTCCTCCGTGGCGCCCTCTACATCAACCGCCCGCCCAACAACGACTCCCTCGCCCCCGTCCTCGAATACATGCAGCGCGACATCGACCACCTCATCGAAACCCTCCGCTGGCGGTAAAAAAAATATATCCCGGCAGGCAATATTTAACGGCACTTGGCGTTAAAAGGAAACTATGTCCAACAAGTACGCCGACCGGAGCCATGTGGTGAAGATTATCTTCATCGTTGTGGGAGCCCTCTTTGTGGGGCGCCTGGCCATGCTGCAACTCTTCAATCCCGAATACAAGGAGAAAGCCGAGATGCAGTCGCTGCGCAACGTGACGCAGTACCCCGCCCGCGGCTTCATCTACGACCGCCACGGCGAACTCCTCGTCCACAACGAGGCCGTCTACGACCTCATGGTCATCCCCCGCATGGTCAAGAACCTCGACACCGCCTACTTCTGCCAGAGCCTCGGCATCACCCTCGACGACTTCGACGAGCGCATGCAGAAGGCCCGCAAATACTCCCCCTACTCCGCCTCCATCTTCATGAAGCAAATCTCGAAGGAGGAATACGCCAAGTTCGAGAACAAGATGTTCCGCTTCAAAGGTTTCTACATCTCGCAGCGCACCCTGCGCATCTACGACCGCCCCATCGCGGCGCAGGTGCTGGGCTACGTGGGCGAGGTGGACCAGGCCGACCTCGACCGCGACCCCTACTACAAACGCGGCGACTACATCGGCAAGAGCGGCCTCGAGAAGAGCTACGAGGAGGTGCTCCGCGGCACCAAGGGCAAGAAAATCATGCACGTCGACGCCCACAACCGCGAGATAGGCCCCTACCGCCACGGCGAGTTCGACACCCTGCCCATCGAGGGCTGCAACCTCCACACCACCCTCGACGCCGACCTCCAGACCTACGCCGAAGACCTCATGGCCAACAAGCGCGGCTGCGTCGTGGCCATCGAACCCTCCACCGGCGAAATCCTCGCCATGGTCTCCGCTCCCACCTACGACCCCAACCTCCTCGTCGGCCGCATACGCGGCAAGAACTACCTCATGCTCAACAGCGACATCGCCAAGCCCATGCTCAACCGCGCCCTCATCGGCCAGTATCCCCCGGGCTCCATCTTCAAGGTGGCCCAGTCGATGGTGGCCCTCGACCTCGGCGTCATCAGCCCCTCCAGCGGCTTCGCCTGCGAGAAGAGCCTCGTGGGCTGCCACAACCACCCCTCGGCACGCTCGGTGCAGGAAGCCATCAAGATGAGCTGCAACCCCTACTTCTACCAGGTCTACCGCCGCGTCGTCCAGCAGGGCAAATACCGCAACATCTACAAGGACGCCCAGTACGGCCTCACCGTCTGGCACAACTACATGCTCCGCTTCGGCTTCGGCCAGAAGCTCGACATCGACCTCCCCAAGAGCGGCCTCTCCACGGGCAACATCCCCGACACCGCCTTCTACAACAAGTGGTACGGCAAGGAACGCTGGGCCTTCTCCACCATCTACTCCAACTCCATCGGCCAGGGCGAGGTCACCGTGGTGCCCATCCAGATGGCCAACCTCGCCGCCATCGTGGCCAACCGCGGCTACTTCATCACCCCCCACATGGTACGCTCCTACGGCCCCGACTCCATCCAGGACGAGAAATACCGCCAACGCCACGAGACCGGCATCGACCCCCACTACTTCGACATCGCCGCCGCCGGCATGTACGACGTGGTCCACGTGGCCGGCGGCACGGCACGCCGCGCCCGCGTCGACGGCCTCGACATCTGCGGCAAGACCGGCACCGCCGAGAACTTCGGCAACGACCACTCCGTCTTCATCTGCTTCGCACCCAAGGACAACCCCAAGATCGCCATGGCCGTATACGTGGAGAACGCCCAGGGCGGCGGCGGCACCTGGGCAGCACCCATCGCAGGCCTCCTCGTGGAGAAGTACCTCAACGGCGAGGTGAAACGCACCGACGTCGAGAAGATGTACCGCGAAATCAACCCCTGCCAGAAACTCCCCCTCACCCGCAGAGTGAAGAAAGCGAAGAAAAGATAACCGCCATGTACCAAGAAAAACTCAAAATAGACTGGATCACCATCGCGCTCTACGCCGCCATCATGCTCTTCGGGTGGATGAACATCTACTCCGCATGCTACGACGAGAGCCATGCCGCCATCTTCGACTTCCACGAATACCACGGCAAGCAGCTCATCTGGATGGGCCTCTCCGTGCTCACCGCCGCCGTCATCCTGCTCACCGAGCCGCGCGTCTTCTCCAACATGGCCTACCCCATCTACGGCATCGTCCTCGGCCTGCTGGTGCTGACGCTCTTCCTCGCCGTCACCGTCAACGGCGGCAAGTCGTGGATCGACATCGCCGGCTTCCGCTTCCAGCCTTCCGAATTCGCCAAGTTCGCCACCGCCCTGGCCCTGGCCAAATACCTCTCCGCCATCGACATCGACCTCAAGGACATGCGCACCAAGATGGTCTCCATAGCCCTCATCGCCGTGCCCGCCGTCCTCGTGCTGCTGCAGCACGACACCGGCTCGGCCCTCGTCTTCGCCAGCTTCATCTTCCCCCTCTACCGCGAAGGCGTCTCGGGCGTGGTGCTTGTCGTGGGCGTAGCAGCCATAGCCCTCTTCGTCCTGGCCCTGCTGGTGAACAAATTCATCCTCCTAGCCATCCTCGCCCTGCTGGCCGTGGCCTACCTCTTCGTCTGGCTCAACAAACGCACCCGCAAGGACTACCTCCGCGCCATCGGCATCTTCGTCTGCTGCGCCGCCTTCGTCTTCTCGGTCGACTTCGTCTTCAGCAACGTCCTCGAGAGCCACCAGCGCGAACGCATCGACGTCCTCCTCGGCAAGACCGAGGACCTCCAGGGCTCCGGCTACAACGTCAACCAGTCCAAAATCGCCATCGGCTCCGGCGGCCTCATCGGCAAAGGCTTCCTCGGCGGCACCGTCACCAAGGCCAACTTCGTCCCCGAGAAGCACACCGACTTCATCTTCTGCACCGTAGGCGAGGAATGGGGCTTCCTCGGAAGCACCGTCCTCGTGGTCCTCTACGTCCTGCTGCTCATACGCATCGTGGGCATGGCCGAACGCCAGCGGTCCCCCTTCTCGCGCATCTTCGGCTACTGCGTGGCCAGCATCCTCTTCATGCACCTCTTTGTCAACGTAGGCATGGTCATAGGCCTCGTCCCCGTCATCGGCATCCCCCTTCCCTTCTTCAGCTACGGCGGCTCCTCGCTCCTGGCCTTCACCATCCTCCTTTTCATATTCATCAGGCAAGACGCCTCCAAAAACCAATTATTGTAAATGTCCCGAAACACCAAAAACCCCGAAGAACATTGCTCCTTCTGCGGCCGCCCCGCGTCGCAGACCGGCCTGCTGCTCAGCGGCCTCAACGGCTACATCTGCGAAGACTGCGCCCGCCAGGCAGGCCAGATATTCAAAGAACAGAACCCCTCCGCACAGCCCGCACCCGCACCCGCGGACAACGAACCCATACCCACGCCGGCCGAAATCTGCGCCTTCCTGGACCAGTACGTCATCGGACAGGACACCGCCAAGCGCGTCCTCGCCGTGGCCGTCTACAACCACTACAAACGCCTCCGCTACAACGCCGCCCACCACGACAACAACGACGTGGAAATCGAGAAATCCAACATCGTCATGGTCGGCGAAACCGGCACCGGCAAGACCCTCCTCGCACGCACCATAGCGCGCCTGCTCAAGGTACCCTTCTGCATCGCCGACGCCACCACGCTCACCGAAGCCGGCTACGTGGGCGACGACGTCGAGAACGTCCTCGTGCGCCTCCTCCAGGCCGCCGACTACGACGTGCCCTCCTGCGAACGCGGCATCGTCTTCATCGACGAAATCGACAAGATAGCCCGCAAGAGCGAGAACACCTCCATCACCCGCGACGTCAGCGGCGAAGGCGTGCAGCAGGCCCTCCTCAAACTCCTCGAGGGCGCCCTCGTCTCCGTACCCCCCGAGGGCGGACGCAAACACCCCGAGCAGAAACTCATCACCATCAACACCCGCAACATCCTCTTCATCTGCGGCGGCGCCTTCGACGGCATCGAACGCTCCATCGCCGCACGCCTCAACACCAACGTCATCGGCTTCAAAGGCGACGAAACCCGCGCCACCCTCGACCGCGACAACATGCTCCAGTACGTCCAACCCATGGACCTCAAGAAGTTCGGCCTCATCCCCGAACTCGTCGGCCGCTTCCCCATGCTCACCGCCCTCCAGCCCCTCGACCGCGACGCCCTCCGCCGCATCCTCACCGAACCCAAGAACGCCCTCGTCAAACAGTACCAGGAACTCTTCCACATGGACGACGTAACACTCCTGTTCGACCCCGAGACCCTCGACCTCATCGTCGACAACGCCGTGCGCTACCACCTCGGCGCCCGCGGCCTACGCTCCATCATGGAAAGCATCATGACCGACTACATGTTCGACCTCCCCACCCTCCCCAAGGGCTCCACCTTCACCGTCACCCCCGACATGGCACGCCAGAAACTCAATCTCTGACCCCGCCACCGTCGCCACACCCCCCACCCCGCCGACGCGCCCCATACGCCCCAAACCCCTGCCAGACAGGCCACAAATTCGACCCATGTCATATAGTATGCATATAGTATACATATACTTCTCATATAGTATTCATATACCGTATATAAATACTATATGAGAAGTATATGTATACTATATGCATACTATATAAGAACAGTCGAATAAGACACCTATTTGATACCCCTTTGGTTGAGGGCGCGGTGGAAGGCGTCGGCGTTGCGTTGGTGCTCTTGGAGGGTGGCGGCGAAGCGGTGGGTGCCGTCCATTTTGTCGCTGGCGCAGAAGTAGATATAGTCCGTTTGCGGAGCGTTGACGACGGCGTTGACGCTGGATTCGGAGGGGAGGCAGATGGGGGCGGGGGGGAGGCCGGTGTGGAGGTAGGTGTTGAAGGGGCTCTCGGTGGCGAGGTGCTTGTTGAGGATGCGGCGGAGGGCGAAGTCGCCGACGGCGTATTTCACCGTGGGGTCGGCCTGGAGGGGCATGCCGCGTTTCAGCCTATTGAGGTAGACGCTGGCTATGAGCGGTTTCTCGGCGTTGTTGTTGGTCTCTTCCTCGACGATGGAGGCCAGCACAACGATGTCGCGAGTGGAGAGTGGAGAGCGGAGAGTGGAGAGCATGCCGCCTTCCGTTTCCCACTTTTCACTTTCCGATTTCCACTGTTTTTCCATGCGTTGCCTGAAGTGCTCGGGGGTGACGGTCCAGTAGAATTCGTAGGTGTTGGGGCGGATGATGTGGAAGCTGTCCAGGGGGATGTCGAAGTCGTTGTGCATCAGCTTGCTGTCGAGGTATTCGTTGAGCTGCTGCGGCAGACGGAATTTGCCGATGGTGAGGCGGATGGGGTCCTGCTGGCCGCGGGTGAGGCGCTTGATGAGGCGGAAGACGGGTGTGTGCGGTTCGACGAGGTAGGAGCCTGGCTTCCAACCGTCGAGTTTCAGGGTCCGGGCCATAAGGTCGAAGAGGGGGCCGTCGTCGACAAGGCCGTTGGCCACGAGGGTGTCGCGGGCGGCGAGGGCGTTGTCGTCGGTGGGGAGGTAGAGGCGGACGCTTTCGGTGTTGGAGGTGGTGGCGTTGAGGCACATAAAGGCCATGCCGCCGATGGCGAGCAGCGCGAGGATGGCGACGAGGAGGAAGGTCCGGAGGACGGTTTTGCGGTATGCTTGCAGGAGCTTCATGGGAGTGTTTTTTGCATTCTGATGTTGTCGATGAAATGGTCTTTGACGCAGAGCCAGTCGTGGAAGTGGCCGCACTCGGTGTAGCCTGCTTTGCGGAAGAGGGCCAGGGAGGCGGCGTTGGTGGCGGCGATGTCGGCGTAGAGGGTGTGGAGGGTGGGGGAGAAGTGGGCTTCCAGGGCTTGGAGCATGGCGAGGGCGTAGCCTTGCCTTCTGTATTCCGTGGCCACCATGATGCCCACGGCGCAGCGTCGGTTGAGGGGGTCGTAGGCGTAGAGGTCCAGGCAGCCACACACTCCTCCACTGGATAGCAGGGCGTAGAGGCGGAGGGAGCCGGAAAAAAATGAGGCGCCCTCTTCAGCAACCAAGGTGACTCGCTGCTCCCCTAAGCTAGGGGAGCTGGCAGCCGCTTGCGGCTGACTGAGGAGTGTGTCGGTCAGCTGATTTTTCCCCATAGCATCTTGTTTTTGGAGTGGGCAATGTGCTGTTGCAGCAGGGGATAGCGCGAGAGGGTGGGGTCAGCAGAGAGGAGGTCGCGGACGGTGTCGCGAGTGGCGGCGACGAGGGGTTCGTCGTCGACGATGGAGGCCAGTCGGAGGTCGAGGGCGCCGCTCTGCTGGAGGCCCTGTATGTCGCCGGGGCCGCGGAGGCGGAGGTCGGCTTCGGCGATCTGGAAGCCGTCGGTGGTGGCGCACATGGTGCGTATGCGTTCCTGCGAGGTGTAGGAGAGGTCGTCCTTGGTCATGAGGATGCAGTAGGCCTGGTCGGCGCCGCGGCCCACGCGTCCGCGCAGCTGGTGCAGCTGGCTGAGGCCGAAGCGTTCGGCGTTCTCGATGACCATGACGGAGGCGTTGGGCACGTCGACGCCCACCTCGATGACGGTGGTGGCCACCATGATGTGCGTCAGGCCGCGCTTGAAGCGGTCCATCTCGAAGGCCTTCTCCTCGGCCGTCAGGCGGCCGTGGACCATGGAGGTCTGGTACTGGGGCCGTGGGAAGTAGCTCTGCACCATCTCGAGGCCGTCCTGGAGGTTCTTGAGGTCCATCTTCTCGCTCTCCTCGATGAGGGGGTAGACGATGTAGACCTGGCGGCCTTCGTCGATCTGCTTCTTGAGGAAGGAGAAGACGAGGGGGCGGTTGCGCTCGAGGCGGTGGTATGTGCGTACGGGGTGGCGTCCCGGGGGCAGCTCGTCGATGACGGAGCAGTCGAGGTCGCCGTAGAGGGTCATGGCGAGGGTGCGCGGAATGGGTGTGGCGGTCATGACGAGGATGTGCGGCGGGATTTCGCTTTTGTTCCAGAGCTTGGAGCGTTGCTCTACGCCGAAGCGGTGCTGCTCGTCGATGACCACGAGGCCGAGGTTGCGGAAGGCCACGTTGTCCTCGATGAGTGCGTGGGTGCCGATGAGGAGGTCTATCTGGCCGTCGGCGAGTTGCTGTTTGATTTTCTTCTTGGCGGCGGGGCGCAGGGAGCCGGTGAGGAGCTGCACGTTGAGGCCTAGGCCGTCGAGGAGGCGCTGGAAGGTGAGGAAGTGCTGGGAGGCAAGGATCTCGGTGGGTGCCATGAGGCAGGCCTGGGCGCCGTTGTCGACGGCCAGGAGCATGCACATGAGGGCCACGAGGGTCTTGCCGCTGCCGACGTCGCCCTGCACGAGGCGGTTCATCTGGCGTCCGGTGCGCATGTCCTCGCGGATTTCGCGGATGACGCGTTTCTGGGCGCCGGTGAGGGGGAAGGGTAGCTGCTTGTAGAAGCTGTTGAAGTGGTCGCCGACATGGGCGAAGATGCGACCCTGGGAGCGCGAGACGCGCTGCTGGTGGGCGTATTGGTAGTCGAGCTGGAGGAAGAAGAGCTCCTCGAACTTGAGGCGCAGGCGTGCCTGGTCGAGTTGCTGGCGGTTGTCGGGGTAGTGGATGGCCGTCATGGCCTCGCAGCGGGGGAGGAGGCGGAAGTGGCGGAGGATGTCGTCCGGGAGGTTCTCGGGGATGGTCTGGCTGTCGGAATGCAGGATTGCCTGGACGAGGGTCTCGGTGATGCGTGCCAGGGCGCGGGTGCCGAGGCCGTTCTGCTTCATCTTGTCGGTGGTGTGGTAGACGGGCATCAGGGGATGGCGTGCACCGTCGTCGACGGCGGAGAAGGGTTCGATGTCGGGATGGGTTATCTGCCAGACGTTGTTGAAGATGGAGGGTTTTCCCATGACGAGGTATTCGACGTTGGACTTGAGGCGTTCGCGAATCCACTTGGTGCCGGCGAACCATACGAGCTGGAAGTAACCGGTGCCGTCGAAGAGGTCGACGGTGAGGCGTTCGCGTCGTGGGCCGAGGGCGACGGTCTGCATGTTGGAGAGGGTGCCTTTGACGACGACGAAGGGGTCGTCCTCCCTGACGGAGGCTATGGTGGAGATGACCGAGCGGTCGACATAGCGGAAGGGCAGGTAGTCCAGGAGGTCGGCATAGGTGCGGATGCCGGTTTCGGAGGCCAGCACCTTGGCGCGAGCGGGGCCTACGCCCTTGAGGTAGGATATGTCGTCGTAGAGGGTCATTTGGGGGGGAGTTATGAGTTATGAGTTATGAGTTGTTGTGGGTGAGTTTTTCGCGTTCGAGGGTGGAGGAGATGTTGATGTGGTCGGGGTCGGCCATGACGAGGAGGGTCTCGATGGAGGGGTCCTGGAGGCGGTTGACGGCGGCGACGGTCTGCTCGTATTCGAAGTCCTTGGCGGTGCGTATGCCGCGGATGATGACTTTGGCCCCCAGGCGGTGGCAGAGGTCGACGGTCATGCCGGAGTAGGAGGTGACGTCGACGGTGGGGCAGTCGGCAAGCATGTGGCGTATCTTCTCGATGCGTTGCTCGACGGAGAACATGTAGTGCTTCTCGCTGTTTACGCCGATGGCTACGACGACCTTGTCGAACAGCGGCAGCACGCGGCGGAGGATGGTCTCGTGGCCGGCGGTGAAGGGGTCGAAGGAGCCGGGGAAGAGTGCTAGAACTGCCATATCAGACGGAAGGTTAGAGAGTTGTTGTAGCAGTCGTTGTCCCATTCTTTGCGAGTGGTGCCGTCGGAGCGTATCTCGGTGAAGGTCCAGTCGCGCTTGACGGGGATGATGGAATAGTGCCAGCGGATGTTGAACATGAGGCCTTTCCACACCTTGAAGCGTATGTCGGCGACGGCGGTGAGGTCGTTACCCAGGAAGGACATGTCGTTGGTGTCGGGGAAGAAGTAGTTGGGGTTGTAGCGCATCACGTTGTGTGGCTGCTGTACGAGGCGGCTGTAGCAGACGCCGAGGCCTATGAGCATGCCGCCCCAGGGGTCGCGGTAGTGGACCATGAGGGGGATGTCGACGTAGTCGAGGCGGAGGGAGATGCTGTAGGGGTCGCCGGAGCCGTTGTAGGAGCCGCGCTGCGTGAAGGCGGCCTCGATGCTGAGGTTCCAGGTTTCGTGGCGGTCGAAGCCGAAGATGGCGCCGACGCCTGCCGTGACGCCCCATTTGCTGAAACTTTTCAGTTCGTCGCCCTCGATCTGGGAGAGGGTGCCGCCGGCGGAGGCGAAGCCGTGGATGCGCTGCGCCGAGAGGGGTGCTGCGGCCAGCAGGAGGAGTAGGAAGAGGGTTGTCTTTTTCATAGGCTTATATGTTGTTCAGATTGTGCAGCAGGATGGAAGCGTCGGTGGAGGTTTTGTAGTGGCGCATGTAGCGCAGGAGGAGTCGTTCCTGCAGTTCCGGCGAGGCTCCCGGAGCGAGGTCGGCAGGGGAGAAGATGCCTTTGCGGCCGCGGAAGCCCACCCAGCTCCGGCGGCCTGCAAGCACCCGCAGGCAGTCGGCGTAGTAGGCATTCTTGCGGCGTTGGAACCAGAAGAGGACGGGCGAGAGCAGGAGAAGCATCAGGGCGGTCGTCAGGTCGAAGAGGCGCTTGTTGCGGCGGCAGGCGTCGGTGCTGATGGTCTCCAGGTCGTCCAGGAAGAGGCTCTCGCGCGAGAGGATGCTGTTGGAGCCGATGACGTAGTCGCTGTTCTCGGGGGCTATCTTGTATTCCACCCCCGTGGTGCGGAGGGTGGCCATGAGGGAGATGATGTCTTTCAGTTCGATGTCGGCGCCGCAGAAGACCACCTCGTCCACCTTCTCGATGCGTATGAGGTCCTGCAGGTGGTGTGCCTCGCGGGGCTGTTCGGCGATGATGGCGGTGTCCGTGGAGCCCATGAGGGCGTAGAGTTGCTTGACCCTCGTTGTTTCTGCCTCGCTGCCCACCACCAGCACCTTTCCGCGCCTGCGTGCGTAGCGTGCGTATCCTTTCAATCCCATAGCGCCCAGCGCCGTCCTGATGAGCAGGGTGCTCAGGAGGGTCCAGGCGCCGCCTGCCAGCAGGAGCATGCGCGAATAGCGCTGCCCTTCGTCCAGCAGGGAGTAGAACGAGAGCAGGAGCAGCAGGCCTATGCCCATGCCCTTCACGATCTTCCAGTGGCGCACGGGCTTGTCGTAGCCTCCGGCGAGCCAGCTGCCGCACATCAGTATCAGCACGTAGAGCGGCATGACGAGGTAGGTGTATTCCGGGGGGTAGTAGTCGATGTTGTTGGCCCAGAGCTCGGCCCAGAGGCGCTTGATGAGCAGGAAGCCGCCGTAGGCCACGCCGAAGTCCAGCAGCGGCATTGCCAGCCGTCCTCCGATGCGCTTGGCCCAGGCCAGCGAGGCCCGCAGCCAGATGGCCATGCGCAGCAAGGCGTTGAAGAGGCGCGCGTTGCTGCCGGAGAAGTAGCGCTTGACGAAGATGGACATGGCGTTGTAGAAGGTGTAGACGTAGTTCATGGAGCCGCGCTTGGTGCTCTCGCCCTTGTAGTGGATGATGTGCGTCAGGGGGAAGTAGTAGTTCTTGAAGCCTGCCAGATGGATGCGCCAGGAGTAGTCGATGTCCTCGCCGTACATGAAGTAGCTCTCGTCGAGGCCGCCGATCTTGTCGTAGGCCTCGCGGCTTATCATCAGGAAGGCGCCGGGCATGATCTCAATCTCGTTCACCTCGTTCTCGGGCAGGTGGCCCATGTAGTAGGCCGCGATACGGCGGGAATGGGGGAAGAGCTTGATGAGCCCGGAGATCTTGTAGAAGGAGGCTTCGGGCGTGGGGAATCCGCGTTTGCTCTCTTTGAGGAAGTTGCCGTCGCCGTCGACCATCTTCACCGTCAGGCCGCCGGCGTCGGGGTGGTCGTGCATGAAGTCCACGCATTTCACGAAGGTGTCGTTCTCCACCACGGTGTCGGGATTCAATAAAAGTATGAGGTCGGAGGTATGAGGTATGAGGCTGTCGTTTCCGACCTTCGACCTCATACCTCCGACCTCCGACCTCATACCTCCGACCTGAACAAGTGCCTGGTTGTTGGCGCGGGCGAAGCCGACGTTCTGTTTGTTCTCGATCACGTGAACCTCGGGGAACTCGCTGCGCACCATCTCGATGCTACCGTCCACCGAGTCGTTGTCGACCACCCATACCTCCAGCTCCAGCGTGCTGCCGTCCTTCAGCGTGCGGTTGCTCCCGAACACCGACGACAGGCACTGCCGCAGGAAGTACTTCACATTGTAGTTGACAATAACAACGGCTAATCGCATGGCAACTTTCTTTTTAACGGCGAATTATTCGAATTGTACGAACTTCGATAGAATCGCATAATTCGCCGTTCGACTTTATTTTTTCTTTTTCCGTTTGCCGGCGTTGTCGATGATGGCCAAGGCGTCGTCGAGGGAGAGCTGCAGGGGGTCGACGCCCTTGGTCAGGCGGAAGTTCTCGCCCTTGTAGGTCAGGTAGGGTCCGAAGCGGCCGATGTTGCTCGTCACGGCCTCGCCGTCCTTCTGGCCGATTTCGTGGGGGTAGATCTTCTTCAGTTCCTCCTTCTGCTCTTCGGCCTCGCGCTTGGTCTTGATGATTTCGATGCAGCGTTCCAGCGTCACCTCGTAGGGGTCGTCGTTCTTGCCCAGGGAGTAGAACTTGTTGTTGTGGCGCACGTAGGGGCCGAACTTGCCGATGCTGACGGTCACCTCCTTGTCCTCGAAGTCGCCCAGCGTGCGAGGCAGGGCGAAGAGGCCCAGGGCCTCCTCGAGGGTGATGGTCTCGATGCTCTGTCCGCGCTTCATGCTGGCGAAGAGGGGCTTCTCGTCGGTGTTGGTCTCGCCGATCTGCACCAGGGTGCCGTAGCGGCCGATCTTGGCGTAGACGTTCTTGCCGCTCTTGGGGTCGGTGCCCAGGAGGCGGCTGCCGGTGGTGCGCTGGCTGTTCTGCTGTGTCTGGCGGATGTTCTTGTGGAAGGGCACGTAGAAGCGGTCGATGACCTTGCGCCATTCCTTTTTGCCGGCGGCGATGTCGTCGAAGTCTTTCTCCACCGTGGCGGTGAAGTTGTAGTCCATGATGTTGTCGAAGTGCTCCATGAGGAAGTCGTTCACCACGCATCCGATGTCCGTGGGGAAGAGCTTGCCCTTCTCGGCGAAGCCTTTCTCCTTCTTCTCGGTGCGTTTCACCTGGCCGCCTTTCAGCGAGAGCACTACGCAGTGGCGCTCCTCGCCCTCGCGGTCTTCCTTCATGATGTACTCGCGTTTGAGGATGGTGCTGATGGTGGGGGCGTAGGTGGAAGGACGGCCGATGCCGAGGTCCTCGAGTTTTTTCACCAGGCTGGCCTCGGTGTAGCGCGGGGGGTGCTGAGTGTAGTGCTCTTCGGCGTCGCAGCTCTCGAGGGAGAGGAGGGTGCCTTCGGGCAGGCGCGGCAGGAGTTTCTCGTTGCCGGAGGGTTCTTCGTCGTCGGTGCTCTCCATGTATACCTTCAGGAAGCCGTCGAATTTCACCTGCTCGCCGGAGCATTGGAATTGAGAATTGAGAATTGAGAGTTGAGAATTATTGCTTGCGTCAGCCGGATTATCCATTTTCCAATTTCCGTTTTCAATCCGGATCTCCATCTCGGTCTTCTCGATGTCGGCGTCGGCCATCTGGCTGGCCACGGTGCGTTTCCATATGAGCTCGTAGAGACGGCGCTGGGCGCTCTCGGCGTTGATGGTCTGGGCCGTCATGTCGGTGGGGCGGATAGCCTCGTGGGCCTCCTGGGCGCCTTTGGTCTTGGTCTGGTAGCGGCGTGTCTTGACGTATTCGGCGCCGTACTGGCTCTCGATTTCCTGCTTGGCCATGCTCAGCGCCAGCTCGCTGAGGTTGACGCTGTCGGTACGCATGTAGGTGATGTATCCGCTCTCGTAGAGCTGCTGTGCCACCTGCATGGTGCGAGCCACGCTGAAGCCCAGTTTGCGGCTGGCCTCCTGCTGGAGGGTGCTGGTGGTGAAGGGCGGAGCAGGGGTACGGTGGGCGGGTTTGGTCTCGATTTTGCTCACCTTGAAGTTGGCGCCGGAGAGGCTCTCCAGGAAAGCCTGTGCCTCGGCTTCGGTGTCGAAGTGGCGGTTCAGCTCGGCGCTGAGGGTCTTGGTGCCGTCCACGGGGCGGAACTGAGCCAGCACGCGGAAGTAGGCCTTGCTCTTGAAGGCCTTGATTTCGTTCTCGCGTTCCACGATGAGACGTACGGCCACGCTCTGCACGCGGCCGGCGCTGAGGGCGGGTTTGATCTTGCTCCAGAGGATGGGGCTGATTTCGTAGCCCACGAGGCGGTCCAGCACGCGGCGTGCCTGCTGGGCGTCGACGAGGTTCATGTCGATTTGGCGCGGGTTCTCGATGGCGTGGAGGATGGCGGTCTTGGTGATCTCGTTGAAGACGATGCGCTGTGTCGTCTCGGGGTTGAGCTTCAGCGTCTCTTGCAGGTGCCATGCGATGGCCTCTCCCTCGCGGTCCTCATCGGATGCGAGCCATACCTTCTCGGCGCTCTTCACAGCTTTCTGCAGCTCGCTCACGAGGCTGCGCTTGTCGTCGCTCACCTGGTACTGCGGCTCGTACTGGTTCTCCACATCGATGCTCATTTCCTTCTTGGCCAGGTCGCGGATGTGGCCGTAGCTCGACTTCACCGTGTAGTCCTTGCCGAGGAATTTCTCAATGGTCTTTGCCTTGGCAGGCGACTCAACAATTACTAAATTCTTCATAGTTATATATTTTTTTTTCGTTCTTTTCGGTCATAAACACATGAGCAAAAACGTAAATATATATAATTTATTGTACGCACACAGAAAAAAAGTTTTTTCCGTAAAAAAGTTTTCACATTTGAAAATTTTTCATATATTTGCAGTGACAACAGGTGGGGAGTAAGGGGTGTAACGTGGTCGAAATTAAACACATAAACACTATAAATGCAATATTTTTAATCATATTAAACGCTATGAAAAGCAAAATTTCATTTTTATTCTCTGTTTTGGCGATTGCATCAATCGCCTCGGCGCAATCGTACAACAGTGCGCTTTTGACACCGGTATCGCCATACAACTCATTGGTGCAGAACGTTGTGCGAAGTTGGAATGAAAAGTATGTTGTCACGTTCCATTCCAATCCGGATGTTATGTTCTCGTGCACCGACTACAGCAATTTTTCGGGAACGTATAACCCTCTCTGTTTTGCTTCCAACGGCTACCATAGCGATGCTCTGCCGTCCAACTATATGGTGGAAGACGTAAGAATCATGGACGACACAGCGTGGTTCTGTGGTTTGGTGGAGCATGGCACCCCACAGCGCCCCGACTTATATGGGCTGGTAGGGTGGTTCGACCTCAACAATTTCATTTCAGGTATTTTCGAGCCCCATTTCATCGAATTGCCATTTTCCGCCGGACTATACAGGATGGCGGTCTATCGTGACCGTGGCCAGTGCAAAGCTGTCTGCATTGGCTATGACAAAACTACAATGGAGAAGAATCAGGTTGTGGAGATAGACAATGTGGCTACCTCCACGTCGTGTAATTGTCATACATTGCCCAATACATCTGGTATAACTGAAATCTGTGACGATATTTTGTATACTGGAACAAATGTTGTTGTAATCGGTCGGGCGGTGTCGTCAACATACACAACATATTGTGTCCGAGTGGCAGACAATCCATCTTCTATATCTTCAACACAGTTTAACAAACTCGTTGTTTTTATTCCATCCACAAATGAATTGAACGGAGTCCCCAAAGCAACGCATCTGGGGAATGGGGATATCGCCATGATATACGACCGCTTTGATGGAGCCAATTTCACATCCAGGCTGAGGGTGATTAAAACAAGTTCTTTTCCTCCGTCCAATGCTTATTCTCAGGAGTTTGTGATATATAAAGACTCGGAGGCTTCAGATATGGTGTACCATAAAAAAAGCAATAAGCTCGTTGTTCTCCAGCCTAACCAGAACTTTTACAGCTACCTTCCGCAGTTTACTTTCCTTGAACCCTACAATACTTCGCCCTACAGTGCCGACATTACCCATTTCTACAGTAATTATCATTTCAATTCCATGGATTTGTACAAAAAAGACAACATTGTGGCTGTCTCCGCTGACGCCACCTATCTGCAATACATTCCGATATTGGATAATTCAGGTTGCCCATTTAATGACCCCATTATGGTGAATCCAATATTGAACAATTCCGAATTATTTCTTACGCGATCAGTTCCTACATCGTTATATGTATACACACCTTACTTTTTTAGTAAGAGAACATATGGCATGAGATGGGAGTGTGACTGTTGTAATGGTTTTTAAAATTCAAAATCGATAAATGATGAAAAGATATGTTTTATTATTGGTGTGTTCCCTGTCGCTGTTTTCGACGAGGGCGCAGGACACGATTCCTTTCCTGGATTCCTGTTTTGGATATACCCCTGTTATGGAATTTGCAATGGGAAATCTAATACCATGCGACTCCGTTCCGTTCCAGTGTATGAGGATAGTTACACCGCAAGAAAGTGGTTATCAAGGATTATGTAATCATAGTGGTGGCATGAATTTTATAAGATTTGTCATGCCCGTGGGGACACGTATTTTGGGCATTGCTGTCACCGAGGATTTTCCTCCGTCGAAGCCGGGATGCAAGTACGGGGTGTATGTGTGGCGGGAAAACGGCGTGGATACGCTTGAGACCGTCGATGTCAACGGATGGTGCAAGAAAATGCGATATATGTACCAGGGCTATGACAGTTCAAGCATGGCGGTTCCATGCTACATCTACCTCTTCGGAGAAGACGTCTATGTGGAGGCAACAGCGACCCAGGACACTTTCTATATTGCTATGGATGATGGAGGAGGCTATAGATGGGCATGGGCAGACGATTTGGAAGAATACGGAGCGTTGAGCCCTTACTATCTAATCAGTGATGACTATAAGAGACATTCAGATGGTTATGCTAATATTTGCCCCAATATTGAAAGTCTTGGATCGTGTGTATTGGGATGGAGTAATAATAGTTTAGGATACCCAGCATACACGGCTGCGTGGGGATTGTATTTCCCCATCCTGCAGTTGCCGTGCCCTTTGCCGTCAAAGCCGTGGGTGGCCGACAGGCTGGCGGAGGGCGTGCTCTTCCAGTGGCCTCTGAACGACAGCCTGGACCACTATGAGGTCAGTCTCTCGCTGTACGGCAGCGACAGCACGGTCTACCACTCCGGGCTCTTGTCCGACGCGTCGTTCCTGCTGTCCGACAGCCTGATGGCGTCGCTGGGGCTGTCGGAGGACAACTACAGCCTTCGCTTTCGCAAGGAGTGCGTCTTCGAGTCTGGTAGCTACCGCACCAGCACATGGAGCGAATGGAGCGCCCCGCGGCCGTTCCACTATGCGACGGCGGCGGGCATTGCCGATGTCGCCATGCCGGTGCTCACGCTTGTGCCCAACCCGGCCTCGGGGCGTGTGACGCTGACCCTCTCGGAGGCGCCGGAGGGTGGCGGCACGCTGGCGGTGGTGGATGTCGAGGGGCGTCAGGTGCTGTCGATGCCTATGGCGGCAGGAGCCACGACGGCGACATTCGACGTCTCGGCGTTGCCGTCGGGAGTCTACTTCGTCCGCCTGGCGACCGCCAGCGGCGTCTGCTCGCAAAGACTGCTGGTGGAGCCCTGAGAAGTTTTCTTTGCGGCTGACATACTAAAATTTTTTTTTCGGCGTTGTAGTAATGCTAATTAATAATGCCGAAAAGATGAATATACATGTTGTTCAGCACGATGTGCGCACCAACCGTCCCGAGGAGAACCTCGAGTGGATACTTGCCGAGCTGGACTCGCCGCAGTCGCGGGAGGCCCTGCTTACCGTTTTTCCGTCATGCACCCTCTGCGGGGCGCCGCTTTTTGCCTCGGCGGGCTACACCGACCTGCAGAAGCGCGCCCAGGCCGCCTTGCAGGAGCTGGTGGCCCGCAGCGAGCACCGCGCCTTCCTCGTGGGCTTGCCGTTGCAGATCCAGGACAAGGGGCTCTGCAATGCCATAGTCTTCGTCCAGAACTGCGCCATCCGTGCCATTGTGACCAAGAAGTACCTGGTGCCCGACGAGCAGCGCTGCTTTGTGCGCGGCGAGGGTGTGCAGGTGGTGCAGTTCCACGACCAGAAGATTGCCATCGGGTTCTATGAGGACCTGAAGGAGCTGACGCGCGGCCATGTGGAGCAGCCGGACCTGGTGGTCTGCTGCGGATGCAATGTGTTCGACTACCAGAAGCCCTACCGTACGCGCTACCGTATGAGCAAGATCGTGGAGACGCTCAACGCCGGCCTGGTCTATGTGAACCGTACCGGCGGCGAAGGTCCGTTCCTCTATGCCGGCGGCAGCATGGCCATGAACGCCGCTGGCGGTGTGCTGTGCCAGCTGCCCTACTTCGAGGATGCCTGCGTCACCGTCGACATGCAGCAGATAGAGGAGATCGACGACGAGAAGCCCGAGGCCGTGGAGCTGGTGTACAAGGCACTGGTGTGCGGCTTGCGCGACTATTTCCGCAAGAACGGCATCCAGCGCGCCGTGCTGGGCCTGAGCGGCGGCGTGGACTCGGCCCTGGTGGCCACGCTGGCCGTCGATGCCATTGGCGCCGAGAATGTCCACGGGCTGCTGATGCCGAGCCAGTACAGCACGGACCACTCCGTGAAGGACGCCGAGGACCTGGCGCACAACCTGGGCATGAGCTACCACTTGGTGCCCATCAGGCCGATGTTCGACCAGTTCCGCGAGAGCCTGAAGCCTGTCTTCGAGGACCGCGCCGAGGACGTCACGGAGGAGAACCTACAGGCCCGTATCCGTGGCACGCTGGTGATGTCCTACGCCAACAAGTTCGGCGCCATGGCGCTGAACACTACCAACCGCTCGGAGGCCGCCATGGGCTACGGCACGTTGTACGGCGATTCCTGCGGCGGCCTGGCCGTCATCGGCGACCTCTACAAGACCGAGGTCTACCAGCTGTGCGAATACATCAACCGCGACCATATTCGCATTCCGCAGAATACCATCTCCAAGGCCCCCAGCGCCGAGCTCCGTCCCGGACAGAAGGACAGCGACTCGCTGCCGGACTACGACACGCTGGACGCCGTGCTGAACCTCTACCTCGACGAGTCGATGTGCGAGGACGAAATTGTCGACGAGGGCTACGACCGCGACCTTGTGCACGGCGTTATCCGCAAGGTGGCCCAGAACGAGTGGAAGCGCCTCCAGTTCGCCCCGCAGCTGAAGGTGAGTCCGCTGAGCTTCGGCCTCGACCGCAGATGGCCGATTTCGTGATATAGCCTATGAACGAGCAGATTGAACTGGCAAGGCGTTATGTCGAGATGACCGGTGTCAGCGTGTTCCTGACGGGGAAGGCGGGCACGGGCAAGACGACGTTCCTGCGCAACCTTGTGGAGCATTGCACGAAGCGCCATGTGGTGCTGGCACCGACGGGTGTGGCGGCGGTGAATGCCGGCGGCGTCACCATCCACTCGTTCTTCCAGCTGCCCTTCGAGCCGTACCTGCCCGATGTCAAGGAGCTGATTACCGAATACCAGATGCCCAATGCCCACAAGAGCCTCAGCAAGACCAAGCTGAATATCATCCGGACGTTGGAGCTGCTCATCATCGACGAGATTTCCATGGTGCGTGCCGACCTGCTGGATGCCGTGGACATGGTGCTGAGGCGCTATAGGCGCAATTCGCGTCCTTTCGGCGGCGTGCAGTTGCTGATGATTGGCGACGTGCACCAGCTGCCGCCGGTGGTGACGGAACGTGAACGGGGCTATATGGACCGCGTCTATCCGTCGCCGTTCTTCTTCAACAGCAAAGCACTGCAACGGATAGAATACGTTACCATCGAGCTTACGCATGTCTATCGCCAGCAGGACGCCTCCTTCGTCAGCCTGCTCAACCATGTTCGCGACAACAACCTCGACGCGGAAACCTTGGCGGCGCTGAATGCCAGGGTGGAGAGTGGAGAACGGAGAGCGGAGAACTCTTCACACACCGTCCCCATTACCCTTACCACGCACAACCGCCAGGCCGATGCCATCAACCGTCGCCACATGGATGCCCTGAAGGGAGAGATGCGTATGTACAAGGCGTTGGTTCGAGGCAATTTCCCCGATTCGATGATGCCTATCGATGCCTTGTTGGAAGTGCGCGAAGGCGAGCGGGTGATGTTTGTCAAGAACGATGGTACGGGTCGTCACCGTTATTACAACGGCAAGCTGGCTACGGTCCTCGGTTTTGTCAAGGACGAAGAGGGGCGCGAGCTGGTGGAGGTGGCCGACGACGACGGCGCGGTGCTCCAGGTAGGCCTCGAGATATGGGAGAACCTCAAGTACACGCTCGACGGCAAGAGCGGGCAGATTACCCAAGAGGTGGACGGCACCTTCAGCCAGTACCCCCTGCGGCCGGCATGGGCGGTGACCATCCACAAGGCTCAGGGACTGACCTTTGACCGTGTGGCCATCGATGCCGCCGACGCCTTCGCCTTCGGACAGGTGTATGTGGCCTTGAGCCGTTGCCGCACGCTGGAAGGACTGACACTGACGACCCCGTTGTCGCCGGGTGTGACATTCGGCGATGCCGCGGTGTCGCAGTTCGCCGCCGATGTTGATGAACGGCGTGAGGCGGTGACCGAGGGTATTGGGCAAAAGGAGAAGGAATACCGTCTGGAGAAGCTGATGGAGCTCTTCGGCATAGACGATGTGTTGTACGACATGGGGCGTCTCGTGGAACGCTATGCCAAGCTGCGCAATATTTTTCCCGACAAGGTGGAGCAGATGCACAGTGTGGAAGCCTCGTTGTCGCAGCTGCAGGGGGTGAGTGACCGTTTCCGCACGCAGCTGATGCGCCTTGGCGAGCAGGAACAGGACCAACGGGCACGACAGGGTGCCGAGTACTACCGCACACAGTTGGCGGCGGCACGCAGCGCTGTGGCGGCATTGACGGAGGTGGAAATCGACAACCAGGACACCGCCAAGGCCGTCAGGGAGGCCTCGGAGCAGCTGCTGGAGCGCCTGAAGGTGAAGCTGGCCTGCATGGAGGCTGTCTGCAAGGAGGGCTACAGCGTCATGGCGGTGCAAAGGGCCAGAATAGAGGTGCTGCTGGAAAAAGAAGGGAAGGGGATTGGCCGCGGCAAAGAACGGACGCGTCGCGCCGCCACCGCGACCAACGAGGTGCAGGCGCAGGCGGGTTCCGTGCAGGAAGGACTGGTCTCCCTCCTTACGCGTTGGCGCAAGGAGAAAGCGATGGAAACCAGCCGGCCTGCCTACTACATTTTCAACCAGAAGACCCTCATGGCGCTGGCCTCCATCATGCCGCGTACCGAGGCTGAACTTCTCGCCGTGCCTGGCATCGGCAAGTCCAAAGTGGAACTTTTCGGCAAGGAAATACTCGACCTGGTGGCCGACTATCGCGAGTATAACGGCATACAGTAGGCGGCAGTCGACACTTTTTTTTCTGTGGCGGACAATAATATTGTCCGAATGGCGTTGTATTATTAGTTTTTAAAAAGTAAAAGAGATGAAAAGGATTGTATCGATAATGCTGATGGTGGCTGCCATGTCGGGCGTCTCCCTTCGTGCGCAGGGGTCGCTGCGTGCGGTCTTCAGCTACAGTACTTTCTATTCGGCCGCCAGTGGGCAGCCATACGTGGAGACCTACCTCTCGTTCGACGCGTGGACGATGCAGTTCGTGCAGCAGGCCAGCGGCACCTACCGCGCCACTGCCGAGGTAGTCATCGTGGCCCGCCAGGGCGATTCTGTTTGCTTTGTCAAGAAGTACGACCTCAACAGTCCCTCCGTCGGCACGCTGGAGGAACTGGACTTCAGCTTTATCGATATGCAACGTTTTTCGCTCAAGAATGGCGTGTACGACCTTGAGTTGACCCTGCGCGACAAAAATACCGACGATCCCGCTGCCACCGTCAGCGAGAAGCTGGTACTCAACTACGACAACCTCCATCCCACGCTCTCCTCCATCCAGCTGATGGCTTCGGCCACGCCGACGACGAAGGAGAACATCTTCTCGCGTGGCGGCTACGACATGGAACCCTACGTCAGCGACTTCGTTCCCGAGCAGGTGGACAGGCTGAACTTCTACTACGAGATATACAATATCAACCAGGAACTGGGCAAGAAGCCTTTTCTCGTGGTGGCCTACGTGGAACAGCAGGAGACCGGTAGCCGCTATGAGGCACAGCGCAGCATGGCTCGCAAATACAGCTCGGCCTATGTACCCGTCTATGGTTCGCTGGACATCTCTGAGCTGCCTTCGGGCAACTACAACCTCGTGGTCGAGCAGCGCAACAGCGACAACCAGTTGCTGCTCTACAAGAAGCTGCCTTTCTTCCGTTCCAACCCCGGTGTGAAGGGCGAAAAGCTGAGCGACTTTGCCGGCACCTTCGTGGGTGCCTATACCGACGAGGACAAGCTCAACGTTTACCTCGATGCGCTCTATCCTCTTGCATCGGAGCAGGAGAAGCATGTGGTGCGCGACCTCATCAGCCGTCCCGGCCTGGAAGAGAAGCAGGCGTTCCTCTATCGTTTCTGGCAGGAGCGCTACCCGATGAATGCCGAGGTGGAATGGCTCAAATACAAGGAGCGTATAGACTATGTGCAGGCCACCTTCACCTATATGCGTACCCCCGGCATCCATACGGATCGCGGACGCGTGTACCTGCAGTACGGCCCTCCCGACTATGTGCGCGACGAGAAGAACTTCGTCTCCGTGCGCCGACTGGAAAAGACCCACTCCGGCACTCCCGTCCAGATGCGCCAGACCGGCGATGACGCCAGCAACCAGTTTGAAACGGAGTCGCAGGGGCATGTCTACTATCTGCCCTATCAGATCTGGCGATACAACAAGCTCCCCATGGACGACAATACGCGTGTGTTCCTTTTCTGGGACGAACATCGCAGCGGAAGCTACCGGTTGCTGAACAGCAACGCCCGTGGCGAGGTTCAGGATCCCGGTTGGGAGCGTCGCCTCTGTCGCAACCAGCTTGGCGACAACGTGGTGGGCGAAGTGGGTGAACAGTTCCAGCGTGGTTATTGATAGTCGGAGCCCGTGTTTCTGCTGTCAGACATACTGTATTTCATAGCGTATCACCTTGTGGGCTATCGTCGCAAGGTGGTTCGTCGCAATCTGGCAACCGCTTTCCCTGAAAAAGGGGAGAAGGAACGAAGGAAGATTGAACGCCGCTACTATCGGCACCTCTGCGACCTCCTCGTCGAGGGAATCTACAACCTCTTTGCTTCGCCACGCAGCATCATGAAGCGCTACCGCGTAACGAACCGTGAGTTGGTCAACCGCTACTACGAAGAGGGGAGGACCGTGGTACTCATGTCGGCCCACTACAACAACTGGGAGTACATGGTCACCTCGCTCAACATGCAGCTGTTCCATCATGGCATCGGCATCGGGAAAGCCCTCAGCAACAAGGTGCTCGAGCCGTGGGTGTTCCGTCGTCGCACACGCTTCGGCACCGAAGTGGTGTATTCCGATACGGTGCGGCAGGTGGTGGACTTCTACGACAAGCATCGTGTGCCCTGTGCCTTGATGATGCTCAGCGACCAGTGCCCTTCCGATGTCCACAAGAGCTATTGGACCACTTTCTTCCATCAGGAGACACCTTTCCTCTATGGTGCCGAGAACTTCGCCCGCCGCTATAACTACCCTGTGCTCTACTACCGCGTCGACAAGGTGCGCCGTGGACGCTATACTGTCACTTTCAGCCTTCTCTGTGAGGATCCGCAGGCGGTGCCGCAATACACCATTGAGGAGCGCTACATCCGCACCCTCGAGGCCGACATCGCTGCCAAGCCGGAGTACTGGCTGTGGAGCCATCGCCGCTGGAAACGCAAGCGTCCGGCCGATGTGCCCTTGCATCCGGCCACTTCTTCCAATACCAACCCTGCATAGCCCGATAGAAATCATGATACATGTAGCAATAGTCATACTCAACTGGAACGGACGCTCGATGCTCGAGCGCTTCATGCCCTCGGTAGTCAAGTATTCGCTGATGAACAGCGAGTCGGAGGCTGGATGGCAGACCCCCCACAGCGAGCCGTTGGACATCACGTCGGAAGTGGTTGTGGCAGACAACGGGTCGACCGACGATTCTGTTGCCTTCCTCAACGAACACTACCCGGATGTGCGCCTCGTGTTGCTCGACAAGAACTACGGTTTCGCCGAAGGCTACAATCGTGCGTTGGCGCAGGTGGAGGCCGACTATTATGTGTTGCTCAACAGCGATGTCGAATGCACACCCCATTGGGTGCAGCCTGTGGTGAGCATGATGGAACGCGATACCAATGTGGCCGTCGCGCAGCCCAAGCTGCTGATGTACGACCGCAAGGACACCTTCGAGTATGCCGGCGGCGCCGGCGGCTTCATCGACCACTACGGCTATCCTTTCTGTCGCGGACGCCTTTTCTCCACCCTTGAACGCGACCATGGACAGTACGACGACGAGTGTAATATCTTCTGGGCCTCGGGAGCGGCCATGTTCGTCCGCTCTTCGGTCTTCCACGAGCTCGGTGGCCTCGACGGCGACTTCTTCGCCCACATGGAGGAGATTGACTTCTGCTGGCGTGCCAAGAACAGCGGCTACCAGGTGCGCTACTGCCCCCGCTCCACGGTCTACCATGTCGGTGGCGGCACCCTGCCCAAGAGCTCGCCCTTCAAGACTCGTCTCAACTTCCGCAACAACCTGGCCATGCTCTACAAGAACCTGCCGGCAAACCGCCAACGGCGTGTGGTGCGGCGGCGCCTGGTGCTCGACTGGGTGGCGGCGGTGAAGTTCCTCCTGCAAGGCAATTGGGGCGAATTCCGTGCCGTAGGACAGGCCCATGGCGAGTTCCGCTCCATGCGGCCCCAGCTGGCCGACAAGCGCGAGGCGTTGAAACAGCGCACCGTCAGCGGTGTCTACCGCCGCCTGATTCTTATCGACTATTATCTGCTCCGGCACACGGTCTTCACCGCCTTGGGAACCAAGTTCGTGAAATAAAAAAAAGACGCAGGCTTTTGCCTGCGTCCTTTTTGTGTCCAGAGGGAGGGACTTATTCTTCCTTCTTGGATTTGACGTTCTTGTACTCTTCGTTGAGGCCGTCGAGGATTTCCTGGGTGATGTCCATGCCGGGGTTGAGGTAGAGGCTGGGCGAGTTCTCGAAGGTCTTGCGCATGATGATGTCGAACTGCTGGTTCTGGGCGTTGTACTCGCGCACGAAGGCGAAGATGGCGTTGAGGAGCTTGGTGTTCTCCTGAATCTGGCGCTCCATGATTTTGGCCGTGAGTTCCTGCTCAAGGGTCGACATCTTCTCGGCTCTCTGCTTCAGCTCGGCCTCCTTGGCCTGCTGCTGCGTGAGGGTGAGGTTAGAACCGTTCTGCAGGTAGTCCTGATAGTCTTTCTGGAATTTCTCCATCTGCTGACGGCCATACTGCTCCTGCTGGCTCTTGAAGGCCAGAAGCTCTTCCTCGAGGTCCTTGGCATACTGGTAGTGGGCCAGGAGGGTGTCGGTGTCGACGTAGGCCACCGTCAGGCCGCCCTCTTTCTGCAGGGGGGCTGTGGCTTCGGGGTTCACCTTGCTCTTGGGACCCGAGGTGAAGTGGAGGATGTAGATGCCGATGAGGCCCAGCAATAACACGGCATTGCAGGCCAAAAGGATTTTCGTTGTCTTATTTTCCATAACAATTTTCTTTTTTTTCAATTTTCAACTTTTAATTTCTCTATGGCGCGCTCGATGCGGCGGATGGTCTCCTCCTTGCCGATGGTGAGGATGAGGGTGATCATGTCGGGACCCACGGTGCGGCCCACGACGCAGATGCGCAGCGAGTTCATCACCTTGCCGGTGTTCAGCTCGTTGGCGGCGATGTAGTCGTCCAGCAGGGCCTTGTGGATGGCGTCGTGCTCGAAGGGCTCCGTGTTCAGGATGTCGATGACCTTCTGCATGTGGACGTGCATGTCGGGCGTCCAGCGCTTGGCCACGTCCTTCTCGTTGTATTCCGTCGGGGCCTGGAAGAAGTAGCAGCAGGTGTCCCACAGCTCGCTGGGGAAGGTGATGCGTTCCTTCATCATGCCGGCAACCTTCACGCAGTAGTCGTGCTCGGCTGCTGCGCCGTGCTCCTTGGCCTGCGCCTCGAGCATGGCGCCAACCTCCTCGTCGCTGAGCTGCTGGAAGTATTCGTGCTGGAACCATTTGGCCTTGTCCAGGTTGAACTTGGCTCCGTTCTTGCTGATGTGCTCGATGTTGAAGAGTTTTATCAGCTCGTCCATGGTCATCAGTTCCTGTTCGGTGCCCGGATTCCACCCCAGCAGCGCCAGCATGTTGACCACGGCCTGGGGGAGGTAGCCTTTCTCGCGGTATCCGCTGGAGATTTCGCCGCTCTTGGGGTCGTGCCATTCCAAGGGGAAGACGGGGAAGCCCAGACGGTCGCCGTCGCGTTTGCTGAGCTTGCCGTTGCCCTCGGGCTTCAGCAGCAGGGGCAGGTGGGCGAACTGCGGAGCCTCCCAGCCGAAGGCTTTGTACAGCATGACGTGCAACGGGGCACTCGGCAGCCACTCCTCGCCGCGGATCACGTGGGTGATCTCCATTGTGTGGTCGTCGACGATGTTGGCCAGGTGGTAGGTGGGCATGCCGTCGCTTTTGAAGAGCACCTTGTCGTCCAGCAGGCGACTGTTCATCGTCACATCGCCACGGATGAGGTCGTGCACGGTGATGTCCAGGTTGTCGGGGAACTTGAAGCGAACCACGTAGGGGTCGCCGGCGTCGATGCGGCGCTGGGCTTCCTCCATACCGAGGCTGAGGCTGTTCTCCATCCCGCTGCGGGTGTTGCAGTCGTACTGGAACGTTTTCTTCTCGGCCTCGTACTCTTTGCGCTTGGCCTCGAGGGCTTCGGGGCGGTCGAAGGCATAATAGGCCCAACCGTCGCGGATAAGCTGCTCGGCATACTGGCGGTACATGGGCTTGCGGTCGCTCTGGCGATAGGGGCCGTAGGGGCCGCCGATGTGCACGCCTTCGTCGAACTGGATGCCCAGCCATTCGAGGGCTTCGATGATGTATTGTTCGGCACCGGGCACGAAGCGTGTCTGGTCGGTGTCTTCGATGCGGAGAATCATCTTGCCGCCGTTCTGACGGGCGAAGAGGTAGTTGTAGAGGGCGGTACGCACACCGCCGATGTGGAGTGGCCCCGTGGGGGAGGGGGCGAATCTTACTCTTACCATTTGTTTTTTCTTGTGTATGTTTTATTCTTTCATGAAACTACCGAGGCTGTAGCTGACGCTCAGCATGTAGGCCACGTTGTGGCCGTTGGGTATCTTCACGTCGACTTTGTTGCTACTGCCGACGGAGGCATTCTCGATGATGCGGAGGATGTCATCGCCCTCCGAGGTGGCCAGGAAGCCATGGTCGATGTAGATGGAGGCCGAGAGGCGTTTGTATTCGTAGCTGAGTCCGATGATGGCGCTGACATCCAGACGGTTTACGTGATTGAAGACTTTGCGGTCGTCCGGCGAACCGTTGAAGTTGACGTCGTAGTTGGCCGTGGTGGAGGTGATGCCGGGGGTGATGCGGCGGTCACCGTAGCCGCCAAAGAGACCATAGCTCACGGCAGGGCCCAGAAAGACTCCCACCACGTGCCCTGAGGCGCGGATGGGCAGCTCGTAGTGCACACAGGCCAGTATGGGCAACTGGATATAGTAAGAGTGGTAGTAGCCCTCGCGGAACATCAGGCTTGCACCGTTCTCCAGCACCTCCTGGAAGTTGCCGCCCCTGCGCGTAAGGTTCAGGCCCGTCTGCAGGAAGAAGGTCTCGGCTAGTACACTCTCGCTCTGGGCGAAGGTGTAGTTGATGTAGCCGCCAATGGAGGCACCCAGAATAGGCGACTTCGAGGCCAGGTCGTCGTCCATGGTGGCCAGGCCTACTCCGACCTTCACGCCGTAGTCGCCGAACTGGGCCTGGGCGCTTCCCATAAGTCCTATAAGCCCTATGAGTCCTATAAGTCCTATTTTCTTCATGTTATCTTGATTTTTAAAGTTTTCTTTCAATAAAATCGGTCATCAACTGGTAGAGGTTCAAGCGCGTCTTGCCCGTGTTGTCGTAGATGGAGTGGTTCTTGTTGGGGTAGATGCGGAACTCGAACTGCTTGCCGGCCTCTTCCAGCTTCTCCACCATCTCGGCCGAGTTCTGGAAGTGCACGTTGTCGTCGCCGGTGCCGTGGATGAGGAGGTAGTTGCCCTTCAGCTGCTGGGCGAAGTTCAGGGGCGAGTTCTCGTCGTAGCCCTTGGCGTTGTCCTGTGGCAGGCCGAGGTAGCGCTCGGTGTAGATGTTGTCGTAGTAGCGCCAGTTCATCACCGGGGCCACGGCGATGGCCATCTTGAAGACGTCGTTGCCCTTCAGGAGCGAGAGGGTCGAAAGGTATCCGCCGAAGCTCCAGCCCCAGATGCCGATGCGGCGGGCGTCAATCCAGCTCTCCTTGCCGAAAGCCTTGGCGGCCTCGATGGCGTCCTCGCACTCCATGTGGCCCATGTCGCCGTAGGTCTGCTTCTTGAAGGCTGCACCGCGCCCACCGGTGCCACGGCCGTCGAAGCAGGCCACCACATAGCCCTTCTCAGCCAGCATGTGGTACCAATAGTAGTCGCTGTAGCCGTAGCTGTTGGTCACCTGCTGGTTGCCGGGACCACCGTAGACGTAGATGAGCACGGGGTATTGTTTGTCCTCGTCGAAGTCGGGAGGCAGGATGGTGTAGCAGTTTAACTCTGTGCCACGCGAGGTGGTGAAGGTGCTGAAGGTTTTGCGGCAGGTGCCGAAGTCGGCCATCTTCTGCTGCAGGTCAAAGTTCTGTTCCAGCACTTTGAGCATCTTGCCTTGGGCGTTGTGGAGGGTATAGACAGGGGGGAAGTTGGCGTTGCTGTAAGTGCATATGTAGTATTTGCATCCATTGCTGAAGGTGGCGTTGTAGGTGCCGAGGATGACAGGCTGGCTGAAGGCCGAATTCATCAACTGCGACGTGGTCACCATATGGCCATCCTCTTGTTTCATGTAGAGATTCGCGACGTCTTTCTGTGTGTAGTTCAGGCATTTCTTGCCCTTTCCGTCCAGACCGATCATGTAGAGACTCTTGTTGATGGCGCCGTCTTCGCGGCTGGTGTAGTAGAGACGGTTGTTTTTCACGTCGACACCGGCCACCTCGCAGACCTCCCATTCGCCGGCGGTGATTTGCTTCACCATGTTGCCCTGCATGTCGTAGAGGTAGATGTGGCGGTAGCCGTCGCGCTCGCTGGTGATGAGCATCTGCTCCTGGGCTTTCTTGCCCTTGCCCACGGTGATGAACTGCCATGTGTCCGGCACCTCGACGTAGGCCTTGTCCTGTTCCTCGTAGAGCATCTTGCCCTCGCCGGTCAGTATCTGCATGTGGTTCTGCAGACGGTTCATGAGCATGTAGGTCAGCGTGCCGTCGGGCGTCCATTGGAATCGGGGAATGTATTCCCATGTCTTGTCGGTGGATGCGATACGGGACGGTTTTGCATTGTCGATGTCGCACACCCACAGTGACACCTCGCTGTTGTCCTCGCCGGCCTTTGGGTATTTGTATTTGTAATCCTCTGGATACAAGGCGCCCCACATCTGCATATTGTACTCTTTCACCCTGCTCTCGTCGAAGCGCATGTAGGCTATCTTCTTGCTGTCGGGGCTCCACTGGAAGCCCTTCGTGATGGCGAACTCCTCCTCGTAGACCCAGTCGGTGGTGCCGTAGATGATGCTGTTCAGCTTGCCATCGGTGGTGATGGCGTGCTCCTCGAGGGTGGCGAGGTCCATCCAGTAGAGGTTGTTGTCGCGCACAAAGGCCACCTTCGTGCCGTCGGGGCTCAGGGTGGTCAGGCGCTGTTTGCCGTTATTGGACAGCTTCGTGAAGCTCTTCGCCTTCACGTCGTAGAGGTAGTAGTCCGAAACGCCGCTGTGGCGGTAGATGGGTTCGAAGCCGCTGCTGAGCAGAATCTTCTGCTCGTCCTTGCTGAACTCGTAGCCCTCCATCGGGGGCAGGGGTTTGGCTTTCTTGTGAAGGTCCGGAGCATTGAAGAGGCACACGTCCTCCACTTTCTCGCCCGTGGCATAGCTGTACTTGGCTATGCCCGTGCGGCTCATGGTGCAGTAGTGCTCGCCGTCCGCCATCGAGCGGATGCCGTAGACGCCCTTCGGACGGAAGGTCCCCTTCGTCCAGATGTCCTCCAGGGTGATATTTTGGGTTTGTGCACTGGCCACGCCAGCGCCTGCCAACAGTGCAAATGCCATATAGACAAATAGTTTCTTCATTTCGAGTAGTTCGTTTTTATATTTTGTTAAAAATGCAAATATACATCTTTTTTCTGATTCCGCAAAACTTTTTTATCTCCTCCCCACACACTCCTCCGTCCGCCCTGCGGGCGTCTACCTCCCCTAGCTTAGGGGAGGAACCAGATACCAAAGTGTAGACATGTACTATCTTGACTGCTCCCCTAACGTTAGGGGAGCTGGCAGCCCGTCAGGGCTGACTGAGGAGTGTGTGGGAAAGCCCCCTCCAATCCCTATTCTATTCGACCGTTCTTATATAGTATACATATAGTATTCATATACTTCTCATATACTTCTTATATACTGTATATGAATACTATATGAGAAGTATATGAATACTATATGTATACTATATGAGAACAGTGCTATTTGATGGCAGTCGGGTGGGGGTGAAAAGCGGTTTTTTTGCGTTGCCGATACAATAAAATTTCCTTTTGTCCGTTTCTTTGAATGTTATGGTTTTAAGTCGAAATATCATCCTCTGGACGGCCCTTATGGCTGCCGTGGCGCTGGCCGGGTTTGCTCCGGCGCAGGTCCGGGCGCAGGAGGCGGGCAGGCTGGTGGGTGCCGTGGTGGACGCGAAGACCCTCGAGCCGATGCCGTTTGTACAAGTGTCGCTCTATCAGGGCGACTCGTTGGTGCGCAGGACCATGAGCGATTTCGACGGCGTCTTCAAGTCGGGGCCGATGCCCGTGGGCGAGTATGTGATGAAGGTGTCCACCGTCGGCTACCACGACGTGGAAAAGACCGTCATCCTTCGTCCGTCGGGCTTCTGGATGGAGGATGTGCATCTGGAGGCAGACCCTTCCAAACAGGTTGGCTGCCCCGTCATCGAGATGGGGCACAAGCCGGAGGTTGTCGTTGCCGTCGAGGAGGAGACTCCGCCACCTCCGCCGCCGAGCCACGACATGGATGTGGTCCGTTGCGGCATCGCCTCGCCCCTCTCTTCCAGCGTCCCGCCGCAGCAGGAGTATGAGAAGGAAGGTGTGAGAGTGGTAGTAAAATGAAACGAAGACACAACACACTCCTCAGTCAGCCGCAAGCGGCTGCCAGCTCCCCTAACTTAGGGGAGCAGCCAGATAGACATGACGGCGGCAGCAGCTCCTCCCCTAAGCTAGGAGGTGGCTGCCCGAAGGGCAGACGGAGGAGTGTGAAAAATATAGGACAGATTATGAACAAAGGCAAAGACATCTGCAAGGAGCTGAAGGCCGTCCGCAAACAGATTGCGGCGGAGAACGGCATTCCGCTCGACATCCCCGAGTGCACCTACAAAGGGCCCTGCCGGGGGACTTGTCCGCGGTGCGAGAGCGAGGTGCGGTTCCTGGAGAACGAGCTGGCAAAGCGTATCAAGCTCGGCAAGGTGGCCACGGTGGCCGGCATCGCGCTGGCGCTAGCGGCGCCGGGAGTGGCCGAGGCTCAGAGCGGCGAGACGCCTGCGGTGCCGCCGTCGCACGAGCGGCAGGTGGGCGAATGCGAGGTGACGGGCGTGGTGGTCGACGGCAAGAGAGGCGAGCCGATTCCCTACGCACGGGTGATGCTTTTGAACGGCGGCGACACGGCCAAGGTGACGGTGACGGACTTCGACGGTCGCTACCGGTTCAATGTCCTTGCAGGACACTATACGATGGTTGTCAATTACGTCGGTTACAAGCAGTTCCGCCGCGAGGTGGACGTCAAAGGCTATGGCGCTGAGCAGGCCGAGGCGACGCTGGAGGCCGCGGCCGTCGTGATGGACACGGCGCGGCTGGAGAATTCGTTTACGGGTCTCGTCCAGGTGGTGTTTGAGACGAAGGGCACGCTGCTGGACGAGCGGACGAAGGAGCCGCTGCCGTTTGTGAATGTCATTGTGAAGCAGGACGGGCAGGCGGTTGCAGGTGCCACCACCGACTTCGACGGCAATTTTGCGCTCGAACTGCCGGAAGGCAAGTACGATTTCGAGATAAGTTCTCTCGGCTACGAAAGGATGACCTTCCCCGTCAGGGTGCCGGACGACACGCCGTTGAAGGCCATCGAGTTGAAGAGTACCGCCCGGCATCTGGAGGGAATAGTTGTAATAGATCCTGACAAGGTGCCACTGATGGAAATAGGGTCCCCCGGTACGGTGCAGGGAACGGAGATTGACGGCGTGCAGGTGCGCGTGCAATATTGAAAAAAAAAGAATGGATATGAACAGAGGCAAAGATATCTGCAAGGAACTTAAAGCTGTCCGCCGTCAGATTGCGGCGGAGAACGGCATCGATTTGGAAATTCCGGAGTGCACCTACCATGGGGCCTGCCCGGGAACGTGCCCGCGCTGCGAGAGCGAGGTGCGCTTCCTGGAGAACGAGCTGGCAAAGCGTATCAAGCTCGGCAAGGTGGCCACGGTGGCAGGGCTGGCGCTGACGCTCTCGGCTACGGCGCAGGCGCAGGATGTCGCGCCCCGTCAGCAGCAGGCTGCCGACAGTGTGAAGGTGGAACGGAAGGTGGCGATGTATGAGGTGAAGGGCTCCGTGGTCGACGAGAAGACTCGGGAACCGCTGCCGTTTGTGAACGTCGTCGTCATGCGCGACGGGAAGCAGGTGCATGGCGCCACCACCGACTTCGACGGCAACTTCAAGCTCCGGCTGCCAGAAGGCGAATATGATTTCGAGATAGTCACTGTAGGTTATGCACGGTATATACGGACGGGCGTCAAGGTGCCTATGGAACAGCCGTTGGAGGTCGAGCTGAAAAATGATGCTACGCCGATAGATCAAATAATAGAAGTGGGAGGTTCGTATTTCCCCATCATCGATATAGGACCAGAAGGTGGGATGAATACCAATATTCAAGGCGTTCCGCTGTATATTCAATATTAATTCCTGTTTTCAAATTGGAAAGTGTACCGTTCATAGGCATCGACCGTCACCGGTTGGGCATCGACGGGGTGGGGGTGACCACCCTGGCGGCCTTCCACGGCTGTCCGTTGAGGTGCAGGTACTGCCTGAACCGCCGTTGTCTGGAGGACCCGGAGGGCCTGCGGAGGTTTACGCCGCAGGAGCTGTACGACTACGTGGGGGTGGACAACCTCTACTTCATCGCCACGGGCGGCGGCGTCTGCTTCGGCGGCGGCGAGCCGCTGCTGAGGGTGGACTTCCTCACCGAGTTCAAGGCGATTTGCGGCAAGGGCTGGAACCTCACGGCGGAGACATCGCTGCAGGTGCCTTCGGAATCCGTCCGAGGCGCCGCCGAGGTGGTCGGCGACTTCATCGTCGACATCAAGGAGAGCAATCCTGACATCTACTATTCCTATACCTCTGGCGACGCCGCCCGCGCTTGGGACAACCTCGCCTTGCTGCTGTCGCTGGTCGGCCCGGAGCATGTCATTGTCCGCGTGCCCCAAATCCCCGACTACAACACCGAAGCGGACTGCGACCGTACCGCTCAGCGGCTCGTTTCTATGGGAATCACGAGGATAGACCGTTTCGTTTATAGAGTAAAGTGATTTTTTAACGACAACAACGACAACAAGGACAACAAGGGGAACGCAACATTGCGTCCCCCTTTTCTCTGTTGCAAAATGGTTGGGGATTGGTTAAGTTGTTGATAGGTTTTTACCCAATAATCGGACGACCAAATAATGTCTCATTTCCACTTTGATTCACATTTTTTTTGTCATATCCGAAAAAGTTTGTATTTTTGCACTCGCAAACAGCAAGTAAGAGTTTGCCGAATGGAAGTGCATTTCCGCCTTATTCCGACTGCATGAACTTGGCCGTTCTACAAATAATATTAGGAATAAAGGAGATTGAAATGCTCCTATTGGAATGTATCAATATGTTAGGTGATACACCATGTGGAGCTACTCATAAAACCTTTATTTTATATTATTGGGAGGCCAAGCCCACATGCAGAAAATAGGGTCGATGATGGATGGCTCCACTTTCTTCGTTGGTAATAATTGCCATCGGGCCATGGACAAAAAAATAAAAAAAATGTCTCCAATGTGGATTGTATCTATTGCGGAAAGCCCTTATTTATGGCCTTTGGCTCCTGCTTTAATAATCGCATGGATAGGGAATGCGATTGCTGATGAAAATGATGCAGGTGCCTATTTTTCTCATTTTTTGTATTCGTTGATTCCTATAGTCGGCATCATAATGTGGTATTTTAAAAAAGAGGAAAAAGGTTGGGAGAAATTGTCAAAAAGTGCTCTATGGTGTGGTATCCTTGGCTTTGTGGCAAATGTTATTATTCTGGTTATCGTATTAAATTAAAATTATTTTTCTATTATGGAGCGTATTTGTAACAACTGCAAAAATGAATACAGTATAGAATACGGAGTATGTCCCTTTTGTGGTGAAAAGAATGATATGTATGATAAGGATAAGTCTACATTAGATGAATATCGAGATCTTGTCGCAGATGAACAACAAGATTTTGTTGAGGATGATAAGAAGAAACAAGAAGAGGAAATTGACGAAGAAAAACTAAAGGAGCAAGGTTGCCCCAAGACGTATTTGATGGAGTCTGTTCTTGCCACGATTTTCTGCTGTTTCCCTGTTGGCATATTCGGCATAATCAATGCAAACAGAGTGGAGTCGTTGTATAGAAATGGACAATATAAAAAAGCATTTGAGTCCAGTCAAAAGGCAAGGAAACTATTTATTGCAAGTATTATTACAGGAATCATTCTGGGTTTGGCAATGATAATATGGGGTATTGTGTATATAAGTAATCAGGCTACATATATTAACCTTTCCGAAGAATATATATCTACTGGTCCCAAAGAATTTAGTAGAACTATTGATGTTGAGTCGGATGGAAAATGGGATGTGGAGTTTTCGAGCCCATGGATTAGTGCATCAAAGAATAAAAATGGCAAGGGTTTCTTACTAGGTATTAAAAAAAACACAACAGGTGAATATCGCACAGGATGGGTTACTATTTCATCAGGTTCCCTTCAAGCCCGTATAGCAGTTGAGCAGAACGGCACGGCAACATACTTGACGGCTGACTCGACACAGTTGAGATACGGGCAGGGGAGGGTCTATTCACAAAAGATTAATGTACAAACAGATGGAATAGAATGGAAGATAAAGAAGAGACCTGATTTTGGCTCTATAGAGAAACAAGACGATTACTTAAGGAGTGTTCTATAAATTAAAATATTGTTAATCTTGTAATTGCATCAAATATTATTCGTTTTTTTACGTTATTACGAGAAAAGACGCGCAACATGAAATATCTTGACAATCAACAGGTATCAATATTCGACCGAGAG
>JAFUWF010000005.1 GCA_017483575.1 Bacteroidales bacterium
TCTCTCGGTCGAATATTGATACCTGTTGATTGTCAAGATATTTCATGTTGCGCGTCTTTTCTCGTAATAACGTAAAAAAACGAATAATATTTGATGCAATTACAAGATTAACAATATTTTAATTTATAGAACACTCCTTATATGGACGGGACGATGATATACTCTGCGGGCGGCGACACGCTGATTTCTGCCCACAAGAGCGCCGATTCCGTCTTTCTGCCGAATACTCTGCGTGTGGTCAACGGATTTGGCGGCAACAGCAATGTCCGCTACGTACACGTCCCCGACGGAGTGACCACCATTGGCACCGAAGCGTTCAACGGCAGCTCGCTGGTGAGCATCGACTTGCCGAGCCATCTGGACTTCATCGACGAATATGCATTCTACTACTGCCAGTCGCTGACCCGCGTCGGCATGCCTGCCACCCTCGACACGATGGGGGAAGGCTGTTTCCACAGCTGCGACCATCTGACATCGATCGACATACCCAGCGGTCTGCGCATCATCCCCGAAGCGGCTTTCTTCATGTGCACCTCCTTGTCGAACATTACTTGGGGCGATGCCGTCGAGGTTATTGACACTTGCGCCTTTGGCGACTGCTCATTCACGGAACTGACGCTGCCTCAAACGCTGCGAGTCGTCAAGAATACTGCTTTTATCGGCGACTACAACGGAAGACTGAACAAGGTGGTCTTCTCCGCCCCTGTCGACACCATCGAGATGGATGCCTTCTACAGCCAGTCCCTTTCATCGCTTTGGCTGCATAACAGCCAGCCACCTGTCACCACCGACGACGGCTGTCTGGATGGTGCCGTTGTGGACAGTATCTTCATTCCCTGCGGCAGTCTCAACGCATGGCTGGCTGACGACTATTGGGGGCAATTCGCCGACAAATACCACGAGGACTGCAACGGCATCGACGATGCTGCAACGTTGAAGGTGTACGTATATCCCAACCCTGCATCGGACAGGCTGACGGTCAACGGAGTGGAAGGGAATGGTACGGCCGAACTGGTCAATACCCTTGGACAGCCTGTGCTGAAACGCGAGCTTGTAGGCGGCAGGGGTGATATTGAAGTCGGCACTCTTGCCCGCGGGGCCTATTTCCTGCGCGTCCACACCAATGATGGCGTTGTGACAAGGAAAGTGATATTGCGGTAGAGACCGAAAGACAATCTCTTTCCAGGCGACACGGCGGCGTCAAAGAAGATATCTACGTAAAAAAAACTTCAAAAGGTTTTAATTCGAAAAAAAGTTGTATCTTTGCATTTTGAAAAATAGATTTGATATGCCAGAAATAAGCAAATTTTACGGGATACTGATTTACATGTATATCGATGACCACAACCCACCTCATTTCCATGTGATTTACGAAGGGGATGAGGCTATGATCGACATCAAGGACGGACATATTACCGGCTCTCTTCCGCGAAGAGCCCTCCGTCTTGTTTATGAATGGCTTGACCTGCACAAGGAAGAACTTCTTGAGAATTGGGACCAACTGAAAAACAGCGGTGCAATAAAGAAGATAGAACCTCTTAAATAGTATGCCATGAACAATGTGTTTTTTTTGAAAGTCATATCTGCCGAGTATGTCCGCGACTATATCCTTAAACTCACTTTCAATGACGGTGCAGTGAAAACGGTGGACTTTACGCCACTGATGCAGAAGGGAATCTGTCGCAAGCTACAGGACATGGACTATTTCCGCAATTTCACGCTCGACCCTTTCACTGTCGACTGGAACAATGAAATCGGTTTTGCACCGGAATCCCTTTATGAGCGCGGCATTGCCGTTGCATGACAGATGCAGACTATAAAGTTTTTAAGGAAACAAAAATATGGAAAAGAATGCAATTGATGTGATGCTGGAGCATCGTTCGATAAGGAAATTCAAGGCGGAACGCGTGGAGCGCGAGCTGCTGGAGGAGATAGTGGAGTGCGGGCTGCGGGCCTCGAACACGGGGAATATGCAGCTCTATTCGGTCATTGCCACCGAGGAGGAGCCCCTGCGCACGGAGCTGTGCGGGCTGCACTTCGGACAGTGCGCCACGGCGCCGCTGTGGCTGACGGTGTGCGTGGACGTGAACCGCTACCACCACTACTGCCGCGTCAACGGCTGCGACGAGCCCTACGGCAACCTGCTGTGGCTGCTTTCGGGCCTGGTGGATGCCAGTCTCTTCGCGCAGAACCTCTGCGTGGCCGCCGAGGCGCGAGGCTTGGGCTTCTGCTACCTGGGCACGGTGATGTACAACACCGCCAAGATTGCGGAGCTGCTGAAGTGCCCGAAAGGTGTGGTGCCGGTGATAGCGCTGGCCATGGGCCACCCCGACGAGGAGGGCCGCAGGAGCGAGCGGCTGGGCTGCGACGCCGTGCTGCACAGCGAGGTCTACCACGACCCCTCGGACGAGGACATCGTCCGCACCCACGCCGTGCGCGACAACGACCCCTTCAACCAACAGATGGTGAAGGAGAACGGCACCCGCAACTACTGCGAAATTTTCACCACCAAACGCTATCCGCGCGAGGCCAACGAGGCCATCAGCGGGGAGATGAAAAAGTACCTCGAAGAGAATTTTTTTGCCACATTATAAAAAATGCGTATCTTTGCATTTTAAAATGAACGATAACTATGGCAGAAATTACACGCACCTTCGACCTGCTGGACCACCTTGTGGAGCAGTATCCAAAGGACGATATACTGGCCGGAAAAGTGAACGGCGAGTGGGTGAAATACAGCTCGCACGACTACTATAAATTCGCCCACTACCTGGCCTACGGCCTGTGCGAAATGGGCATCAAGCAGGGCGACCGTGTGGTGACCATGAGCGGCAACTGCCCGGAGTGGAACTTCATCGACATGGCGCTGGCCATGAGCGGCATCGTGCATGTGCCCATCTATCCGACGCTGAACACGGAGAGCTATGTCCACATCCTGCGCCACAGCGAGGCGACGGCGGTGATGGTGAGCACCAAGGTGTTGCTGAACCGCATCCGTCCTGCGCTGGAGCAGGTGGAGCCACGCCCGCAGGTCTACACCCTGTCGAACATCGAGGGCGAGCACCGCACGCTGGAAATCCTGAAGCTGGGCATTGCCAACCGCGACAAGTGGATGGGCGAGATAGAGCGTCGGAAACGCGAAATCAAGCCCGACGACTGGACGTCGATGATCTACACCAGCGGCACGACGGGCCTGCCGAAGGGCGTCATGCTGAGCCACCGCAACCTGTGCAGCAATTTCCTGGCCCACGCGCAGGTGAGTCCCTGCAACAGCAGTCACCGTGCGCTGAGTTTCCTGCCGCTGAACCACATCTACGAGCGCTCGATGAACTACCACTGCCAGTACAACGGTCTGAGCATCTACTACGCCGAGAGCCTGGGCACCATACAGCAGAACATGCAGGAAATCCAGGGCGACTTCTTCTGCGCCGTGCCCCGCGTGCTGGAGATGGTGTACGACAAGCTCTATGCCGCCGGCAAGGACTTCTCGGGCATCAAGAAGAAAATCTACGACTGGGCCTTCAGCCACGGTCGCCGCTACGACTACAGCGGACTGCGCAAGTTCTCGCCGCTGTACCAAATCAACCAGAAGATACTGGACCGCCTGGTGTACAGCCATTGGCGCGAGAAATTCGGCGGCCACCGCCTGACGGTGGTCACCGGCGGCAGCTCCATCCAGCCCGAGATGGTGCGTCTCTTCGCCGCCGCGGGCATCAACATCTACGAAGGCTACGGCATGAGCGAGACGTCGCCCGTCATCGCCGTCAACGACCCCGCGCACCACCTGGTGAAGATTGGCACCGTGGGGCCCGTGCTGAGCGGCGTGGAGATGAAGTTCGCCGACGACGGCGAGATTCTTACGCGCGGACCGCACATCATGCTGGGCTACTACAAAGACCCCGAATACACGGCCGAAGTCATCGACAAGGACGGCTGGCTCCACACGGGCGACATCGGCACCCTCGTTGCCGGACGCTACCTGAAAATCACCGACCGCAAGAAGGACATCTTCAAGCTCTCGGCAGGCAAATATGTGGCGCCGCAGCTGATAGAGAACATGCTGCGCGGCTCGGAATACATCGAGCAGGTGATGATTATCGGAGAGAACGAGAAGCAGGTGGCCGCCATCATCAGCCCCAACTTCAACACGCTGCACTACTGGGCGTTGAAGTACAAGCTGCACTACCGCGACAACGCCGAGCTCATAGCCCTGTCCAAGACGCAGGAGAAGTTCCGCAAGGTACTCGACGAGTTCAACAAGGAGCTGGCACCGCACGAGCAGGTGAAGCAGTTCCGCCTGGTGACCGACGACTGGAACCCCACCAACGGGCTCCTCTCCCCCACCCTGAAGCTGCGCCGCGCTCCGCTGATGGAGAAATACAAGGACCTGGTCAACGACATCTACGGCAAGGAGAAAGCCTCCACCAACGCTTTCTTCTCGGCCTTCAAGTCCGTGGAGCTGCCCACCATCACCATGCCCTGGCAAAAGAAAAACGAAAAATGAAAAACAGGAACCACCTTTTATTGATAGCCCTACTGGTATCGCTGGTGCTGACCGGGTGCAAGGCCGAGCAGCGCTACCTCTATGTGGAGGATGCGCCGCACAACACACCCATCCCCATCAGCAACAACTACGACGCCACCATCTACCCCAACGACCTGCTGTACATCTACGTCAGCAGCCAGTCGCCCGAGAGCGTGAAACGCTTCAACCAGGAGACCAACACCACACAGACCGTCCGCGACAAGAGCCAACTGAGGGGCTACACGGTGTCGCAGAGCGGCCACATCATATTCCCGATTCTGGGCCGCATCGAAGTCGCCGGGCAGACCCGCTCGCAGCTGGAGCGGCGTCTGGAGTCCATGCTCATCGAGGGTGGCTACGTCACCGACCCCGTGGTGACGGTGAACCTGATGAACTTCCACGTGACCGTGATTGGCGAAGTGCAGCATCCGCGGGTGGTCCTTGCCGACGGCAGCCGTCTGACCATCTTCGAGGCCCTGGCCCAATGCGGCGACATCACCATCGACGGCCTGAGGACCAACGTCGTCGTGGTGCGCAGCGGTGTGAACACCCAGACCGTGGACACCATCGACCTCACCCGCAAGGAGATTTTCTCCTCGCCCTACTACTACCTGCAGCAGAACGACATCATCTTCGTGGAACCCACGGAAAAGAAGAAACGCACCGCCTGGCGCAACGAGGACTGGCCCAAGTACCTCAACATCGGTGTGCAGTCGCTCCGCGTGGCCTATACCACCATCTACTACATCCAATACGCCAACAAAAAGTAGCTCCCGCGGTGCGATATTGCTTCTTAGTATCAGGCAGATAGAAAATAAATTTGGCCACTTCGTGAAAAAGTCGTATCTTTGCAGCCGATTTTTTGCAGAAAAAGATTGTCCTATGGTGTAATGGTAGCACATCAGATTTTGGTTCTGCTTGTCTAGGTTCGAATCCTGGTAGGACAACCTCTCGAGAGACGCTCCCAACGGAGCGTCTTTTTTTTTATTTTCTCTCAACACAACATCATTTAAAAAAAAGTATCGCTATGAGAACCCAAAGTATCTCCACCCGCGCGGTCATCCCCTCTCCCACCCCATTGTCCGCGGGTCCCAACCCCTACCTGCGCACCGTCGCCCTGCAGCGGCAGGTCTCGCACCGCGAAAACTCTCAGAACATCTGCCGCACCCTCCTCATCCACCTCTGCAACTACGCCGGCCACGAAGTGAGGCTCCGGGAACTCACGGAGTCCTTCATCCGCCGTTTCGCCACCCATCTGCTCCGCGACACGCCGCTGCAACCCAACAGTGTGCGCACCTACCTGCAGAAGCTCCATGCCATCCTGGAGGAGGCCGTGCGGCAACGCCTGCTGCCCTACAACCCCATGCCCTTCATCGGCACCCTGGTGCCCCACGATGCCGGTCCCTCGCGTGCCTTCCTCACCACCGCGGAGATCCTCCTGCTGGCCCGCACCCCCTGCCGCCACCCCGCCGTCCGCCGGGCCTTCCTCTTCGCCTGCTTCACGGGCCTGCGCCTCTCCGACATCGAAACCCAGCGGTGGGAGCACCTGCACACCGTTGCCGGGGTCCCCACCATCGTCAAGCTGCAGAAGAAAACCCGTACCGAGATCCGCATCCCCCTCAACCGCGAAGCCCAGCGACTGCTGGACGAGGAGCCGCGCCGCGAAGGGGGCCCCGTCTTCTGCCTGCCCTCGCGCTCCACCATCGCCGCGGACCTCACCCTCTGGTCCGCCGCGGCAGCCCTGGGCAAACACCTCACCTTCCATGTCTCGCGCCACACCTTCGCCACCCTCCTGCTCACCGCCGGCGTAGGCATCTACACCGTCAGCCGCCTCTGCGGCCACCGCAACATCCGCACCACCGAGATCTACGCCCACATCATCGACAGCACCCTCCAGGACGGCGTGGCGCGCGTCAGCACCCTCTTCGACCAGCGCCGTCCCCCTCATCCCGACACAATATTTCTTCCCCCTTCACAATAAAACCGCAACGCCTGCGTTATAGAGGACATGAAGAACAACAAAGTCCTAATCGTATACACCGGCGGCACCATAGGTATGGTGCAGGATGAGAACGGTTCGCTCCACCCCTTCGCCCTCGACCGCATATACGACGCTGTGCCTCAGCTCAAGAGCTGCCAGTACGGCATCGATTCCGTCACCCTCGACAACATCATCGACTCCTCCAACATGACGCCGTCGCTGTGGGTGGACATCGCCAGCATCATCGAACGGGAATACGACCGCTACGACGGTTTCGTCGTCCTCCACGGCACCGACACCATGGCCTACACCGCCTCGGCCCTGAGCTTCATGTTCAAGAACCTCGCCAAGCCCATCGTCCTCACCGGCAGCCAGCTGCCCCTGGGCATGCTGCGCAGCGACGGCCGCGAGAACATCATCTGCGCCCTCGAGATAGCCTCCACGCAGCAATGCACCATCCCCGAGGTCTGCATCTTCTTCGAGAACCACCTCTACCGCGGCAACCGCAGCACCAAGATGAGCGCCGCCAACTTCGACGCCTTCGAGACCTACAACTACCCCTCCCTGGCCAAAGCCGGCATCAACATCGCCTTCCGCGAGCACCTCTTCCTCCCCATGCCCACGGAGCCCCTGGTGGTGCGCAAGCAGTTCGACACCCGCGTGGCCATCCTCAAGCTCTTCCCCGGCATAGGCCCCGACGTGGTCAACGCCGTCCTCGGCACTCCCAACCTCCAGGGCGTCGTCATCGAGACCTACGGCTCCGGCAACGCCCCCACGGACTCGTGGTTCATCTCCGCCCTCGAGGAGGCTATCCGGCGCGGCATCATCGTCATGAACGTCACCCAGTGCAAGGCCGGTTCCGTCGTCATGCGCCAGTATGCCGCCAGCTGCGACATGGACCGCATCGGCGTCATCGGCGGCGGCGACATCACCATCGAGGCCGCCATCACCAAGCTCATGTTCCTCCTCGGCAACTTCCCCCAGAACAAGGACCACGTCCGCCAGCGCCTCAGCCAGTCGCTCCGCGGCGAAATCAGCGAATAACACCATGCGGCGAATAGGACTTATAGGACTCCTAGGACTTATAGGACTTATTTGCCCTGAAGCCCATGCCCAGGTGGGCAACCTCGGCAAATTCGACAGCAAGCTGCTGCACTGGGGCATACAGGTGGGCTACACCCACTCCAAGTTCGACCTCGAATACAGCCACGACGACACCCTGCGCGAGACCCTCCAGGGCACCACCTCCTACTATGCCCCGGGCTTCCACATCGCCGTCATCGGCGACCTGCGCCTGGGCAACTGGTTCAACCTGCGCCTCCTGCCCGGCGTGACGCTCATCACGCGCGACGTCAACTACTCCTGGGAGCAGAACTACCTGTCCACGCACCACCTTGCCGAACAGAGCCGCAAGGTGGAATCCGTCTACGGCGACTTCCCCCTCGAAATCAAATTCCGCGCCATGCGCTGGGGCAACTTCCGCCCCTACCTCACCGCCGGCGTCTCCTACGGCTTCGACTTCGCCTCGCTGCGCAAGAATCGCAACCGCACCGACGAGAGCATCATACGCCTCGAACCCAACGACCTGCGCTACACCATGGGCCTGGGCTTCGACGTTTTCCTGCGATACGTGAAGTTCGCCATCGACATCAAGATGACCTTCGGACTCCTGGACCTCCGCGTCGAGGACCCCGACGTCTACATCCAGGCCTTCGAGCACCTGCACTCCCGCACCTTCATGCTCTCCTTCACCTTCGAAGGCTGATCGGCGAATGCTCTTCCGCCGGCAGATTCATCGTCGGCGAATTGAGCGTCAGAAGATTAAGCGTCGGCGAATTATGCGAATTAAGCGAATTTTCTATACAATATCTCGTCAAATTCGCTTAATTCGCCGACATATATAATTCGCTTAATTCGCTTAATTCGCCGACATATATAATTCGCTTAATTCGCTCAATTCGCCGACATATATAATTCGCCGCTCAGCTGTTCCACGCAGCGCATGCCGTCGAGGGCGGAGGAGACGATGCCGCCGGCGTAGCCGGCACCTTCGCCGCAGGGATAGAGACCTTGCAACTGAGGATGTTGAAGGGTTGCTCGGTCGCGGGGGATACGCACGGGACTCGAGGTGCGGCTCTCCACGGCCAGCAACGAGGCCTCCTCGGTGACGAAGCCGTGCATCTTGCGGTCGAAGTCCTTGAACGCCTGTATCAGACAGTCCACCACGAAGGGGGGCAGCACCTCATGCAGCGGGGCGCTGACGCAGTGGCCCATATAGTTGCTCTTGTTCAGCCGCGACGAGGGGCGGCGCTCCAGGAAGTCCACCAGCCGCTGCGACGGGGCATCGATGCACCCGCCCGCGGCCTCGAAGACCCTCTGCTCCACAGCCTGCTGGAAGCGCAGCAGCGCCAACGGGTCGCACACTCCTCCGTCTGCCCTGCGGGCAGCCACCTCCCCTAACTTAGGGGAGGAACCAAGATAGCCAAGACAGCCTGCATCCTCCACTCCCACGGTGACGGCGATGCCGCTGTTGGCGAAGGCCGAGTTGCGGGCGGCGTTGCTCATGCCGTTCACCACCTGCTGTCCTCCCGCCGTGGCGGCAGGAACGATGACGCCTCCGGGGCACATACAGAAACTGAACACGCCGTGCCCGGCAACCTGCGTGGTCAGGCTATAGGTGGCCGGGGGCAGCAGACGGGAATAGCCACGGCCGTGATACTGAATCTCGTTGATCAGCTCCTGCGGGTGTTCCACACGGACCCCCAGGGCGAACGGCTTGGCATCCAGCAGCCAACCGCGGCGGGCAAAGAGCTCGTAGATGTCGCGTGCTGAGTGGCCCGTGGCAAGAACAACGGCGTCGCCCTCGACATGGAGCGTCTGCGGCCCGCCGGCATCGCTCCGCTCCGCCACCACCCCGCGGACGCGCCCCTCGCGCACCACAAGGTCCACCACACGCGTATTGAAATGATACTCACCGCCATGCGATAGTATGGTTTCGCGCATACGCGCGATGATGGCCGGCAGTCGGTCGGTACCGATATGGGCATGCACGTCGACCATGATGTCGGGATCGGCGCCATGCTCCACGAAGAGCCGCAGCACCTCGGAGACATCGCCGCGCTTGGTAGAGCGTGTGTAGAGCTTGCCGTCGCTGTAGGTCCCCGCGCCACCCTCGCCGAAACACCAGTTGCTGTCGGGGTTCACCACCTTGGTGCGCACCATACCGACAATATCGGCCTTGCGCTCCTCCACGGGTTTGCCGCGTTCGACGATGACGGGTTTCATGCCCAACTGCAACGCCCTCAGCGCCGCGAAGAGCCCCGCGGGCCCAGCACCGACGATGACTACGCGGAATGGAGAATGAAGCATCGGCTGACCAGGAACGGGATTCTTCACTCTTGATTCTTGATTCTTCATTCCTGATTCTCCATTCACTTCCACGGTGCAGTGGTACACCACATGGCGGCGGCGGCAGTCGATGCTGCGACGCACAATCTGCCAACGCTCGCCGGCCTGCAGTCCGCGGCCGAGAACCTTCTCTACGGCACGCTTCACGGCGGCTTCCGAGGCATACTCCTCGGGCGTAAGGTCTATTTGTATCTGTTTCGCCATTGCGACATCTTTTTCGTTTGAAACAAGGAGCAAAGTTACACAAAAAAACCGAAACACAGGCCAACAACCTCCAAAATAACCGCTATAACACATACTATCAACTGTTTACACAAAGAACAACCACCCCCACTTCCCAGAAAAAACGCCCCCTCCATTCGCCAATTGGCGAAAGTCATTCACCCAAAATAACGCATTTTCACCCAACGAAAGAGGCATCTCATTCGTGTCTTATTCGACTGTTCTTATATAGTATACATATAGTATGCATATACTTCTCATATAGTTCTTATATACAGTATATAAGAAGTATATGAGAAGTATATGTATACTATATGAATACTATATAACAAGGGGCGAAGTTGGGGCGTGTCGGAGTTACATCTGACTGCCGTGTGAGGTTATTGAGACAGAGCCTCTTCGAGGCTCTTGTTGCTGCATCGATATGTTAAATTTCTTGCGTTTGCCCTGTAGGTGGAGGAAGGTTTTTGGGTAGGTATGAAAAAAAATATGTATCTTTGCAGTTATGATTAAAAGGGCTGCACGATACAATTATCTGGTCTGCATCTACTTGGCAGGCATGGTGTTTTTCACGTTGTTCCGATTGGCGGAGACGGGGGTGTATTGTTCGATGTCGGAGGAGGGCGTGGATTTCGGCGGGCTCTACGGCCATGCGCTGTGGAATGGCTTCCGGTTCGACACGGCGGTGAGCTGCTATATGCTGGCGTTGCCGCTGCTGATGCTGATTGTGGGCGAGGTGGCCCGTGTCCGGAAGCGGTGGTACTACGGCGTGGTGCACTATCTGTTGATGGTGCTGTACACGGTGGGGTTCTTCGCGTGCGCGGCGGATATTCCCTATTTCTGCTACTTTTTCCAGCGGCTGGACGCTGCGTCGCTGGGGCTGACGGACAGCTTCGGCATGGCGGTGAGCATGATTGTGAGCGAGCCGATGTATGTGGTGTACCTAGGGGTGTTTGTAGTGGTGAGTGTGGGCTGGTGGCTGTTGGGAAGATTGATTTACAGAAAGATACTATTGAAGTACCTCGAGGAGCGGTTGCCGCTCGGTTGGGGCATAGGCCTGGGGGCGTTGCTGCTGGCGGTGGGCTTTGTGGGTATGCGCGGGACGCTGTCGTCGAAGAGTCCGCTGCGCGTGGGCACGGCCTACTATTGCAACAATGCGTTCCTGAACCAGATTGGGCTGAACCCGGTGTTCACCTTCATGAAGAGCATGGAGGATGCGGGGCGTAGCGCCAACCAGCCCCTCTCGTTGCTGGAGGAGAGCGAGGCTGAGGCTGTGCTGTCCGAATGGCGTGCGCTGCCTGCCGACAGCACGCTGGCCGAGGCGCGGCTGCGGTTGCCGGAAGGGACGAATGTGGTGCTGGTGCTGATGGAATCCATGAGCGCCGAGAAGACGGGCCTGAGCCGCACGGGGGAGAGCCTGACGCCGAGCCTGGACAGCCTGATGGAGCGGTCGATGACCTTCACGGAGGCGTGGTCGGCCGGCATCCACACGCACAACGGCATCTACTCGTCGCTCTACGGGCACCCTGCCCTGCTGTCGCGCCAGATGATCAAGGGGACGCCCATCCCGCGCATGTACGGCTTGCCGCACGTGCTGAAGGAGGCCGGATACCGCACCACCTACTTCATGACCCACCAGGAGGACTACGACAATATGCGCGGATTCCTGTACCAGAACGCCTTCGACCGTGTGGTGGGGCAGTCCAGCTACCCTTCGAGGGAGGTGGTGGGCACGTGGGGTGTGCCGGACCATGTGATGTTCGACCACATGATAGAGCACCTGGACAGCACGGCGGACAGCGGTCCGTTCTTTGCCTGTGCGATGACGTGCAGCGACCACGGGCCGTACATTATCCCCGAGGGCATCGACCTGAAGTGCCGCCATACGGACCGCAAGCAGGCGATAGTGGAATACGCGGACTGGGCGATAGGGCGCTTCATGCAGGAGGCCAGCCGACGGCCGTGGTTCGGGAAGACGCTGTTTGTCTTCGTGGCCGACCACGGGGCGCGGATGGATGCGGTGTACGACATGGCGCTGAGCTACAACCATGTGCCGTTGCTGTTCTATGCGCCGGGAAGAATCGAGGCGCACAGGGTGGAGCGGTTGGCGCAGCAGATCGACATTGCCCCGACGGTGCTGGGCCTGCTGGGCCTGGACGACGGCGGGAGGATGCTGGGCACGGACCTGCGGACCCACACGAGGCCCTATGCCTACTTCAGCGCCGACGACAAGATAGGCGTGGTGGATGGCGAGATGCTGATGATCTACCGCGTAAAGCAAAAGAACACAAGCCTATACAGATACAAGGAACTGAGCACCGACGACCTTGCCGGGGAGCTTCCGGAGCGCGCGGCGGCCATGCGGCGCCACGCTTTCGGGCTGACGCAAAGCAGCCAGCGGATGACGAGCGAGCGGGAAACGAGGTAGGCGGGAAGCGGTGCGAGGAGAAAGGTAAAAAAAGAAAGGTTTTCTATGGAATTCAAGTTGAAATCGGATTTTGCGCCCATGGGCGACCAGCCGGAGGCCATCCGCCAGCTGGTGGAAGGCGTGCGCGGAGGCCAGCGGGCGCAGGTGCTGCAGGGTGTTACGGGCAGCGGAAAGACCTTCACTGTGGCCAATGTCATTGCGCAGCTGCAGCGCCCTACCCTGGTGCTGAGCCACAACAAGACGCTGGCGGCGCAGCTCTACGGCGAATTCCGCCAGTTTTTCCCCGAGAATGCGGTGGAATACTTCGTGAGCTACTACGACTACTACCAGCCGGAAGCCTACATTGCGGCCACGAATACCTATATCGAGAAAGACCTGGCCATCAACGACGAGCTGGACAAGTTGCGCCTGCGTGCCAGCTCGGCCCTGCTGAGCGGGCGGAGGGATGTCATCGTGGTGTCGTCGGTGAGCTGCATCTACGGCATCGGCAACCCGGAAGAATTCAAGAAAGGGACCGTAGAGATACGCGTGGGCGACCGCCTGAAGCGCGACGACCTGCTGATGCGGCTGCTCGACGCGCAGTATGTGAGGAACGAGATAGAGTTTGTCAACGGCCGTTTCCGCGTGAAGGGCGACACGGTGGATATCTACCCCTCGTTTGCAGATTTCTGCTACCGTGTGTCGTTCTGGGACGACGAGGTGGAGAGCCTGGAGAGTTTCGACCCCATCAGCGGACAGCGGATTGACCGTTTCGAGGACATTGTAATCTATCCCGCCAGCAACTTCCTCACCTCGAAGGACCACATGGCCGAGGCGATTTTGCAGATACAGCGCGACATGTTTGAGCGGAGAGACTACCTGGAGAGCATAGACAAGCACCTGGAGGCAAAGCGGTTGGAGGAGAGGGTGAACTACGACCTGGAGATGATTCAGGAGCTGGGATACTGTTCGGGTATCGAGAACTACAGCCGCTACTTCGACGGCCGTGCGCCGGGGAGCCGCCCGTTCTGCCTGATAGACTACTTCCCGGACGACTTCCTGCTGGTGGTGGACGAGAGCCATGTGACGGTGCCGCAGATAGGCGCCATGTACGGGGGCGACCGATCGAGGAAGACATCGCTGGTGGAATACGGATTCCGTTTGCCGTCGGCCCTGGATAACCGCCCGTTGACCTACGACGAATTCTACAACCTCACCGGGCAGACCATCTACATCAGCGCCACGCCGGCGGACTACGAGCTGGGCGAGGCCGAGGGTGTGGTGGTGGAGCAGGTGATACGTCCCACGGGATTGTTGGACCCCGTGGTGGAGGTGCGTCCGGCGGTGAGCCAGGTGGACGACCTGCTGGACGAGATAGAGAACACCGTGGACAAGGGGGAGCGTGTGCTGGTGACCACGTTGACCAAGCGCATGGCCGAGGAGTTGACGAGCTACCTGATCAACCTCGGTATCAAGAGTAAATACATACATAGCGATGTGGACACCCTGGAGAGGGTGGAGATCATGCGCGACCTGAGAATGGGGGTGTTCGACGTGCTGGTGGGCGTCAACCTGCTGCGCGAAGGACTGGACCTGCCGGAGGTGAGTCTGGTGGCCATCCTGGACGCCGACAAGGAGGGATTCCTGCGCAGCGACCGCGCGTTGATACAGACCATAGGCCGTGCGGCGCGCAATGTGCACAGCAAGGCCATCCTGTACGGAGACACCATTACCGGCTCAATGCAGCGTGCCATAGACCTCACGAACCGCCATAGGGAGAAACAGATAAAATACAATATGGAACACGGGATCGTGCCGCGCCAGATTGTGAAGAGCACGGATGCCATCCTGGGGACCACGAGCGTTATCGAACTGGCTGCCGAGGAGGCCGGGCGTGCCACGCCGCAATCGCAGGTGGCCCAGCTGCAGACCCCCATGGCCGCCGAGGAGGAGTCCGAATACGGCACAGCGAAGAAAGAACCGGAGCCGTCGCCCTACCTGAAAATGACCAAGGAGCAGCTGCGCAAGGAGATACGCGAACGGCAGCGGAAGATGCAGACAGCCGCCAAGGAGCTGGACTTCATGGCCGCCGCAAAATACCGCGACGAGATAAAAGAGCTGCAAGGGTTGCTGGAGACGGCAAGATAAAAAAAAGAGAGCCCCGCTGCGGATGCAGCGGGGCTCTTCGTTTCGTTGGCCGAGGGCCGTCATCACTTGATGGTGATGACGGCACGACGGTTCATGTAGCGGTGCTCCTCGGTGTCGTTGGGGACAACGGGCTCGCGCTCGCCCTTGGAGGCGGTGGTGATGTTGGCGGCGGGGGCGCCACGCTTCACCATGAGGGCCTTGAGGGCTTCGGCGCGCTTCATACCGTACTTCATGTTGCCTTCGTCGGAACCGATGCTGTCGGTGTGACCGGTGACAACAACCTTGAGGTTGCGGTCGGCAGCCATAGCCTTGCAGATGGCGTTGATGGCGCGGTCGGTCTTCTCGTCGAACTTAGGTTCGGTCTTGGCGAAGTCGAAGTTGACGGTGGCGTTGATCTCATCGAGGACTTTCTGGAGTTGAGCGCGGTCGGCAGGCTTGTTCTCGACAGGCTTGCTGGCGGTGCCACAGGCGCGCTGGGCGGCATCGCGGGCCTTGACGGCGGCGCGGTAGGCGGCAGCGGTGTTGCCCATGCGGGCAGCCTCGGCGGCCTCGGCGGCATACTGCTTGGCCTCCTTGACGGCGGCCTGAGCCTCGGCGCTGTTGTTCTTGGCGGCGCAGGCTTCACCGGACTCGGCGAAGGACTTGGCGGCGGCGGCGTAGCTCTCGGGCAGGTTGCCACGGTAGGCCTTGCCGGCGGCATCCTTACCATCGGTCAGAGCGGGCTTGCTGCCCGTCTCGTTGGCCATGGCGATGGCCTCGTTGGCGAGGTTGTTGGCGAAGTTGGGATCGTTGTAGGCAGCATTGCCACGGTCGGTGCCGCAGGCAATTTCGGAGTTGATCTTGGCATTGCGGCTGGCGGCCATAGCGCAGTCGAGGCCATCCTTATGGGCGGCTTCGGCATAGAGGGCAGCGTCGTCGGCAGCCTGGGAGGCGGTGGGCTGGTTCTTCTTGCCAGCGCACTCGCGGGCATCGGCGGCGTAGCTGTCGGCGATGTCGCCATAGGCCTCGTTGAAGAGGTCGTAGGCCTTGCAGTACTGGCCTTTCTTGTGGGCAGCTTTGGCGTCGGCGGCAGCGGCCTTGGCGTCGGCAACAGCCTCCTTGGCGGCGGCGGAGCCGGACTCGTTGGCGGCCTGCTCGGCCTCGGCGAGGTCGGCGTCGATGTTGGCCATAGCGGCGGCGAGGTCAGGATTGTTCATGCGACGGGCATTGCAGCGGGCCTCGCGGGCGGCAGCCTCTTCGGCGGCCTGGGCGGCGGCAGCAGCCTCATCGTCGGGGTTGGTGTAGGTGTTGTTGTTGCCATTGCCGGCATTGTTGTTGCCATTGCCAGCGTTGTTGTTGCCGGAGTTGTCGTAGGGCACGAGAGCACCCTCGTTGTCGCCGCCCTTGGTGGAGTGGCAGTTCCAACCGACGTTGATACCGATCTTGAGACCGACGTTGAGACGGTGGAGCTCATCGATCTGGTTGGAGTTGTAGACACCGGTGTAGTCGCTCACCAGGGGACCAGTGGTGGTGGTGGCAGTGGTGGCATCGGGGGCCACGAGGAGGTTGGTGCTGGAGGTACCGTCGAGGAGGTTGGTGATGCCGTAGCCACCATAGAGGCCGAAGTAGAAGCCCCAGTGGTTGGAGAGGGCATAGTTGAAACCGAGGTCGGCGATGACGCTGACACCCATCTGCTTGAGGTTTTCATTGTCGCCGGACTCGTCGGCATTGTAGGTATCGAAACCATAGGCAGGGAGGTCGCGGTATTCCACGTTGGTGGCGGGGAAGTAACCAGTGACGGTGAAGGAACCGTCGTCGGCCTTGTAGGTGCTGTTGTTCAGCGGGAAATCGAGCTGAGCGCCGAGGCCAAGGAGGAAGAACCAACGCTCACCCATGGGTGCGCGCCAGTAGAGCTCGATGGGGACGTTGACGGACATCACGGTCTGGATTTCTTTCCAGCTGTCGAAGCCGACGTGGGGATAGTAGGTGAGGTTGTTGGCGGGGTGGACGAGAGAGAGGGCGTTGTTGGCATTGTCGACCCAGTCGTAGGTGGCGCCAGAGCGGGAATAGTCGAACTGGACACCGAGACCCATACCGAAGTGTTTGCCGAAGAAATGGATGTACTTGAACTCGCCAAGGAAGCCGAGTTGGGGATTCCAGGAGCCATCGGCAGGACTAAACATCAGCGTGTTCATACCGCCACCGATATTGAAGCCGATGTAGTTGCTGTGCTGGTTCATCTGAGCCTGCGACCCAAGGGCGAGGGCGAGGGCTCCAAACAAGATGAATATTCGTTTCATATAACTGTCTTTTTATTTGTTTCTAAAATTAATATTTGATTACACGAGCGACGATACCGTCGACACTGACAGTGTAGCTGCCGGCGCCGAAGCGAGAGAAGTCGACCACGGTGGACTTGCCCTCGAAGGTGGTGTTGACGAGCGTCACGCCCATCACGTTCATCACGCGGAGGCTGTGGCTGGCGCTGTAGGGGTTCTCGATGGTGATGTTCACCTGGTCGACAGCGGGGTTGGGATAGGCATCCACAGTGGCTTCGAGAGAAGCGGCCTCAGGGACGAGGGTCGTCACGTCGTACTGCTCGCAGGTCTGGACGCTGTTGCCATTGATGACCATAGTGACATGATAGCTACCGGTGAGACCGCCTTCTTCCTGATAGTAGGGGCCGTCGCCGACATAGGTGCCGTTGTGGTACCACTTGACGGAAGACTGGTCGATGCAGTTGCAGGTGTCGACAATGGAGATGACATCGCTGAAGATTGGCATGGTGTAGTTGCGGGAGAGGTTGACGAGGAAGCTGACGGGGATGGCAGCGCTCTCGAACTGAGGATAGGCGCTGTTGCGGAGGGTCAGGGTGGCGTTGTAGTTGCCGTAGAAGGCATCGACGGGGATGACGAGGTCGACGTTGCCGGCGGTGGCGATGTTGGTCCAAGCCACATCGGTGAAGCCCTGAGCGTGGGCGGCGTCGTCATAGAGGAGCTGATACTGGTCAGGGGTGCCGCTGGTCAGATAGTACTGGATGGCGGCAGCGTCGCCGGAGCAGTAGCCGCCAGCGCTGACGGCGATGCCGTTGCCAGAGGTGCCCTGGGTGTTGTCGAAGACGAAGGGAGCCACGATGACACCGCTGGTGGTGATGACCTGGGTGGGGCTGGCGAGCGTATAGTTGGCCATGTCTGCGCCGACGAGGGTCAGCTGGGCGGTGATGGTCTTGTTGTCGCCGACGTTGGCGTCGTCATAGGTGGCGACGGTGAGGAGACCGAGGTCGTCGTTGCCGAAGACGGGACTGGGGGTGCCCATGTTGTTCACGGTGGCGGTGTTGGTGCCGTCATAGAGCTTGGCGGTGACAACGGAGATGCCGGTGGCGACCACGGGGGCGGGTACGATGGTCAGGGTGTTGATCAGGGTGCCAGCGATCTGATAGTTGGTGTCAGCCGGGAGGGCGGTGATGGTGTAGACGCCGACGTTGCGGGCCTCGGGGACCTCATTGCCATTGGCATCGGTGACCACCAGCAGGGCGGGGACGACGTTGGCGTTGTCGTCGACATAGGTAGCGGTGATTTCGCTCAGATAGGAGGTGCCGTTGTAGGTGACGGTGGTGTCGACATGCGACCAGGTGAGCGGATAGGTGTTGCGCTCGTAGATGGCATGGGTGAGGCAGTTGAAGGCGGGCATGGTGACGAGGGCGGGGGTCCAGCCGGTCAGGGTGTAGCCGGGACGGGAGACGGTGGGATAGGAGACGCTGTCGCCATAGAGGACGGAGACAACGGTATCCACGCCGGCCTCGACGGTGCCGCCGTTCAGCACGTAGGTGAGGTCATAGTGGTTGCGGACATAGTGGAAGTTGATGATGGTGTCGCGGCTGAAGTTCAAAACGGTATCCGTGGCCTTATCGGTGGTGAAGCCGACATAGGTGTTGGCGACCGTGATGAGGTCCTGACCCATGGGGGCGATGCCGAAAGCGGAGTCGATCATGGTCTCGGGATAGGTGCCGTCGAGGGCCTGGCGGTAGTGATAGACCGTGTAGCGGGCATCGGTCAGGGCGTTGTACTCGTACCATTTGGCATAGAGGACGGTGTCGCAGGTGAGGACATCGTTGAGGAAGTTCCAAGGAGTGGTGAACTCAGGGTTGATGAAGTAGGCCGAGAAGATGGTGTCGGCGCCAACGTATGTGGGACGCGAGGGAGCCGGGACGATGCGGTTGTCGACAGTGTTGACGATGGCCACGGAGTCGGCATATCCGGCCTGGCCCTGGCGGGCGTTGTAGTTGACGAAGGTGACGCGATAGCCGGCGCCCACAGTGTAGTGGAAGGGCACGGAGTCGGCATCCATATTGGGGACAATGGTATAGCGGGCAGGCAGGTAGGCGCTGACATCCTGGCCGTACTTGCCGCCGAGGACGGTGACGTTGGCACCGGTCAGGGGGTTCACCACGAGGATGCGGGCGTTGTTGACGATGACGTTGAGGCTGCTGGGGCTCAGGCTGGCGACGGAGTCGAGGCTGTTGATGACCACGGTGCTGGTGGCGCCGCTGACACCGCCAAGATAGTTAACCATGCCGTTCTGCAGGACGACGGTATCCTCGATGTCGTCGATATAGAGAGAACCCTGAATCATGTTGCCCTGGAGGTCGATGACGGCACCGTTCTTGATGGTGTCGATGCTACCGCCGATGGTGTTGCGAGCCAGGAAGACAGTGTCGTTGGCAGCCGCGGCGGCGAGACCGAGGGTGCGGAGGTACTTGCGATAGTTGCCCGAACGGAAATAGGCGTCGGCGCCGATGGTGGCGCTGGTGGCGGCAGCGGTGCTGTCGAGGAGGGTCAGTGTGCCGGTGGCGTCGCTGCCGAACTGGGCGAAGACGGCGCTGGGGACATTGAGGGAGGAGATGGAAGCGTTGGAGGAGTCGAGCAGGCTCACGGCAGGAGCGTCGGTGAGGCTGTTGAGATAGCTGCCGGCGATGGTGACGTTGGCACCGTCGTGGGCAACCACAGGCTGGCCATACGACTTGGCGCCGAACTGGCGGAGGGTGAGGGTGGCGGCGTTGACATCAAAGATGTTGCCGGAACCAGCGGGGGTAACGATGTCGCTGTCGGTGGCATTGCCGAACCAGGAGAGCTCAGTGCCGTTCACGCTGACCAGAGCCGAGGAGGGGTCGACGTAGGAACTGACCATGGGGTAGCCCATCTGATAGATGGTCAGGGGCTTGCTGATGGCGACGGGGGCGTTCACACGGATGGTGTCCATAAAGTTGAGAACGGCCGAATCAGGGCTGAGCGTAATGGCGTCGGTGAACGAAGAGTAGGCAGACATCTGGCCGTCGACCACGAGGGGGCGTGCGGTGCCGAGCATGGTGCCGCTGACGGTCATGGTGCGGTTGAAGGTGCCATCGACAGACTGCGACATCAGCGAGGCCGGGGCGAAGTAGCCCGTGTCGAGGGTCTGACGGCTGGAGGTGCCGAGGACGTAGCAACGGTTATTGGCGTCGAAGGCCACGATGAAAGCATAGCCATAGGTGGTGCTGTCAACGGTGGCAGAAGCGGAGTAGTTGCCATTGAGGGAGGTGATGGCCATCACCGTCGAGGCAAGGGCGTTGTCGGCTGCCACGAGGGCGGTGCCACCCCAAGAAGACATGAGGTAGGCCGAGTCGGCGATGTAGAGCTGCCCGGGGTTGGCAGCATAGATGGTGGCACTGGTGAGTGCCGCGCGGTCGAGGGTGCGCACGTCGACATTGACGTTTACGCTCTGTGCCCTCAGGCCGTTGCCGGGCATCACCGATGCAATCAGTGCCCCCAGCAAGAAGAGTGTAGTTCTTTTCATGTTGCTTAATATTTAATTATACATTTATAAAATTACATTTTTCCAACACTATTGGTCTTAAATCCACGCTCCGAAGAGCCGACCATTGCTGTCGACCCTTCGGGGCGTTGGAACGCTATGCTTGTGAGTGCGACCTTATTTGGTCGAAATCACGAGGTAGTCGGTGTATTTCCAGAACTGGGTGGGGTTGAGGATGCGCAGGTAGGCGGTGACGCTGCTGTTCTCCTCGTCGGCCACGAGCTCGTAGCTGTTCTCGGGGTGCTGCGAGATGACGGTGGCTTTCTTGCGGTTGACGGTGATGGTGGTCACCTTGGTGCGGTCGATCTCGGTGAAACGCTCGGTGTTCATGTCGGCCACGGTGCCCTGTTTGCGGCCGATGCCGATGAATCCGCCGCTCTTGGCCACGATGCCGGCCTCTTTCAGCTCGCTGTAGGAGCCCACCACGAAGTAGGCGCGGTTGGCGTCGGCCAGCTGCTGGGCGATGTACTGGTCCTTCTCCTGGTTGGAGGCGGTCAGCTCGGTGACGTTCTTGTTGAGGCCCTTGATGACGACCTTGTTGTTCTCAAGTTCGGTGAGCAACTCGGCGATCTGGGCTTCCTGGGCGGCGCTGCGCTCCTCGAGGCGGGTGATGTAGGCCTGGAGGTCGCTGTTCTTGCGGCCAAGCTCGCTGACGCGGCTGCTGAGCTGGGCAATCTTCTGCTTGTTGGCGGCCATCATGCTCTCGATGGAGCTCATCTGGTCCGAAATCTCCTTTTTGTGGTCGTAGGAGCCCTCGGTGTTGTTGCGGCGGAGCTCCTGGACATTGGAGTACTTAGAGTTGATCATCGACAGATTGTCCTCAATCTCGTTCAGCATAGAGAACAGACCGTCGATCTCGGAATCCTTGGCATCGACAACACCCATGAGGGAGTCGATGGTCTTCTTGGAAGAGTCGAGTTCTTTCTGATTGCAGCTCACTATAGAAGCGGTGGCAGCAAAAAGGCCAATGGCCAAAAAGATTTTCTTCATTGTTGTTGTTATTTTTTTAATTTGTTTTTTCTAATTTCATATTCCGTTTTCACGAAACCTTTTCCACCTAATCATGGTGTCTCTATAACGGCACCATTCGGATAATATTGTACAGAAAATCAAAAATATTTGTTAAAAAATATTAAAAATTCTCAAAAAACAGCAAAATTTCCAGCCATACTAAAATACTGATAACCAACAACAAAACACAATCATACTCTTCCATCCACTTACCACCCTCCTACCCTCCTCCTACCACCCTCCCCTCCGGAAAAAGATGGTACGGTCGGAGTACGAAAAACAATAAAACCGGAGACACCACGGGTGCGCCTCCGGTTTGTTTGGGGTATAACGGGGGGTTAGCGACGGACGACAATCTTCGCCACGCTGTCGGCCACGCGAAGCATGTAGACGCCGTTGGCCAGGTTGCGGAGGTCGATGCGGGTCTCGGTTCCGTTGACGACGAAGGAGGCGATGATGCTGCCGCGCATGTCAAAGAGGACGGCCTTGCCGCTGACGCCGCTGACGGTCAGCATGTCAGAAGCAGGGTTGGGATAGACGCTGACAACGGCGGTCTGGACACCTTCGATGCCAGTCACCTGGGGCACGCTGACGGGGTTGATGGCCATGGGGTAGACATAGATGTAGTACCACATATCATAGTCGGCATAGTAGGAGCTGTCGACAACCACACCGGCGGCAGGTTCGGCCCATTTCTCGAAGGAGCCGTTGGTGAGAGTCTGAGCCATGCCGGCATCGGACACGCCGTTGTTCTTGCTCTCCCAGTAGCTGAAGGCCTGCTTGCGGAGGGTGTCGCCAGGGGCGACGACGAAGAGGATGTCGTCGAGGAAGCCGCCGCTGAGGGTGAAGCTGAAGCGGGGGTCGGCGGCGGCGATGTCGGTCATCATGTCGCTGACGGTCTTGGTGCTGTCGTACTTGTAGCCCCAAGCCAGGGCGGTGTCGGCCCAGTTGACGGCCATGATTGCCTGGTTGCTGCCATTGCCCACCCAGTAGAGGATGTCGCTGGCGGCGATGGTGGCCTCTTCAGGCTGCGGCTCGACAACGGGAGCGGGAGCCATGATCATGGTGTCGGCGGGATAGGACTCATAAGTTTCTTCGTCCATGGGCATCCAGTCGACAAAATCGCCATTGACCAAAATGTCGGAGGAAGCACCCATCGACTGATTGCTCGTACCGTCGGCGGCTTTCCAGTTGTACCACCACCAGCCGGCAGTGCCAACAAGATTGAGGCCCAGGTCGGCATTGGCATAGGACAGGTTGTTGACGATGGTGTAGGTGGTGGTGCCATGCTCAATGGTTAGGTTGGCATCGTAGGCGGCGATGGTGTCCATCAAGTCAGCGATGGAGACATTGGAGCCATTCCACTGCACACCCCAGGCAATGCCGATATTACCTGCCGTGGCGTCGTTCCAGGTGACAGCGATGACAGCGCGGTTGCTGCCCGTGCCAGTCCAGAACTGGATGTCGCTTTGCGGAACAACGGGGTTCTCATACTGAGCCATAGCGCCCACAGAGAGCATCAGGCCCATTGCAATAGTAAGTACTTTTTTCATCATAATGATACTGTTTTTAAGGTTTATACATTCTTTCATTCCAGTATCGGGAAGCGCCTGCGGGGGAGAAATCCATAACGAAGACCAACGACACACCATGGGTGTCTGTCACCGGATGCCTTTTCCTCGAAAGCGATGCCGACTTATGCGTTTTGGCAGGTCTTCTGGCTTGCTCCTCTCGACCCTGTCTTCCCATGCTCCTATGGCGGCGCACAGTGACTAACAGATTGGGTCTCAAACTCTCGAGCTTACAGCAGCGGGACTGCGCAGGACTCTCACCTGCTTCCCTTTTCGTACCCCGAAGGGTAACCAAAACGGGTGCAAAAATACAAAATAAAAACAATATGACAAAAAAAAGAAGCCCCGAAGGACTTCTTTTTTGTGTGTGAAGGAAGTGTCTCGACTAGCGTTTCTTGACAATCTTGTGCACAGTGCCTTCGGCACGGAGCATGTAGACGCCCTCGGCGAAGGACGCGAGGTCGATGACGTTGTTTCCTTCGAGCAGACGGTAGCTGCCCACCATGCGTCCGGAGAGGTCGAAGAGCTGTGCCTCGACGCTGCGGGAGACAGCGACGTTGACACGGTCGGTGGCGGGGTTGGGCCATACGGCCTCGATGGCGAGGTCGATGTCCTCGATACCGATAGGCTGCGGGGCGACGTACTCGTTCAGCACGGCTACGCCTGTGAGGTCGAAGCCGCCGCTACCCCAGACGGTGTCGCTGGTGGGCCAGGGGTCGTTGACGATGTGGCCGAAAGCGTCGTAGGTGGCGTACTCGGGGTCGATGGTGCCGACGACGTCGACAATGCGCACATAGACGATGCTGTCGACGTTGATGCCGGTGCTGTCGCGCAGTTCCTCAAGGTCGAAGGGGGTGCCATATCCCACGCGGAACTTGCCGGCGAGGTTGTTGATGAAGGTGGGGTCGACAACGGAAACCACCTGCGTCTCGGTCTGGGTGAGGCTGGTGGCGGGGAAGCGGACGAAGCGCTCTCCGTCGGAGCTCACCTCGACGAAGGCCAGTTCGAGGAAGAGGTCGTTGAAGGAGTTCTCGAAGACCGCGAAGTCGGGGCCTTCACCGTTGCGGATAGGAGTGGCAAAGGTGAGGGTGGCGGTGCCGCCGTCGCCAAGGCTGACGGCCACGGTGGTCGAGGTGCCGGCAGGGCCGATGGCCATGGAGTCGGCGCCGTAGTGCACGACGGGGCCTTCGGGGTCGGTGATGTCCACGGGGCCGCGGACGACGGTGCAACCCGTAGCCCAGGCCACGATGGCGCTGCTGTCGGCAGCAATGGCGTTGCAACCCTCGGTGCCCACAGCGCCGCAGAAGGGGCCGTGCTCGGGCACAGGAGGTTCGACGGGGCTGGTGCCGGTGGTGTCGGGCACGGTGACGGGATGGATGGTCATGGGGTAGACGCTGGTGTAGATCCAGTAGGTGACACCATCGTACTCATAGCTGGAGCTGTCCACCACGATGCCTGCGGCCGGGTCGCTCCACTTCTCGAAGTCGCCGTTGCTGAGGGCCTGGGCCATGCCGGCGTCCGACAGGCCGTTGTTCTTGCTTTCCCAGTAGTTGCCGGCGGTGATACGCAGGGTGTCGGTCATGCCGGCGGCGGTATCGATATAGAGAATGTCGGCGAGGAATCCGGTGCCGGTGTAGCTGAAGCGCGGGTCGGCGGCGGCGATGGCATCCATCATGTCGGTGACGGTGGCGATGCCGTTGTAGCGGTAGCCCCACGCCAGGGCGGTGTCGGCCCAGTTGACGGCCATCACGGCCTCGTTCGAGCCCTCGCCCACCCAGTAGAGGATGTCGCTGGCGGCGATGGTGGCCTCGACGGGCGTCTCGGTGGTGTCGACGGGAGTGGTAGTGGTGTCAGGCACAGAGACGGGTGTGGGAGCCTTGGTCCAGGCTTCCTGCATGTAGTAGCCATACTGGAAGTCCCAACCGATGGCGGAGTTCATGTCGCCGTATTTGAAGACATCGCCGTTGTGGAGCGTCGAGGAGGCACCTGCACCGGCACTGACTCCGTTGAGGTTGGTCCACCAGAAGTTGTAACCCACAGTGGGGTCGACAGGCGAGAGGCCGAGGGTGTCGCCATTGTCGAGTATGAAGTGGATGTCGCCACTCATAGAAGGCGAGCCATCAGTCCAGAAGCGCGGGTCGGCGGCGGCGATGTCGTTGACCATGGTCTGTGCCGTGGTGCTGCCGTTGAAAAGATAGCCCCAGGCGAAGGCCGTGTCAGGCTGGGCATAGTTGACGATGAAGACAGCACTGTCGGCACCGGTGCCCACCCAGTAGAGGATGTCGCTGAAGGCGATGGTGGCATCGATGGGGTCGGCAGGAGGTCCAGGAGTGACCGAAGGCGGCGTCACGGGCACCACGGTGCCGTAGACGAAGTAGCAGTCGGTGGAGATTTCGATCAGCGAGCCGGGATTGATCCACTCGTCCTCGAACTCGGAGGCATCGAGCATCATGCCGTCGAGCTTCAGACAGTTGTAGTAGTTCACGCCGGCGGTGACGGTATAGAGCGAATCGTCATCGTCGACAAAGCGCACCATATCCATCTCGAAAATGGAGCCCATGTAGCGGCTGTAGTGATAGTAGAAGCGGGGGTCGTAGGTATCCAGGCTGTCCAGCACATCGGAGACGAAGACACCCTCGTCGTCGTCGAAGGCCAGACCCCAGGCATAGGTGGTGGGGGTGTCGTCCTCGTCGACCCAGTTGATGATGACGATGGCGCTGTCGGGACCATGGCCTGCCCAGAAGAGGATGTCGCTGTTGGTGATGGTGCCGGGCTCAATGGTGTCGATGGGGGCAGGGGTGGTGGTATCGATGGCAACAAGGAGGTTGTCGATGCCGCAGTAGCGATAGCCGGGACCCGTGGTGCTGGCGGTAGTGCTTGTAACCTCCCACTTGAAGGTGAGACGGGCATCGGCGGGCATGCCGGCATACTGGCTGAAACGGACGGTGTCGTGATGAAGCACACGGTTGTCGGCGGCCATGGTGTCGAGGCCAACGAAGGTGGCGGTGTCGCTCGTTATGTAGCCTACTACCAGACGGGCGCCATTGCTGCTGGTGCGGCGGTCGAAAGTGAGGACGGTCTGCGAAAGGGCCTGCTCGAACGTGGGCAGAATGGCATAGCGGCTGGTACCGGTGGCGTTCATGTCGGCAATGTGGTCGGCGTTGTCGCCAGTGTAGATCTGGCTGCCGATGAGGGCCAGGAAAGCGTCGTTGGCGGCGATGGCGCCAAAGCTGTTGGTGCTGGTCGAGTAGCCGATGCCACCGAAATAGGTGGAGGTCTCAGAGTTGGGGGTATAGGCATACTGTGTCGTACCGTTGCCGACAGCCGTCCAGCATTCGGGCATCATGGCGCCTGCCATGTGGGGACGAATCGACTGGTTGCTGACGTAGCCGGAGAAGTCCTCCTGGTAAGGCAAAACCTGTGCTGTGGCACAAGGATTGACCGGGGGCTGAGGAGTGGTGGTGTCGGCCGTAGCGGCGTGGACGCTGAGGTTGTCGATGCGGAAGTCGTTGTCGCTACCGCTGACAGTGCTCTCGCCGTAGAAGGCCAAACGCACCGTCTGTCCGGTGAAGGCAGAGAGCGAGATGCTGGCCTGGGAAACCGTGTTGGAAACTGTGGCGAGGGCATAGTCGTCGCGAGCAGTGTCGCTACCCCACAGCGCCACAGGGGTCCAGCTGGTGCCGTTGTCGGTAGTGGCCAGGACGGCAAAGCGGTCGTCGGCACCGGGAACAGCCTCCGGGGCATCGGCATTGTTGTAGTCGGTCAGCATATAGTCGAACGTCAACTCGGCATTCTCGGTGAGGGAGATTTCGGGTGTGACAATCCAGTATTTGCACGACGTGCCGTAGATGTTGACCTTGATATGGGGCGACGACTCGAAAGCCGTGGTCGAAAGCGACCAACCACTGCTCGCGGAGGTCAACGTAGCACTTTGGGTGGAATCAACATAGAGGCCAGAGTACCTGTTCCAGCAGGAAGAGAGCTGCGAAATATTGGTCATATTGTCGAAGTTCATCTCCCAAGGCAGCGGCATCGGGGCGCACGACGTGGTAAAGCTTGCGCTGCGGGCATTGGTGGGGTTGCTCCAGCAGATGCTGCGGACATCGACGGTGTAGGTGGTGCTGGGAATGAGACCCGTGAGGGCATAGGTAGTGGCACCCGTGATGGTGATGCTATCGGCATTGACACCATCGCTCCAGCGGACCAGATACGAGCCGGCCTCGCTGGGGTCGGTCCACACGAGGGTGGCGCCATAGGCGCTGACGCTGTCAGCCGTGAGGGTAGCCGGACGGTTGCAGCTGCTGATGGTGTCGACCGTCAGATTGTCAATATAGCTGGTAATAGCGGTGGTGCCAGTGCTGGTCTGCATGATGGCGATGCGGCGGCCCGTGCCGGCATAGCCGCTAAGTTCCACTTCGAACTCGTTCCAGCCGACGACCGTGGGGGTAAGGGTTGCCAGGCGGGTGAAAGTGGTGGTGTCGGACACGTTGTCGCTGACACCGACGGCTATCTTCACCTTATTAATATTATATGTTGTCCCTCCGTATTTGTACATAAAACTCACCTTCAGCGTGTTAACACCATCCTCGAATTCGGGCAGGTAGGCTACGCTGTACTCCTTGATGTCGCTGGTGGTGCCTTTCGAGTACATCTTGAGCGACTTGAAGCCCTCGTAAGCGTTGCCCGAACCCGTGGCGCAGTAGGGGTAGTTGTTGGTCACCAGGCTGTTGGACGAATTCATATACAGGCGGTTCCAGCAGCGGTTCATGCCCTGCGACTGGGTGGCGGTCCAATCCTCAAAGCCCTCTTCGAAAGGAAGCTGCGCAACAGGAGCGCAGAGCGTGGACACAGACATTGTTTGCGGCAAAGTAAGGGCACCGTCGCTGCAGACGGAAACCACCCGCAGCTCATAGTCGGTCGAAGCCATAATACCGTCAACAACCACGACGGTATCGTAAAAGTCGGCGCTGTCGCTGACACCACCTGCAGTAAGATAGTAACGGTAATGGTTCACCAACGTGGGGTCGGCAACATGCAGCGTGAATCCGTCAGTAGTGATATTGTCAACACTGATGCTTTGGGCGCGCACGCAGGCGGGCATCTCGTGTACATCAATCTCGTCAACATACCACGATTTGGCCGAGCCGCCGGAGGGCAGATAGCGCAGCGCAATGCGGGAACCCGCAGGGGCATCGACAAAGAGACTGGTACAGAAGTCAAAACCATTGGTAAACTGCGAACTGGCGTAGCCAACCACGCTGACAAACGAACTGCTGTCAGTTGCATCGGTGACATAGCCCACCTGCAGCGTGCCGCCATAATTGCCATTCTCCGATGGACGAGCCACAAAACTTATCTCAAGGTTGCTGATTTCCTGGTCAAATTCAGGCAACACCACGATGTCGCGCGAATCGCTGTAGTTGCCATAGATACGCATCGTGTAGCCCTCGTCGCCGTAGGCGTAGGTGACGCTCTGCGAACGGGGGAAAACCTCCAGGCGGTCCAACGAACGGGCTTTCAGGAAACCCCAACAAGGAAGTGTGCTGTCAGCCACCGCATATCCAAACCCATTGCTCACATCCTCAAACTGGTTGAAGTTCTCGTGATAGGGGGTGGCGATGATGCCACAGGCTGTGCGGAAAACCGCCTCGGTAACGCCAGTGGTGGTGTCGGCACAGAGCGTGCGAACGCTTACCACATAGCGCATATTGGGCTGCAAGTCACTGATAGTATAACTGTTGCTGTAAACCTCCACACTGTCGCCAGCGGCGTACACCATGTAGTGGTTTGTCCCGTTGGGGTCAACAATTGTGATGTCGGCCGACGACGAGGTGACATTCGAGACCAACACCTGCGAAGGTCGCACGCACGAAGGCAACTCGCTTACCGTCACATTGTCCAGATAGGCGGGTCCGTTGTCATTCGACCGCAGCGCCAGTCTGCCTTCCGTAAAACCGGCAAAGGATACATCGAAGTGTGTCCACCCATTGCCGTCAGGCAGACAGGTGGCGATAGGAGTGAACGTGCTGTCGACCGCAACATCGGACATAACACCCACCTTAAAACCATGACGGTAGGTAGACAGAACATCGAAACTCAGCTGCAGAGCCTCGGGGCTGTCTTCAAAGGGGGGCAGCACAAGAATGGTGGGGCTCGTCACACGGCTACTGACATAGAGACACTTGCCTCCGGAAACGTTGACCGACGTGGAGTTGTTGACATAAGGGTCGGACGCGCTGTAGGCGTTCTTCAAGTCCCAGCAGAACACCTGGCTGGCAAAGGATACCGAGGAGCTGGAATAGGACATACCGTTGTACGACTGGAAGTCTTCGCTCCAGGGCAGGTCCGCGTGGGCAATCGTCACGCAGGGGGTACGGAAGGAAGTGTTGAGTTCGTAGGTCTGTGTGCCGTCGGAGCAGTTGCTCACGAGAGTCACCTTGTAGGCCGTGTTGGCCGTCAGGCCAGAGAAAGTGTAAGTATGGGTTGTAATAATAGCGCTGTCCACCAGCGTGGTGCCGGCAAACAGGCGCAGCGTGTAGTTGTTCACATTGGCGGTGTCGTTCACCGTAACGTCAACAGAGGTCGTAGTGATGTTGGCCACGCTGACGCTCTGCGCCCTTGCGCACGAGGCACCGGCATTGGGGTTGGTGGCAGCGGTGGCGGTGGTGAGGGAGAACATGCACGAGGAGCTGATCTCCATCACGTCGCCGTCGGCCATGGCCTGCGAGCCGTAGGCACTGGCATAGCTGCCATTGATTGTGTAGCACCAGTAGCTGGCCGACGAACCCGAGACAAGCGAGCCGTCGTTGTAGTAGAATCCCGTCATGAAGCCGGAACTGATGCCGGTATAGGTCGTGCGCTCGTCGTAGGTGGCAATGGTGTCGAGCATGTTGGCGGCCGTAGCCGAGCCGTTCCAGTGTACGCCCCAGGCCAGGGCGAAGTTGCCGTTGGGATTGTCGTCCCATCCGATGATGACCACGGCCGAGTTGCTACCCGTGCCCACCCAGTACTGCACGTCGGAGGCCGAAAAGGTCACCGACTTGCGCTGCGGCGGCAGTTCGTGGCCGTCGTTGTTGCTCAACTGGGCTGTGGCGCCAAACGCCAGCGTCAGCCCGAGAGCAAGTGTCAATAGTTTTTTTACCATGTTTTAAATACTGTTTTAAAAAGTTAAACAATTAATCGTCTCTCTTCCACAACATCCGGTAAAAAAGAACTTTCGCAAAACGGGAAAACAGACAATCGCGCACAGAAGACAATCTGCCCTGCCATGGGCAAACAGAGACTCTGCTGACGGTAGGCCTTTCCTCGAAAGCGTCCCGGATATTTTTATCGTTTTGGCAGGTCTTCTGGCTTGCTCCTCTCGGCCCTGTCTTCCCATGCGGCTATGGCGTCACACAGTGACATAACAGATTGGACCTCAAACTCTCGAGCTTACAGCAGCGGGACTGCGCCGGACTCTCACCGGCTTCCCTTTTCACACCCTTGCGGGTGACCAAAACGGCTGCAAAAATACAAAATAAAACTCATTCCGCCAAAAAAAACTTCTCCTCCCCCACCCCATCCACCATCCGAACCAACCATCAACGGAACGCCAACGGACCATCATCGGATCAAAAACGCTCCATCAACGCACCGCCAACCAATCCTCCACAAACCCCTGTCAACCAACCATCAACATCGCCACTTCTCATATCGTATTCATATAGTATTCATATACTTCTCATATAGTATTCATATACTGTATATAAGAAGTATATGAGAAGTATATGAATACTATATGTATACTATATAAGAACAGTCGAACAAAACACCTGTTTGGTGGCAGTTTTTGGGGGGTGAAATTTCTGATGGTGGGCATATAATATTTTCGCGCGTTGTACGTTATTGGGGGTATGAATGTACTACTGCAAGACTGGGAGTACCCTCCCTTCGACAAGATAAAGACCGAAGACTACGAGCCCGCGGTGATGGAAGCCATCAGCGAGGCAGAGCATAATATTGAAATGATTGCCACCAACAGCGAGGCGCCGACGTTCGAGAACACGGTGGAGGCGCTGGAGACGGCGTCGCGACGGCTGGACCGCATCAGTGCGGTGATGATGAACCTCAACGAATGCTGCACCAACGACGAGCTGCAGGCCGTGGTGATGCGGCTGGAACCGCTGATGACTCGCTTCAGCATGAAGGTGATGACGGACGAGAGGTTGTACCGGAGAGTGTTGGAAGTGGAGCGTGGAGGGATGAGGGATGAAAAAGGAGAAAGGAAAAAAGAGGAGGTGGAGCGGCGGACGTTGATGGAGAACACGCTGAAGGGTTTCCGCCGTCACGGTGTGGCCCTGCCGGAGGAGGAGCGCGAGGAGTTCAAGCGTAATGCCGAGGAGCTGAGCGAGTTGCAGGTCCGTTTTGGCCAGAACGCCCTGGGGGACTTGAACGACTGGACGTTGCATCTGTGCGACGAAGCCGACCTGGAGGGGTTGCCTCAGGCGGTGCGCGACGCGGCACGCGAGGAGGCCCAGACCCGGGGCCTCGAAGGATGGGTGTTCACGCTGTCGGCACCGTCGTATGTTCCCTTCATGACCTACAGCGCCCGGCGCGACCTGCGCGAACGGATGTACCGGGCCTACGGTAGCGTTGGCGGCAGGGGAAACGAGAGGGACAACAACGGGGTGATCCGCCGCATTGTGGAGCTGCGTGCCGAGCAGGCACGGTTGCTGGGCTATGACACCTACTGCGACTATGTGCTCGAGGACCGTATGGTGCAGAGTCTGCCGAACCTGCAGCGATTCATGCAGGAACTGAAGGCGGCGGTGCTCCCGGCGGCGCTACGCGAGAGGGAAGAGGTGAGAGGTGAGAGTTATGAGTTAAGAGTTAAGAGTTATGAGTTAAGAGGGAAGAGGGAAGAGGGAAGAGGTGAGGAGTTGATGCCGTGGGACTTCAGTTTCTACAGCGAACAGCTCAAGCAGCAGCGCTACGACCTCGACAGCGAGGCCCTGCGGCCCTACTTCCCGCTGGAGGCGGTGCGCGAGGGCATCTTCGGACTCTACGGGAAGCTCTACGGCCTGCACTTCGAACCCGCGCCGGACATCCCCGTCTACCACGAGGACGTACGCGTGTACCGCGTCAGCCGGCTCGGCGTAGGCGACGGCACCGCCGCTGCCATGGGCATCCTCTACCTCGACATGCACCCACGGCCCTCCAAGCGCAGCGGCGCCTGGATGACGGAGTTCCGCGGGCAGTACGGGAAGGTAAGACCGCAGATACAGGTGGTGTGCAACTTCTCGAAGCCCACAGCCGACACACCGGCCCTGTTGCGTTTCTCCGAGGTGGAGACCTTCATGCACGAGATGGGACACGCCATGCACGGGATGCTGAGCGAAGTGGAGTACGAAAGCCTGAGCGGCACCAACGTGAAGAGGGACTTCGTGGAGATGCCGTCGCAGGTGATGGAGAACTGGTGCTACGAGCCGGAGTTCCTGGCCACCTTTGCGCGCCACTATCAGACGGGCGAGGCGTTGCCGACGGAATACGTGGAGAAGATACGTGCGGCACAGAACCACATGGCCGGATGGCTCTGTCTGCGCCAGCTGAACCTGGGCATGACCGACATAGCGTTCCACACGATGGGAGTGGAAAACGGAGAGTGGAAAGCGGAGGAGGTGGAGGCGAAGGCCATGGAGAACCTGCTGCCGAGGGTGGCGGGTTGCTGTACGGCCACCAACTTCAGCCACATCTTCGGTGGTGGCTATGCCAGCGGATACTACGGATACAAGTGGGCCGAGGTGCTGGATGCCGACATCTTCAGCCGTTTCAAGCACGACGGTATCTTCAATGCCGAGACGGCGGAGGCCTTCCGCCGCGAAGTGCTCAGCCGCGGGGGCACAGAGCATCCCGCCGTGCTGTTTAGGAATTTCATGGGCCGTGACCCCGACAACAAGGCCCTGCTTAAAAGAATGAACCTGATCTAGACGCTCCAGAACGCCTGGAGCCTTTGGACAAAAACAATTGGAAATATGAATGAACAACTAGCAAAACAGATACTGAAAATCTTTGTCAACAATCCCTTCGACGCTTTCAACCACAAGCAGATCAGCTCGCGCATAGGAGCGGGCAGCAAGGGGGAGCGTCAGGAGGTGATACGTACCATCCAGGAGCTGGCTGAGAGCAAGCAGCTGGTGGAGGACGACCACAAGGGGAAGTACAAGATCAACCCGAAGAATATCAACGACGACCTGGTGCCGAAGAGCTACGTGGAGGGCACCATCGACATGAAACAGGGAGGCAAAGCCTACGTGATCCCCAACGAAGAGGGGCGCGAGGACATACAGATAGCCCCGAACAACACGCACCATGCGCTGCACGGCGACACGGTGAAGGTGCTGATGTTCCCGCAAAGGAAGATGCACAAGCCGGAAGGACAGGTGGTGGAGATAGTGAAGAGGGCGAAGAAACGCTTCGTGGGCGTCATCCAGAAGCAGGAGCGGTTTGCCTTCATGGTGAGCGACAGCCGTACGATGCCGGTGGACATCTTCATCCATATAGACGACCTTGGCGGCGCGGAGAACGGCGAGAAGGTGGTGGTGGAGATGACGGACTGGCCGGAGAGGATGAACAATCCGGTGGGTAAGGTGATCAAACGCCTGGGAAAACCGGGCGACAACAACGTGGAGATGCAGAGCATCCTGGCGGAATACGACTTTCCGTTGGAGTTTCCGAAGGAGGCCGAGGAGGAGGCAAAGAAGATACGGAAGCCCACGAAGAAGGAGATGGCCTCGCGTCGCGACTTCCGGGATGTGCTGACGTTCACCATCGACCCTGCCGACGCCAAGGATTTCGACGACGCCCTCTCCTACCGCGAACTGGAGAACGGCCACGTGGAGGTGGGGGTGCACATTGCGGATGTGTCGCACTATGTGAAGCCTGGCAGCGCGATAGACCGCGAGGCGTACGACCGCGGCACGAGTGTCTACCTGGTGGACCGTACCATTCCCATGCTGCCGGAGAAGTTGTGCAACGACGTGTGCTCGCTGCGACAGGACGAGGAGAAGCTGTGTTTCAGCGTGGTGATGGAGATGGATGGCAAAGGGAAAGTATTGAACAGCTGGATGGGCAAGACGGTCATCAAGAGTAACCGCCGCATGGCCTACGAGGAGGCACAGGAGATGATTGAGAGTGGAGAATCGGCTGACGCGGTGGCGGTGGCGGTGCTGAAGCTGCACGGGCTGGCGACAAGGCTGCGGGAAGCCCGTTTCAAGACGGGTGCCATCAACTTCGAGAGCCAGGAGGTGAAGTTCCAGCTGGACGAGAACGCGAAGCCCATAGGCGTGTACATCAAGGAGAGCAAGGAGGCGAACTGGCTGATCGAAGAGTTTATGCTGCTGGCCAACAAGACGGTGGCGGAGCGCATAGGGAAGGTAGACAAGACGAAGGGAAAAGGAGAAGGGGCGAAGACGTTCGTCTACCGCGTGCACGACGAGCCGAATCCGGAGAAACTGAACACGTTCGTGGAGTTTGTGGCGAAGCTGGGGTTCAGCATGAAGACCACGAGCCGCAAGGCCTTGGCCGAGAGCTACAACCGGCTGTTCGAGAACATTGCCGGACGTGGCGAGGAGAACATGATAGACACGATAGCCATCCGGACGATGAGCAAGGCGTACTACAGCACGGAGAACATAGGCCACTACGGCCTGGCGTTCCCGTTCTACACGCACTTCACGTCGCCCATCCGCCGCTACCCGGACCTGATGGTGCACAGGTTGCTGGAGCGATACCTCGAGGGTGGCGCCAGCGCCAACAAGGAGGAGTACGAGGAATACTGCAAGCACTGCTCGATCATGGAGAAGAAGGCTGCCGATGCCGAGCGCACCAGCGTCAAATACAAGCAGGCGGAATTCCTGGCCGACAAGCTGGGGCAAGTGTTCCCGGCACTCATCAGCGGCGTGAGCAAATGGGGTATCTACGCTGAAATCGAGGGGAACAAGTGCGAGGGCATGATACCCATCGGGAGCCTGAAGGACGACTACTACATGCTGGACGAGGACAACTACCAGGTGATCGGGCGCCGGCACGGCCGCACGTACAAGCTGGGCTACCCAGTCAATATCCGCGTGAAGCGTGTCGACATGCTGAAGAAGCAGATAGACTTCGAGCTGGTGGAGGAGGAAGAGAATGCCGGCCGCAAACCCGGGAAACCCGGAAAACCTGGAAAATCCGGAAAGCCCGGAAAGCCCGAGAAACCCGGAAAATCCGGAAAATCCGGGAAGAAAAAGAAATAATTTTTGGTCAGGTACAGGATTTTTCGTATTTTTGGCATTTTAAAATACAGGCGAGAAAACATGGCAGTGACTGAGAAACAACTGATTGACGAATTAAAAGCGGGCAAATTCAAGCCCGTATACCTCCTCACGGGTGAGGAGAACTACTATATTGACGTGGTGTCGGACTACTTCGAGAACCAGGTCATAGACCCTGCCATGCGCGATTTCGACCTCTCGGTGGTCTATGGCCGCGATACCTCAATGGCCAATGTGGTCAGCGACGCCAAACGGTACCCCATGATGTCGCCCGTGCACCTGGTTCTTGTCAAAGAAGCGCAGGACATCGAGACCCGCCAGTGGGAGCAGTTGTCCGCCTACCTGGAGCATCCGTCGGAGAAGGGGGTGATTGTCTTCTGCTACCGGCATAAGAAGCTGGACAAGCGCACCGCAGCCTACAAGGCCATCGCCGCCAAGGGGGTGGTCTACGAGACCCCGAAGGTGTGGGACAACCAGGTGCCTTCGTGGATCAAGAACGAAGTAGGCAGCAACGGATTCAGCATCAGCGATAAGGCGGCCTACCTCATCACCGAGAGCATCGGCAACGACCTGGGGAAGATAGTCAACGAGCTGCGCAAGCTCTATCCCCTGCTGCAACCCGGCAGCGCCATTACGGAGGAGCTGGTGGAGAAACAGATAGGTATCAGCAAGGACTACAACGTCTTCGAGCTGCAGAAGGCCATCGGACGACGCGATCCGATGATGTGCAACCGCATCATCAACTATTTCGCCGCCAACCCCAAGAAGAACCCCATCCAGTTGGTGCTGCCCATCCTCTACGGTTATTTCCTCAAGGTGATGTTCTACCACCAGCTGGAGAACAAGAGCGATGCCGCGAAGGTGCTGGGATGCGCCCCGAGTTTTGTGCAGGACTACGCAGTGGCTGCGAGCAACTACAAGCTGGGCAAGCTGGCCACCTGCATTGGATACCTCTACGAGACGGACCTCCGCAGCAAAGGTGTCCGCAACAGTGGCAACGTCACCGACGGCGAACTGTTGAAAGAACTAATCTTCAAAGTGATACACTAACCTTTTCAAAGACAAGAAACAAGAAAGACAAATGATGATGACGAATACCCTTCACATATTCAAACATAATGACAAACAACATCGGAACGGACACCAACTGTGGCGAAGAGCCACCGTGCTTCTGTTTCTGTTTTTCTTGCCATTCTTGTCGTCCAACATCCACGCCCAGTGCACCGTGAAAGGTGTGCTGTTCGACGAGAACAACGGCGAGGCCATCCCGTTTGCCAATGTGGTTCTCTTCGAACGCGACCCCTCGGGAGTTGAGAAACAGACACCTCACGGTTGCGCCACCGACATCAACGGATTCTTCCTCATCAACAAGGTGAAGGAAGGCACCTACACCCTCAAAGTCAGATACGTGGGCTACGAGGAATACTCCGAGGAGATCACCCTCCAGAAGAACCGCTCCGTCACCAAGACCATCCACCTCAAGCCTGCCGCCCAGATGCTTAAGGCCGTGGAGATCACCGACAGCAAGAAGGAAGAGCGCCAGATGCAGACACAGGTCAGCGTGCAGAAGATCACCTCGTCGCAAATCCAACAGATGCCCTCCATTGGCGGCACAGCCGACTTGGCACAGTACATGCAGGTGCTGCCCGGTGTCAGCTCCACCGGTGACCAAGGCGGCCAACTCTACATCCGCGGAGGCTCGATGATCCAGAACCTCTGCCTGCTGGACGGCATGGTGGTGTACAACCCCTTCCACTCCATCGGACTCTACTCCATCTTCGAGACCGACGTCATCCTTAACGCCAACATCTACACTGGCGGTTTCGGTGCCGAATACGGTGGCCGCATGTCCTCAGTCATGGATATCTCCACCCGCGACGGCAACAAACGCCACCACTCCGGCAAGCTCGGCATCAACACCTTCGGTGCCAGTCTCATACTGGAAGGGCCTCTGAAACGCGAAAGTGCCACCTCGAAGACCACCATCTCCTACCTCGTCACCGCCAAGAACTCCTACCTCTCCAAGACTTCGGACATCCTGTATTCCTACGTCGACGGCAGTCTGCCCTTCGACTTCCTCGACCTCTACGGCAAACTCTCCTTCAACTCCGGTTCCGGCAGCAAGATCAACTTCTTCGGATTCCGTTTCGACGACAAGGTCACCCAGTACCAAGCCATTGCCGACTACCATTGGCAGAACTACGGAGCGGGAACCAACTTCATGCTCGTCACCGGCGCCTCCGCCATCCTCGACGGCTCCGTCGCCTACTCCAAGTACAACATCACCCTCGACGACGGCTCCGCCTATCCCAAATACAGCGAGATCGGTGGTTTCAACGCCAACATGCAGTTCACCAACTTCTTCGGGGCCAACAAGCTGAAATACGGCCTCTCCATCGAGGGCTACACCACCGACTACCAGTTTGTCAACTCCTACGGCAAACACATCTCCCAGCACGAACCCTCCACCAACCTCTCCATCTTCGCTACCTACAACCTCCACCTCGGCCGCTGGATTATCGACCCTGGCGTGCGCCTGATGTACTACGCCACCCTCTCCAGCCCCAACATCGAGCCCCGCATCGCCGCCAAATACAACATCTCCCCCGACCTCCGCCTCAAGCTCGCCGGCGGCTTCTACAGCCAGATCTTCCTCGATGCCCGCTCCGACAACGACATCGTCAACCTCTTCAACGGCTTCCTCACCGGCTCCGCCGACCTCAACCTCCCCTCCTCTTTCCGCGGCGACGACATCACCTCCTGCGTCCAGAAGGCCAAGCACGCCGTCATCGGCATCGAGTACGACATCACCGACCACATCACACTCAATGCCGAGTTCTACTACAAAGGATTCGACCAGATCCTCAACGCCAACCGCAACAAAATCTACGACGACGGCAACACCTCCGACTACGCCAGTCCCTCCAGCCCCTACTACAAGCCCGAGTATCTCCGCAAAGACTACATCATCGAGCAAGGCATCGCCACAGGCCTCGACTTCAGCGCCCGCGTCGACCTCGAACGGCTCTACCTCTGGGCCACCTACTCCCTCGGCTTCGTCCAGCGCACCGACGAACTCCAGACCTACAACCCCCACTACGACCGTCGCCACACCGTCAACCTCCTCTCCACCTACGCCCTCGGCGAACAACGCGAGTGGGAACTCTCCGCCCGCTGGACCTTCGGCTCCGGCTTCCCGTTCACCCAGACGCAAGGTGTCTTCGAGCAGCTCCTCTTCCCCGGCGCCCTCGTCTCCGACTACACCCGCGAGAACGGCGAATACGCCATGCACTATGCCGACCTCTACCAGGGCCGACTCCCCTCCTACCACCGCCTCGACCTCGGCGTCAAACGCAAATTCTCCCTTGGCGCACGCTCCGTCCTCGAACTCTCCCTCTCCGCCACCAACGTCTACTCCCGCCAGAACATCTTCTATTTCAACCGCGCCACCTTTGAGCGTGTCAACCAACTACCTATCCTCGTATGCTTTGGAGCCACCCTGACCTTCTGACGTCCTACCTGCATCTGCTGGCCAAAGGCCTGGGAGCCACGGTGCTGATAGCCCTGCTGTCGATCATCGGCGGCACACTGCTCGGCGCCGGCATCTATGCCATGACCCAAAGCCGACACACATGGGTGAAGAAGACCGCACAATGCTACCGCTTCATTGTCCGCGGCGCCCCCCTGACGGTGCTCATCCTGCTCTTCTACTATGTTGTCCTTCAGGGCACGGCAGGCATCCTGGCCGCCGTGCTGGCCTTCTCGATCAACTTCTCCAACTTCGCCTGCTCGGTCATCCAGTCGTCGTTCGGCACCGTAAGCCGCGGGCAGCTCGACGCCGCCACGGCCCTCGGATTCACCCGCCGCCAGACGCTGCGCTACATCATTGCACCGCAGGCCCTCGTCAACGCCCTGCCGGCCTACAAGTTCCAGGCCGTCACCCTGCTCAAGGGCACCTCCATCGTGGGCTACGTAGCCATCCTCGACCTCACGCAGGCCACCGAAGCCATACGCCAAGGCACCGGCCAGTCGTTCCTGCCGCTGCTGCTCATCACCGTCATCTACATGATTATCGCCTGGTTGCTCTGCAATTTGCTCGACTACCTGGTCAAACATACCCAGAAGATATGATCACCGTCTCGCACCTCACCAAGACCTTCACGCACGCCGACGGCACAGCCTTCCATGCGCTCGACGACATCTCGTTCCACATCGATGCCGGCGAGGTGGTGAGCATCATCGGACCCTCGGGGGGTGGCAAGAGCACCCTGCTGCGCGTCCTCAGCCTGCTCGAACGCCCCAACGGTGGCAGCATCCTCGTCCAGGGCGAGGACATCCTCGCCCCCTCCTACCCCCAGCAACGGCTGCGCAGGCAGATGGGCTTCGTCTTCCAGCAGTTCAACCTCTTCCCCCACCTCACCGTCCTCGGCAACATCACGCTGCCGCTGACCAAGGTGCTCGGCCTCTCCGGCAGCGAGGCCCGCGAGCGCGCCCTCGAGACCCTGAACCACGTAGCCCTGGCCGAGAAGGCCGACGAGCACCCCAACAACCTCTCGGGCGGACAGCAGCAACGCGCCGCCATAGCCCGCACCCTGGCCATGGGCTCGCGCATACTCCTTCTGGACGAGCCCACCTCGGCCCTCGACCCCACCATGGTCGGCGAGGTGCAGGGCGTGCTGCGCCTGCTGGCCAAAGACGGACTGACCATGCTCATCGTCACCCACCGCATGCGACTGGCCCGCGACATCGCCTCGCGCACCTTCTTCCTCCATCAGGGGCACCTCCTCGAGGACGACACCCCCAGCAACATCTTCAAGCATCCCAAGCATACTGAGACACAAACCTTTGTGCAACAGATACACTCCCTCCGGTTCGACATTGCCACGCGCCGCTTCGACTTCTACGACATGATGTCGCAGATACGCCAGTTCTGCCTGCGCTATGCCCTTCCGGAGAAGATGGACCCCATCACCCACATCGTCGAGGAGATGCTGCTCCTGCTGGGCAACTACCACAGCCCCGTACACATAGAGGTCAACCACAGCGAGTTGAGCGGAGCCTCCTCCGTGGTGATTCTGCACCAGGGCGAAACCCTCTCGCCCCTCGAACGCACCGATGCCGACGAGCTGGCCGTCATGATCATACGCGGCATGAGTTCGCACATCGAAACCGACCTCACCCCCAACGGTGTCCGCCTCACCTTCGACATCTAAGAAGTGTAACCCCTCACTCCACACACCCCTCCCCCATCGAGCAGGAACCGGACTGCCATTTTGTCAGTCCCCAAAACCCGTTTTCTCCCACTCATCACCCACTTTGGTGGGAGTTGGTAGGGAGATGATAGGAAGTTGGTAGGGTGTTAATCGGTAAATGGCACCTATGGGACTGCCATTTTGTCAGTACAGGATACTGTGGCAAAAAGGGTGGCAAAATGTTTTTTTTCGACTTTTGTGGTTGTGGTTCTGGAAAAAAAACGTATCTTTGCATTTTACAATAGATACCATATTATTTAATATTACATTGTCAATGAGCAACAAACTGACACAAGGATGGGACAAACTCCAGGCTCGCAGCAGCCTGATGCTTCTCATTGTTGCCGCGGTCATTATAGAGGTGATGGCTGTTGTGCAGTATGTCTTCGCCCGCGATGGCATCCGCAACGAGGTCGAACAACGTGCACGTACCGAAATCAAACTGAAGAACTTGGAGATACAGAACGTCATCTCCGATGTCGAGGTGGCCATCAACAACATGCAATGGCTCATCGACTGGGCAGCTTCCAATCCGGATTCCATCTACAGTACCCTGCAACTCATCATCCATAACAACCCCATCATCACGGGCTGCGCCATGGCGTTCGAGCCCAATTACTTCCCCTCAAAGGGCGAATGGTACGAGCCCTTTGCCGGACGTTCCAACGGGTTGACGGGCGACATTGTGCACCGCCAGATTGGCTCCGCAGAGCACGACTACCACAAAGCCACATGGTACCGCGAAGGACTCCACTCCACAGAAGGCCAATGGACGGAGCCATACCCTGACGATGCCGGCTCGAAGATGATGGTAAGTTCCTACACCCTGCCCATCCACGACCGTAACGGCAAGGTTATCGGGGTGTTCTGCAGCGATGTGTCGCTGGAATGGCTGGCCGAACTCTTCGGCAGCCAGGCCGGAGCCTACACCTTCCTCACCTCGCGCACGGGTCGCTTGCTGGCATGCCCCGACAAGAGCATGGTGATGACAACCACCATCCAGGAGGTGGCCAAGCAGTTCAAAGACACCATGATAGACGTTGTCAATGCCAACATGCTGGCAGGCGATTCCGGCGATGCCAGCGTCAAAGACAACGACGGACAGAAGAACTACATGTACTATGCCCCCGTCGAGGGCAAGACCGGCTGGAAAATGGCCATCATCTTCCCGGACAAGGAGATATACGCCGGCCTTCACAGCGTGGGCAAACGGCTGACCATCTTCATGATTCTCGGGTTGTTGCTGATGGCCTACATCATGTGGCGCACCTTCCGTGGCCACAAACGCCTCGCCACCGTCAACGCCGAGAAAGAGCGCATAGGCAGCGAGTTGCGTATTGCCAGCGGCATCCAGATGGGCATGCTGCCCAAGACTTTCCCGCCCTACCCCGACCTCGACGAGCTGGCGATGTTCGGCTCCCTGGTACCTGCCAAGGAAGTGGGCGGCGACCTCTACGACTTCTACGTGCGCGACCGCAAGCTCTTCTTCTGCGTGGGCGACGTCAGCGGCAAGGGCGTTCCCGCCTCGTTGGTGATGGCGGTGACGCGCAGCCTCTTCCGCACCGTCTCAGCCCACACCGAGAGCCCCGAGCAGGTGATGACGCAGATGAACAACGCCATGTCCGAAATGAACGAGAGTTCGATGTTCGTCACGCTCTTTATCGGTGTGCTCGACCTCCACAGCGGGGCTTTGGCCTACAGCAATGCCGGCCACTGCCCGCCCGTGGTCATCACGGGCGGCAGCGTCATCCCCATCGAGATGGACGCCAACATCCCCGTAGGCCTGATGCCCGACTGGCAATACAGCCTGCAGAGCACACACATCGATTCTGGAAGTACCATCTTCATCTATACCGACGGCCTCACGGAAGCCGAGAACGCAGAGCACCAACAGTACGGAGAAGAGCGCATGAACAGCACCCTGGCCGAAGTCGGCAACAAGTCGCCGCGCGAAGTCGTCGCCGCCATGACCGACTCGGTCCACGCCTTCGTGGCCGGGGCCGAACAGAGCGACGACCTCACCATGCTTGCCATCCAGTTCATTAAAAACATAGACGTCTGACCTATGAAACGCCATCTGACCCTTCACAACGACATTCAAGAAGTGCCCCTGCTGGCTTCTTTCATCGACGAAGTGGCCGAAGCATGCGGCATCGACATGGCGCTCACCATGAGTCTCAACCTCGCCATGGAAGAGGCCGTGGTCAACGTGATGAACTACGCCTACCCCAAAGATACCGTGGGCAATGTTGACATTGACGCGGAGTTTGCCGACGGCCGGTTGACTTTCGTCCTCAGCGACAGCGGTACCCCCTTCGACCCCACACAGGCTGGCACGCCGGACCTGACCCTCGAAGCCGAGGATCGCCCCATCGGAGGCCTGGGAATCTTCCTCGTCCGCCAGATTATGGACCACGTGGACTACCAGTACAGCGACGGGAAGAACATCCTCACCCTCAGCAAGAACATTCAAACAATCAATCAATAACGCAACAAAACAATCCCGAAATATGAATACCACCATCAAAGAACAGAACGGCGAACTCGTTGCCTTCTTCGAGGGCCGTCTCGACACCGCAGCAGCCCCTCAGGCCGAAAAGGACATCCAGCCCCTGCTCGCCAGCAACGGCAAGAACATCGTGCTCGACTGCAACGCGCTGGAATACATCTCCTCCAGCGGTCTGCGCCTCTTCCTCACGGTGCTCAAGAGCGCCAAGGCCAAAGGCGGACATGTCTTCATCACCGGCATGAACAACGACATCCGCAACGTCTTCTCCATGACGGGCTTCACCAACCTCTTCGAATTCCGCTAGTATGGACGCCCACAGCGAATCATTGCTCGAACAGTTCCGGCAACGGAAGCCTCTGCTCGTCGAGTTGGAGGCCATAGTGCTCCAACGTCTGCAAGAAGCCCTCAACCAGCAGCACATACAGGTGACGGCCATCGACCACCGTGTCAAAGAAGAACGGTCGCTGGCAGGCAAACTGGAACGCAAGGGTTCGAAATACAAGTCGATAGACGATATCACCGACCTCCTCGGCATTCGTGTCATCACGTTCTATACCGATGATGTGGACAAGGTGGCAGCGTTGGTGGCTCAGATGTTCGACATCGACTGGAGCAACTCCGTGGACAAGCGCAAGCTGCACGAGCTGGACAGCTTCGGCTACAACTCGCTGCACTACATATGCCGCCTGCCCGAGGGAGCGCCGGCAGAGCTATGCCGTATACCCTTCGAGATACAGATGCGTACAGCGTTGCAGCACGTGTGGTCCACCCTCAACCACGACACCGGGTACAAAAGCGACGTGCAGATTCCACGCGAGTACGTGAGGCAGTTCGGCCGCCTGGCGGGCATGCTGGAGCTGGTGGACAACGAGTTCAGCCGCCTGCGCACCTCGCTGGCCGACTACCGCCGCCGCATGCAGAGCCTCGTGGCTTCGGGGCAGCTGGAGGAGGTGCCGCTGAACGCCGACACCTGGGACAACTACCTCCTGACGCACCCCTTCGACCGGCTGAACAACCGCATCGCCGCCGTCAACCAGGCCGAGGTGTTCCCGGCGCCGCTGCAGCCCTTCCTGCCCATTCTCATCTCCTTCGGCATGCAGACGCTGGGCGACGTGCAGCAGATGGTCGACAGCCAGTCGGACAACGCCTACCTCCTCGCCCTCTCGCGTGTCGGCCTCACCGACATCGACATCATCACCGAAAGCGTGGGACTGATGAACCTCTGCATCGTACATGCACTGCAGAACGGTGGCGGCACCCCCGCCGTCTGCCGCATATTGGACACCGTCAGCGGCGGAGCCCAGCCTGAGCTTCAGCGAACGGCCTGCGACCGAAGTGGAGCAAACGGTGCCCTCGCCGAGTCCATCGTCCGTCACGCCTCGTCACTCCCATTCATGCAGAGATGAACACATCGCTACTCGACCGCGCCATCGTCTTCGCCGTCCGCGCCCACGCCGGCACACCCCGCAAGGGGAAGAATTTCCCGTATATCGTCCACCCGCTGGAAGCCATGGCCATCGTGGCCACCATGACCGACGACCAAGAGCTGCTGGCGGCGGCGGCGCTGCACGACACCATCGAGGACACGGGGACCACCCGAGAGGAGCTGCAGCGGGAATTCGGCCCGCGCGTGGCCGACCTGGTGCAGGCCGAAAGCGACATCGAGGTGGACGGCCTGGGCCATGCTGCCAGTTGGCGCGAGCGCAAGCAGGTGGCACTCGACAGGCTGGCCAAGGCGCCACGCGAGGTGCAGATAGTGGCCCTCGGCGACAAACTTTCCAACATGCGAGCCATCGCCCGCGACTATGCCCGTCAGGGCGACGCCCTCTGGCAGATATTCAACGTCAAGGACCCCGCCCAGCATGCCTGGCGCTACCGCGCGCTGGCCGACACCCTCTCCCCCCTGGCAGACACCGAGGCCTACCAGGAGTTCAAGGCGCTTGTCGAGCAGGTCTTTACAGTTAAGAGTTAGAGTTTTTCAATTTTTACTTACAGGATGTTGTAACATACCCCCACTGTGCCGTAGAGTGGGTAGAGGGGCTGTTCGACGGTGGAGAAACTGGAGGGGAAGATTCCTGTGAGGCCAATGCCTAGGTCGAGGGATAAAGCCAATCGCGGCAGCGCCTGCCAGTCGACACCGAGCGTGATGCCCATTTGGAGTGAGCGCATCTCGTCGCTGAAGTCGTAGGTAGCCCAGGTGTCGGGAGTGTCGCCAATGGTAATCTTGGGGCCTGTGGGACCGCCTTGCCGCAGGTAGCCATCACTGGCAGTGCCACTAAAGTCTTTCGTCAGCAGGAGCGACAGGTAGGGACCCGCCTTGAGGTGCCATTTGGGGGATGCTTGCCATAGGGCGTAGATGGGCACAGAGAGCATTGTGAGGCCCACCTGCTGACTGACGTGGCCGGTGAACACACCCTCGATGGCATCGGTGCCTTTGCGGAGTTCCATGTGATAGCTTTGGGCGCTGATGTCGGCGTCCATGGCCTTGCGTTCGTAGCGTAGGCCGACGGCCACGGCCCACCGCCCCTCCAGCCCGTAGGTGGCGTCGAGGCCGACGGCGAACGAGGGTGTGAGACGGAAGGCGTCGATGCCGCTCACGCCGTCGGGCACGCCTATCGGGGAGGTGGCGCCGACGCTGTAGCCGGCACGGGCGTGCAGACGTATGCCTTCGCCGGCGAAGGCCTCTTGCGTAAGCATGCCGGCAAGCAAAATCAGAAAGGCCAGTCTATTTTTATTCATTGGTGTAGGTGACGGTTACTTCATCAATATACAGTGTGCTGCCTATGGCACCCTCGAAGGTGTCGCCGTTTTTGCTCGACGAAAAGACGATGGTCATACTGTAGCCGAGCGATGCGAGGAGCTCGGCATCGGCACTTCCGCCCTCGAATGATACCTCGAAGCGTGTCCACTCGTCGGTGGGGGGCAATGAGGCCACGACGGCTTTCTTGACGACGTAGGGGCTTGTGAGCACATCGTCGCCGTAGAGGACGACGGGCTCGCCTGCCTCGTTCTGGTTGCGGAAGAAGACGGCGTAGACGCTAGCCTCGTCGGTGCGGCCTGCAAGGGTTTCGCCGCTGGCGTTGGTGAAGGTTTCGCCGGGCTGGTATTTGTAGTAGCCGCTCAGCGAGACGGGTTCCTGTGTCGTCGGGGTGCCGAAGACGGTGCTCTTCAGCGGGTCGACGACCACCTGTTCGAGGTCGAAAGTTCCGATGAAGAGGTTGCCTGCGGCAATGGGCTTGCCCATCATTGCACCCAGTGCGCCTGCGTCTTGGGTACTGAGGCACACGCCCTTGCCTTGGTAGCCATCGGCCACCGAGCGGGTCGGGAAGTCGGCCGGCATCCATTCGGTATGTACCAGCGAGACACCCAGGTTGCCCGAGGCCCAGATATAGTTACGCTCGCCGCCGGCGGTCTGCTCGTAGAACACATGGTAGACGTTGCCCATGATACCGTCGTCGGTGCTGTCCACACCCTCGAAACTGTAGGTATAGGTGGGAGTGGCGACGGTGTCGTGTTGGCGGAACAGCACGGTGTACTGCCGATGGTTGGACTTGTCCTCCGATGTGACGGTGTAGGTGACAGGCCCTGCGGTGAAGTCCTGCAGCGATCCGCTGGCGGGGCTCACGATGGCACCGTCGGTGAGGGTGAAATAGACGGGCAACGCCGCAGGCAATTCGCTCATCGAACGCACGGTGAATACCACCTCGGTGGTGGTCGACGAGATGTTCTCCACGCGCATGTCGGCCGTGCGGTAGAAGTACTGCTCATACTCCTCGCCTTCGACCCAGGCGCTAAGCATGTCGCATTCGGTGTTCAGCTTTTCCTCTTTGGAGCACGAGCCCAACAGGAGACAGAGAGCGGAAACGACGATGGCGCATCCGCGATTGATGGTGATGATGTTGTTGTTCATTGTGTTATTGAGTTATTGAGTTATTGTTTGATTAAGATATTTCGGGATGCTGGACGGAGAGGGGGCAGCCGCCCGCGGAAAGTCAGTAGGCATAAACCAGTCCGTATTTTTCGTGGAGCCGACGCAGGGTTCCGTCGGCTTTCATCTGCGCGATGACACTGTTGACGAGGGCGAGGAGGTCGTCCTGCCCCTTGCGCATCAGCACACCGATTTCGCCGTGGGTAAAGGGCCGTGAGAGCAGCGGGGCGGCAAGGCGCGGGTCGTTCTGCACATACCACGGCGCTTCGGTGATTTCGGTAATCATCACGTCGGCGTTGCCCTCGGCCACCTGGTTGGGAATTTCCTCGTTCTGCTGGTAGACGATGACGGTGGCGTGCGGAAGGCTGTCGCGGGCGAACTGCTCGTTGAGGCCGCCGGGGTTCACCATGACGCGCACCTCGGGGCGGTCGATGTCGGCCAGCGTGCGGAAGCGCGACGTGTCCTCCGTGCGGCAGAGGATGGTCTTGCCGTTGGCCAGGTAGCCGTCGCTCATCAGCATGACTTCCCGGCGGGCATTGGTGATGGTGATGCCGCCGATGGCGAGGTCGAACATCTGCGGCTCGGCCAGCACGTCGGCCGTCAGGGTGGGCCACGAAGTGGGCACGAACTCGACGCTCACGCCTATCCGCTCGGCTATCTGTTCGGCCATCTCGATGCCGAAGCCCCAGTAGCTGCCGTCGGCCTCGCGATAGGACAGCGGGCGGTAGTCGCCGGTGGTGCCGGCCAGGAGCATGCCGCGGTCGGCGATGCGCTGCACGGTGGGCTGGCTTGCGCGCGGATGCTCGTCGGTCGCCGAACAGGCGGTGAATACCACCGAGCACACCAAGCCCACCCAGAGGGCCAGCATGCGGGGGCGGAAGAGGGATATCTGTCTCATATTGTACATATCCATGATTAACGAATTAACGAATTAACGAATTAACGAATTCAGAAAGTGAAGTCGACTTTCTGCACGCCCTCGCCGTAGATGGTCTTGAAGTCGTCGCGCATCGAGACGACTTGGTAGCCGGCCTGGCGCCACTGCTCGCCCAGCTGCAGGGCCTTCTGGCGGTCGGCGTGGTCGCGCTGGTCGTCGTCGGCTATCAGCATGAAGGCCATCGAGCGGTGCGGGCTCGACAGGCAGTAGTTGTGCATGGCCGCGTCGCCGCCGCTGTTGCCGAACGAGAGGACGGGCACCTTGCCTATCTCCTGGCTAATCTGGAGGACCTTGTTGGTCTTCAGGTTCTTGATGATGAGCTCGTCGGTGCGGACGATGTCCTCCTCGGCGCCCATGGTGTAGTTGACGCCGGCCTCGGTGCCCTGGCTGGAGGACTGGAGCCTCACGTCCATCCCGATTACGCGGTTGGGCTCGATGCCGAGGTCTTCGACGAGGGCTCGGCAGATGAAGCGGTCGGAGCCGGAGACGACATAGTAGGTGAAGCCGTTGGCCTCCAGGTAGTCGAACACCTGCAGCATGGGCTTGTAGAAGCTCTGTCCGTAGGTCATCCCTGTGAATCCGTTGGCCGGGCGGGCCGCGTAGGCCTTGACGTATGCGTCGAACTCGGCCAGCGTCATGCCAGCGTAGGCCTTGGCAGCGGCCTGGGCATGCTTCATGTCGAAGTGCGCCGGCAGCGGCGTGCCGTTCCGCACGAAGTCACGGATTTCCTGCGCCGCCTCGCGGACGTCGTCGGGGGCGATGTTACGGTACTGGGGGTCGTCCAGCGCACGGTACTCCAACAGGTTGTACTCGAAATAGGTGGGGTAGAGCTCGCCGATGAAGGTGCCGTCCATGTCGAAGGTGGCGATGCGGTCCTCCGGACGGATGTAGTTGGCGGAGGCGGGGTTGGTCACGTCCGCCACATACTCCTGCAGCGACATCAGTGCCTCACACTGGTTCCACAGCGTGAAATAGTCCTTCGCCGCCGGCGCCACATGCTCCTTCGAGCAGCTGCTCATGATAACGACTGTCGCCACCGCGAAGGCCAGGAATCGTACAAATTGTTTCATCGTCTATGTTGCTTTATGCTATGTATATTGTGTAAATCTCGATTACTCAACTCCGCATTGGCGTCGCGTATCTTCTGCAGCATGCGGGGCGTTCCAGGCGGCGCAGACGGTGATGAGCAGCGTCACCTGCAGGCCGTCCAGAATCATCCTGTACCGCCCCTCGGCGATCAGGTTGTTGTTGAAACTTTCTATAATATTACCTAAAAGCATTGTGTGATTGTGTTATTGCGTTACTTGGTATTGCCTTGTTTCCTTATCTCCTCTTCCCGGTGCTGGACGGAGAGCGGCTGGCCCTCCTGCGAGAGGTAGAACATGTAGAGGACGGCGGGCACGGGGCCGCGGTTCTCGCCGTGGTGGATGGTGCCGACCATCTCGACAATGGGCTCGCCCTCATGGAGGGTCGTCTCGCGGCCGTCGTGGCAGACGATGGTCAGCTCGCCCTGCACCAGGACGCCGTGGTTCATCACCGGATGGTGGTGCCAGCCGAGCCTCTGCCCGGCGGGAATCTCGTACCTGACGGCCACCAGCTCGGGTCGCCCCTGCGGGTAGTCGGGCAGCGCCGCGCCGTCCCAGCTCCGGCTGGTGTGCAGCAGTTCGGTGGTTGTTACGTTCATCTGACTACGACGATTTTCCGGGCCGGACGGGAGCCGATTTTGACCATATAGACGCCGGCCCGCAGCCCGCAGCCCGCAGCAGGCAGCAGGCGACCGGTGATGTCGAAGAGCTGGACGGGTTCGCCGTCGGCGCCGGTGATGACGAGGCGGCCGTCGCGGACGGCGATGCCGACGACCGAGTCGTCGGCCACACTGCCGATGCCCACGCCGTCGGGGGCGAAGTGGGCGACGAGGGTGGTGTCCGAGGTGAGGGTGAGTGTGCGGGGGTTGCTGGTGTCGCCGTCGCTCCAATGGTCGAAGCGGTAGCCGCTGGCGGCGGTGGCCTGGACCACGGCATCCTGCCCGCAGTCGGGCTCGGTGAGCACCTCGACCGTGCCCATGGCCTCGTCGTCCGAGAGGACATCGAGGGTGTACATCATCTCTTCGCTGAAGTTCTCAAAGCGGGTCCAGCCTGCGGCGTAGGACTCCTGGCTGCCGCAGGGGATGTGGATGGTGGCGGTGCGCGGCACGCCGTTGAAAGCCGTCAGCCCCAGCCCCGGCGCTGTGGCGGGCTTGGCATAGATGTCCGTCAGGCTTGTGCAGCCTATGAAGGCCGAGGTTTTAATCGAGTCCACCCCGGCAGGGAGGTTGATGCTGGTCAGCGACTCGCAGAAGGAGAAGACCCATCCCTCGATGGTGGTGACGCCCTCGGGGATGGTGACGCCGTCGAGGCTGGAGCAGTAGTTGAAAGCGGAGTTGCCAATCGTGGTGACGCCCTCGGGGATGTTGATGGCGGTCAGATTCCAGCAGAAGAAGAAGGCTTCGTCGCCGATGGAGGTGAGGCCCTCGGGGAGGGTGACGCTGACCAGTTCGTCGTGCTCTGCGAAGGCACCCTGGCCGATGGCCGTGACCGTCGGGGGAACGGTGACCACGCTGTCGCTGCCGAGGTAGAGGTTGAGGGTGGTGAAGGTCGAGTCGGCATAGACGAAGTCGCCGTCCGCCACGCCGTTCATGCTGTAGGCTCCCCAGTATAGGTCGTCGTCCTCGTAGGTGGCGCTGCCGTGGTAGATAATTCGTCCGATAGAGAAGAAGGCGTAGTGGCCGATGGTGTCAACGCCGTCCGGCACGGTGAAGGGACTCAGGCTCTCGCAGCCCATGAAGGCCTGCTCGCCGATGGCCGTCACCGTGCTGGAGAAGCCCACACTGGTGAGCCCAAAGCAGAAGCGGAACGCCATCGCGCCGACCGTGGTCATGCCCTCGGGGAAGGTGACGGCGGCAAGACTGTCGTTGTTGTCGAAAGCCCTGGGGCCGATGACCGTGACCGTCGGGGGGACGCTGACCGCCGAGTCGCTGCCGAGGTAGCAGGTGAGCGTCGTCAGCGTCGAGTCGGCGAAGACGAAGTCGCCCACCGTGACGCCGTTCATGCTGTGCGCCCCCCAGTAGATGCGGTTGGTCCATGTGGCGCTGCCGTGGTACTCGATGTGGCGGATGCCGTCGAAGGCATAATCCCCAATCACGGTTATCCAGTCGGGCACGGTGAGGCTCATAATCCCCCTGCAGGAGGAGAAGGCGTTGGCGCCAATCGTGGTCACCCCCTGCGGGAAGGTGACGCCCGTCAGGCCGTAGCACGACGAGAAGGCGTGGTCGCCGATGGCGGTGACGGGGCGGTTCACGCCGCCGTGCAGCACGCTGTCGGGAATGACCAGCACCCCTGTGGGCTGTGTCTCGGAGCCCCAGCCCGAGCTGCCGGGGCGGACGATGGTCACGCCGCCCGTGCTGTCCACGTAGTCGTAGTAGATTGTCTGCCCCGACGGCGCCGTCACACTCCCGTCGTAGGCCATTGCGTTTCCGCTGGCGGCCATCATCATTGCCGCCGCTGCCATAAGTCGTAATGCTTTCTTCATTGTTGTGTTGCTATATATTATATTGTATATATACATTATTATACCTCTCTCCAATTTGCCCGACAACGCCCCGAAGGGGCAGCGAGCTACTAGCCCAGGGCATCACCCTGGGTATCGGTATATTGTGGCATTTCTCGCCCCGAAGGGGCAAAAGCCCTAATAGGAAACAATGCTTTTGCCCTTTCAGGGCGTATGATACCTGCCTTCCACACCCAGGGCGTTGCCCTGGGCTATGCGCTTTCCGGCCTTTCCGGCCGATTATCGGGTACCTAATCAGAGAATACATACCGCTCGTCATAATCCACATTGTATGATTTCAAAAATGCAAGATACTCGTCGCGGAAACTCTGCTTCTTGTGATGCTCCCGCTGGTTCCCAACATATTCTATGGTTTTGTCGACCACCGACTGACTGACCGAAAACACGGCATATCCACCTTGCCAGGCGAACTTCTCGTATCGGGCATCTATGGTCTTTATCCATCGGCTACTGTTGCGCTTTACCTCCTCCACAAGATGTGCCACATTCTCGTTCCTCGACAGCATGCACAAGATATGGACATGGTCGCCGATGCCGCCGACACGGATAACCTGGCAGCCGGTGGTGTTGACCAGTTGACCGATATAGCTATGCAGACGGTCTAAATGTTCGTCGGCTATCTGCGGACTAGTGGTCTTCACGTGGAAGATGATATGCAAGTATATTTTACAAAGCGATTGTGCCATATTTGTGTTGCTTTTGCCCCAAGGCGTTGCCATTTAGGTTCCCATGGAGTTGCCATTGGGCTGATTGCTTTTGCCCCTTCGGGGCGTTGGTTGTTTTGTCGTTTCGTTACCCAGGGCGTTGCCCTGGGCTGTTGGCGTGTTGTCCCAGGGCGGTGCCCTGGGCTAGGTGCTTTTTGTCCTTTCAGGCCGCCTCATCACCCATTCCCGTGCTGCCGGTTGGCGGCGCGTATCTTCTGCAGCATGCGGGCGTTCCAGGCGGCGGGGCCGGGTTTTTGGTAGCGGCAGTGGCCGGCGGGCGTGGGGGTGAAGAGGGTCCCGCCCTGCGGCGTGAGGGTGACGGTGCCGCGCTCGGAGAGGGTGAACGCCGTGTCGCCCTCCACGGCATGGATGACCACCATCGGGTCCCACATCATCTGCCCCGTGTTGCAGTTGCAGGTGAGGTACACTTGTTTGACGGGGTGGATGTCGGTCCACGCCACGTCGGCGATGACGCTGTCGGGCTCGTATTCGATTTCCTGCCCCACCTCCATGGGCGAGAAGACCATGTCCACCTCCGGCGGCCAGAGGTCGAAGAAGTCCGGCGCGAAGCTGATGCCCTGGGCGAAGTTGAAGTCGGGCTCCACCGAGGTGCCGAAGACGCCGCCCATCAGGTAGATGCACTTCACCTTGCGGCGCACCAGCTCGGCGCCGTCGAGGGGCGAAAGCTCGTCGCCCTCGGACTGCAGCAGCTGCGCCAGGGCGGTGACAAAGCCGGTGGAGACGATGCTCACCGAGTGGTCGGGTTGCGCGGCCAGCAGCCTGCGGTAGAGCCGCCAGCCGTCGGGCAGCGCGGAGTAGTCGCTCACCGAGCGCTCAAACATCAGCTGCCCTTCGGAAGTAGTATATGTCGGCAGGGCCTTGTAGTCTATCCACACCGGTGGGTTCGCGATGCCGCCCCGTTCCAATCCAATCGGCAGGTCGCCGCCTTTTTCAGGCGTTGCTCCCATTCGGTCGCGACACCTGAAAAAGGTGTTCATCACGTCGGCGCAGGCGGCGCAGTCTTCGCCCATGCGGTCGACGACGACGCCCAGCAGGCGGCAGCGCCCTTCGCGCTCGTAGTGGTAGAGCATCTCCATGGCGAAGAGGTCGTCGGTCGAGCTGCCGATGTCGGTATCGAGGATAATCAGCGGCACGTCGGCTTGCTGCCGTGCGCCCTCGCCCTTGCCGCACGCCCCCAGCAGCACCGCCGCCGCCAGGGCCAGGAATCGTACTGTGTGTTTCATCGTCTGTGTGCTATATATTATATTGTATATATATACATTATTATACTCCTCTCGCCAGGCTCCGGAATCTTACCCGGGTATCTCGGGTATTCTTACCAGGGTGATTTTAGTATACTATCCCGGGTATTCTTAGTATACTATCTTGGGTGCTCTTAGTATACTATCTCTACCCTTCTTAGTATACTTTCCCTTGACGGCACGGTATACCCTCACTCCACCGGGAAGGTGAAGTAGGTGTCCGGGAAGGGCTCGTCGGCGAGGGTGAAGTGCCACCACTCCGTGTCCAAGGGCCTGAAACCGTGGGCCGTCATGGCGCGGCGCAGCAGCATGCGGCCCTCGAACTGCTCGGCGGTGATGCTGCGACCGGCGGGGCTCTTGCTGTTGTCGCCCGTGTAGGTGCCCGTCGCCGGGTCGCCGCAGAAGTCGGGGTGGCTCTCGGGGCCGAACCAGTCGAAGGTGCCACCCATGTCCACCTCCTTCTCCGTCCGCATGTCGAAGAGCGTCAGGTCCACCGTCGAGCCGCGCGTATGGCCGCTCCTGGCCATGATGTACTCCTGGTCGAAGAGCACGCTCTTGTCCAGGTCGGGGTAGAAATAACACTTCATGGCGGTGTCGGCCAGGTCGGCGGCCCAGCGCACGAAGTGGTCCACACCGCGCTGCGGACGGTAGGCGTCGTAAACCTTCAGGCGGTAGCCCATGGCCACCAGGTCGTCGCTGACCCTCCTCAGGCTGTCCGCCGCCTGCCGCGTGAGCAGGGCCTTCGGCTCCCGGTAGCCGTCGATGCGCGTGCCGACGAAGTTGTAGGTGCCGAAGTAGCGAATCTCCAATATCGCGTCCGGTACCACGTCGGTGAGCGTGACGAACTGGCTCGCGTCCTCCTCGGGCGCAATCTTTTTGTCGCTCGCCGTGCCGCAGCCGGCGAAAGCCACCATGGCTGCGGCCATAAGCATCATAGCCGTCAGGTGCGAAATGGTCCGTTTCATAGCTTGCGACGTATTTGTTCGGCCAGGAAGTCGGCCACGCGCTCGGGCTCGAGGCCGGTGACGTTGAGGCAGGCGAAGTAGTTGCGGGCGTCGTGGCGCGAGGTGCCGGCCACGTTCTTCACAAAGGTGTCGCGGGCGCCATCCACCTCGTCGACCACCCGCGTGGCCTCGTCGGCGCTGAGGTTCTGCTTCCTCGCGATGCGGGCTATGCGGGCGTCGCGGTCGGCGACGAGGAGCAGGTGGATGGCGCCGGGGGTGTCGCGGAAGACGTGGAATCCGGCGCGGCCCACGACGATGCAGCTCTCCTGACTGGCCAGGTCGCGCAGCAGGCGCTCCTCGGCGTAGTAGACGCTCATCGGCGTGGCGTCGGCGATGGCTCCGGGCGTGTAGCCCGCGGCGCCGAACTGCTGGTAGAAGTGGCAGAAGTCGCTCCACCAGTTGCTCTTCTGCGCCTTGACGCGGTCCAGTTCATCGAGGGTGAGACCGAACTGGCGCGCCACGCCCTCGAGCAGGGTGCGTCCGTAGACCTTCAGGCCCAGTTTCTCGCCCAGCAGGTGGGCAATCTCGCCCCCGCCGGACCCGCATTCGCGGTTGATGGTGATGATGGTGTTCTCCATTGTGTTGTTGTTTTATCTCTTATGTAGTTTCTTGTCCAGTTTCAGTCCGTTGCGCAACTGTTTCAGGTTCCACTTCGACAGGTGGGTCTCGCCCATACGCCCCACGCAGGGGTAACGCAACTGCAGGCGGCGGCCGCCGAAGAGGGGCTTCTTCTTCACCGTGCAGGCTATGGTGACCGTCCCGCCCAGCTTGACGCTCGGTGGGCAGGCGCGCCCACGGAACTCGACGGTGGTCTCCACGTCGCGGTCGTAGAGCGCCAACAGGCTGTCCAGCATCAACAGGGCCTCGTCAGCGGTGGCGCCCAGCCAGAGGCATGCCTCGTCGTAGCTGCCTATCGTGATGTCGGGGAGGAAGGTGCCGGAGATTTCCAGGAAGGTCTCGGCCGTGCCCAGACTCATGTAGTAGCCGAAGGTGCTGTCGGCGTCCATGTAGGTGAAGATGCCGAACGACTTCGTGTTCACGTCGTTCCCGTCCTCCAGCTCCACAATCTCCATCCTGATGTCCACAGGGTGGTTCTTGTGCCCCTGTGCCTGTACGGTGCCGCAAAGCATGAGGATGGCGGCAAGCATCCATAGTCTCGTTTGTTTCATATCTTGGAATTGCTGTAATCCATAACTATCTGATTCTCGTCCAGTCGATGGGCTGCTGGCCTTGTAGCTGCAACAGTTGGTTGCATTGGCTGAAGTGGCGGCAGCCGAAGAAGCCCCTGTAGGCCGAGAGCGGCGACGGGTGCGGGGCCGTCAGCACATGGTGTTTCGTCTGGTCAATCATCGCCTTCTTGGCAATGGCATAGCTGCCCCAAAGGAGGAAGACAATGCCCGTGCGCCGTTCAGACAACGTCCGGATGGCGGCGTCTGTGAAGGTCTCCCACCCGTGGCGCTGGTGGCTGCCGGCCTGGTGGGCACGCACGGTGAGGGTGGCGTTGAGCAGCAGCACCCCCTGTTCGGCCCAGCCACTGAGGTCACCGCTGGTCTTGGGAATATCAACGCCGAGGTCGGTGTTGATTTCCTGTATGATGTTCACCAGCGACGGTGGCACCTGCACACCGTCGGGGACCGAGAAGCAGAGACCCATGGCCTGTCCGGGCTCGTGGTAGGGGTCCTGCCCGAGGATGACCACCTTCACCTTGCCGAAAGGCGTATGGTCGAAGGCAGCGAAGATATCGCCTCCCTTGGGATAGCAGGTGTACTGGCTCCGCTCCGCCACAAGGAATTCCTTCAGCTGCGCGAAATAGGGCGCCTCGAACTGTGGCCGTAGCACCTCGTACCAACTGGGGTCTATCTTTACGTTCATGCCAAAAAGGAGTTGTATTTGCGCTCTTTGCCGATGCTGCTGGCGATGCCGTGGCCGGGGAGGACCGTGTAGTCGTCGGGGAGCGTCATGATGCGCGTCTTGATTTTCTCGATGAGCAGAGGATAGCTGCCACCCGGCAGGTCCGTGCGGCCGATGCTGAAATGGAACAGCGCATCGCCGGTGATGACGGCGGGTGTAGGGGAGCTGGCAGCCCTATAAGGGCTGACTGAGGAGTGTGTCGTAACCACGAAGCACATGCTCCCCGGGCAATGCCCCGGCACATATCGACACTCAACATATAAATCTCCGAGCTCAATAACGTCCCCGTCATTGAGCTCCACCACATCGAGGTCGCTCATGTCGTCCACGGCGAAGCCCATGATGCTGCCGTAGGCCTCGGCCTGTCGCAGCAACTTGCGGCCGTCCTTATGCATAGTGACCGGCAACCCGAAGTGCTCGCAGCATTGCCGCAAGCCAGCGATGTGGTCCACATGGGCGTGCGTCAGCAGGATGTGCCTCACCGTCAGACCCTCGGCCTCGATATACTGCAGCAACTGCGAGTCCTCAAACGAGGCCTCGCAGGCGGGATCCACGATGGCGCACTGCCGTTTCTCCCCCTCCGTGGGGACACGGTCGTCGGAGACCACGTAGCAGTTCACCTCGTAGTGGTTGAATGTAAACTGTTTAATCATTCAGCCAAGCATCAAATTGTTCTCTCTTGAGGGCGGGGATGTCGAGTTTCATCTTCTTGCGGAGACCGCCGAGGTCGTTGAAGAGTTTGTTGGGGTTGGCGGCTTTCAATTGCTCGTAGCTCTTCACGCCGGCCTTGGCCAGCACGGGAATCCAAGCCTCGTCGACACCGTGGGCCGTGAGGTCGGCGCCCTCGCTCTCGCTACTCTTCTCCTGCACCTCGGGCTTCATCTGGGGGAACAGCAGGACGTCCTGGATGCTCTGTGCGCCGGTCATCATCATCACCAGGCGGTCGATGCCGATGCCCATACCGGAGGTCGGCGGCATGCCGTACTCCAGCGCGCGCACGAAGTCCATGTCGATGAACATGGCCTCGTCGTCGCCTTTCTCGCTGAGGCGCAGCTGCTCCTGGAAGCGGCCGAGCTGGTCGATGGGGTCGTTCAGCTCGCTGTAGGCGTTAGCCAGCTCTTTGCCGCAGACGAAGAGCTCGAAGCGCTCGGTGAGCTCGGAGTTGTCGCGGTGGCGCTTGCAGAGGGGCGACATCTCGATGGGGTAGTCTGTGACGAAGGTGGGCTGTATGAGCTTGCCCTCGCACTTCTCGCCGAAGATGGCGTCGATGAGCTTGCCCTTGCCCATGGTGGCGTCCACCTCGACGCCCAGTTGGGCGCAAGCCTGGCGCAGCTGCTGCTCGTCCATGCCTGTGATGTCGATGCCGGTTTCCTCTTTGATCAGCTCAATCATGGGAGCTTTGCGGAAGGGTGCCTTGAAGTCAATCTCATGTCCCCATACGTTGACTTTGGTCGTGCCGTGCAATGCCTTGGCGATACGCTCAAGCATAGTTTCAACGAAGCACATCATCCAGTTGTAGTCCTTGTAGGGCACATAGATCTCCATGCAGGTGAACTCGGGGTTGTGGGTACGGTCCATGCCCTCGTTGCGGAAGTTGCGGCTGAACTCGTACACGCCCGGGAAGCCACCCACGATGAGGCGTTTCAGGTACAGCTCGTTGGCGATGCGAAGATACAAATCAATATCCAGCGCATTGTGGTGCGTCACGAAGGGACGCGCGGCGGCGCCGCCGGGGATGCTCTGCAGCACGGGTGTGTCCACCTCCAGGTAGCCCTGCTCGTTGAAGTACTGGCGCATCTCGTTGACAATCTTGGCCCTCTGCACGAAGGTCTCTCTCACCTGCGGGTTGACGATGAGGTCCACATAGCGCTGGCGGTAACGCAGCTCGGGGTCGCTGAAGGCGTCGTAGACCACGCCGTCCTTCTCCTTGACGATGGGCAGCGGGCGGAGGCTCTTGCTGAGCACCGTGAGGCTCTTCACGTGGATGCTGGTCTCGCCCATCCGGGTGACGAAGACGTAGCCGGTGACGCCGATGATGTCGCCGATGTCCAGCAGGCGCTTGAAGACGGTGTTGTAGAGGGTCTTGTCCTCGCCGGGGCATATCTCGTCGCGCTTGATATAGAGCTGTATGCGGCCGTAGCTGTCCTGCAGTTCCACAAACGAGGCGGCGCCCATGATGCGGCGGCTCATGATGCGGCCCGCGATGCTGATGTCCTGATAGAGAGTGTTGTCCTGCGGGAAACGCTCCAGGATTTCGTTGCTTTTGACGTTCACCTCATAGAGGGCTGCGGGATAGGGGTTGATGCCCAGGTTCTTCAACTCTGCCAGCGAATTGCGGCGTATCTGTTCTTGCTCAGTAAGTTCTGCCATAATATTTTAAATGTATTTTTTTATTTACAAAGAAAATGCAAAGATACGAAATAAAATTGAATTAACGCCTAATTCGCCGTTTTATTTATTTACGCGCCGCACGGAGTGCAGCCTGTGCGTATATTTCTCCCCGTCGAAGATACCCTGCCGGTCGAGGGTGTCAATCCGCACATAGCCTGACGAGTGGATGATGCGACCGTCGCCCATGCAGATACCCACATGGACAATCTTCCCAGCATCGTTCTGGAAGAAGGCCAAGTCGTCGCACATCGGGTCGCAGGCGCAGACCTCCACGCCGCAGGTGGCCTGCTGGCTAGCGTCGCGCGGCAACCAGATGTCCATGGCCTTGAAACACACCTGCGTCAGCCCCGAACAGTCAATGCCGCCCTTCGAGCGTCCGCCCCACAGGTAGGGCGTCCCCAAGAAGCAACGTTCCGCCAACTCGGCAGCCGTCGCGAACGGCACATACTGCTTGTTGTCCACCCAGCCTTCATAGCCGTCGTAGTCGCAGCGCACGCGTGACCATTTCTCCTGACGCTCAACCACCTCCACGGTATCCCCGCAGAGCAGCTGGTTCACCATCTCGGCCCGGTCGCTCGCATCAGCCCGCATCGGCACCGCCGAAAGAAAAACGTATCCTTTCATAAATCACCTCTTTTTTAACATTTGTCCTTTCACTCCTTTTCACTCCCTTTCACTCCCTTTCACTCCTCCCCAAAAAATCACAACTGCCCCCTCTCTATCGAGAGCACAATCCGCTCTATCAGTTCGTCCTTCTTGTCGTGTTTCGGGTCGTACTTCGTCTTCAGATTGTATCCGAACAACCGCGCCAGCGTCTGATAGAGACCCGCACGGAAGGAACCCCTCAGGTCGCCCACCAGCGCGTAGGCCGTCCGGCTCGTCTCGCGGTCTATCAACTTGATGAGCACCAGACCCTGCGAGAAGGTGTACTTCGACAGCTCGCCCTTGTAGTCGTCCTTCAGCTGCTGCTCGGCTTTCTTGATGGCGGCCTTGCGCTGCTTCTTGGGCAGATTGGCGATCTCCACCTCCAGCGCATCGAGCCTCCTCTTCGCCTCGCGGGCATAGGGCAGCATCAGCCGCACATTGCGGATCAACTTGGCGTTGTTCTTGATCTCCTTGGCCGTCAGCAGCATACCCGAAGCATATACGTTCACCTCCCTCAGGTAGTAGAGCGGAACGGTGTCGCCGTCGAGCAACGTGGCAAAGACGATGTGCTCCGACGCCGCCTTCTTGATCTCTCTCTTGGAAAAAGTCCTCGCAGGGGTCAGCTTGGTGAGCCTGGCAGGCCTGCTGGCGGTATTCGTGTCCAAACGGACGGCACGCAGTTCCAACGGACGCACCTGCGCACTGGCGCCCATGGCACCAAGCAACGCCAGAAACAATATGACAATTCGACGTATTTTCATCTTTCTATTCCTCGTTTCCTTATGCCCTAATAACTCAAAATTTCTCTTTTTATTATCCCGCGCCCCTCAATTGACAAAAAAATTTGGCCACATGGGAAAAAGGTCGTATTTTTGCAACGTATTAATCAAAAGAACGCACAATTAAACCGTTAAGAATTAACATCATGGAAGAAATACTCCGCGTCGACGAGTTGTGCAAGACCTTCACGCTCTCACGCAAACAACAAAAGATTGAACGCACCTCCACCCGCCGCAAGACGGCTGTGGACCACCTGTCGTTCAACGCTTTCCGAGGCGAAATCTTCGGCCTCCTCGGCCCCAACGGCGCCGGCAAGACCACCACCCTCCGCATGCTTTCCACTCTCATCCGCCCCGACAGCGGCGACGCCATCCTCGACGGCAGCAGCGTCGTGGCCAACCCCGAAGAGGTACGCTCCAAGATCGGCTTCCTAACCTCCGAGCTCAAACTCGAGGACTTCTTCACCCCCAACTACCTCTTCGACTTCTTCTCCCGCCTCCACGGCGTCGACGACGCAGTCATCGCCGACCGCAAGCAGCGCATGTTCTCCCGCTTCGGCATCGACCGCTTCGCCGAGGTCAAGGTCGCCAACCTCTCCACCGGCATGAAACAGAAGCTCTCCCTCGTCATCTCGCTGGTCCACGACCCCGAAATCATCATCTTCGACGAGCCCACCAACGGCCTCGACGTCCTCACGGCACGCACCGTCACCGACTACCTCCAGGAGCTCCGCGCCGAGGGCAAGACCATCATCCTCAGCACCCACATCTTCAGCCTCGTCGAGCGCCTCTGCGACCGCGTGGGCATCATCATCGACGGCCGCATGGCCACCTGCGGCACCCTCAGCGAGGTCTCCGACGGCCTCTCCATCGAGGACCGCTTCTTCGAAATCTACAAATCCCTGAAAGACAACGAAGCATAGTTATGTTATTCAACGACAACAAAAACAACAAAAACAACCTTTGCTTGCGCATCCCGCAAAACGCATGTTGCGTTTTGCCCGTTGTCTCCGTTGTCTGAGTTGTCGTTTAAAAAAAATAATGTTGTCGTAAAAAAGAAAAAAACCAGATATGAAATCAAACGTCCTGACAATCATAAAGAAAGAGTTCGCCCGCTTCTTCGGCGACCGACAGCTGCTGTTCACCACGGTCATCATGCCCGGCCTGCTCATCTACCTCATCTACAGTTTCATGGGCACCGGCATCGAGAGCATGGTCACCGAAGGGGCCGAGGAAATGGTGACCGTCCGTGTGGAGAACCTCCCCACCACCATCGCACCCCTTCTCGGCGAGCTCGACCCCAACACCGTCGTCGTCGAACAGCCGTTCGTCGAACAGGACATCTACCTTCTGGAAGACAAGGACATCGACAACGTCCTTGTGCGCTTCCCTATCGGCTTTGACTCGCTACTCGCCACCTACGACCCTTCCGAGGGCCTCCCCGCCCCCAACATCGAAATCTACTACAACTCCACCAACAACGCCTCCTCGCGGGTTTTCAACGAGCTCACCGAAGCCCTCACGGCTTTCGAGGACGGCATCAGCAACCGCTTCGATATCAACCGTTCCGATTGTCCGACGTTTTCCTATGACCAGGCCTCCGACGAGAGCATCGGCGCCATGGTCTGGAGCAAGATCCTCCCCATGCTCATCATGATGATGCTCTTCTCCGGCGTCATGGCCATAGCCCCCAGCGCCATCGCCGGCGAGAAGGAACGCGGCACCATAGCCACCCTCCTCGTCACACCCATGCGCCGCAACGAACTCGCCATGGGCAAGATCGTCTCCCTCTCCTGCATAGCCCTGCTCAGCGGCATCTCCAGCTTCATCGGCATAGCCCTCTCGCTGCCCAACATGGTGCCCGACGCCGGCACCCTCTCCTTCCACTACACCGCCTCCGACTACCTCGTCCTCCTGCTTGTCATCTTCGCCTCCGTGCTCATCATGGCCTCCGCCGTCAGCCTCCTCTCCGCCCTGGCCAAGGACGTCAAGAACGCCGGCACCATGATCACCCCCTTCATGCTCATCGTCATGCTGGCAGGCCTCCTGCCCATGTTCCAGAACGGCGCCTCGGACAACCTCGCCGTCTACCTCATCCCCTTCTACAACTCCATGGAGGTGATGGTGGCCGTCTTCCTGCACGAGATGCAGTGGGGCCCCGTACTCATCACCCTCGGAGCCAACGTCGTCTACACCGGCGTCGCCGTCTGGGGCCTCACACGCATGTTCAACAGCGAAAAGGTGATGTTCTCCAGGTAAAGGGTTATAGGTTATTGGTTATTGATTATTGAACAATGAAAAAAGGCTTATTCGTCCTCGCTTTTCAATTTTCAATTCTCAACTGCCAATTTGCCTATGCCCAATGGTGGACCGCCTGGAGCCCCAAGACCGGCCTCGCCCTCTGCCTACACCAGGCCGACACCCTCTTCGAGCTCTACAGCCCCCTCCAGTCCCCCACTCCCATCCCCGTCAGCAAGTGGTCTTTACAGAACGACACCCTCCGCTTCGAATGCTCCTCCATCGGCCTGAAGCTCACCCTGATACATTCTCTCTCCTCCCCTAAGTTAGGGGAGGTGGCCGCACGCAGTGCGGACGGAGGAGTGTGTAGCGAATGGCACGGCACCTGGCGCCAAGGCCTCCTCCGCGAAGCCATCTCCTTCCTCCCCGCCGACACCCTCTACCAGCTCCGCCGCCCGCAGACCCCGCAGCCGCCTTACCCCTACACCGAAGAGACCCTCGCCGCCGACTACATCGACTCCCACGGCGACACCATCCACCTCGAAGGTACCCTCACCGTGCCGCGCGACTCGGTCGCGCGGAGACACCCCGCCCTCCTCCTCGTCTCCGGCTCCGGCCAGCAGAACCGCGACGAGGAGCTCTTCCAGCACCGCCCCTTCCTCGTCCTGGCCGACTTCCTGGCCCGCCACGGCATCGCCACCCTCCGCTACGACGACCGCGGCGTCGGCGCTTCCCGCGGCCCCCTCGACTCCGCCACCACCCTCACCTTCGCCGAGGACGCCGAAGCACTCTTCAACGTGCTGAAGCGTCATCCAGCCGTCAACCCCGCACGCATCGGCATCGGCGGCCACAGCGAGGGCGCCGCCATAGCACCCATCATCGCGACAAGAAACAAAGAGGTGAAATACGTCGTCATGCTCGCCGGACAAGGCTGTACGGGACTCGACATCATGGTGCAGCAGAACGAAGCCCTCTTCCGCTCCCGCGGCGTCAGCCCACGCCTCTGCGCCCTCCGCGCCGCCTGCATGCGCGACCTGTTGTCCCGCCGGGATGGACCGCCGGCGTCCAGCCGGCAAGAAACCACCGTGGGGGACCTGCAAACCGTCATCCTCCGCCACACCGACGGCCTCACGAAAGAGGAAATCGACAGCATAGACCTCCGCAAAGGCATGGCCTACAGCCTCAAACAGCAACTCGACCTCCCCTGGATGCAGGCCTTCCTCGCCCTCGACCCCGCCAGCTATCTCCCCAACGTACAGTGCCCCGTGCTCGCCCTCTGCGGCGACCGCGACTGCCAAGTGCCCGCCCAGCCCAACCTCCAGCGCATCAAGCAACTGTGCCCCAAGGCCGAAACCCACGAACTCCCCGGCCTCAACCACCTCTTCCAGCATTGCTCCACGGGCTCCCCGGACGAATACATACAAATCGAAGAGACCTTCGCCCCCGAAGCCATGCGCCTCATCCTGGGCTTCCTCCTCGCCCACGAACTCCTCCCCGCCGGCGCCCCCACAGCTACCCGATAGCCCCCAAATACGTCCGTATTCATATAGTATACATATAGTATACATATACTTCTCATATAGTATTCATATACTGTATATAAATACTATATGAGAAGTATATGTATACTATATGTATACTATATAAGAACAGTCGAATAAGGTACCTGTTTGACCCCTCTTTTCCCAGGGGTGTTACCGGGTTGTTGGCGCTTGCGGTTGGTGCTAGTTGTCCTCCACGGCGCCCTTGATTTGCACTTTCGTTATTCCCTCGTTGATAATGGGTTGCACCAGGGACTTCATTTCCTGGGGCGAGAATTTCACGAGGCCCTGCATGGGGGTGGCACGGTCGATGGTGTAGACCATCCATTCGCGCGGCTTCAGCAGGCGCACGATGTCCATCATCGGGAGGATGACCTCGGGGGCGGCGGAGTCGAAACCGTTGCCCCGGAGCATGCAGGTCTGGAGCACGAAGTTGCCTTGGAACTGCTTGAGTGCTTCCACTACGCGGGCGATGTCGTAGCCCGGGGCGGGCATGTTGATTTTCTCAATGAGCTCGTTGGTAGGTGCGTCGATTTTCATGATGGGGTTGTCCACCTTGCGCAGGGCCTCGAACACCTCGGGCAGGTGCACACGGGTGGCGTTGCTGAGGACGCTGACCTTGGCCTGGGGGTAGTATCGGTCGCGCAGAAGCAGCGTGTCGTCGATAATCCGGGGGAATTCGGGGTTCAGCGTTGGTTCGCCGTCGCCGCTGAAGGTGATGCTGTCCACGGGAGTGCCATCCTTGGCGAGCTTGACGAGCATGCGCTCCAGGTCGCTGCGGACCTTGGCGGCGGTGGGCAGGAGGGTGTCGCCGCGCCCATCGCGGTTCCAGCCGCATTCGCAGTAGATGCAGTCGAAATTGCAAATCTTGCCCTTCTCGGGCAGCAGGTTGATACCCAGCGAGCTGCCCAGACGGCGGCTGAAGATGGGCCCGAAAACAGTTTCTTCTCTTATCATAGCAAACAATAATTTACCCGTTATAACGTTATAACGGCATAAAAAGTATACAGCATGACGAATAAAAACCGTAATAAAACAAAAAAGCCACCCTCTTGGGGTGGCTTGTGGTGGTCTGTGGGAGATTCGAACTCTCGACCTCTTCCGTGTGAAGGAAGCGCTCTGAACCAACTGAGCTAACAGACCTCTTTTTCTCGTCGAAATCGGGTGCAAAAGTACGAAGATTTTTTTATACGGCAAAATTTTTCTTCATCATGAACAAGAAAAAACATAGACTGACGCAGCTACAACTGGGCGGAATCATCTGGATAGCAGTGGTTTTAATCGTCATCCTCGCCATCAAACTTTTTTCGTCCGAGAGGGCCGTCGCCGTCCCCGAAACCGACTCCATCCGGCATCGGGAGCAGGCTTTTTTGGAGAAAATGGAGGATTCCGTCTACCGTTCCCACCGTCCCGACTACAGCGGGCGGCAGTACCCCCGCCGGGCACCGCAAAACACCCCTCGCCAGCCCGACGAGGCTCCCCGGAGTTGGTATGCGTCAGAGCCTCCGGCACCCACACGCCGGGCCTTGACGGTGGAACTCAACAGCGCCGACACCACGACCTTGCAGTTGCTGCACGGCATCGGGCCGGCCTCGGCACGCCGCATCGTCCGCTACCGCGACCGCCTGGGAGGCTTCGTCTCCACAGACCAACTGCTCGAGGTCTACGGCTTCACACCTGAACTCCTCGCCCATATCGCCCCGCACCTGGCGCTGGACAGCGCCAACCACAGCCGTATCCCCGTCAACAGCATCCCGCTGAAACAGTTCATCAAGCATCCCTATGTAGACTATTATTTCGCCCGCGACCTTGTCAACCTCCGTTCCCGTGGCGTCACCTTCTCCTCCCCCGACGACCTCCGTGCCATCCCCTCCTGCACCGACACCATGCTGGCCAAACTCCTCCCCTACCTCGACCTCTCAACAGCACAATAATAATGAAAAGGAGACCGGGTGGGAGCCCCAATCTCCATAACCATTCACAACCCGCCTTCGCATCCCGAAGACCTACCAGCAGGCCTGGTTTACATCGACATCCCCAGGGATGTTCGGAAACGACATCCATACAATAGAACCCCAAGAGGATTTACAAGTCGCCGGGAGACACGTTCTTGACAATGCCTCTGGATCCGGCGAATGGATGCGAGTCCAGACTCATACGCATTCACAGGCTGAACGTCTGGACATTTCCCCTTTCCGGGATATTCAGCCTGTATATCAACTTTTTCACACTTTGTCTATCTTTCTCCGAAAAGACACTGAACCGCCACTGGACATGTTCTATGTCACCAATAGAAGCCATGATTTTACGGAAATAGTCCATATCGACCTCACTTAGTGAGTGGCCCATCACCGTAACTTCTTTCACATCTTGCAGTGCCACGAAGAAACCCTCATGCTGACGGATAATCGACGCAGTATCCTTGTAGCTGTCCCGATAATACCCTTCAAAACGTCGCTTAGCGTCCTCCGCCGCATAATAACGTATCGGATTCCTCCAGTTGCCCCGATCTGGCTTATCAAGGAAATAAGCCAAATAGCACAGTTTGTCATTGGCGAAATACCTCCCCTTCTTGTCCTTCTGGTTGGGCCGGTTACGTCGACGGTTTCTGTTCTTGTGTATCCAGGTCTCATACGCCCGCTGCTCGTCCAGATGATGCCCAAGCACCAACGAGCCATACGGGTCCCGTTTAGAACCATGTATATAGCATATATGTTCTCGCGAAACGCCATAGACAGATTCCAGAAACTCAGTATAATTGAAATTCAAGAAGAGGGCACCTCTATCCACTTCGACCATCTTCCTCTTGTATCCCTTGGCATACTGCAGCGTTTTAATCCACTTGTGGAACTGGTATCGCATCTCAAAATTGCAGAGGTTGACCCTGTATTCAATCTCATCCAGCGGCGCATAATAGTCCGCATATCTGAACCCCTCATCATCAAGAGATTGGCTAGGAAGTTTCATATCCAGAATATCCATTATCTTTTCTCGATCCAACATCGACAGGCACTTTTCGAAGTCACTCCACAACCATTCCATTGCCCACTCATTCTTGGGCACTGGCAGATGGAGGTTAGGGGAATCCCCGAAATACCAGTCGATCAGTATAGGATGAAACAAAGTCCAGGACAAAGAGCGTGGACCGAAGTACAAATCAAACGACTTGATGATGTTCACATTACGATGAGTCAGATACTTCCTGAAATCATAATAGGAAGACTGCGCCCCATGGTGGCGATCAAAGCCGTTGCCAATAATATACAAACGTTCCTTCATATCCTGTAACCTATGCCCTCCCCTACCTCATACCTCAAACCTCTTACCCCCCCACATAGCCTAGCAGCACGATATTCATCATCAACGAATATTTCACATCTCCTTCCGTATTTCGTAGAACCTCATATTCTACACTTTAGGTTCAGAAATACCCATTTCCGAAACGGTTATTTCAGATGCAAAAATACGTTTTTTTTCGTATTCGCTATGGATTATTCTAAAAAGAATTCCGTTTTTACCCACATTTTAACATTTAGTCATCGACATTGAACCATAAACCATTCACCCTGCGCTCGACTATGTCGCTTGGCTTGTCCAGCGACCGGTCGATGTTCTGCACCACACCCTCGTCCTTTTCCACCTTCTTCATTTAACCAAGAAAAAATCAAGAATAGCAATGCTCTGTTTAAACAACTTTTCCTCTCTCATAACAGATATTTCTGGGTGCAAAATACCACTTTTATTTCATATTACGGAAGAGATCCTCAAAAATCTACCTGCGAGCACCATTAAATACTTACAAAACACCCACACCGCTTTTCCGAATGCCTTCAACTTTTTCACTCTTCACTTTTCTCTAGCGAAGCATAGTACTTCCCGTCCTTCGACCCAAATATCGTTGATGGTTCATACACCTCTATCGTATGCCACGCACCCTTCGGTATCTGAATGCCATAGTTCCCTTCCTTTGGATTAAGTCTGAAACGTGCAGTCTCTACAAATGCCGTTTCATCCACCGCTCGTTCTCCGTCGTGAACAGGCCCACCATCAACAACCGTTGGCAGTTCTTCATAGAACACCTCATCAAAACAACCCTCAAGACATATCACGGTCTCAGAAGACATCGTGTGTCTGTGAATAGGCACGTGTGTCCCCACCTCCAGCACATTCAGCATCCTCTGACTCCCGTCCTCAGGCGTTGTGCGCAGGTCAAAGTTCTGCCGCAGCCGCTCACTGCCAGAAGCTTTCTCATGAAGCTCCTTCAGAAGATTATCGTTTATAAGTTGAATCTCCATATTCGTTCAATTCGTTTTATTCGTGTTCAGCGAAGCCAGGTACTCCTCGTGCAAATGATAGTACTTCCGCATAAACAAAATGTAGCCTATTGCCAACACGATTGCGGTCCCCACAAGATACACCCAGTGCGCCAGTACGGTATTCGGGCACAGATAGATAAATCCCAGGCTCACCGCCAACTGCAACCCCATATACAGCAACGAAATTTTCATGTACCCAATCTTCAGCTCATTCGCCATAATCTGATATGCATGCTTGCGGTGCGCCTGTCCCAGGTTCTCGTGCAGCATAATGTGGTGAATGATTGTCAGCACCCCATCCACGCCATATATCAGCAAGAAGACAAGCCACGTCAAGTCTCCCGTCTTCATAATCAGTCTCCCGATGGCAAACAACATAATGAATGCAATACCTATGCTGCCTACGTCTCCAGCAAAGCACTTTGCTTTCCCCTTCGGTCTGTAGTTGAAGAAGCAGAATACCAAGTCTGCCAGCAGTGCCACGATAATCAGCCTCTGGTCAACAAAACCTTGAAACTTGAACCTTGAACCATTAACCATCACTGCGTCACATACACCCGCCAGCTGCCGTCCTTCTCGCCACGCTCCACGTACTTCTTCGCCAGCAACTGGTCCAGCAGCTTCTGGATGGCCGCCACACTGATGCCCGTCA